>CAZMGP010000057.1:0-29797 GCA_964565875.1 uncultured Enterobacteriaceae bacterium
ATATGCTGGCGCAGGCTACAGCAGTCTCAGACTTCATTTTGAAACCGGTTCTTAAAGAAAGACATAGCTTGGGCTCAAGATGTTATGGAAATGTTACATGAAACCCGAGGCGGCAACATTGCCGTCACATTCGTCTGTTAGCGTTCCTAACATTGTGCCTTCCCGTGAAGCGGATCGACTGATGCCAAACGATCACATTTCGACGCAGTTCGACGCGCGACTCGCGCTGATTCGCGCCAAGGTCTTGCAGATGGGCGGAGCGGTCGAGGATCAGCTTTCCCGTGCCCTGCTCGCTCTGGAGCAGCGCGACACCGAGCTGGTCGACACGGTGCTGGAAGCCGAGCTTGGGATCAACGCGCTCGAAGTCGAGATCGACGAACTGTGTACCAACGTCATCGCGCGACGCACGCCGACCGCCGTCGATCTGCGTAGCGTCATCATGGCGGTAAAGGCGGTCGGCGACCTCGAACGCACCGGCGACGAGGCGAAGAAGATCGCTCTCATCGCGCGGGAATTTGCCAAGCACGGCTGCGCGAGCATTCTAGACCAGGGCCCGATCCGGCATATGTCGGCGCGCGTCGCCGGCATGCTGCACGAGGCGCTCGATGCCTTCGCGCGGCTCGATGCGGAGGCGGCGCCTCGAATCGCCCGCAGCGACCTCGAGGTAGACGGCGCATTCGGCGCCATCCTGCGGGAGCTCCTGACCTACATGATCGAAGACCCGCGCAGCGTATCGACCCATCTTGACGTCATTTTCGTCGCCAAGGCGCTGGAGCGCGTGGGCGACCATGCGAAGAACATCTGCGGCTATGTGGTCTACATGACCATGGGCAAGGACGTGCGGCATCTTTCCGTCGACGACATCGAGCAGGCGGTGAAATACCCCCAGTAGCGTTCTGCATTGCATGTCCATTGGCCAAGTGCTAAGGTTGTCCGGCCATGTCATACGAGACGCTCGCCGCGATCGATCTCGGCTCCAACAGCTTCCACCTGCAGATCGGCCGCGTCGTCGAGAGCCAGATCTACCTGCTCGACGGCCTGCGCGAGCAGGTGCGCCTGGGAGCGGGTCTCACCCGCGACAAGCGCATCGACCGTTCCACCCAGGAGCGCGCGCTCGCGACGCTGCGGCGTTTTTCCGACCGGCTGCGCGGTTTTCCCGTCGAGGCCGTGCGCGCAGTCGGGACCAATGCCCTGCGCATCGCAAAGAATTCGCGCCAATTCCTGGCCGAAGCCAAAGATGCGCTGGGATTCCCCATCGAAATCATCGCCGGGCGCGAGGAAGCGCGGCTGATCTACCTCGGCGTGGCGCACAGCCTGCCGTTCAGCAGTGACAAGCGCCTGGTGCTCGACGTCGGCGGCGGCTCGACCGAGTGCATCATCGGCATCGGCGTCGAGCCGGTGCTGATGGACAGCTTGTACATGGGCTGCGTCAGCTACAGCATGAGATATTTCCCCGAGGGGCGGATCGAAAAGTCGGCGTTCAAACAAGCCGAACTCGCGGCCAGAGGCGAATTCGAGACCATCGGCAAGCAGTACACCCGCCACGGCTGGACCGAGGCGGTGGCTTCCTCCGGCACCGCGCGCTCCATTGCGGCCATCCTGGAGGCAAACGGCTGGAGCGAGCACGGTATTTCTGCGAGCGGATTGGACAAGCTCCGCAGCGCGGTGATCAAGGCGGGCGAGGTCGGGCGCTTGATGCTGCCGGGATTGCGCGAGGACCGCGCCGCCATTCTTCCCGGCGGGCTCGCTATCCTGTGCGCGGCGTTCACCGAACTCGGCATCGAGCGCGTGAACGTTTCCGACGCCGCGCTGCGCCAAGGGGTGCTCTACGACCTGCTCGGACGGGTGCAGAAGCACGACATGCGCGAAGTGACCGTGCGCCAGTTCATGCGCCGCTATCACGTAGACGGCGCCCAGGCCGAGCGCGTTGCGGCGCTGACGCGAAGGCTGCACAGGCAGATGCGCGAAGACGCAGCCGAGCCGCAGCTCGCCTGGGCCGCGGCGCTGCACGAGATCGGCATTTCCATCGCCCACAACGGCTACCACAAGCACTCGGCCTACATCATCGCCAACGCCGACATGCCCGGCTTCTCGCGCATGGAGCAATCGCAGCTCGCGCGCCTGGTGCTCGCGCACCGCGGCAAGCTGGCGAAGCTGCAGGAATTGAGCCCGATCCCCGCCGACTGGGTACCGGTGTTCTGCTTGCGGCTGGCGAGCCTTTTCTGCCACAGCCGCACCGACGTCGAGCTGCCGCAGCTAAGCTGCGAGATGACCGACAGCGGCTTTCGCCTGCTGCTGCCGGAATCCGTACTCGAGCAGCATCCGATGAGCGCGGCGGCGCTCGCCGACGAAGCGGAACAGTGGAAGTCGATCGGATTGCGTCTGGAGATCAAGGCGCAGCGCGATTCGGGGGCGAAGGCGGCTTGAAGGCCGTTCCCGCTTCACGCCCAAGCGTGGCCGAGCGGCAAACCCCGGGAAGTCAGAGAATCTGGCGTCCCTCGCGCCAGGCCGCGAGCACGACGGGGACACCGCGGCAGGCGCGCACGCGCACGAAGTCGGCGCGCAGACCGGCGGCGATCTCCCCGCGGTCCGCCAGGCCCACCATGCGCGCCGGATTGGCGCTCACGCAGCTCACCGCCTGCGGCAGGCTCCAGCCGGCGTGCTCCACCAGCAGAAAGGCCGCGTGCAGCAGGCTCGCGGGGACGTAATCCGAAGACAGTCCGTCGAGCACGTTCTCGCGCGCGAGCTCGAGCGCAGACACGTTGCCGGAATGCGACTTGCCGCGAACGATGTTGGGGGCGCCCATCACCACGCCGAGCTGCCGGCCGTGGGCGGCGCGCGCCGCAGCGAGCGTGGTCGGGAATTCCGCGATCGCGACGCCGTCGGCCAGGGCTTCGTCGACGTGCGCGCTCGTGGCATCATCGTGGCTGGCAAGTGCGATGCCGCGTTCGCGGCAGCTCGCGGCGACGGCGCGCCGATTGCCGGCGCTGAAGCGTCGCTGATTCGCGATCTGGCGTTCGGTGAAGGCGTCCATTTCCGCGTCGCTCAGGCCGTACTTGCCTTGATAGTATTCACGGTACTTGTCGAGGCTGATGAATTGGCGCTGTCCCGGCGTGTGGTCCATCACCGAGACCAGCTTCAGGGCGGGTTCGGCGGAGAGGGATTCGAACTGTTCGAGCAGGTCCGCGGTGGACAGTTCGCAGCGCAGGTGCAGCAGGTGCTCCGCGCGCGTCAGGCGGTGAGCGCGGGCAGCGGCAAGCGCGCCCAACATGAGCTCGAGCTGTTCGCCGCGCGTGCCGCCGGGTTTCACGTCGCCGAGCGAGAGCGCATCGAACACCGTGGTGATGCCCGCCGCGGCGAGCTGCGCGTCGTGCGCGAGCACCGCGGGCAGTGCGGGCCAATGCGTGCCCGGGCGCGGCATCAGGTGCTTCTCCAGGTTGTCGGTGTGCAGCTCGACTAGACCCGGCAGCAGCCAGTCGCCTTCCCAGTCTGCGGCCGCAGGGACGGAAGTGCTGCCGGCATCGACGGCGGCGATGCGGTCGTCGAGTACGCGCACGCTGCCGCGAACTTCCTCGCCGCGGGTGACGATGCGCGCGTTGCCGATGATCATTTCGCTATTCACCTTGGCGCAAGGCCTTCAGCGGATACAGGCGCGTCGCCACGCGGCCACGCACTTCCTCGTCGTGGAAGATGCCGACGATCGCCCGGCCCGCCGCGCGGGCTTCGCCGATGAGCTCGCTCACCACGGAGCGGTTGTCGGCGTCGAGCGCTGCCGTCGGCTCATCGAGCAGCAGGATGGGATGTGCCGCGATGAAACCGCGCGCGATGTTGACGCGCTGCTGTTCGCCGCCGGAGAAGGTTGCCGGCGGCAATGACCACAGCTTCTCCGGGATGTTGAGTCGAGCGAGCAGCGCGCGCGCCTGATCCTCCGCCTGCGCCCGCGCGGTGCCCTCGGCAGTGAGCGGTTCGACCACCACGGCGAGCGTCGGAACGCGCGGGATTACGCGCAGGAACTGGCTGACATAACCCAGGGTCATGCGCCGTACCTCGAGCAGCTCGCGCGAATCTGCGCGCGCCATATCCACCCAGCGCCCTTGATGGCGCACTTCGACGCTTCCTCGCTGTACGCGGTAGTTGGCGTAGATCGAACGCAGCAGCGTGCTCTTGCCCGCACCCGACGGACCATGCAGCGCGACGCATTCGCCGCGCCGCACTTCGAGTTCCACATCGGCGAGTACCGGCAGCACTGCGCCCGCCTGATGGTGCAGGGTGAAGGTCTTCGCGAGATCCTTGATGCGAATCATCGCTTCCATGGTCAGGTCTGCAGAACCGAGGAGACGAGGAGCTGTGTGTACGGATGCTGCGGGTCGTCGAGCACTTGATCGGTCAGCCCGGCCTCGATCACGCGGCCTTCCTTCATGATCATCAGCCGTTGTGCGAGCAGCCTCGCCACGGCGAGATCGTGCGTGACGACGATCGCCGCCAGGCCCAGTTCCCGGGTGAGGCCGCGCAGCAGGTCGAGCAGGCGCGCCTGCACCGACACATCGAGGCTCGCTGTCGGTTCGTCCATGAACATCAGCCGTGGGTGGGTGACGAGGTTGCGCGCGATCTGCAGGCGCTGCTGCATGCCGCCGGAAAAAGTCGCGGGCAGATCGTCGATGCGCGCGGTATCGAGTTCGACCTTCGTCATCCAGTCGCACGTCGCGCTGCGGATGCGGCCGTAATGGCGCGCTCCCACTGCCATCAGCCGCTCGCCGACGTTGGCGCCGGCGCTGACGCCGATGCGCAGGCCATCGCGAGGATTTTGGTGCACGTAGCCCCAGTCGGTGCGCGCGAGCAGGCGCCTGCGCGGCTCCGACAGGTGATAGACATCCTGCAGGCCTTCGTGGCGCGTGTTGAATTCGACCCGTCCCGCATCAGGTTGCAGGCGCCCGGAGACGCACTTGAGCAGGGTTGTCTTCCCCGAGCCCGACTCGCCGGCAACGGCGAGAACCTCCCCGGGCCACAAATCGAAGGCCAGGTCGGCGCAACCGATGCGGCCGCCGTAGCGCTTGCACAATCCTTGCACTCGAAGCAGGGGCGTCGTCATGCCAGTGCGTTTTCCGTCGATGTGCTCACGCCGTTCCGTGCTTCGCGCCGCTCGCGGCAGTAGTCCGTGTCCGAGCAGACGAACAGCCGTCCGCCGCGGTCGTCGACGACGATCTCGTCGAGGAAGCTGTCTTTCGCACCGCAGAACTCGCAGCCCTGGCTCCATTTTTGCACCTCGAAGGGATGGTCCTCGAAGTCGAGGCTTTTCACAGACGTCCAGGGTGGAACGGCGTAGATCCGCTTCTCGCGCCCCGCCCCGAAGAGCTGCAAGGCCGGGCTGCGGTCCATTTTCGGGTTGTCGAATTGCGGAATCGGCGAAGGCCTCATCAGGTAGCGTCCGTTCACGCGCACCGGGTAGTCGTAAGTCGTGGCGATCTTGCCGTGGCGCGCGATGTCCTCGTACAGCTTGACGTGCATCAGCCCGTATTCTTCCAGGGCGTGCATCTTGCGCGTCTCGGCTTCCGCCGGCTCGAGCCAGCGCAGCGGCTCCGGGATCGGTACTTGGTAGACGAGGATCTGCCCCGGAGCAAGCGCAATTTCCGGGATGCGATGGCGGGTCTGAATGAGCGTGGCTTCGACCGTGCGCTCGGTTGTAGTCACGCCGGTCACGGCGCGGAAGAAGCGCCGGATGTTGACCGCGTTGGTGGTGTCGTCCGAACCTTGATCGATCACTTTGAGCACATCGCGCGGCCCGATCACCGCCGCGGTGACCTGGATGCCGCCCGTGCCCCAGCCGTAGGGCAGCGGCATTTCGCGCGAGCCGAACGGCACCTGGTAGCCGGGAATCGCCACCGCTTTTAGGATGGCGCGCCGGATCATGCGCTTGGTGTGCTCGTCGAGGTAGGCGAAGTTGTAGGCGCCGTCGATCATGCTGCGTCCTTCTTCGCTCCCGCCGCCGCGCGCAATTTGCGCAAGAGTTCGAGTTCGGATTGGAAATCGACATAGTGCGGCAGCTTCAGGTGCTGGACGAAGCCGGACGCCTCGACGTTGTCGCTGTGCGACAGCACGAACTCTTCCGCGCAGGCAGGCGCGTCCGCGCTTTCGCCGAGTTCGCTTGCGCGCAGCGCACGGTCGACCAGCGCCATCGCGATTGCCTTTCTTTCGCCGTGGCCGAAGGCGAGGCCGTAGCCGCGGGTGAACCGAGGCGGCGTCGTGGCCGATCCGGCGAACTGATTCACCATCTGGCATTCGGTCAGCGTGATTTCCCCGATGTCGATGGCGAAGCCGAGCTCCTCCGGCACGATCTCCACTGCGACTTCGCCCACGCGGATTTCGCCGGCGAAGGGATGGCTGTTGGCATAACCTCGCTGGGTCGAGTAGCCGAGCGCGAGCAGGAAGCCTTCGTCGCCGCGTGCAAGATTTTGCAGGCGCGCGGGGCGCCCGGCCGGAAACGCGAGCGGCTCGCGCGTGAGGTCGGGCGGTTCCGGATCCCCAGGTGCCGCGAGTTCCTCTTCGATCAGGCCTTCGTGCCCGAGGAGGTCGCTCACTCGCGGCATGGCATCGGGGAGCGGCTGCGCCGCGTACTCCGCCTGCGGCACGCTCGCCGCGGCAGCGAGCGAAAAATCGAGCAGGCGCTGGGTGTAATCGTAGGTGGGGCCGAGGACCTGCCCACCAGGCAGGTCTTTGAACGTGGCCGATATGCGCCGGCACAAGGCCATGCGCGAGGTATCCAACGGCTGGGAGCTCGCAAGGCGCGGCAGCGTGGTGCGAAAGGCGCGCAGCAGGAATATCGCTTCGACCAAGTCGCCGCTCGCCTGCTTGATGGCGAGCGCCGCCAGTTCCGGGTCGTAGAGAGATCCTTCGCTCATGGTGCGAGCCACTGCGAGTGGCAGCTGCTGCGCGATCTGCGCAAGCGACAGCTCGGGCACTGCGGCGTCGCCGCGGCGCGTTTCGGCCAGCAGCTTCCAAGTGTTTTCTATAGCGGCTTCGCCGCCTTTTACCGCTACATACATGGCACTACCTACGCGAATGACGACATGGTGAAGCGCTTCGATTCATCTCCATCTCAGGCTTCCACCTGGGTGGTGCGCGGCAGTCCGACGATGCGCTTGTCGGCAACCAGGATCGCGTCGATGCCGCGTGGGAATAATTGCCCGTTCTCGCGCCATTCGCTCCAGAATCGGGCCGGCAGGCCTTTGACGGCGAGCTGCGCGTGTTCGCGTATGCCCGGCCCGCGTAGTTTCACGCCTTTGCCTTCGGACAGTTCCTCGACTTGCAGGAGCAGGGTCGCCGAGCGGTCGGGGTAGTCGATCTCACCTAAGGCGAATGAAGCGAGCGGCGGCAGCGCGAGCGCGTCGTGCGCGATGGCGAAGCGCGCGAGAGCGGGCTCGGCGACGAGCGGGCAGCCGCAGTGGAAGCGCAGGTATTGGGCCGCGCCGCCGGCTCGCGCTTGCAGCCATACCGGGGTCTCGAAATCTGCAAGCGTGAGGCCGAGCGCGGTGGCGGTCGCCGACAATGGCGCGGGACTGGTCAGGGCGATATCCAGCTCGTGCACGCTGCCAGGATGCGCGAGCGCATCGAGCACGCAGCGGAACACGCGCTGGCTGTCGAACACTGGATCGGGCAGACCCGGCAGCAGGTCGCGAGCGGCGCTTAGCATCGCGGGTCTTCTCCCCGCACGAGGGTATAGAAGTTGACTTTGGTCGCGGCCGCCTTGCGGCTCGCGCACTCGCGCCGCGCTGCCTGGGTGGCGCGCAGGATGGTGACGACCTCGTGCGCCGCACTCGCGCCTCGCGCGCCGTCCTGCAGCATGGCATCGAGAATCGCGGCGAGTTCGGCGTGCCGATGGCTGCGTCCGAGGACGTAGGCGATGCCGGTGCGTCCGCATTCGGTGCGCAGAGCACAACGCGTCACGCTTGCCTCGCCTAGGTTGAACTTAGCGCCGCTCCCTCCGACGCGCCCGCGCAACAGCAAAAGTCCCGTCTGGGGCGGGCGCAGCCAGGTATAGCGCGGCGCTTCGGCGAGCTTGCGCCACGCGGCTTCCAGTTCCTCCAATTGCGCGCGAGCGAGTACCGCCATCCATTGCTTGCGCGAATCGACGTCGCCGGCGAGGTCCGACTTCAGTGCCGCCGCATTCGCGTTCGATTCCGATGTGTCCTGCATAGGCGAAGAAGTAAAACACGCTTGAGTGAAACTTTTGTGACGCGGCGTGCGCCCCACTGCCGTCACATTCCGGTAACGGCATGCGGCTAAGCTCGCGCGCATTGGGCATCAGGCTTACTTCTTTTGATGTGATGAAAGGCGAATTCGGCATCGTCGGCGGCCGCGTGCTGCGGCAGGACAATGCAGTGGTGCTCGAGGACATCCTGCTCGAGGACGGCGTAATCGCCGCCATCGATATCGGCTCGCAGGCGAATCGCTATATCGACGCCCGCGGCTTGCTGGTGCTGCCCGGACTGGTCGACATCCACGGCGACGCATTCGAGCGACAGCTCCTGCCGCGCCCGGAAGCGGCGTTTCCCATAGACATCGCCTTGGCCGATACCGATCGCCAACTGCTGGCGAACGGCATCACTACTGCATTTCACGGCATCACCCTGTCTTGGGAAGGGGGGCTGCGCGGGCGCGACATGGCGTGGAACCTGATCGAACACTTGACGCACAAGAACGGCTACGGCGCCGACAATCGCATCCACTTGCGCTTCGAGAACCACAATCTGGAGGCCGTGGATGAAGTGCTCACGTGGATGGAGCGCGGACTGATTGACGTGCTCGGCTTCAACGATCACTTTCCGGGCATGCTGGAGAAGTCCGAGCAATCTGACAAGATAAGCAAATACGCCGAGCGCAGCGGTCGCTCGGTGGCCGACTTCAAAACTTTGCTCGCGCAGGTGGCCGAGCGTTCGAACGAAGTGCCGCAGGCAGTGGAGCGGCTGGCAGGCGCCGCGCGTCGCTTGGGCGTAACCACCCTGTCGCACGACGACATGACCCGAGCCGATCGCGCGCGCTATCAAAGCCTCGGTTGCGATATTGCGGAATTTCCGATGCGACGCGAAGCGGTGCTGGCTGCGCGCGAGTTCGGCAACGCGGTCATCATGGGGGCGCCCAACGTGGTGCGCGGAGGCAGCCATCTCGGCGGCACGCGGGCGGCCGACATGGTCGCCGATGGCTTGTGCACTGTGCTTGCCTCGGATTACTACTATCCGGCGCTGCTCGCTGCACCGTTCCGTCTGGCGGCAGAGGGTGTCGCGGCGTTCGCCGCCGCTTGGTCCATCGTCTCGCGCAACCCCGCGCGCGCTGCCGGCCTTGCCGATCGTGGGGAGATCGCGGTCGGCCTGCGCGGCGACCTGGTGCTGGTCGACGATTCAGACCCACAGTTACCGAAGGTGGTGGCGACTTTCGTTGGCGGCGTGCCGCGCTACATCGCGCGGGCGCTGCCCGCGCGATGATGAACAAGGACGCGGCACGTTACGCGATCTACTATGCGCCGCCGCCGGAGAGCAGCTGGTGGCGCTTCGCCTGTCGCTGGCTGGGACGCGATCCGATATCCGGGAGCGCGCTCGAACCGCTCAAAATTGCCAACGTCGAGTCGGAGAAACTCGTTGCGATCACTGCCGAGCCGCGCCGCTACGGTTTTCACGCGACGCTGAAAGCGCCTTTCTCGCTCAGCCGCGGAACTAGCCCGGAGGATCTGTACCGCTTCGCCGCGGCGTTTGCGCGCACGCAGTCGCCGATTCAGCTCGGCGCGCTGCAGCTGCGCAACATCGACGGCTTTCTCGCGATCGAGCCGCAACGAGCGCTGCCGCGGCTGTCGCAGTTCGCGCAGGCTTGCGTCGAGCAATTCGACGCGATGCGCGCACAGATTTCGGTTGCGGATCTGGCGCGGCGCCGCGCCGAGGGGCTCACGCCGCGGCAGGAGCAGCTGCTCCAGCGCTGGGGCTATCCCTACGTCATGCAGGAATGGCGGTTTCACATGACGCTCACCGGCACGCTCGGCGCCCGCGAGCGCGCAAAGTTGTTTCCGCCGCTGGAGAAGCGCGTGCGTCATCTGAACGCCGAGGCGCTCAGCTTGGATGCGATCTGCGTTTTCGAGCAGCCGGCGCGGGACTTGCCGTTTCTGCTCAGCCGCCGCTTCGGCTTCGACGGCGAGGTGAGCGTATTCAGGCGCACAACCGTGCGCGGACGCCTGTTCTATGTCATCGGTGCCTCGGGTGCGGGCAAGGACAGCCTGCTCGCCTATGCGCGCCGGCGCCTGGCCGGCGCGGCGATCGTCTTCGCCCACCGCTATATCACGCGGGAGCACGACGCGGGTGGCGAAAACCACATTGCCCTCGGCGACCCGGAGTTCGAGGCGCGGGCGCGCCGCGGCGCGTTTGCCATGCATTGGGCGAGCAACGGCCACCGCTACGCCATCGGCACCGAAATCGACCATTGGCTCGCCAATGGCTTGGACGTGGTGATGAACGGATCGCGTGAGTACCTGGACGCGGCGCGCGCGCGTTACCCCGGAATGACCGTCGTTTGGGTGCGTGCGTCGCTCGTGAACCTGCGCGCCAGGCTGAGCGCACGTGCACGCGAGTCCGCCGTCGCCATCGAAGCGCGCGTCGCCCGCGCGGCGCACTACGCGCCGCCAGCCGATGCCGTCGTGATCGACAACGACGGCCCGCTGGAACAGGCAGGCGAGCATCTGTTGCGCACCATCGGGGTCGCGGCGAACGATCCTCTTCGGACCCCAGCTTAGGGGCGGCCGGCCCGACCTCCGCCTCAGGCGGCACGGCGGGGATCCGGCGTCCAGCGCTCGCAGAAAGCCTCCACGTCGGTCGACTGGAAATCGGCGAGGCGCTCGAAGATGGTTTCGAACGGCCAATCCCACCAGGCAATGCGCGCCAGCCGGGAGGCGACGGCACGGGAGAATCGCTCCCGCAGCAGGCGGGCGGGAACGCCCGCCACGACGGTATAAGGGGCGACATCCTTGGTCACCACGGCCCCGGCGGCAAGCACGGCGCCGTCGCCGACGGTGACACCGGGGAGGACCGTCACGCCGTGGCCGATCCAGACGTCGTTGCCGACGACGACGCGATCGGCACGGCGGCGGGCGAAGAAGTCGCGATCGCGGACCGCTGCGCCGCTGTAATACTCCGGACAATAAGTGAAGCGGTGCTGCGACGGCCGCTCGATGGGATGGTTCGGGGCGCCGATGCGCACGTTCGCGGCGATGGCGCAGAAGCGCCCGATCACCGCGTCGGCCACCATGCAGTTGGGGCCGAGATAGGAATAATCCCCGAGCGTCGCATACTCGAGCTGCGTGCGCTCCAGCACCTCGCAGCAACGGCCGATCGTCGCCTCGCGCAAGCTCACGCTGGGATCGATGCGGGTTTGCGCGATTTTCGGTGATCCTGTCTGAAGCACGGCGTTCATGTCCTTGTGCCTCGCGCCCGGGGTCAAATAAAGCGTTTCCTGATCTGCGCCGACAGCAGGTCGAGCAGGGTCACGGTGAGGACGATGATGATCATCACCGCGCAGGTCTCGGCATAGTAGAAGCCGCGGATGATCTCCCACAGCACCATGCCGATGCCCCCGGCGCCGACCATGCCGACCACGGTGGCGGAGCGCACGTTGGATTCGAAGCGGTAGAGCGAATACGAAATCCACAGCGGCAGCACTTGCGGGATGAGGCCGAAGACGATTTCCTCCAATGCGCTCGCGCCGGTGGAGCGGATGCCCTCGATCGGCTGCGGGTCGCTCGCCTCCACTGCCTCGGAGAACAGCTTGGCGAGGATGCCGGTGGTATGCACCCAAAGCGCGAGCACCCCGGCGAACGGTCCCAATCCGACCGCCACCACGAACAGCATGGCGAAAACCATTTCGTTGATGGCACGCGCCGCATCCATCAGCCGGCGCATGGGTTGATGGATCCACCACGGTGCGACGTTTGCCGAAGAAAGCAGGCCGCAAGGCACGGCGCATACCACGGCGAGCGCAGTGCCCCAGATCGCGATCTGCAGCGTAACCAGGGTTTCGCTCAGGTAGACGCGCCAGTCGCGGAAGTTGGGCGGAAAGAAGCCGGCCGCATACTGGGCCATATTGCCGGCGTCCTGAAGCAGCGCCGCCGGCCGCATGTCGGCGCCCCGCCAGGAGGTCGCCAGCAGCCCGAGCAGGAGCCCCCAGCTCGCGAGTTGCCACAGCGTGCGCTTGCGCAGGCCGAGCGCGCTAGGATCGAGCGCGGCGGGGTGGATGTCTGTCTGCATGGTGTCGCCTCGCGCCCGAGGTCGGCTTGGAGCCGACTTCGGACGGAAGGGGGAGTGCTACTTCGCTGCCGCCAGCTGCTGGTTCAGGTCCGATAGCTTCTTATTGATTTCGGCTAGTTTCGCTTGGCGCTCGGCCGCGTTCATGGTCGTGTCCGACTCGAGCGTGAGCTTCTGCCGGAAAAGATCGATCTGGCGGATCGGAATCAACTGCGCGTTGCTCGAGGACTTGAATCCGACCCACTTCTGGATGCCAAGCAGCTTCTGCTTTTCGCTATCGGCTTGCGGGCCGCTCGAGGCGTAGGAAACGAAGAAGTCCTTGAGCTTCGCCTTCAGCTCCGGATCGAGATCCTTGCGCCAGACGAGCGGATCGGACGGAATCAGCGGCGAGGTCCACAGGATGCGGATCTCGTCGTAGCGCTCCGGCATGCGCTTCTTAAACAGGTACATCTGTTCCGTGTTGTTGGTGGCGACGTCGAGCTGCTTGTTGAGGACGGACATCAGATTGGTTTCGTGGTTGGCGCTGCGCATGCTCTTGAAATGCGACTTGGCGTCGATCTTGTTGAGCGCGAACACGTAATAGCTCGGCACCGCGAATCCCGAGGTCGAATTCGGATCACCGATGCCGAAGTTGATGTCCTTACCGCGCTTCATCACGTCCTCGAAGGTCTTGATGCCGCTGTCGCGGTGGGTGATGAGCAGCGAGTTGTAGCCGGCGCCGTCCGGGGCGACCACCTGCGCGAACACTTCGCCGTTTGCCCGGTCCACCGCCTCGATGGCCGACTTGTTGCCGAACCAGGCGAGGTCCACCTTCTTGAAGCGCATGCCTTCGATGACGCCGGCATAGTCGGGCGCGAAGAATGCATTGACCTTGGCGCCGACGCGCTTGGCTAGGTCGTCGAGCACCGGCTGCCAGCGCTGGCGCAAGGCCGTGGAGGAATCGGTCGAGATGATGCCGAAGTTGATTTCCTTCGGCACTTCCGCGAAAGCAGGCGCGGTCGGCGTGACGAGCGCCGCAGCGAGCGTGACCGAAGGCAATATTCTGCGCAACATGGGGTGTTTCTCCTGTGATTATGCCGCTTGGGCTTGGACGGTGGCCTGATTGCGTCGCGCCAGCGGCTCGACGTAGGCCGGATGAACGAGCGCGGGTGCCGTGCTCGGATGATCGGGCAGGGGCAGGACTTCTGCGCTCGCGCTGCCGTAGAGTTCGCGCAACAGCGCCGGCGTGAGGGCGGAGGATGCGCCGTCGTAGACGATCGTCCCGCGGTGCAGCGCGACGGTGCGGGGGCAATAGCGCAGTGCCACGTCGACTTGATGCAGGCTCACCATCACCGTGGTACCGTCCTCGCGATTGATGCGCGCGAGGATGTCCATCACCTTGCGCGACGACTCAGGATCGAGCGAGGCGATCGGCTCGTCGGCGAGGATGATCCGCGCCTTCTGCACCAAAGTGCGGGCGATCGCGGCGCGCTGCTGCTGTCCTCCGGACAGGGTGGAGGCGCGCTGCAGGGCGTGTTCGGCCATGCCGACGCGCGTGAGCGCGTCCAGGCCAAGGCGAATCTCGTCGCGGGTGAAGTGTCTGAGCGTGCTGCGCCATGCGGGTACCCGGTGCAGCATGCCGGCAAGGACGTTGGTGATCACCGGTAGCCGGTCGACGAGGTTGAATTGCTGGAAGACGAAGCCGATCCCGGCGCGGATATCGCGTACGTCGGCAGCGGTGCGCCCATCCTGCTGTACGCAGCGCCCCTCGACGCGCACCGAAGAGCGGGCGGGGGCCCGGTCGCTCGCGTTGAGGCCCGCGATCTGGCGCAGCAACGTCGACTTGCCCGAACCGGAAGCGCCAATGAGCGCGACCATCTCGCCCCTGCCGACGTCGAGGTCGATTCGATCCAGCGCCTTGCGGCGTCCAAACGTCTTGCTGATATTGGAAAGACTGATCGACGTGCTCATCGGACGCTCCCCTGAAATAATCCGCACAGTCTGTCGGGGATTTGTTGCGGGAAGATGAAGTGCTGTTTGCGAGCAGGCAGACCCGATGAAAATTGGCGGGCGGCGACAACGGCCTGTCAACATGGCGTAACCTGCGCGTGGCACTGTCCCAGCGTACCGAACGATACGAGGACATGGGACATGAAACTGGGAATTCAGCTGTCTGCGACGCACGTGGAAGTGAACGCACAGGCGTGCTCGACCGACCGCAAAGACGCATTTGTCATATTCGACGCACTGGCGGTCACGCTCGCCGGAACGACTTTACGCAAGGTGTTGATCGAAGTCGGTGCGCCGGCGCGCAGCATGTGGCTGCTCGATCACATCGACATCTGGAACCGCGCGATCGAGCTGAAATTGACTGGCGCGCGCATCGCGTTCGTCGTGCGCACGAGCTCCCTGGATCGGGATTTGAGCTTTGCCGAGGACTACGCACGCAACCGCGGCGTGATATTGAAGTTCTTCACCGCGAAAGAAGAGGCGATGCCTTGGCTGCTCCAGGCAGACTCCGCAACTCGCGCGGCGCGCAACCGCGGCGCGCTGCTTGCGCTCGGCGGCGCAGGCTTCGAAGCATACTCGCCCGAGATTTGCAGCCTGGTGCAGGCCGAGGGGCTGCGATGATCGGTTTCGACTGGTTCGACTTGCAGCGCGGCCGACCGAGCCCTTCGACCGCTCCACGCCGGGCGCTTTCGGCGCAGGGACGAGGCGCAACGGAGTATGCCACGGCGGCGTGGATATTTGCACGGGGGCGGCACGGTTGGACCTGGCGTCGAGTTTCGGGTGAAGGGGCGAGCATCGGCGAATCGCGAGGCGTCTTCGTCACCCTCGCTGCGTGCATCGAAGACGCCGGTCAGACCGGCCACGCTCTTCCTTCGTATCTTGTCGCGCGGCAGGCGACAACAGCGCGCGACTTGCGGCCCTGAGCTGCAGCGGATTCGCGACTACCGCCCCTCAGGGCGTAGTAGTCGTAGTCGTCGTGGTGGTCAACGGATTGCTGCTGCTGTTGGAGGACGCGGCCGCTGCCGCCACCGCAGCCACCGCCACGCCTGCGGCGACCATGCCTGCCGTGATGCCGCCCGCAGCCGCCGCTCCGGCGGCGCCCGCGCCAGAGCCGGTTCCCGCGCTGCCTGCGGGCGCTTGCGCCAGCGCGGCGCCGGTGGTGACGAGAAATGCAATCGAAGCCGCCAAGACTTTCTTCACTTTGTTCTCCTATGGTCGTTCAATGTCTTCGCCCTTGGGACTGCCGTACGTGTTGTTCTTTCCGGAAAGGGAAGGATGAGGCGAAGTAGAGGCAAGATTACGAGGCGATTGTTGCAACTTGATTTCCCTGGGCGCTGGCGGGTAGGCCCATATCCGCGGTCGTGCAGCCACAGGCGTCGGCCGGATGCCGAGGTCGCTTAAGACCGGGAACCGAACTCCCAATCTTCTCCACGGACACGCCGAGCGCAGCGGCGATGCAGCACGCTGCCGCGTTCGCCAGATCGCGGCGGTGCACGCCGTAGCTGGCGAGCGGCGGCAGGAATTCGATCTGCGCGTGGATCGTCTGCTGCGACACCATCATCAATAGCGACTCGATCATCGAGGTGGTGCCGGCGTAGCTTGCTTCGAGGCAACGGCTGCCGTCTTCTCGCCGATAGCGGATGGCCAGCGGCTGGACGGCGGCATGGCGGGCGACGGCGGGTTCGAGCAGCGAGGAGTGGAACGGCAGGACCCTATCGCCTGTCGTCGTGGTGCCCTCCGGGAACAGGGCGAGCGCATCGCCGCGCTCGAGCGCCGCCGCCATTTCGCGGCCGACGTGTGCTGTGTGCTGCCGGCGCCCGCGATCGACAAACAGCGTCCCGGCGCGTGCGCACAGCCAGCCGATGACCGGCCAGGCGCGGACGTCGGACTTGGCGATGAAGCGCACATTGCAAAGCGCGAGCAGTACAAAGGCATCGAGCCACGACACGTGGTTGGCGAGCATCATCGTGGGCGCCGCGTTTGCTTGCGGCAGGCCGCCGACCGCTTCGGCACGGACGGAAAGAATCTGCAGCAAATGCGCCGACCAGCGCTTTATGCCTTCGCTGCGCCGAGCTGCACCGGATAGTGGAAAAGCGAGGGCCGCGATGGCGCAGCCGTAGGCGAGGTGCAGCGCCAGGCGCGCCAGGCGCTGCGCCCGGACGAGGACGCGGGTGGGCTTAGTGCCCATCTTTCAGGAAATGGCGTGCGTGACGTGCGTCCAGGCGATCGAGCGTGAGCATCATCGGCAGGTCCGCGGTGTTGAATTCGGCATCCCAGGCGGGCGCGCCGCAGATGTAGGCCCCCGCCCGCAGGTAGGCTTTGATCAGGGGCGGCGTAGCGGGGGCGGGCGCATCTTCTTGCACGTGCAGCGGCAGCGCGCAGCGCGGGAACACGCGATAGTCGAGCGGGGAGAGATGCGTTGCGCTCAAGCTGCGGTAAAGGGCGGCAGCGCCGACGCCGCCGTCCGCCATGCTCGTGCTGGCGCAGCCGATGAGATAACGGTAGTGGTGCTTCGACACGTACTCGGCGAGCCCCGACCAGAGGAGCGCAATCGCCGCGCCGCGCCGGTAATCGGCATGCACGCACGAGCGCCCGATCTCGACGATGTCCTCGCGCAGGTGATCGAGCCGCGTCAAGTCGAATTCCTCGTCCGAATAGAAGCGGCCGATGCGCCGCGCCTGGGTTCCGCCGAGGATGCGGTAGGTGCCGACGACGCGATTGGATTCGGTATCGCGCACGATGAGATGCTCGCAGTGGGGATCGAACGCATCGCAGTCGATGCCGCGGTCTCCCCCGGGGACGCGCGCGCCCATTTCCTCGGCGAAGACCTTGAAGCGCAGCCGCTGCGCTTCGCGTACTTCGTCTTCGTGCCGGGCGAGCGAAACGCACAAGGAAATGCGCGCGCTTCTCGGTGCCTGAAATTGCATCTGCAACATCGGCTTGTGCCTCCGTTCGATGGAATAGGCGCGACATTAGGCTTGGAGCGTTACGCGCAGGTGACCGAACGGTGACGGTTCGGTTACGCTTGGTCGGCAGGCGAGTCGAGCGGCGCACGTGCGATCCGCCGAGGCGGCTCTGGGCATGCGGCATGCCCGGCTGCCGCAGGGGCCGGAAGTCAGGACCCGGAGGGATGGGCGTCGACCGCGGCAACCGCCGCCAGGCTTTCGCCGCGATGCATGCAGCGCACGAGCTGCATGCGCCCGTCGTGATGCTCGACCACCGCGGTACAGTTGTCGATCCAGTCGCCGCAGTTGATGTAGGTGATGCCTTCGACGGTCTTGAGCGCCGGTGTGTGAATGTGGCCGCAAATGACGCCGTCAAGCCCGCGCCGTTTGCCTTCATGCGCCATCGAGCGTTCGAAGTCGGCGATGAACCGAGCCGCACGCTGCACGTTGTTCTTGGCGTATTCGGCCGGGGACCAGCGGCCGCCGATGCCGAAGATGCGCCTTGCGCGCGACAGCGCCCGGTTGAGGCCGATGAGCGTGTTGTACATCGCATCCCCGAGCAGGGACAGCCAGCGCTGGTACGCCACCGTGCGCATGTGCTCGTCGCCATGGAGCAGCGCGTAGCGCTTGCCGTCGGCAGCGGTATAGATGTGTTCGCGCATGACCGCGATGTCGCCGAACGAGCTGCCGACGTATTCGCGCAGCGTCTCGTCGTGGTTTCCGGGGATGAGGAGCACGTGCACACCGTGGCGCGCCTTTCTCAGGATCTTCTGTACTACCGTGTTATGCAGCGTCGGCCAGTAGATGCCGCGGCCGAGCGCCCAGAAATCGATGATGTCGCCAAGCAGAAACAGGCTCTCGCAATCGTAGGCCTTCAGCAGCGACAGCAACTCCTCGGCGTGGCAAGCGCGCGTGCCGAGATGGATGTCCGACAGAAACAGCGATCGGACTTTGTGCGGATCGAGCCGCAGATCGGACATCAGCATCGGGTCACGGATGCCGGCCCTTGACATTGGCGCCCACGTAGACGTAATACGGCGCGCGCAGCCCGGCGAGGTAGGGTAGCGCCGCACGGCCCTGGCGCAGGTGCATGCGCAGGCTGCGGGCGGCCAGATAGGGGAGGTGCTCGGGGTCGAGGAACACACCGTCGTGGGCGAACCAGCGCGGCCAGAACCAGCGCGCGAGCGAACTATGGCGTTCGCTGCCGGACAGCGGGGTTCTTCCCGCAACATAGAAGTCCACGATGCCGATGACGCCGCCTGGCTTCAGCATGGCAAGGGCGTTCTCGATCGCGGCGCGCCAGTCCGTCATCATGGAAAGCGCGTAGGAGAGATAGACGTAGTCGACCGGCGCAGCGGGGCGCCACGCGGTCGCATCCGCCTCGATCACCCGCACATTGCGCCATTTCCGGCAGCGTGCACGCGCCCGCTCGAGCAGCGACGGGCAGAGATCGACGATCTCGACCGAGGCGAGTTGGCCGATGCGCTCGCCCATGAACTCCAGGTTGCGGCCCGTGCCGCAGCCGAGTTCGACCACGCGGCAGCCGGCGCGCGGCGCGAGCAGGGCCATCAGCTCGCCTCTGCCATGCAGCATCCCCTCGCGAAATGCATCGTAGTGGAGCGCCTGCGGCTGGTAGAAGGCTTCCAGGCGTTCCGCGGCGGAACCTTCCCGCGGCTGGCCGCGAAGCAGGCTGGCGAGGACGCCGATGTTGGCGCGCATCGCCTTCATGCCATGACGTCCGCGATGTGAAAGCCGGCATAGGTGTGCACGCGGTCGCGTCGCGTAAGCTCCTGCGCGAGCTGCGGGTGGAACCTGAGGACGTCGCTCAGCAGGAGCGATCGTCCCCTCGCGTCGATTTGCAGCATCTTGAGATAGCCCGGCTCGGCGTGGGCGCTGCGGAAGATCAAGCGCGCCGCGGGCGCGGCGCGGCGGATGATCGCAGCCCATTCTTCGGCCAAAGCGAGGGGGGAGACGCTCGCCATCCAGTCCATGTGGTCGAGCAGCACGAACTTGTCGATGCGCTCTTCGTTCGCTTGCAGGAACGCCGTGACGCTGCTGGTATGCGGGAGGACGCGATCGATCAGGCCGGCCTTGAGCCGCTGGAAATTCTCGCGCTTGAGGTATTCGGGGCAGCATTCGGCCGAGTACGCGCCGCGTAGGTACAGAATCCAGAAATAGTTAGTCCAGACCGGAAGGCAGCGAAACACGTAGTCGACGGCTTCGCGCACGAATCCCGGGACCCCTCCGGAATGCTGCCGCCGCACTTCCTCGTGCTGCGGGAGCGGCACGCCGAGCAGGCTCATGGTGAGTTGACGTGACAGGATCCAGTCGAGCGCCCGGCCCCAAAGCAGCGGCGCGATGCGCAGGTCGTAGATGCGCCGCTGCGCCTCGAGATCGCGCGCCGCAAATAGCTCGTCCACTGCGGCGCGCAGCCGCGGCCGCAGGTCCAAGTAGGTGCGGAAGGCACGCGCTACGCGGCCGGACAGCCCGTGGAAATAGAAGCTGTCGCCGGGCGTGGTGCGGAGGAACCAACTGCCGTGTTGGTCCCAATAGTTGCGAGCGAAGGGGGAGAGTTCCTCACGCAGCCGATCGAAATAGATGTCGCGGAAGGCCGGGTGCGATCCTTCGCCGAAAATCGCGAAGAATTCCTCGAACTCGAGGCGCCGGATGGCGGCGAGCTTGATCTCGAGCAGCGCGGTCTGCCTGGGATTGGCGTCGACCGCATGGATGCGTCGCGGCCCGGCAAGCGCGTAATCGAGCACATTGCAGCCGGCGCTGGTGATTGCCAGCACGACGTCGTCTGCGCCGAGCCCGAGCGCCTCGCGATCGACCGCAGGATCCTCCCAGCAGGTGTTGTAGATGAGAGATCGCGAGTAGATGGCATCGAACAGCTTTCGATGCGCAAACGCGGCGAGGGATGTAGTGGAAGACATCGGACGCTCTTCGCTAAACGAACGATGCCCAGGCTAACTCCCTTGTGTGTCCGGAATGTGACCGGAGCGCGAGTGTCCTCCGTCGCAGGGCTCACGCGGGACGCGCTTCGCGCCTCTCGATCCAAAGGTTGGATCCGACCTGGCGCTTCGCCAGCTTCTTTGCTTCGCTTGCGACAGCGGCGACCTCCAGATGGGAGGTGAATTCGCCCGGCTTGATGACGACGCCGCCGATGGCAAGGCTGGTGAGGGGGAAATGCAGTTCGTTGCCGCGCCGATCTTCGCCGCGGATGCAGCCCCGCGACCGGTCTTCCGGGGTGAAGCAATGCAGCGCATCGCGGTCGAATCGGCGCAGCGCCTCGCGGCAGCGCTCGTCCCAGTCCGCGCTCTGGAACAGAACCATGAAATCGTCGCCGCCGATGTGTCCGACGAAATCCCTGCGTGGATCGCAGACTGCACTCAAGATTCTGGCGCAAAGCTTGATGATCTCGTCGCCGAGCTGGTAGCCGTAGGCGTCGTTGAACGGTTTGAAGTGATTGAGATCGCAATAGGCGGCAGCGAAATGGGAACGGGCGGCGAGCAGGCGCGCGATATGCTCGTTGATCGGGACGTTGCCGGGCAGCAGCGTCAGGGGATTGGCGTAGCGCGCGGTTTCGAGTTGCAGCCGCGTGATCTCGCGGATCAGGTCCCGGCTTCTGCCGTAGCCGGCATAGTTCCCCGCTTCGACGATGACGAAGCCGTCGGCCAGATGGCGTTGATCCGATTCGACCAGGATTTCGCTCAGCTCCTGGATGGGCACGTCCTTTTCCACGATCAAGGGATGCGGATCCATGAGCAGCGCGCAGGATTTGCGGCCGTGCAGTTCGTGGTAGTACGGACGGGCGAATTGCGCGACGAACCGATGGCGATTGATCAGCCCACGGGGTCGATCGCCTTCGACCACGGGCAACGCGTCCAGATCCGGTTCCGCGGCAAAGCGCTGGAACACGAGCTCGTTGCTCTCGCGGGGGGAGGCAGGTGGCACCTGCAGCATGAGCCGATCGACGGTCACGGTGCGGTTGGGAATGACTCTGCTGTCGGGGTAGACCGCAATGGCGCTCGAGTCGAGCACCTTGTGCAGGGTCGGGGCCAGTCGCTGAAGCGGCGCCGATGTCGGCTTGGAAATCAGGTAGCCCTGGGTGAATGCGATTCCCAGATCGCGCAGCAGGCGGAAATCCGCTACGTCTTCCACGCCTTCGGCCACCAGCGTCGAACCGCAATTGTCGGCGATCTGCTGCAGCGATTTCAAGAATTGAAATTTGAACGGGCTCTGGCTGATGCCCTGCACGAAATGCATGTCGATCTTTACGAAGTCGGGATGCAGCTCCGACCACAGGCGCAGGCTGGAAAAGCCCTCGCCGAGATCATCGAGTGCGACGCGAAAGCCTTTGGATCGAAACAGCAGCAAGGCGTCGCGGAATGCATCCTTGTTCGCGATCTGCTGCGTTTCCGTCAGTTCGATGGTGACCTGTTCCCAGCGCAGGCCGCAGTCGCGAATGAAACCGGCCAGAGTCTCGATGTCGTTGCGCATTCCCAGAACCGTCGGCGGGCTGACGTTGAGAAACAGGCGATCGCTGATGCCGAAGCGGGCGAAATGCCTGATGACTTCGCGGCAGCAGAGCATGTCGAGCTCAAATGCCAATCCGGCGCGGCCGGCGGCCGCGAACAGTTTCGCAGGTTCGTGCAGTGGACTGTGCGCGGGGCCGCGGATCAGTCCCTCGTGGCCGAAGATTTCGCCGGAGGTGAGTTCGAGGATCGGCTGGAAGACGGGTTCTACCGACGAGTGATCGAGGATGCTCTGTATCTCCTCCAGTTCGAGGAAATGTCGGTTCTCGCGCGCGCACGCCGGCTTTGACCCGCTGGCGGGTCCCGGCGTGCGCCCCGCGGCGGAGGCGTGCTCCGCGACGATGTGCTGATTTCCGGCGCCGCGCAATGTTTCAGCAATATTAAACACGGGACTCCCCTTATCGCATCACTCGCTGCTTGTTATCGGAGGAGATCGGCCTAAGTTGAGGGCTTGCCGCCGCTACGCTCTGCAGCGTCGCGGTAAGGGCATGCGAGACCGCCGCGCGCTCAGGCTTCGGCGCATGGCTGCAGCATGGAGGAGGTGATGAATTCTTGTCGCCATGGGGAATCCCGCTACCGGCGCCGGGCCGGCAACAGCGATTGCGCAAGCCGAGCGTAGCGCCGGAGTATTTCACTTTTGTGAACGCGGCTTGCGCAAGTTCCGCCGCGGCTCGGCATGCGGCGGGTCGGCGCAGCTACAGCAGCATCAAGCAGCCCGAGGCGAGGATCAGCCCGATCGCAGCACCCGCCAATACGTCGCTCGGATAATGCAGCCCGAGCACCAGGCGCGACATGGCGACGAGCAGCGTGAACGGCAAGAGCAGCACGGCCAGCCAGGGAAAATGGGCGACGGCGACGGTGGTGAACGCGACGGCGTGCAAGGTGTGCCCCGAGGGAAAACTGAATTGGTCCAAAGGCGCCGCCATGCAGACGATGTCGGCGTGCACCTGATAGGGTCGCGGGCGCAGGGTCTTGCGCTTGAGCCACTTGTAGAGCAGCGCGCAGCCCGCGCCGACCGCGATCATGTGCAGCACGGCGGGCAGCGCCGCACGGCCGAAGGCGAGGAGCAGCGCGAGCATCAGGGCGTACCAGAACACGCCGTCGCCGAGGCGGCTGACCAGGCGGAACAGCACGCGCACCGGGTGCGAGCGGCTGCTGCGGTTGAAGCGCAGGCAGAGCGCGCGGTCCCACGTATTTAGTCTTTCAATCGTCAAGACGGGGCGCATGGGCAAACTCCTTGGCGGCGATCGTCTCGTGCAGCGCGGCGGCGAATTCGTCGTGCACGCAGTTCCAGTCGATGCGTTCGGCGGTTTCGCGCGCGCGCCGGCCGAGCTGGGCGATACGTTCGGGGTCGACGATCAGGCCGGCGGCGAGTCGAATGAGATCGCGGGCGTTGTCGAAATCGGCGATGAGGCCGTTACGTCCGTGCCCGATGTGCAGCGCGGCTGCGGCGTAATCGTAGGCGACGACAGCGAGGCCGCTCGCCATTGCTTCCACGGTCACGTTGCCGTAGGTTTCGGTGACGCTCGGAAACAGGAACACGTCGCCCGAGGCGTAGTGGGCGGCGAGGTCTTCTCCGGTGCGCTGGCCGGCAAATCTGCAATCGGGATGCGCTGCCTGCAAAGCGGCGCGTTGCGGACCGTCTCCGACCAGGACCAAGAGTGCATCCGGGCGCAGCAAGCGCATGGCGGAGAACGCGCGCAGCAACAGCGCCAGATTCTTCTCCGCTGCCAGGCGGCCGACGTACAGGACCACCGGCTGCTGCGGCTCGACTCCCCAGCGCTGGCGCAGCAGGGCACTGCGCTTGTTCGGATGAAATAGCTGCGTATCGACGCCGCGGGAAACCACGCGCAAATCCCGATAGCCTTCATGCCGCAAGCGCTCGGCCAGCGCGGCGATCGGCACCAGCGTCGAATTCGAGCGGTTGTGGAACTTGCGCAAATAGCCGACCACCGGTTTCGCCAGCCAACCGAGGCCGTAGTGCTTGCTGTAGCTGTGGAAATTGGTGTGGAAATCGCTGCTGCAGGGGATGCCGAGCCGCATCGCCGCCGACACCGCCGACCAGCCGAGCGGCCCTTCGGTGACCACGTGCACGATATCCGGACGCGTCGCCGACCACAGCCGCAGCAGGCTTCCGCCGGCCGGCAAACCCATCTTCAGCGTGTCGTAGCGGGGGATGGCGATGCCGCGCACCAGCACTTCGCTGAAATTCGCGTTGCTCGCCGGGCCGTCCTGCGGGTCCTGGCGCGGCCGTACGAGCTGGACGCAGTGCCCGCGCTCTTTCAGGCCCTCGACCATGCGGCTGATGGTCATCGCGACGCCGTTCACTTCCGGCGGATAGGTCTCGGTGACAACGGCGATGCGCAGGCTCTTTCGTCCTGATAGAAGCTCCCGGCAGACGATCCGCTCGCGATCCATGTCCGCTCCATGTTGGCAGCGGAGCGCGACAAAGCGATTACGCTCTTATGATGTTTTCGTGACGCGAATCATCGGGCGCTTCAGCCGAAGAGCACGAGCAGCCATGCCACCGGGACGCTGACGAGCGACATCATCACGGCCGCGCTCCCCAGGTCCTTCGCACGCTTGGCGAGATCGTGGTTCTCGAGCGAGACGCGATCGGTGACGGCTTCGATGCCGGAATTGAGCAGTTCTACGATCATGACCAATAGAACGCTCCCTATCATCAGCGCTTTTCCGGCGCCGTCCACCGGCATGGACAGCGCGATCGGAATCAGAATGAGCGCGAGCAAGGCCTCCTGGCGGAAGGCGTCTTCGTGGCGCAGTGCCGCCGCCAGGCCGTCCAGGGAATAGCCGAGCGCATTGCGAATGCGCCGCAGGCCGGTTTTGCCTTTATAAGGGCTCCTCATCCTCGAGCAAGCGCTCGAAGCGCCTTGCAGCCGATGCCGGGCGAGCTCACGCCAGACGCCCGCTCAATAGCCAACACGCCTCCGAATCTGTGCGACGAAATTGTCGCGCCAGATTGCGGCACGCGCGTTACAGCTATGTTGCAGCCGATTGCCGGACTTACAGCAGGTCGGGACCGACGACCGCGCGCAGTACGATCTCGTCCTCCCGGGCGGAGAACCACCACAGCGCGCCTTTCTTTATCGCCCAGTCGGCTTCGTCCCCGGTGAGGAGCCGAGCGGCGAGCCGTCCGAGCGTCGGCTGATGCCCGACGACGAGGACCGCGCCCGCATGCTTGGGCCAGCCGCAGGCGGCGAGAATATCGCTTGCGCGCGCTTGGGTGCCGATGCGTTCTTCAGTCTTATAGGGGAGTTCCAGCGCGGCGGCGGTCTGCTGGGCGCGCTTGGCGGGGCTCACCAGTATCTGGCAGTCTCCCGGCAGGCGCGGCTTGAGCCAGCCGGCGACTTGTTTCGCCTGCTTCAATCCCTTCTTCGAGAGTGCGCGCGCCGCGTCGGGAATTCCGTCCTCGGCATCCGCGTGGCGCCACAGCAGCAGATCCATTCCGGTCTTCGACTCCGCTATGGTGATAGTTCCTTCCGGTCATTCTAGTCCGCGCCGCTGGCTCCTGCCACGCGCGGCTCGAAACTTCCAGCCTAGGTGGAAAGTCCTGCGAGGGTGAGCGCGCCGGTGAGCATGAACAGCGCCGCCGCGGCGTAGCGGATGGCTTTGAGCGGCAGGCGTTGGGCGAGCTTTTCGCCCACGATCACCGCCGGCACATTCGCGATCATCATGCCCAAGGTGGTGCCGACCACCACGGCGGCGAGGCTGTCGAAACGCGCGGCAAGCGCGATGGTCGCGAGCTGCGTCTTGTCGCCCATTTCGGCGAGGAAGAAGGCGATGAGCGTCGTGACGAAGGCGCCGGCGCGGTGGATTTTCGGGTCTGCATCGAGGGAGTCCGGGTGCAGGGCCCACAGGCCGAAGCCGACGAAGAGCAGCCCCGTCGTCCAAATCATGATCTTCGGGCCGGCGAGGTGGGCAAGCCAGGCGCCGATCGATCCTGCGAGGGCGTGATTGGCGATGGTCGCGACGAAAATGCCGGCCACGATCGCGAGCGGCTGGCGCAGGCGCGCGGCGAGCACGAAGGAGAGAAGCTGCGTCTTGTCGCCGATCTCGGCTATGGCAACCAGCAGCGTGGCGGTGAGGAAGGCTTCCAATTCTTGTTGGCGCGGGCGTTCGCGCGACGACGCTTGCCGCCTGTTACCGTGCTGCGCTACTTGGGCTTATGCGGGCAGTCCGGCTTGATGCAGTCGACGTAGAGATGCAGCGAATGCTCGTTGATGGTGAACCCGTGATCCTTGGCGATCTTCGCCTGGCGCTTTTCGATTTCCGCGTCGTAGAATTCCTCGACCCGGCCGCACTGCAGGCAGACCAGATGGTCGTGATGCGTCCCGGCATTGAGTTCGAACACCGCCCGGCCGGATTCGAAATGATGCCTCTGCAGCAGTCCTGCGTGTTCGAACTGGGTGAGGACGCGATAGACCGTGGCAAGCCCCGTATCCAGGCCTTCGGCAACGAGCATCTTGTACACGTCCTCGGCGGACAGATGCCGGACCTTGCTCTTTTCGAACAAGTTGAGGATCTTTAGCCGCGGCGCGGTAGCCTTGAGGCCGATGGTCTGGAGATCTTTTGGCTGACTCATGCGCGTCGTTCGATGAGGGCTTTGAAGTGGGTTATCATATAACGCTTTGTTGCCTTTGAGAACGATTTCACTCCATGTTTTTGCGCGCATTGGCCCTACTCGCGACCCTCCTTCTCGCTGCCTGCGGCTCGGCGCGTTTGCCGTTGCCGACTCTGACGCCTTATCGGATCGAAATCCAACAGGGCAATTTCGTTTCCCAGGAGATGGTCTCCCAGCTCAAGCCAGGGATGAGCAAAGAGCAGGTGCGCTTCATACTCGGCACCCCCCTCATTGCCGACAGCTTTCACGCCGATCGCTGGGACTATGTGTTCAGGCGGCAGAGAGTTAATTCGACCGAGCTCGAGCATCGCAAGCTCGCCGTATTCTTCGAAGACGGCAAGCTGAAGCGGGTCGACGGCGACGTCACGCCTGCCGCGCCACGCGATCCTGCCGAGGCGAAGACTTCCGAGGCGCAGCCCGCAGTGGCCGCGCAGCCTCAATCAACGCCTGCGACGAGCGAGACCGCGACGGCGGATAAGCCCGCCGCGACGAAACCTGCGCCGGCCGAAAAGCCGGCCGCGGCGAGCGCCGCCGAGCCGCAGGAGAAAAGCTGGTGGCAGCGGCTGAAAGACAAGTTCAAGTCTCAGGATTGAGTAGAGGATGAAGATCGCAATCGCTGGCGCCACCGGGCGCATGGGCCGAACTCTGATCGAGGCGGTGCTGGCTGCCAAGGATCTGCGGCTCGCCGCCGCGCTCGAGCTGCCGGATAGTCCGCAACTGGGTAAGGATGCGGGCGACGGAATCGGTAGCGCCACCGGCGTCGCGATCAGCGCCGACTACGCGGCGGGAATCGCCGCGAGCGACTGTCTGATCGATTTCACTCGGCCGGAAGGCAGCTTGCGCCACCTCGATGCCTGCCTGAAGTTAGGCATAAGTATGGTGATCGGCACCACGGGATTCGACACCGAGGGCAAGCAGCGCATCGCGCAAGCCGGGCGACGCATCCCCGTCGTGTTTGCGCCGAACATGGCGGTCGGCGTCAACGCGACGTTCAAGCTCGCCGAAATCGCTGCCGGCATACTTGGCGATGGCTACGACGTTGAGATCATCGAGGCGCACCATCGGCATAAGGTCGATGCGCCCTCGGGTACGGCGCTGAAGCTGGGCGAAGTGGTGGCGAATGCGTTGGGGCGCGATCTGAAGGCGTGCGCGGTGTATGGCCGCGAAGGCGATACCGGCGAGCGCGATGCAAAGGCCATCGGTTTTCACGCCATACGCGGTGGCGACATCGTCGGCGAGCACACGGTGCTGTTCGCCGGCAGCGGCGAGCGGGTGGAGGTGACGGTGCGCTCGCAAAGCCGCATGACCTACGCCGTCGGGGCGCTACGCGCCGCGCGCTTTCTCGCCGGCAAGCCGGCCGCAGTCTATGACATGCAGGATGTGCTCGGTCTGAAATAGCGAGCGCCGCATGCAGCGGCGCTTTCCTGCGGCGCGGCGATCCCAGCTTGGCGCGGAGCAGGGTTTCGCGTTATAATTCGTCGGTTTAGCGGGACAGGGCGGATGCGCTGCCTGTCCCGTTTCTGTATATAAATCCTGGAGTTAGACGTGCCGTCGCCGTTTCCGCCCGCTATCCTCGCGCTCGCCGACGGAACGGTATTTGCGGGCATCGGCATTGGCGCCGCGGGCAGCACTGCCGGCGAGGTGGTGTTCAACACCGCCATGACCGGCTACCAGGAAATCCTCACCGACCCCTCCTATTGCAGGCAGATCGTCACTCTGACCTATCCGCATATCGGCAACACGGGGGTCAACCGCGAGGACCAGGAATCGGCCAGCATCTACGCCGCCGGCCTGGTGATCCGCGACTTGCCCTTGCGGCTGTCCAACTGGCGCACCGAGCAATCTCTGTCCGATTATCTGAAGGCGAACAAGGTCGTCGCCATCGCCGGCATCGACACGCGCCGGCTGACGCGGATTTTGCGCACCCACGGTGCGCAGTCGGGCTGCGTGCTCACCGCGACTCCAGGAGCGAGTCTGGGCGATGCGGATACGGCGCGCGCGCTCGCCTTGGCGCGCGAGTTCCCGGGGCTCGCCGGCATGGACCTGGCGAAAGTGGTGACGGCAGCCGAACCCTACCAGTGGCAGGAAGGCGCCTGGACGCTGGGCGCGGGCTACCGCAAGATCGATACCCACCGCTTTCATGTCGCCGCCTACGACTTCGGTGTCAAGCGCAATATCCTGCGCATGCTGTCTGAGCGCGGCTGCAAAGTAACGGTGTATCCGGCGCAGACGCCGGCAAAGACGGTGTTCGCGGCGAAGCCGGACGGCGTGTTCCTGTCGAATGGCCCGGGCGATCCCGAGCCCTGCGACTACGCCATCCAGTCGATACGCGAAATCGTCGACAGCGGCACGCCGACCTTCGGCATCTGCCTCGGCCACCAACTGCTCGGCCTCGCCTCCGGCGCGAAGACGGTAAAAATGAAATTCGGCCACCACGGCGCGAATCACCCGGTGAAGGACCTGGATACTGGCCAAGTAGTGATCACCAGCCAGAACCACGGCTTTGCCGTCGACGCGGCGACGCTCCCCGCCAATTTGCGGCCGACGCATGTGTCCCTGTTCGACGGCAGCCTGCAGGGCATGGCGCGCACCGACCGGCCCGCGTTCTGCTTCCAAGGACATCCCGAGGCGAGTCCGGGGCCGCACGACATCGGCTACTTGTTCGACCGCTTCGTGAAATTGATGGAAGAGCGAAATGCGTGAGCGCGCAATTTCATCGCCCGCGCCGCGCGCGTTCGCCGTTTGATGCCGGAGCCGGCCGCGGCGCAGCGGTTTCACAGCGGCCACGAGGGACATGAGGGGGCAGGTTTCCTGAGGGTTTAATGCCAAAACGCACCGACATCCGCAGCATACTCATCATCGGCGCCGGACCGATCATCATCGGCCAGGCCTGCGAGTTCGACTATTCCGGGGCACAGGCGTGCAAGGCGCTGCGCCAGGAAGGCTACAAGGTCATCCTGGTGAACTCCAATCCGGCGACGATCATGACCGATCCGGAAATGGCAGACGTCACCTACATCGAGCCGGTGAACTGGCAGATGGTCGAGGCGATTATCGCGAAGGAGCGCCCCGATGCACTCTTGCCCACCATGGGCGGACAGACGGGATTGAACTGCGCGCTCGATCTGGCGAAGCACGGCGTGCTGGAGAAATACGGCGTCGAAATGATCGGTGCCTCGCGCGAAGCGATCGACAAGGCCGAGGACCGCGAGAAATTCAAGCAGGCGATGAAGTCCATCGGCCTGGAATGCCCGCGCTCCATGCTCGCGCACAGCATGGAAGAAGCGCTGCAGGTGCAGGCCGCCATCGGCTATCCGGTGGTGATCCGGCCTTCGTTCACCCTCGGCGGTTCGGGCGGTGGCATCGCATACAACCGCGAGGAATTCGTCGCCATCTGCGAGCGCGGCTTGGACG
>CAZMGP010000058.1:0-29338 GCA_964565875.1 uncultured Enterobacteriaceae bacterium
GACCTGCAGCGTGAGCGTGGTCTTGCCCGAAGATTCAGGGCCGTAGATTTCCACCACGCGGCCGCGCGGCAATCCGCCTATGCCGAGCGCGATGTCGAGACCGAGAGAGCCGGTGGAAACCACCTGCACGTCGTCCTGTATCGCGTCGGCGTTCATGCGCATGATCGAGCCCTTGCCGAACTGCTTTTCGATCTGGGCGAGTGCGGCGGCGAGTGCTTTGCTCTTGTTTTCTTCCATGTAAGTCCCCTTCGGTTTCGGTTTCAATTATGGCATAAACGGGCGCTCGACTTTCGCCGTTGACCTGTGTTTTTATACAGCCTCGATGGCAATACCCATGCCTATTGGATTCAATGCATTAGATCGCGACGAATGCCGGCTAGAGCGGCCGGCCGGCGCGGATCACGCCGACGCCGATGCCCTCGATGTCGAAGGGCTCGCGCCGCGGATCGACGACGATGGGCTCGAACTCTGGGTTCTCCGGCAACAGTTCCACCAGCGCGCCGCGGCGCCGCAGCCGCTTCACCGTCACCTCGTCCTGCAGGCGCGCGACCACCACCTGGCCGTTGCGCGCCTCGGCTGCCTTGTGCACCGCGAGCAGATCACCGTCGAGGATGCCGGCGTCGCGCATGCTCATGCCGCGCACCTTGAGCAGATAGTCGGCGCGCGGCTTGAACAGGCTCGCATCGACCTGGTGATATGCCTGCACGTGCTCCTCGGCGAGGATGGGCGAGCCGGCGGCGACGCGGCCGATGAGCGGCAGCCCCCCGCCATGGCGCAGGCGGATGCCGCGCGCGGCGCCCTTGACGATTTCGATCGCGCCCTTGCGCTCGAGCATGCGCAGATGCTCCTCGGCCGCGTTGGGCGAGCGAAAGCGCATGATCTCGGCGATCTCCGCCCGCGTCGGCGGAAGACCGGTCGATTCGATGGCCTCGCGGATGAGGTCGAGTATCTGCTGTTGCTTGGGCGAGAGCATTTCCACGGCGCCTCCCAGGAGCCTAGGCCGGAAGCTGTATTTTTGTACAGTTTCGGCCGGAAAGCAAGCCCAGCCCGCGCTTGCGCCCTTGCTCGCGTCTGGGACGCTAGGGAATCCGCGCAGCCTGCGTCAGTCGCGCCACTCGCCGCGCTCGATCAGCACGTCGCGCAGCCGCTGCAGCCCCTCGACCACGACCGGCATGCCGCCGTAGGTGACCTGCTGGAAGATGACCTCCGCCACCTCGGCGCGGGTGGCGCCGACGTTCAGCGCCGCGTGGATGTGCGCGCGCAGCTCGCTTCCGCGCTCGAGCACCGTGAGCGAAGCGCAGGCGCACAGTTCGCGCGTCTTCTGCGGGATCACCTCGCGCGAATACAGCACGCCGGTGAAGAAGGTCGAGAGCTCCTTCGCCAGATCCTCGTCGAATTTCTTCCACAGGTCGAAACCGACGCCGCTGTTCAGCGTCGAGAACAGCTTCTTCGCGGTTTCTTTGGTGCGGCGCCGTCGCTCGGCTTCGTCCATCATGGTGTTTCTCCTCGTAGATAAGCTGTGGATCCACCCGCCGTCGATCACAGTGAACGACCATCGAAGTTCTGCACCGGGATTGACGCGAGGTCAACACGTTCAAGGCAGCGAACATTGACTGCAGCCATGCGCTTGCCATTTGGATCGACGCCTTCGCCATATGGATGAATGCCGCAAACAGAACAGAAGCGGTGTTTGATGACGTGCCTATTGAACGTATACGTGCCGGCTGAATCTTCAGGAGTGAGCAAGCGGAGCTTGTCGCGAGGCACAAACCACAGGAGCGAGCCTTTGCGCGAGCAAATGGAGCAGTTGCATGCAAGTGCGCCATCGATCTCGCCTTCGACCTCGAAGGCCACTTTGCCGCAGTGGCAGCTACCTTTGTAGATCATCTGGCTCTCCTCATTTGAGGATCGCATCTGAAAAAGGCGGCAGCGAATCGACACGGCGGCGCGCCCCCCATGCCGCGGCGGAACGACGCAGCGCGACTCCCAGGGTCTGCGGTTCGGCGGCGGACAACGCGGCGTACGCAGCGACCGGCTGACAGGCGGCCCCCATGTCAGCCGCGACGCGCCGCCTCGATCGCTGCGATGTCGATCTTCCTCATCTGCATCATCGCATCGAACGCGCGCTTGGCGGCGGCCGGGTCGGGATCGGCGATCGCCTTCGTAAGGGCAATCGGCGTTATCTGCCAGGACAATCCCCATTTGTCCTTACACCAGCCGCAAGCGCTTTCCTGACCGCCGTTGCCGACGATTGCGTTCCAATAGCGATCCGTTTCGGCTTGGTCAGCGGTCGAAATCTGAAACGAAAACGCCTCGTCGTATTTGAACGCGGGTCCTCCGTTGAGCCCCAGGCACGGTATGCGCGCCACGGTAAACTCGACGGTCAACACGTCTCCCTTCTTCCCGAATGGGTAGTCTCCCGGCGCACGGTGCACTGCACCGACAAAAGAGTCGGGAAAAGTGGCGGCGTAAAACCGTGCCGCGTCCTCGGCGCCCCCATCGTACCAAAGGCAGACTGTGTTCTTTGCCGGCATTGTCATCTCAATTCTCCGTCGAGATCGGAACCCGCAGCATCCCTGCATGGCTCCAGTGTCTTTCGCATTGGCAGCCCCACTTGCATTGCCAAGATGCTGCGCCCTGCGCGACGCTGCTCGATGGTCGGAGCCCGACGAATTCGGATGAGTCCCCGGTCATTCGCGCACTCCATTGCTCGAGCCGCCCCTGCGGCCCGCGGGTGGGAGCCCGCATGCCCACAAAGCGTATGTGGACGCCGTACACAATAGATTATCAAACGACTGATCCGCTGTCCACACGCGGGCTTCGCCAAGACGCCGCCCCCCACGGTGGCTGCCAAGAGCAACGCGAAGCGGCGCTAGTGCCGGCCGTGTCGAGCGCGCCGGCAGACGCCATTGGCGCCGCGAGAAACTACCGACTTGCCTCAACATGGCGAGTAAAGTTGTTCAGGATGGCCTGCCAGCCGTCGCGCTGCTGTTCAATGGAATGAGTGGGATCGTTGTCGAACGTTACGCGTACTTTCACGCCTTTCGGGCCATCGACGAACTCGACCTGCGCTGCGCGATCGCCGAAGGAATACTCGATCAATTTGTGCATCACGATATTTGTATAAGTGCCGGCGAAGTCAAACCCCATACTGCCGTCTTTGGCCTCCATGCGAGAGGAAAAGGTGCCGCCCAGGCGCAAATCCACCGCGGCGGCGGTTGTGTGCCAATCGTCGGACGCAGCATTCCACCGCTTGATGTCCTCGGGCGTCGTATAGGCACGCCAGACCTGCTCGAGGGGCGCGGCGACGACGGTCTCAACGGTAATCTTCATGTCATGTCTCCATCTAGTTGCGGTTTGCATCGTTGCGAGGCCTGGTCCAGGCGCAGGCCTACCGACCGTCCCTGCCTTTACCAGGGGTAGTCGAACGCAGACCGGCGAAATCGACAACCGGTCACCGGCATATGGGCGCGCCGCTGTTCGCATTGATGATTGGCCGAAGAGCCAAGTATTGCGCCGCCTCGGTCTGCGCTCGCGAAGAACAACATGCAAAAACAAGACGTTCTGCTTGCTGCCCACATACATTTCGACCGCGGCGTCTGATCGACCTTCATCTGCCCTGCGTGAGAGCGCGGCAGATTCAACTAAAATGCGTCAATGCAAGATGTCACCCGCGCGGCAGCACCTGACGACAGCGCGATACTGATCCACGGCGCGCGCCAGAACAATCTAAAGAACCTCTCCCTCGCGATTCCGCTAGGCGAACTGGTGGTGGTCACCGGCGTGTCCGGTTCGGGCAAGAGCTCGCTCGTGTTCGACACGCTCTATGCCGAAGGGCAGCGGCGCTACGTCGAGACTTTCTCGCCCTATGCGCGCCAGTTCCTCGACCGCATGGACAAGCCCCAGGTCGAGCGCATCGAGGGCGTGCCCCCGGCGATCGCGATCGACCAGACCAATCCGGTGCGCACCTCGCGCTCCACCGTCGGCACCATGACCGAGTTGAACGATCATGTGAAGCTGTTGTTCGCGCGTGCGGCGGGACTGCACTGCCGCCGCTGCGGCGAGCGCGTGGTGCGCGACAGCCCCGAATCGATCTACGCCGCTCTCGGTGCGCGCGTGGGCGGCGAGGCGCGCCTGCTCGTGACCTTCCCGGTGACGGTGCCGAAGAATTTTTCCGAAGCCGAGGTGCTGCAGCTTCTGCAAAGCCAGGGCTACACGCGCGTCCACGCGCGCAGCGGCGCCGCGCTCCAAGTGGTGCAGGACCGGCTGCGCTTTGCCGCGGCGGGGAAGTCGCGCGTCGTCGAGGCGCTGGAAGCCGCGCTCAAAATCGGCCAGGGCAAGGTGAACGTGCACGAACTCGCGGGCGACGACGCTACGCCTGCGCGGACCTGGAAATTCTCCGCCGATTTGCACTGCGCCGAATGCGACATCCATTATTCCGAGCCGACGCCCTCGCTCTTTTCCTTTAATTCGCCGGTCGGCGCCTGCGAGCATTGCCGCGGCTTCGGCCGCGTCATCGGCATCGATTTCGGCCTGATCGTGCCGGACGAGGGAAAGACCCTGCGCGAGGGCGCGGTGAAGCCCTGGCAGAGCCCGAGCTTCCGCGAATGCCAAGACGACCTGGTCAAGTACGCGGGCAAGCGCGGCATCCCGCTCGATTTGCCGTTTCGCAAGCTCAGCGCAACGCAGCGCAACTGGGTACTCGAAGGCGAGCGCGAATGGCAGAGCTGGAGCAAGTCCTGGCCCGGCACCTGGTACGGGGTGCGCAAGTTCTTCGACTGGCTGGAATCCAAGTCCTACAAGATGCACATCCGCGTGCTGCTGTCGAAGTACCGCGCCTACACGCCCTGCCCGGTGTGCGCGGGCGCGCGACTCAAGCCCGACGCCCTGCTATGGCGCCTCGGCAACGAGGAAGACGCGCGCCGCGTACTCGACGACAAGGGCGGCAACTATGCGCGCTTCAAACCGCAGGGGGTCGACTGGAGCGAAGCGAGCTTCGCCGCGCTGCCGGGATTGAGCGTGCACGACCTCATGCTGTTGCCGATCGAGCGCTGCCGTGCATTCTTCGACAGCTTGCACCTGCCGGCGCCGTTGGATCAGGCGACCGACCTCCTGCTCACCGAAATCCGCGCGCGGCTCGCCTACCTGTGCCAAGTGGGCCTCTCTTATCTCACGCTCGACCGGCAATCGCGCACGCTTTCCGGCGGCGAGGTGCAGCGCATCAACCTCACCACCGCGCTCGGCACTTCGCTCGTCAATACGCTGTTCGTGCTGGACGAGCCCTCGATCGGCCTGCATCCGCGCGACATGGGCCGTGTGATCGAAGTGATGCAGCGGCTGCGCGACGCCGGCAACTCGCTCGTCGTGGTCGAGCACGATCCGCAGATCATGTTCGCCGCCGACCGCATCCTCGACATGGGCCCGGGGCCGGGCGAGCGCGGCGGTCGTGTGGTGTCCTTCGGCGCGCCGCGTGAACTCGCGCGCAGCGCTTCCCTCACCGCCGACTACCTCTCGGGCAGAAAGCGCGCCGACGCCGCCATCGTCCCGACGCCGCCCCAGGCCGACACACCCTGGCTCAAGCTCCACGGTGCAGCCGAGCACAATCTGAAGGACATCGACGTCGCCATTCCGCTCGGGCGCCTCGTCTGCATCAGCGGCGTATCGGGCTCGGGCAAGTCGACGCTGGTGCAGGACGTGCTCTATGCAGCGCTGCTGAAGGCGAAAGGACGCCCCACCGAGGCGCCCGGCCGCCACCGTTCGCTCGCCGGTGCGGAACTCGTCGGCGACGTGGGCCTGGTCGACCAATCGCCGATCGGCCGCACCACTCGCTCCAACCCCGCGAGCTATGTCGGCGCCTTCGACGCCATCCGCGAGCTCTACGCGCGCCAGCCGGAAGCGCAGCGCCGCGGCTACAGCGCGGGCACGTTCTCCTTCAACGCCGGGCCGAAAACGAAGAACGCTGGGCGCTGCCCGACTTGCGGCGGCAACGGCTTCGAGCACGTGGAGATGCAATTTCTTTCCGACGTATATCTGCGTTGCCCCGACTGCGACGGCCGGCGCTTTCGCGGCGAGGTGCTGGAAGTGCGGCTCGCGACCGCGGCCGCTGGCCCGAAATCTATCGCCGACCTGCTCGAACTCACCGTCGCCGAAGCGCTCGCCTTCTTCGCCGCCTTCGCCGAGGAACAGCCGGCGGAAGCGGCGCTCGCGCGCAGGGCCGTGGCGGCGCTCACTCCGCTAGCCGACGTCGGGCTCGAATACTTGAAGCTCGGCCAGCCGGTGCCCACGCTCTCCGGCGGCGAGGCGCAGCGGCTGAAGCTCGCCGGGCATCTCGCGGCGGCGGTGAAGGACGCGCCCGCTGCAGGCGGTCTCGCGCGCAAGGGGACGCTCTTCCTCTTTGACGAACCGACGACGGGCCTGCATTTCCACGACATCGCGAAGCTGCTGACCGCCTTGCGCAAGCTCCTCAGTGTCGGACATTCGGTGGTCGTGATCGAGCACAACCTCGACGTCATCCGCGCCTCCGACTGGATCATCGACCTTGGCCCCGAGGGCGGCGATGCTGGCGGCGAAGTCGTCTGCGCCGGCACGCCGCAGGGAGTCGCGGCGCATCCCGGCTCGCACACCGGCCGTGCGCTACGAGACTACGAACAGGCGCTTGCGGCATGGGCCGAAGAACCGCGTCGATCGGGCGTCTCCGAGGCTTTGCCCGCAAAGCCAGCGCTTGCACATGCCAATGCAATCACCATTCACAACGCACGCGAACACAATCTGCAAAACGTCGACGTGGAGATTCCGCGGGGGCAATTCACCGTGGTCACCGGTGTTTCCGGCTCGGGCAAGTCGACCCTGGCGTTTGACATCCTGTTCGCCGAAGGGCAGCGGAGGTATCTCGAGTCCTTGAACGCCTACGCGCGTCAGTTCGTGCAGCCAGCAGCACGCCCCGACGTCGACGCCATTTTCGGCATCCCGCCCACGGTGGCGATCGAGCAGCGCACCAGCCGCGGCGGCAGGAAGAGCACGGTGGCGACGCTCACCGAGATCTACCATTTCCTGCGCCTCCTGTACGTCAAACTCGGCACGCAATACTGCCCCGACTGCCAGGTACCGATCGAACCACAAGCGTTCGATTCCATCGTCGCACGCATCCTCAGGGATTACCGCGGCCGGCGCATCGGCCTGCTCGCTCCGCTCGTCGTCAACCGCAAGGGCTATTACACCGACCTCGCAAAGTGGGCGAAGGGCAAGGGCTACACCCACTTGCGCGTGGACGGCGAATTTCTCCCCACGGACAAATGGCCGCGGCTCGACCGCTTTCGCGAGCATTCGATCGAGCTGCCGGTGGCCGACCTGCGCGTCTCCGCCGCAGAGGAAACCGCATTGCGCGCAGCGCTCGCACAGGCGCTCGAATTCGGCAAGGGCGTGGTCCAGGTGCTTGCCGACCTCGACCGGCTGCAGCAGCTGGCGCAGCATTCCAAGGCGGCACGGGTCGAACTCATATTGCCGCAGGCGATTTTCTCCACCAAGCGCGCCTGCCCGTCCTGCGCGAGGAGCTTCCCCGAGCCCGATCCGCGTCTGTTCTCCTTCAACTCCAAGCACGGCTGGTGCGAAGACTGCCTCGGCACGGGCGTGGGGCTCGCCGGCTATGCCGAGCCCGATTACGGCGCGGACCGCGACGCGAGCCGCGAGCAGGAAGACCGGCGGCTGGACCTCTACCTCGACGAACAGGAGGGCGGCGACGAGCCCTGCCCGAGCTGCGCAGGCCGTCGGCTCAACCGCGATGCGCTCGCGGTGCGCTATCGCGACCGCTCTATCGCCGAACTCGCCGCGCTTCCTGTGCTCGAGCTGGAACGCTTCTTCCGCGGCCTCAAGCTGGCCGGACGCGAAGCGGAGATCGCACGCGACCTCGTCGCGGAAATCCGCTCGCGCCTTTCGTTCTTGGGCGAAGTGGGCTTGGGCTATCTCGCGCTCGAGCGCTCCGCGCCTTCGCTCTCGGGCGGCGAGGCCCAGCGCATCCGGCTCGCGGCGCAGCTCGGTTCCAATCTGCGCGGGGTGTGCTACATCCTCGACGAACCGACCATCGGTCTGCATCCGCGCGACAACCGCGTGCTGCTCGACACCCTGGAGAAGCTGCAGCGCAAAGGCAACACGCTGGTGGTGGTCGAACACGACGAGGACACCATACGCCGCGCAGCGCACGTGCTCGATCTCGGGCCGGGCGCGGGCAGCCGCGGCGGGCGCGTCGTCGCCGAAGGGACGGCGGCGGAACTGATGGCGAATGAGCACTCCGTCACCGGACGCTTCCTGAAAGCACCGCTCGCGCATCCGCTGCATCCGCCGCGCCAAGTCAGCTCCAAGACCGATGTGCTCGAAATCGCCGACGCCGACTTGCACAATCTGAAAATCAAGCGCCTGCGTCTGCCGCTCGGCAGGCTCTGCGTCGTCACCGGCGTATCGGGCTCGGGCAAGTCGACGCTCGCGCGCGAAGTGCTGCACGCCAATCTCGTGCGGCTGGTCGCCGAACGCCGCGGCGGCAAACCCGCGCTTGCCGGCTGCAGCGCCATCGCCGGAGCGGAGCAGATCGGGCGCGTGCTCGAAGTCGATCAGACGCCGATCGGCAAGACGCCGCGCTCCTGCCCCGCCACCTACGTCGGCTTCTGGGATGCGATCCGCAGGCTCTACGCCGAAACCGCAGAAGCGCGCATGCACGGCTGGAGCGCCTCGCGCTTCTCCTTCAATACCGGCGAAGGACGCTGCCCAGGCTGTGAGGGCCAAGGCGTGAAGCGCATCGAAATGAGCTTCCTGCCGGACGTCAAAGTGCTGTGCGACCAGTGCGGCGGGGCGCGCTTCAATCCCGAGACGCTGACCGTGCGCTTCAAGGGCGAGTCGATCGGCGACATCCTCGCCATGAGCGTGGACGACGCGGTCGAGTTCTTTGCCGCGCATGCATCCACCCACCACGCATTGCGCCTGCTGCAGGACGTGGGCTTGGGTTACCTGACCCTCGGCCAGCAGAGCCCGACGCTCTCCGGCGGCGAGGCGCAACGGATCAAACTCGTCACCGAACTTGCGAAAGTGCGCCTGGACGCGACGGGCAATGCCGCCGCGCGCCCCGGGCGCGCCGGCAATCAAAAGAGCACGCTCTACGTGCTGGACGAGCCAACGGTGGGCCTGCACATGGCTGACGTGGAAAAGCTCATCCGCGTGCTGCACCGCCTGGTCGACGCCGGCAATACCGTGGTGGTGATCGAGCACAATCTCGACGTCATCGGCGAAGCAGATTGGATCGTCGATCTCGGCCCCGAAGGGGGCGACGCGGGCGGGCGCGTCGTCGCCGAAGGGCCGCCGACGCTGCTCGCGCGCACGCCTACGCGCTCGCACACGGCGCGCGTGCTCGCCGAATTCCTCGCCACGCGCAGCGCGGAGGCGGTGGCATCGTGACCGCCGCTATGCGCAAGCGCGTGATCATCATGGGCGCGGCGGGCCGCGACTTCCACAACTTCAATGTCGTGTATCGCGATGATCCGAATTGCGAAGTGGTGGCCTTCACCGCGGCACAGATACCGGGCATCGCCAAGCGCCGCTATCCGCCTGAGCTCGCGGGCGCGTTCTACCCCGCAGGGATTCCCATCTTTCCCGAAACCGAGCTCGAGCGGCTTGTCCGGGAGCAGGCCGTCAACGAAGTCGTGTTCGCCTACAGCGACCTAGCCCATGTCGAAGTGATGCACCGCGCATCGCGCGCGCTCGCCGCCGGCGCCGACTTCGCGCTGCTCGGCCCGCGCCGCACCATGATCCAAGCGCGCGTGCCGGTGATCGCGGTTTCCGCCGTGCGCACCGGCTGCGGCAAGTCGCCGGTCGCCCGCTGGATCTCGCGCGAATTGCGCCGCCACGGCCGCATCGCCGCCGTGGTGCGCCATCCCATGCCCTACGGCGAGCTCGCGCGCCAGCGTGTGCAGCGCTTCGAATCGATCGCGGACCTCGCGCGCGCGGACTGCACGCTGGAAGAGCGCGAGGAATACGAGCCGCACCTCGCGGCACGCAACGTGGTCTACGCCGGCGTCGACTACGCCCGCATATTCGACGAGGCCGCGGGCGAATGCGGGCTCATCCTCTGGGACGGCGGCAACAACGATTTCCCCTTTGTGCGCCCCGATCTGCACGTGGTGCTGATCGATCCCTTGCGTGCCGGAGACGAGTGCGCCTTCCATCCGGGCGAAGCGGTGCTCGCCATGGCGGACGTCGTGCTCGTCGCGAAGGCCGACGCCGCGCCGGCGGTCGCGATCGAACGGGTCGTCGCCAACGCGCGGCGCATCAATCCGTCCGCGGCGATCGTGCGCGGCGCCATGCCGGTGCGGCTAGACGATACCGCGGCGGTGCGCGGCAAGCGCGTGCTGGTGGTCGAGGACGGCCCGACCATCACTCACGGCGGCATGCCCCATGGCGCAGGCTATGTCGCCGCATTGGCGGCAGGCGCAAGCATCGTCGACCCACGCGCTGGCGCGACGCCCGAAATCGCCGCGGTGTACGCCGCCTATCCACACATTGGCGCGGTGCTGCCGGCGATGGGCTACTCGCCCGAACAACGCGAAGCGCTCGCCAGAACCATCAACGCGGCGGCGGCCGATGTCGTCGTCGCTGCGACCCCGATCGACCTCGCCGCGCTGCTCGCCCTAGACAAACCGGTGGTGCGCGCACGCTACGAATACGCAGATCGCGAAATGCCCGGGCTCGCCGCGCACATCGAGCGCTTTCTTGCGCGGAGCGCAAAAGCTTGAGCAGCGCAAGCGCACACCGGCGCGCAGTGGCGCTGATGGTCGCGGCGCCCGTGCTGTGGAGCATCGCCGGCGTGGTGACGCGACAGCTCGAGACGGCAGGGCGCTGGGAGGTCGCCTTCTGGCGCAGTGTCTTCGCCGCGCTCTTCGTCGCTGCCGCTTTGATCCTGCAGCGCGGAGCAGGCACCTGGGACTGCGTGCGCGCGGCAGGCCGCTACGGCCTCGTTTCCGGCGCGATGTGGTCGATCATGTTCATCGCCTTCATGCTCGCCCTGATGACCACCACCACGGCCAACACGCTCATCGTCAACAGCATCGGGCCGCTCGCCACCGCGCTGCTCGCACGCGCGGTGCTGGGCGAGCGCATCGCGCCGCGCACCTGGACCGCCATCGCGCTCGCAATCGCCGGCATGCTGTGGATGTTCGGCCGCGGTTTCGCGGCAGGCGAACCACGCCACGCCGTCGGTATGCTGATCGCGCTCGCGGTTCCCTTCGCCGCGGCGGTGAATTTCGTGACGCTGAAACGCGCCGGCCGCACAGTCGACTTGGTCCCGGCGGTGCTGTTGGGCGCCGTGTTCTCCGCCGCGCTCACCCTGCCCTTCGCCCTGCCTTTCGCCGCCAGTGCGCACGACCTCGCCTTACTCGCCCTGCTCGGCTGCGTGCAGCTGGGCCTGCCTTGCATCTTCCTCGTGCGCGCGAGCCCGCACTTGTCGGCTTCCGAAGTGGCGCTGCTCGCGCTGCTTGAAGTCGTACTCGGTCCGCTGTGGGCCTGGCTGGGGGCGGGCGAAGTGCCCGCGGCCGCAACGCTCGGCGGCGGCGCGGTGGTTATCGCCGCACTGGCGTTGAACGAGCTCGCCGCACCCGGCATGCGCGCGCGCATCATCCGGCCCCGTTGAGCACCCGATTTTCTCGCCGCGGCACGCGGTGTACCATCGGCGGGGGTAGGCTAGAAGCGAGCGGGAGGAGGCAGATGGCACGAGTCGGCGCGCGCGGCGACACGCTGGAGGCGTGTCCATGAATCTCGCGCAACTGCGGCCGCTGCAGCCGGGGCTCGTGCCCGCGGCGATCTTGCTCCTCACCGCGCTCGCCTTCAACGTCGGTCCTGCCCTGCCCCCTTCCCTCGCCGGACTGAAGTCCATCGGACCGTACCTGATCCTGCTCGCCGGCATGGGCATGGGCCTGTGGTTCAATCGCTGGCGCGCCCTGGTCGCACTGCTCAGCCTGTTCGTCGCCTATGCCGGCTACCACTTCACGCTCGAGGAAAGCGCATCGAGTTTCGCGGCGCGCGCCGTCTACACCGCCGCGTGCCTGCTCGTTCCCGCGAACGTATTGCTCGCGCTCGTCTTGCCGGAGCGCGGCGTGTCGCATCATTTCAATTACCGCTGGCTGCTGCTCGGCGCGGCGGAAATCCTGTTCGTCATGTGGATCGCGGCCGCCGGCCGCAGCGCGCTCTCGGGGACGGTGTGGCAAGAGTTGCTCGGCCACTGGCTGCTGCGCTCGCCGCCCATGCCCTTGGCGGGTCGGCTGCTGTGCGTGGCCGCGCTCGTCGCTGCGGCGGCGCGTTCCTGGCCGAAGGCGCCTGCGAGCGAGCCGCGCCCGCTCGACATCGGCCAAGGCGGCGCACTGGTCGCGTTCTTCATCGCCTGCGAATGGGCGAGCACGGACGGGGCCTTCGGCGCCTTCGTCATGGCGGCCGGCGCGATCCTGCTCGCTTCGCTGCTGCAGGAGTCGCACCGCCTCGCCTTTCGCGACGAGCTCACGGGTCTGCCCAGTCGGCGCGCGCTGGAAGAGCGGCTGCACGCGCTCGGCCCGGTGCATGCCGTCGCCATGCTCGACGTGGATCATTTCAAGCGCTTCAACGACACCCACGGCCACGACATGGGCGACCAAGTGCTGAAGCTGGTGGCCGCGCGCCTGGCGCAAGTCGCGGGCGGCGGAACCGCCTACCGCTACGGTGGCGAGGAATTTTGCGTCCTCTTCCCCGGCCGCACGCTCGAGGAAGCCCTGCCTCACCTGGAGAGCCTGCGCGTCCGAATCGCCGATTATCAAATGGCGGTGCGCGCCGAAGACAGGCCAATCGACCAGAAGGCGGGCACGCGCCAGCGTCACGGGGAGGAACCCGACAACACGCTATCGGTGACGATCAGCATAGGTGTAGCCGAGGCGGACGGCACGACCACTACGCCTGAGGAGGTGCGCCGTTGCGCCGACCGCGCGCTCTACAGAGCCAAGCAGGCTGGGCGCAATCGCGTGAGCCGCTGACGGGAATCCCCTTAGTCAGCCGATGGGAAGACAGCTGGCAGGAGCGTTGTTGGGGTTAACCCCTATATCCTGTATGAGCCGGCTCGGCAAGACTTAGTCCAGCCCCTGGATGGGAGCAATCAGATGCCAACCGCCCGGAACCGGCGATCAGCCGGTTCCGGGATGGATTGGCCCACCGAGAATAGTAGGAGGAGCGCATGGGTTCATCTATTTCCCGCAGGCAATTCGTCACCGCGGCGGTCGCAGCGCTTGCAGCCCCCGCCCTATCGCGTAGCGCGCGCGCGGCCGACGAGCCGTTGATGTTGCGCTGTTCGCTGGACACTGCGCCGAGCCATTTGCGCAACGTGTCGATGAAAGACTATCTGGCGAAGGTCGAAGCCGCCTCGGGCGGCAAGATCAAGACCAAGCTTTACGAGAGCGGCCAGCTCTTCCCCGATCTGCAGGTCGGCAAGGCGCTGATCCAGGGGCAGGTCGAAATGGCCTGCCCGGGCAGCTGGACCATCACCGGCATCGTTCCCGACGCCGACGTATTCCAGCTCCCCGTGTTCTACGGCCGCACCGTCGATGATGTGCATCGCGCCATGGACGGAAAGGCGGGGGCGCTCCTCGGCCAGGAGGCCGAGCAGAAGCTGCACACGCACGTGCTCGGCCCCTGGCTCGACCTCGGTTACCAGAACTGGTTCAGCGCTACCAAGCCGATCAACTCGCTCGCCGACCTGAAGGGCATGAAGATCCGCAATTCCGGCGGTGCCGGACAGGCCTGGCGCGCGCGCTTCCTCGGCGCGATCCCGAACACCACCGCCTGGCCGCAGGTGCCGCTCTCGCTGTCGCAGGGCGTGTTCGACGGCTTCGTCAGCTCCGACGAGAGCGTGGTGAGCGCGCAGCTGTGGGACGCCGGCGTCAAGTACGTGCTCGAGGATCATCAATTCGTCGCCATGTACGTGCCAATGGTGAGCGTGTCCTTCTGGCAGAAGCTCACCCCGGCGCTGCAAAAAATGATGACCGACATCTGGGCGCAGAACATCGCCGGCTACCGCGCGAGGATGGCCGAGGCGCAGGCCAAGGCGCGCGGCACGCTCGAATCGCACAACATCAAGTTCGCCGACCCGACGCCTACGCAGACGACGGCCGAGCGCGCGAAGATGATGAAGGAGCAGGACGAGCTGGTGAAGACACTCAAGATCTCGCCGGAGATGGTCAAACTGGTGATGTCCGCGATCGGCAGCGCAAGCTGAACCCGAGCCACACTGCACGATGAAGTATTGGGACTGGGCCGAGCAGACCCTGACGGGTCTGCTCGGCCTGTGCGCGCTCGCGATCGCGCTGTGGCAAGTCGTCGGGCGCTACCTCACGCCGACCCACGCCATCAGCTACGCAGAGGAAGTGATCGTCTATCTCGTGATCTGGGCGATCATGATCATTTCCAGCCAGCTAGTGCGCCGCGACGGCCACGTGCGCCCCGACCTGGTGCTGCGCCTGCTGCCGCCGCAGGCCGCGCGCTGGATGGAAGTCTTCAACTGCCTGGTGGCGATTGCGTTCTGCGCCGGGATGATCTGGTACGGCGTGCAAATCGTGCAGGGCTCGCTCGCGATCGAAGAGCGCAGCTCGAGCGACCTGCAGTTCCCGATGTGGATTTACTATCTGTCGCTGCCGGCGGGCGGCGTGCTGATGCTCCTGCGCTACCTCATCCGTATGCAGCGCTACCTGTTTCATTACGACCCGCGCAGCATGAAGCCTGGACACACCGTGCACGAGTCGGTCGAGGGGCTGGACGCACCCAGGCCCGGGTAGCCGCGACGCGATGACCTGGCTCTTTCTCGCCCTGTTCTTCGGCCTGCTTGCGGCGGGCATGCCGATCTTCCTCGTGCTAGGCACCTGCGCCGGCGTGCTCTACTACGTCTCGGACCAGCCGCTCGTCGGCCTCGCCCAAGGCGTCATTAACGATCTCAATTCGACCACGCTGATGGCGCTGCCGCTGTTCGTGATGGCGAGCGCGTTCATGCGCTCCGGCGGTGTGGCGAAGGCGCTGGTCGACCTAGCGACGGTGTGGTTGGGCGGCATCCGCGGATCATTAGGTCTGGTGACCGTCGTGTCGTGCACGCTGTTCGCCGCGATCTGCGGTTCGAGCGTCGCCACCGCCCTTGCCATGGGAGCACTGCTGATCCCGGCGATGATCGAGCGCGGCTATCCGCGCTCGTTCGCGCTCGGCGTCGTCGGCGCCTCCGGCACCATCGGCATCGTCATTCCACCGAGCCTCGCGCTGCTCCTTTACGGCATCGTCGCCGAACAATCGGTGCCGCGGCTGTTCCTCGCCGGCGTGCTGCCCGGGCTGCTGCAGGCTGCGGTGTTCTTCGTCTGGGTGCTGTACTACGCGCACCGACACAATTTTCCGAAAGAGGAAAGCAAGCCGCTGCCGGAGCGCTTGCGCGTCTCCATGCACGCGCTGCCCGCGATGGCGGTGCCGATCGTGGTGCTGGTCGGCATCTACGGCGGCTTCGTCACCGTTACCGAGGCGGCGGCACTGTCCGCGGTCACTTCGCTGCTCGTGTCCCTCATCTTCTACAAGGGATTTCACTGGACGCATACGCTGTCGGTGATCGCCGACGGCTTGCGCAGCGCCGGCACCATCATGTTGATCGTCGCCACCGCGCTCGCCTTCGGCCACTGGATGACCGAATCGGGCATCCCGGCGCAGCTGGTGCAATTCATCGTCGAGCACCACTTCGCCAAGTGGCAGTTCCTGCTCATGATCAATGTCCTGCTCTTGGTGCTGGGGTGTTTTCTGGAGGTGATCGCCACGCTGCTGCTCGTGCTCCCCATCCTCGCCCCGGTGCTGAAGTCGATGGGCGTCGATCCGGTGCACTTCTCCATCATCTTTACCCACAACATGGAAATCGGGCTGGTGCATCCGCCCGTCGGCCTCAACCTCTACGTGCTCTCCACCATCTCCACGGCCCCGGTCGGCGAAGTGATCCGCGGCATCCTGCCCTTCCTGATTCTCCTGCTGGTGGTGCTGATGATCATCACCTACGTGCCGACGCTCACCCTGTGGCTGCCGAACGCCGTGTTCGGCAGCTAGCGCGCTAGGCGCCGCGTAGCCCTTAGCCGGGCGGGCGCCCTTCCAGTTCCGCGAGCCGAGCGCGCAGCGCATTCTCCTCCAACCGGCGTGCAGTGCAGTCGCGGCCGATTGCGAGCGCCCCGGCTACGGCGCCGCCTGACTCCCGCACTAGGCTAAAGCTCAAGTCGACATAGAGCTTGCTGCCGTTTCTGTGCATCGAGCGCGTGGTGAGCACCTGCCCGCTATCGCGCAAGCACCCGGTCGCGATCGCCGCGCGATAGCCTTCCCAATGCGCGCGGCGAAAGCGCTCCGGAATGATGAGGTCGAGGCTCTCGCCCAACGCCTCTTCGGCGCCGTAACCGAACAGCGTCGCCGCGGCCTGGTTCCACACCCGGATCAGCCCGTCGCGGTCGGCGAATATGAGCGCATCCGCCGCCTGTTCGAGCATGGACTTGAACAGCGCCGCCGCGACAGGTTCGCCTGCGTCCATTTTCCGTCTCCTATTCAGCCGGCGTCGCCCCGGGGAGGCGCGGCGACTGGAACATATATATCACAGCATGATATAGTAAATCTGCACCCCGAACCGCCCGGCACGAAACCGACGCGCGGTCAGCAGCGGCCTCCCGGTCCGAGCAAAGTGCCGCAATCGACAAAGAAAGGATGGCAAACATGATCGCGACAGAATTGACCCGGATGTTCGCAATCGAGCATCCCATCATCCTCGGCCCCATGGGCGGCGTATCCGGCGGCAGGCTTGCCGCTGCCGTGTCGAATGCCGGCGGCTTGGGGCTGATCGGCGGCGGCTACGGCGATACCGCTTGGCTGCGCACCGAGTTGGCCCGGGTGAAGGAAGAGACGCGCCGCCCTTGGGGCGTGGGACTGATCACCTGGTCGATCAAGCAGGAGGTGTTCGAACTCGCACTCGGCTTTCGCCCCGCTGCGTTCATGCTCTCCTTCGGCGATCCGCGGCCGTACGCCGGCGCGATCAAGGCCGCCGGCTGCAAGCTGATCTGCCAAGTGCAGGACGTCGCGCAAGCACGCGTCGCGCAGGCGGCCGGCGCCGATCTGATCGTCGCCGAGGGCACCGAAGCGGGCGGGCACGGCGGCACGCGCGCGACGCTGCCGCTCGTGCCCGCCGTGGTGGACGCGGTGGCGCCGCTGCCGGTAGTCGCCGCGGGCGGCATCGCCGACGGCCGCGGACTGGCCGCCGCGCTCGCGTTGGGCGCGCAAGGCGCCCTCCTCGGCACGCGCTTCTACGCCTCGGCCGAGGCCCTCGGCCACGACGCGGCGAAGAAGCGCATCGTCGCCGCGCACGGCGAGGAGACGGCGCGCACCGATGTGTTCGACGTCGTCCGCGGCTACGCCTGGCCGCCGCAATTTACCGGCCGGGCAATCCGCAATCGCTTTATGCAGCGCTGGGACGGCCGCGAGAAAGAACTCGCCGCCGCGCTGGATGCAGAGCGTTCCGGCTACCAAAAGGCAGCGCGCGAAGGCGACGTCGACACCGCCGTGGTATGGGCGAGCGAGGCAGTCGATCTGATCGACGGCATCGAGAACGCGGGTGCGCTCGTCGCGAAGATCAGCGCCGAAGCCGAAGCGCAGCTTCGCGGCGGGGCCGCTCTGCTGCGCTGAATGCGCCGCGCGAGCCTGCGATGGCAGAACATGTGACGGCGTGGCAGTGCATCGGTTGCGGCAGGATCGAAGCGCCGCAGACCTGCATCGGCGTCTGCCGCGATCGCAAGATCGAGATGGTGTACGCCGAGGAACACGCGCAAGCGCTGGAGGAGCTGCGGCTTGCGCGCGAACAGGCCGCTTCCTACGCCGCGCTGCTGCGCCGGCTCGCGCGCATCACGCCGCGCACGGGACAGTGGGAGCGCAGCTACCGCGCGCTGCAGCGCGAAGCGAGCGAGTTGCTCGACGAGAAGGAGGGAGCCGCCGCGCCCGAACGCTCGGAGCGGTAAGCGGCGGCCTCGACACTACGCGCGGCAGCAGACTTAGGCGGACGTGGATGAGGGCAGCAATATGGCCGCCCTCAGCCCGCATCCTGCCTTCCACTCAAGCAAAGTCCGACGACTCACCCCGAACGCATCCCTCGTCGCTCTCGGGAACGAGGGCAGAATGCAGCTGGCCCTTTTTCTGCGGCGCGTGCATCGGGCGGAATCTCTGCGGTAACATCCGGACGCGCGCAGCGACGCGGACGCAAGAAGAGCATCGCGGTCCGTGTGCGCCTGCATTCGGAACAAGGCAAGAAATTCGAATCCGTTTGAACGATGAGGAAGCTCCCTTTCTTCTACGGCTGGGTCATCATCGGCATCGCCTTCGTCACGATGGCGGTCAGCGTAACCGCGCGCACGGCTTTTTCCTTGCTGCTCCCTCCCCTCATCGACGAATTCGGTTGGGAGCGCGGGGTGACTGCGGGAGCCTTTTCCTTCGGCTTCCTGGTCTCGGCGATCCTGAGTCCGGCGGTGGGGCGTGTCATGGACGGCCGCGGTCCGAAACCGGTGATCGAAACCGGCGTACTGATGATGTCGGCCGGGCTGTTGCTCGCACCGCTGATGCAGAGGCAGTGGCATCTTTATCTCACGCTGGGGATGCTGGTCGGTGCGGGGGCGAATCTAATGAGTTTCACGGCGCAATCGCTGTATCTGCCTAACTGGTTCGTGCGCAAGCGCGGACTGGCGATCAGCATCGCGTTTTCGGGCGTCGGCTTCGGCGCGATCGTTCTGCTTCCGACGCTGCAGTGGATCATCGTCAACCACGGCTGGCGCGCGTCGTGTTGGGCAATGGGCCTGCTGGTGCTGCTCGTCGCCGGTCCGATCAACCTGTTCGTCCATCGCCGGCCGGAAGATATCGGGCTCGCGGCGGACGGCGCGGCGCGACCGGACGCACCGACGCAGACGCGGCGCGCATCGAACGTGGTGGATCCGGACTGGGCAGCGGTCAATTGGACCCTGTCGCGTGCCGTGCGCACCGGCCGCTTCTGGTGGATTGTCTTGGCTTACTTCTGCGCCCTCGTTGCCTGGTACGCGGTGCAGGTGCATCAGACCAAGTACCTCACCGAGGTCGGATTCTCCGCCCAGGCGGCGGCTTGGGCGCTCGGGCTAGTCAGCGTCGCGGGGATACCCGGCCAGATCGGGCTGGGTGCACTGTCCGATCGCGTCGGCAGGGAATGGATCTGGACCGCGGGCTGCGCCGGTTTTGCGCTCTGCTACGTCTGCCTGATTGCGCTGGAACGTATACCATCGGGCGCCTTGCTGTATGCGATGGTGGTGAGCCAGGGTTTTCTCGGCTATGCGCTGACCTCGGTGATGGGAGCCATCGTCGCAGAAATATTCGAAGGGCCACACTTCGGCGCCATATTCGGCGTCATCACCGTCGCCTTGATTGCGGGAGGCGCATTCGGTCCGTGGATGGCCGGCGCGATACACGATGCCAGCGGCAGCTACCGCAGTGCATTTCAGATCGCCATCGCCTGCTGCTTCGTCTCCGCCATCGCGATCTGGATCGCGAGTCCGCGCAAAGTGCGTTCCGTGTCCGGCTGGAAAACCGGCGGATGAGCGCGTTCACGCTCCAGTACCGAAAACCGGCGTGAGCACGCGTGCCGCCGACTACCCAAGCTATCTTTGCGCGCCGCGCAAACGAAACTACGCGTCCTTGGTCCGCTGGTCGTCGCGGATGCCGGGATAGGGCTCGGTTGCCTGACGCCGCTGCCCGCCCTGGTCGTACCAATAAAGCGTCCCCGCGGTTTCCGTCTGCGTGATCTTGTGTGTGCCGTCGCAGTACGGCTGATTGGCGGAGAGTCCGCACCCGCAGACATACTTGGTTTCGCCCCCTATGCTGACCACGTAGGGTTTGTTGCGATGCCTTTCGATCAGTCGGCTCATGTTGTCTCCTATGTAAATCGCGAGAACAGGGTCCTCGCCTGCCCCTAGTCGATCCGTGAGTGCTGTTGCGGCGGCCCTTCGATCGCCGGCGCGTGCTTCACTTACTTCTTGCATGCAGGCGATTTGTCCGCCTGCTCGAGATAAGCGATCAGATCCGCGCGCTCCTTCCTGTCCGGGATGCCGGCGTAGCCCATGGACGTTCCCGGAACCGCTTTCAGCGGATTGGCGAGGAAGCGATCGAGCGTCTTCGCGTTCCACACGATATGCGAGCGCTTCATCGCCTCCGAATAGGCAAAGTCCTTCACGCTGCCCGCGCGCCGACCGATGAGGCCGCAGTGCCGCGGGCCGGTGCGGTCGTAAGCGAGCGCGTGGCAGGCGAGGCAGCGTGAATAAATCGCCTCGCCGGCTTTGGGGTCGCCGCTCTTTGGCTCCGAGCCGGTCGCCGCTTGGGCGGTTCCGGCAAGGCACAGCGCGAGCGCGGCAACTGCGCCCGCTTTATGCAGCAAGTCGGACCTCAGGCCACGAACGCCGAAGGAACCGGCGGTTCGCCGAGCGCGTTGCGCAACACTGCCCAGTGCATCGCCTCGTCGCCGAGGATGCTCGCCGCGGCCTTGGACAGATCGCGATGGCCGAACACCGGCACGGCGCCGAGATAGGCGCTGACTGCACCTTTTTCCAACGTCGCCGCAAAGCGCAAGACATCCGCCTGGGTCTTGAGCGTCTCGGTGGGGAAGCTGTACTTGTCTTTCGCGGCGACCGCCTTCCCGCCCAGCTTTTCGATCGTCTTCGCCAGGATATCGGCATGCTCCTTGTGCTGCCCTTGGAAGGTCGTCGCCAGGTCGAGCACGGGCTTTTGCAGCAGGCCGCTCTTCGCGCCGACGTCGTACGCGGCGACCGCCTCATATTCCGCGGCGAGCGCGGTGTTCAGGATACGCACGTCCTCGGCCGCACCTTTGCCTGACTTGGCCGCCAAAGCTTCGCGGCCGGCGAGAAGCGCCACCGCGGTGCCGGACAGCAGCAGTCCGGATTTGCCGAGAAACGCGCGGCGCGCCGCAAGTGCATCGCTGGCACTGCCCAAAATGAAAAACGACATGGCCATGCTCCTTTGGATTGATGGGTGAGAAATCTCAGGCTTTGCCTGATTGCTTGAGCCGGGCGAGCACGCCGGCGACGATGCGGTCGCAGCGCTCGCCCGCGAAAGAAAACGCGTCTTCATAGGCGAAATCGATTTCGCGCGACAGAGCCTCGCGCAGCATGCCCTTGGCGCGAAAATAGCGCGTGCGCACCGTCGCTTCCGGAATGCCGAGGCAGGCCGCGGCCTCCTCTACGCTCAGGTCTTCGACCGCGCGCAGCACGAACACGGCGCGAAACGCTTCGGGAAGCTCGTCGATCTTGGCTTCGAGCAGGCGCCGCGCCTCGGCGCGGACTGCCGCTTGTTCGGGCTGCCCTGGCGTCGCTTCCTCCATGCTCACCTCCGCGTGTTCGTGTTCTGCATCCTCGCCGAGGCGAATCACCTCGGCCTGGCGGCTGCGCTTGCGCAGCTTGGCAAGAGCCTCGTTGACGACGATGCGTATCAGCCAGGTGGACAGCTTCGATTCCGCGCGAAACGCGCCGATCGAGCGGTATGCATGCAGATAGGCTTCCTGCACTGCGTCTTCCGCCTCGGCCTCGTCCTTGAGAATGCTGCGCGCCGCGCGGTACATCGATTGGTTGTGGCGCCGCATCAGCAGCACCAGCGCGGCGTCATCGCCCGTGGCAATGCGACGCGCGATGTCGGCGTCGGACCAGCCTTCCGCCTTCGATGCCTGACTAGCAGTGCTCATTTAAACCCCTCGCGGCCCTTGTTGCGACATTAGATGAAGCGGGAAAGCGCGGCGTTCCCGTTCCGCAATAGGGCACACATTCCCGCGCGGACAGGGTACATCGGCCCCGCAGTTAGGGAGCGGGGAACCTGCGCAAAAGCCTAGCCGCGGACAGGGGCATCCGCAGCGTGCCCGCGCCTGGCGTCGCCAGGCGCGGGCCGCGAGTTGTGGCCCGTAACAAAAGTCATTTTGTTGCGGGCCGAATTAGGGGAGCACGAGGGGACTTGTCCCCTCGTATTGTGACGCCTAGGCGGAAAGTCCCTTCATGGCGAAGCCCGCCTGGGTGAGATCGGCGATCAGCGCCTTCGCCTGTTCGGCGTTCACTTCGACCAGGGGCGGACGCACGGTGGCCCAGCCGGCGTGCCCGCTCCAATGCGCGATCGCGCACTTCATGCCAGGGATCATGGGATATTTCTGGAAGATGCCGCGGATCTTGTCCAGCCCCGCCTGCAGATCGTCCGCTTCGGCGGACTGCCAGTTGGCATACAGATGGTGGATGGCCTGGGGATTGACGTTGGCGGTGGCGCTGATGCAGCCCTTGCCGCCTGAGCGCAGCGCCGCGAGCAGGAAGGTTTCGCTTCCCGGGAAGACGTCGAAGCCTTCTTTGGCGAATGCGCCTAGCGTTGCCTTGGTGTTGTTCCAGTCGCCGGAGGAATCCTTGGTTCCGGCGATGTTCTTCGGATAAGCCTTGAGCAGGCGCTCGATCAGATTGAGGGTGATCGGCACCTGGGTCACTTGCGGGATGTGATAGAGATAGATGTTGAGCCGCGCATCGCCCACGCGCTCGACGATCTCGGCGTAGTTGCGGTACAAACCTTCGTCCGACACGCCCTTGTAGTAAAAGGGCGGCAGCATCAGCGTGCCGGCGCAACCGAGTTTCACCGCATGCGCGGTGAGGCGCACCGAGTCGGTGAGCGCGCAGCAGCCGGTACCGGGCATCATGCGCGCCGGGTCGATCCCCGCTTCGACCAATTTGTCGAGCAGCGCCATGCGTTCGTCGGCCGAGAGCGAATTCGCTTCGGAATTGGTGCCGAACACCGCCAGACCGACGTTGTTCGCCACCAGCCACTTGCACTGGCGCACGAAGCGCTCGGCATCGGGGCTCAGATCGGACTTGAACGGGGTAACCACGGGCGACAGCACGCCCTGAATGCGCTTGCTCATAACGACTCCTCTGGCTGGACTACAGGCGCCGGGATGTTCCTGTCGGGGATGCCGGCGCGGACGAGGCAATATACCCCTGCGCAACGCGCCGGGACTTGTCCTCGATCAAGTGTCCTGAAATTGCCGCGCCGCTCAGTCGACCTTGTCCGGATCGCCGTCGAATTCCATGGGCGTGAAGAAGCCGCCGTGGAACTGCGCGGAGATTTCGTTCTCCTTCTCGCCCCGCGCCAGGATTTCCGCAGCGAAGACCTCGGAATTGTCCTGCGGACGGTAGCCTAGCCACTTGACGCTGGTGTTATCCCAGCGGCTACGCAGGTTGTTCGACACGCCGTAGACCACGACGAAATGGTAGTCCGGGTGGTCGATGCAGCGCTCGACCAATTGCGCCATGTCGCGGTGGCTGATCCAGGTGAGGAGCTGGCGCGCGTTGTCCGGTCGATCCGGATTGCGGAACGTGCCGATGCGCAGGCAGGCGACGCTCATGCCGTGCTTGTCGGCATACAGGCGCCCCAGCGCCTCGCCGAACACCTTGGACACGCCGTAGCGCGTGTCCGGCCGCGGCTGCACCTGGTTGTCGATGAAGCGCTCGCGCCGGTGAAAACCCACCGCATGGTTCGAGCTGGCGAAGACGACGCGCTTCACGCCGGCGCGGCGCGCGGCTTCGAACACGTTGTAGCAGCCGACGATGTTGGCGGGAAGAATCTTCTCCCACGCGTCCTCGACCGGCACCGCGCCCAGATGCACCACGCAGTCGACGCCCGCCATCAAGCGCTCGCAGGCAGCGAGATCGGCGACGTCCGCCTGCACGAGTTCCTCGCCCGGCGCCGCATCGCCCAACGGCGCGATGTCTGACAGCCGCAGAAGATACTTGCCGCGAAAGGCCGCGCGCAGCGCCCGGCCGATGGCGCCTGCGGCGCCGGTGATGAGGACGCGTTTCATGGCGCGGATTTTACGCCCTGCATACACCCGTCGCCGCTTTCTTTACGGATTTTTTACGAGCCCCTGCCTGGACTTCAATCCCCAATCGGCAGCGCCGCCGGATGTTTATGACAACTGTCAGCTTCGATTGAAAACGTCCGGCGCAAGCTGGACGGACGAGTCGGTAACTGCGGGAGGTCAACATGGATGCCCTTTATCTCGGATTGATGCTGGCGTTCTTCGCCTTGAGCGTGGCGCTGGTCTATGGCTTCAACAAATTGAAGAGGCCGAAATGAACTGGATCTATGTGCTTAGCGGGCTCTTAGCACTCGCCATCTTCATTTATCTATTCGTGGCCCTGCTCTGGCCGGAGAAATTCTGATGACTGCCAACGGATATCTTCAGCTTGCCTTCTACCTCGTCGCCCTGATCGCGCTGGCGAAGCCGCTCGGCACCTACATGGCGCGCGTCTATGAAGGCGAACGCACGCTGCTGGCACGCGCGCTCGGCCCGTTCGAGCGTCTCGTCTATCGCCTCTGCGGCGTGGACCCGACCGAGGAAATGCGCTGGACGCAGTATGCACTGGCACTGCTCTGGTTCAGCGTGTTCGGCCTGCTCGCCGCCTATGCGCTGCAGCGCCTGCAGAGCCTGCTGCCGCTCAATCCGCAGAGCATGGCCGCGGTGTCGCCGGATTCCTCGTTCAACACCGCGGTGAGCTTCGTCACCAATACCAACTGGCAGGGCTACGGCGGCGAGTCGACCATGAGCTACCTCACGCAGATGCTCGCGCTCACGACGCAGAACTTCGTCTCCGCCGCAAGCGGCATGGCGGTGCTGATCGCGCTGATCCGCGGCCTCGCGCGCAAGAGCGCGGAGACGATCGGCAATTTCTGGGTCGATCTCACCCGCGGCACGTTATACATCTTGCTGCCGCTATCCATCGTCTTCGCCCTGGTGCTCGTTTCGCAGGGCGTAGTGCAAACCTATTCCGCCTATCAGACCGTGCCGCTCGTCGAGGCGGTGGAATACGACAATCCCAAGCTCGACGCCGCGGGCCAGCCGTTAAAGGATGAGAAGGGGAATCCGGTGACGGAAAAGGCGACGCAAAAGGAACAAGTGCTCGCCGTCGGCCCCGCCGCTTCGCAGATCGCGATCAAGCAGCTCGGCACCAACGGCGGCGGCTTTTACAACGCGAACTCGGCGCACCCCTACGAGAACCCGACGCCGTTATCGAACTTCCTCGAGCTATTGGCGATCCTGTTGATCCCGGCCGCGCTGTGCTACACCTTCGGCAAGATGGTGGGCGACACGCGCCAGGGCTGGGCGATATTGGCGGCGATGACCCTGCTCTTCGTCGTGCTGCTCGCGGTCTGCGTCGGCGCGGAGCAGGCGGGCAATCCGCTGCTCGCGAAGCTGGGCGTCGACCAGACAGCCGGCGCCACGCAGTCGGGCGGCAACATGGAGGGCAAGGAAACCCGTTTCGGCATCGTCAATTCCGCCCTGTGGGCGACCGCAACTACGGCTGCGTCTAACGGCTCGGTCAACGCCATGCACGACTCCTTCACTCCCCTGGGGGGCGCCGTGCCACTCGCGCTGATCCAGATCGGCGAAGTCATCTTCGGCGGCGTCGGTTCGGGGCTGTACGGGATGCTGCTGCTCGCCATCGTCGCGGTATTCATCGCCGGCCTGATGATCGGACGCACGCCCGAGTACCTCGGCAAGAAGATCGAAGCCTACGACATCAAGATGGCGGCGATCGGCGTGCTGGTTCCGCTGTTCACGGCGCTGATCGGCACGGCCGTCGGCGTGGTGACCGATGCCGGCAAAGCGGGCGTCGCCAATCCGGGCGCGCACGGCTTCTCCGAGATCCTCTACGCCTTCTCCTCCGCCTCGGGCAATAACGGCAGCGCTTTCGCCGGCCTGTCCGCCAACACGCCGTTCTACAACACGGCGCTTGGGACGGTCATGTTCTTCGCGCGCTTCTGGATCATCATCCCGGTGCTCGCCCTCGCGGGCTCGCTCGCCGCGAAAAAGAAGGTTCCCGCGGGTCCCGGCACGCTCGAGACGCACACGCCGCTATTCGTGTTCTTCCTGTTCGGCGTGGTGGTCGTCATCGGCGCGCTCACCTTCTTCCCGGCGCTCGCGCTCGGGCCGATCGTCGAGCATCTGCAGCTCTACGCCGGCCGCTGATCCCACTCAATCCGCCCATCTCAGGAGTCGACGGATATGTCCACCCATACGCTATCTGGAAGCGCCCTGCCGCGCTCGCTCGTCAACCGCAGCATCCTACAGCAGGCGCTTTCCGAATCCCTGGTGAAACTGCTGCCGCAGCATCAATGGAGAAATCCGGTGATGTTTGTCGTGTACCTCGGCAGCATCCTCACCACCATCCTCTACGTACAGGCGCTCGGCGGACAGGGCGAGGCCGCATCTTCCGAACCTTCGGGCTTCATCCTCGCCGTCACCGTCTGGCTGTGGTTTACGGTGCTGTTCGCGAACTTCGCCGAGGCCGTGGCCGAAGGCCGCAGCAAGGCGCAGGCCGCGGCGCTAAAGAGCGCCAAGCGCGACGTCATGGCGAAGAAGCTCGACGCGCCGAAAAAAACCGCGAAGTGGTCGCTCGTCGCGTCGACCAGCTTGCGTAAAGGCGATGTGTTTCTGGTGGAAGCGGGCGATTTCATTTCCGCTGACGGCGACGTGATCGAAGGCGTTGCGTCCGTGGATGAATCCGCCATCACCGGAGAATCGGCGCCCGTCATCCGCGCCTCGGGCGGCGACTTTTCCTCCGTCACCGGCGGCACGCGCGTGCGCTCCGACTGGCTGGTCGTGCGCGTATCCGTGAACCAGGGCGAAGCCTTCCTCGACCGCATGATCGCCATGGTGGAAGGCGCAAGGCGGCAGAAGACGCCCAACGAGATCGCTCTCACCATCCTGCTGGTGAAGATGACCCTCGTGTTCCTGCTCGCCACGGTGACGCTGCTGCCGTTCTCGATCTACGGCGTCGAACTCGCCAAGTCCGGCAATCCGGTGACGATCACGGTGCTGGTCGCACTCCTCGTCTGTCTGATACCCACCACCATCGGCGGCCTCTTGTCCGCAATCGGATTAGCCGGCATCGGCCGCATGCTGCGCGCCAACGTCATCGCCACTTCCGGCCGCGCCGTGGAAGCCGCCGGCGACGTGGACGTGCTGCTGCTCGACAAGACCGGCACCATTACGCTCGGCAACCGCCAGGCCTCCGCCTTCCTGCATGCGGCCGGCGTCACCGAGCGCGACCTCGCCGACGCCGCGCAGTTGGCCTCGCTTGCCGACGAGACGCCCGAAGGCCGCAGCATCGCGGTGCTGGCCAAGCAGAAGTTCAACTTGCGCGAACGCGAAGAGGCGAAGGAGGCGAAGTTCGTGCCGTTCTCGGCGCACACCCGCATGAGCGGGGTCGACATCGGCGAGCGCGAGATACGCAAGGGTGCAGCCGACGCCATCCGCGCCTGGGTGGAGTCGAAACACGCCAAATTCCCCAACGAGGCGTCGGTCGTCATCGACAACGTCTCGCGCCGCGGCAGCACGCCGCTGGTGGTCGCCGACGCCACGCCGACGGCGGTGCGCGTGCTCGGCGTGATCGAGCTGAAGGACATCGTCAAGGGCGGGATCAAGGAGCGCTTCGGCGAGCTGCGCCGCATGGGCATCCGCACCGTCATGATCACGGGCGACAACAAGCTCACCGCCGCGGCCATCGCCGCCGAAGCGGGCGTGGACGACTTCCTTGCCGAGGCCACCCCCGAGGCGAAACTGAAGCTGATCCGTGATACCCAGGCCGAGGGCCGGCTGGTGGCGATGACCGGGGACGGCACTAACGACGCGCCGGCGCTCGCGCAGGCCGACGTGGCGGTGGCGATGAACAGCGGCACCCAGGCAGCGAAGGAGGCCGGCAACATGGTCGACCTCGATTCCAATCCGACCAAGCTGATCGAGATCGTCGAAATCGGCAAGCAGCTCCTGATGACCCGCGGCTCGCTCACCACGTTTTCCATCGCCAACGACGTCGCCAAGTATTTCGCCATCATCCCGGCGGCTTTCGCGACCACCTACCCGCAGCTGAACGCGCTGAACGTCATGCGGCTGGCGAGCCCCGACAGCGCCATCCTGTCGGCGGTCATATTCAACGCGCTCGTCATCATCGCGCTGATCCCGCTCGCGCTGAAGGGCGTGCGCTACCGTCCGGTCGGCGCGGCGAAGCTGCTGCTCGACAACACGCTGATCTACGGCGTCGGCGGCGTGATCGTGCCCTTCGTCGGCATCAAGGCGATCGACATGCCGCTCGTCGCCATGGGCGTGGCGTGAGCGATTCTTTACCTCTGCCTTATATGCCGAACCGAAACCTTTACGGCGTTTATATGTGCCAGACCCTATCTTGGAAGCATGAGCATTTCGTACGCGCCGGCGGCTGCGGCACGAATGCACCTGACGAGGAATCTGGCTATGGAACGACTTGCAACGAGAGACGGATACTTAGGGCAAATCAAGCGCAAGACGGCAGGAGCGAAGCCCGTACCTGCGCAAACGCCGGGCGAAGCCTTCTTGGGCGTGGTGTGCGTCGCGTTTCTCGCCGCACTCATGATCCACGTTCTCGCCTGAGCGCGGCGAAGGGCTTGCCCGATTCTTATTGGAGATGAACATGTGGACCGATATCCGGCGTGGTTTGTTGATGTTGCTGGTACTGAGCGTGGTTACCGGCTTCGCCTATCCCCTAATAGTCACCGGCGTCGCCCAGGGGCTGTTACCGAGCCAAGCGAACGGCAGCCTGATCGAACCCGACGGCAAAGCCGTAGCCGACGACGCGCGCGATGCAAAGGACAGCGCCCGCGCTGTGGGCTCGAGCCTCATCGGCCAACCGTTTGCCGATCCTAAGCACTTCTGGTCGCGCCCGTCCGCGACCTCGCCCTACCCCAATAACGCAAGTTCATCTTCCAGCTCGAACCAGGGGCCGACCAATCCGGCGCTGACGGATGCGGTCGGCGTGAGAATCAAGGCCCTGCGTGATGCCGACCCGGGCAACAATGCGCCGGTGCCGGTGGATCTCGTCACCGCGTCGGCAAGCGGCCTGGATCCGCACATCAGCCCGGCGGCGGCCGAGTATCAGGTGGGGCGCGTGGCGAAAGCGCGCAACCTGGATTCCGCCAAAGTGCGCGGACTCGTCGCCAATTACACCGAAGGGCGCCAGCTCGGATTCTTGGGTGAGCCGGGCGTGAACGTGCTCGAACTCAATCTCGCGCTGGACGCGTTGAAATAAGCCGAACGTTACGGATTCGGCAAATTCAGGGAGAAGTCAAAATGCTCAAAGCATCGATCGCGGCCGTTGCCGCGACCACTGCACTCAGCCTGCCGCTTGCGGTGTCTGCGCAAACCGCGCCTGCGGCTGCGCCCGCT
>CAZMGP010000059.1:0-26834 GCA_964565875.1 uncultured Enterobacteriaceae bacterium
ATATGCTGGCGCAGGCTACAGCAGTCTCAGACTTCATTTTGAAACCGGTTCTTATCTATCTGGCATCCAGGCGAGCATGTCCCTGGATTTCGCCGCGAGAAGCAGCGTCGTCAACTCCGGCGCCGGGCTCGCCCAGCAGGCGACCGGCGCGCTGCGCTTCAACCTGCGCATCCCATTGATGCGCAATGCCGGCGAAGCGGTGGTCGGGGCGCAGTTGCGCGCAAGCGAATACGAGCGCAGCGCAAGCGAAGCCGATCTGCTGCAGACGGCTGCGGCGACGGTACTTCAAACCGCGCAGTCCTATTGGGACCTGTTGACGCGGCAAAAAAGACTGGAGATCCTGCGCACCAGCCAGAAACGGGCGGAGGATCTCGTCGCCGAGCTGCGCAAATTGATCAGCGCCGACCAGATTCCGGCAGCGGAGATCAACCTGGCGACCGCGAACGAAGCGGAAAAGCGCGCGGCGAGCACGGCCGCCGAACAATCGGTGCAGGAAGCCTGGGCGACGCTCGCGCGCCAGCTCGGGATGTCGGCAGGCGAGCTGAAGAACGTCGCCATTGCGGCGGAGCTGCCGCAGGTCGACGAAGGCTTGATCGGCAAAGCGGCGACCCAGGTCGACGCCCTGCGCCAGCGTGCGCTGGAGCGCCGCAGCGATCTCAAGGCTGCACGCGTGCGCGAGCGCGCCGCACGCGAGCTCATGCTCGCGGCCAAGCACAACATCCGGCCGCAATTCGACCTCATCGCCGGGGTCAGCACGGCGGGTCTTGCCGAAGGCGCTTCGGCGCTGGCCTTCGGTCCGATGCTCGCGAGCAACAGCGCCGGTCCATCGGTGAATGTGGGACTCGAATACCGCTGGCCGTTCGCCAACGAAGCCGCGCGCGGGCAGATCCTGACGCGCTCGGCCTCCTACGATCAGGCCTTGATTCGCATCGTCGATCTGGAGCAGTCGATCAACACCAACATCGCGACGTTCGCGACCGCCTTGCGGCGCATCGGCGCGCGCTATAGGGAAGGGGTGGCGGCGGCCGAGCGCTACCAGATCACGGTGCAGAACGAGCAGACCAAACGCCGCCTCGGTTCGGCGACGCTGATCGACGTCATCAACGTTCTCGACCGCTACGACAATGCGCAGCTCTCCTTGCTCGCCTTGCAGCAGGAATACGCGGCGACGCTCGCCCAGATCGACTACGAGATCGGCCGTATCGTGCTGAAGGAGGACAGCGGCTACGTCGTCGATCTGGCGCTGCTCAGCGGCGAGCGCACGGCGAAATTCCCCGACTGACATGGCGATCAATGAAAAACTCTTCCGCAAGGTGTCGCTCGATCGGCTCGCGTCGCCCGATCGGCTCGACGCCTTGGCAAGCATGTACCGCGCCAAGCCGTGGATGCTCTGGCTCGGCATCGGCATCCTACTTGCCGGCGCAGCCGCCTGGGCCTGGTTCGGCGTCATCACCGTCAAGACGAGCGGGCGCTGCATCCTCATCAGCCCGAGCGGGATCGCCGACGTCATTTCCAATTCCGACGGCAGGATTCTCGATCTGACGGCGAAAGCCGGCCAGACGCTCAAGGTCGGCGATGTCGTCGCCCGCGTGGTGCGGCCCGATCTCTACGATCAGATCGAAATGGCGCGGGCGCGCCTTACCGACCTCAAGCGGCGCCGCGACGAGGTCAGGGCCTACAGCGCCAAGACGCTCGGCTATGGCACGACGCTGCAGCAAACCGAGGCGACGAATCTCGCGGCGCGCATCAGCCTGGCGGAAGAGAAGAAGAGGGCTGCCGAATCGCGCTTCGCCGTCGAACAAGGACTGTTTCGCCAAGGACTGCTGACCAAGCAGGCGCTGCTCGACACCGAACAGCGGGCTGCCGCGGCCGGGCTCGAAGCGGAGGCGACGAAGAACCGGCTGAAACAGCTTTCGGTGCAGCAACTCGAAGAGCAGCGCCGAATGCAGAACGAAGTCGCGGGGCTGGAACTGCAAGTGAACGACGCCGCACGCGCTCTCGACTCGTTGCTCAGCCTGGACGCGCAGACGGGCCAGGTGACCACGCCCTTCGCCGGGCGCGTGATCGAGGTAAAGACGGCGAACGGCATGCCCGTCGGCGTGGGCGGGGCGGTACTCGCGATCGAGCGCGCTTCGGACCAACCGGCCGCGCTGCAGGCGGTGGTCTTCGTCGACGCCGGCGAGGGCAAGCTCATCCAGCGCGGCATGCGTGCCGAAGTCGTGCCCTCCACGGTGAAGCGCCAGGAGTACGGCTTCCTGCGCGCCGCCGTGACGCAGGTGTCCGAATTCCCCGCCAGCACGCAAAGCATGCGCCTGATGGTGCAGAACGACGCCATCGTCAAAGAGCTCACGCAGGGACGGACCCCGGTGCAGATCTTCGCGGCATTGGACGCCGATCCGGCAAGTGGACGCTACATCTGGTCCGCCGCCGCGCATCAACCGCCGCCGGTGCGCAGCGGCACGCTATGCGAGGCCGACGTGATCGTGGCGGAGAAACGGCCGCTCGGCCAGTTGCTGCCTGCATTGCGCCGCTGGAGCGGCATGTCCTGATGAACCGACTGCGGCAACTGCTGGAGCGGGTGCGCGGCGCGATCGCTGCCTGGCGCGAGAGGAGAGGGCGCGTCGTGCGCGCGCCGGTGGTGCTGCAAATCGAATCGCTCGAATGCGGCGCGGCCTCGCTCTCCATCGTGCTGCGCTACTACAGGAAATTCGTGCCGCTGGAGCAGTTGCGCGTCGAGTGCGGTGTGACGCGCGACGGCTCCAAGGCGAGCAATCTGCTCAAGGCGGCACGTAAGTACGGCGTGATCGCGAAAGGCTTCAAGAAGGAGCCAGCCGAGCTGCGCAAGATGCGCCTGCCGCTGATCGTGTTCTGGAATTTCAACCATTTCCTGGTGGTCGAAGGCTTCCGCGACGGCAAGGTTTACTTGAATGACCCGGCCTGTGGACGGCGCACCGTTGCCGACGAAGAGTTTGACCAGTCCTTCACCGGGGTCGTGCTTTGCATCGAGCCCGGGCCCGATTTCGTGCCGAGCGGTCGGCAGGAGAGCATCTATCAGGCACTGCTCAAGCGCATGACCAGCGACCACTCGGCGATGGCGTTTCTGGTGCTCGCGGGCCTGTTCATGGTGCTGCCGGGAATGGTGATCCCGGTGTTCACCACCGTGTTCGTCGACCGCGTGCTGGTCGGCAGCCAGCATTCCTGGCAGGTCCCGATCCTCTTCGGGCTCGGGCTTGCCGCGCTGCTCGCGATGGCGCTCACCTGCCTGCAGGGCTACTACCTGATGCGCATGCAGACCAAGCTCGCGCTAGCCTCGGCGAGCCGCTTCTTCTGGCACGTGCTGCACCTGCCGCAGGCGTTCTATGCGCAGCGCTCGCCCGGCGAGATCAGCTCGCGCGTGGTGCTGAACGACAGCGTGTCGAACGTGCTGGGCGGCGACCTGGCGAAGTCGATCATCAACGGCCTGCTCGCCTTCTTCTTCGTCGTGGTGATGCTGAACTACGACGTCTGGCTCACGCTTGCGAGCGTCAGCATCGTCATCGCCAATCTGCTGTTCTTCCAGTATGCGGCGCGGCGCACGCAGGAGATGAGCATCGGATTGTCGATCGCCGGCGGAAAGCTGCAAGGGACGACGACCAACGGCCTGCTCGCGCTCGAAACATTGCGTGCGACCGCGGCCGAGTCCGGGTTCTTTGCCAAGTTCGCCGGCTTCCAGGCGCAATACGTGGCGGCGCACCAGCAGATGGAGGGCTTGGGCCTCGTCTACCGCCAGGTGCCGGCATTCCTGATGCTGCTGAACGATGCGCTGATCCTCTGCTTCGGCGGTTTTCGCGTGGTCGAAGGCCATCTCACCATCGGCATGCTGATCGCGTTCCAGGGCCTGGTGCAGAATTTCACCGGCCCGATGAGCGGGCTGTTCGGGCTTATGGACCGAGTGCAGCGCCTGCGCGGCGACGTGCAGCGCCTGGACGACGTGCTCGACTATGCGATCGATCCGGTCGCCGCGGCGATTCCTTTGGCGAAGCCGGAGGAGGGCAACAAGATCGAGGCGAAGCTCTCCGGTCACCTCGAATTGCGCGACGTGAGCTTCGGCTACAACCCGAACGACGAGCCGCTCCTGCGCGGCTTCAACATGCGGCTCGCCCCCGGCGAGCGCGTCGGCATCGTCGGCCCGTCGGGCTGCGGCAAGTCGACCGTGGCGAAGGTGATCATGGGGATCTACCAGCCGCTCGCGGGCGACATCCTTTTCGACGGCAAGCCGCGCGACGCCTACGGGCGCTTCTACCTCGCCAATTCGCTGGCGCTGGTCGACCAGGACATTTCGCTGTTCGAGGGCACGTTCCGCGACAACCTCACCATGTGGGACGACACCGTCGCCGAGCGCGACATGATCCAGGCGGCGAAGGATGCGCTGATCCACGATTTCATCATGAGCCGGCCCGGCGGCTACGACAGCCCGGTGGCCGAAGGCGGGCGCAACATGAGCGGCGGGCAGAAGCAGCGCCTGGAGATCGCTCGGGCGCTGGTGACCAATCCGCGCATTCTGGTGCTCGACGAAGCCACCAGCGCCCTGGATACCACCACGGAGGAGGAACTCGAGCACAACCTAAGGCGCCGCGGCTGCAGCTGCGTGGTGGTGGCGCATCGCCTGAGCACGATCCGCGATTGCAACCTCATCATCGTGCTTTCCCAGGGCAGCATCGTCGAGCAGGGCGCGCACGACGAATTGCTCGCGATCGATAACGGTTTCTACCGCGGCTTGGTGATGCATGACTGACATCGCAAATCCGCCGCCGCGGGCGCTGCGCCAGGGCGCGTTCAGCCTGGACCAGCCGGGCATAGTCTGGCTGGTGCGCTCGGGCTATCTCGATCTGTTCGCCGTCGCCCAGGAAGGCCTGCCCGATGCCGGAGCGCTGCAACACGTGGCGCGCGCCGGGGCGCACCAGATCGTCATGGCGACGTCGGCGATCGAGGCGGGCGACGCGCGCTTCGACATCGTCGCCGTACCGAGCCCCGGCGCGCAGGTCTCCTGCGACGATTGGGAGGGATTCCGCCGCCTGGCCGATGTCGGCGGCGCCGAATGGGCGCCGGCGACGCTGGTGATGCAATCCACCTGGCAGTGGGGCGCGCAGCTGCCACAGGACGAGCGGCCGAACCAATTCGTCCACTTGCGCAGCGGCGAGTCGGTGCAAATCGAGCCGGAGCAGTTTGCGGCCTGCGACACCGGCATCGTCCTCGTCGATGTCACTGCAGGCGAAGTGGCGTTCCTCGGCATGGCGGAGAGCGCGCTAGGCGCCGGCTCGCGCCTGTTCCTGCCCAAGCATGCCTGGCTCGGCGCGAAAGCAGCGAGCGCGCTGCAAGTGTCGCCGCCGGAGGTCGCGGCCGAGCCTCTCGCCATGCTCGCTGCCTACGAAGGTTATTTCAAAGCCCACGTGCGTGCCATGTGTGCGGCGATCGGTGCGCGCGCGAAGCAGGAGGCGCAGCGCCTGCGGCAGCGCATCGACAGCACGGAAAAGGTGCTCGCCGAGGGCCTGCACAGGATGTCGCAGCTGCTGGACAAGGACGCCAAGCTCGCCGGCCAGAAGGCGAGCGCCGAGGAGTCGGTGCTGGAAACCTGTCTGCTGCTCGGCCGCCACCTGAACATCGAATTCAAGCGGCCGCTCGATGCGGCGCCGGATGTGCCCGCGCTCGTCGCCGCCATCGCCGACGTTTCCGGTGTGCGGGTGCGCCAGGTGACGCTATCGGGCGAATGGTGGAAGCTCGATGACGGACCGATGCTCGCCTTCGACGCCGAGTCGGACATGCCGCTCGCGCTGGTTCCGGGCAAGGGCAAGCGCTACGAGATTCACGATTGCCTCAAGGGCGGCGTGGCGACCGTGGACGGCAGGCGTGCATCCGCGCTCAAACCCTTCGCCTATGTCTTTTACCGGCCGCTGCCGTACAAGCCGCTCACTCTCACGGATTTGGTGAAATTCGGACTGCACGGCTTGAAGCGCGAGGCGGCGTACATCGTCGCGCTCGCCGGCGCCATGGGCCTGCTGACGCTGATCGCCCCTCTGGCGAGCGCGGAACTGATCGACAGCATCATCCCTTCCGCGCAGGTGAGCCTGCTGGTCGAGGTGGCCGTGCTGCTGGTCGTGGTGGCGGTGACGCAGTCGCTGTTCGCGCTCGCGCGCAGCCTGTTCGTGCTGCGGGTGGAGGACAAAATGGATCTCTCCATTCAGGCTGCGATCTGGGACCGCGTGCTCAACCTGCCGATGAGCTTCTTTCGTGACTACAGCGTCGGCGACCTGACCGCGCGGGTGAGCAGCATCAACGCCATCCATCGCATGCTCTCGGTCGGAACCATGACCGGCTTGCTGAACGGGCTGTTTTCCCTATTGAGCTTCGTCGTGTTGTTCAAGTTCAGCGCGTCGCTTGCGTTGCTCGCCTTCGCCCTCGTCGCCGGCGCCGGGCTCGCGCTCCTCTTATTCGGCCAGTTGACTCTGCGCGTGCTGAAGAATACGGTCGCCAGCCAGCGCCGCATCAACAACCTGATCCTGCAGTTCCTGCAGGGCGTAGCCAAGCTGCGCACCACGGCGGCGGAGGCGCGCGCCTTCTCCATCTGGGCCAAGGAGTCGGCGCGCATGCGCCAGATCCGCCTGAAGACCATCAATCTGCGCACCGCCGAAGCCGTGTTCTTCGCCGGCTACGAGCACCTTGGCACGCTGCTGCTGTTCGGCGTCATGGGAACCATGCTCGCCGCGACCCAGCACAGCGCGATGACGGCGGGTGAATTCGTCGGCTTCTATTTCGCCTTCGGCACCGTGTTCCAAGGAGTTCTCGGCTTGTGTCAGACCTTGGTCGGGCTGATGAACGTCGTGCCCTTGTATCAGATGGCGAAACCTTTGCTGCAGGCCATGCCCGAGACGAGCACCGGCAAAGCCGATCCGGGGCGGCTGAGCGGGGCGATAGAAGGCAGCCAGTTGATGTTCCGCTTTCCCGACAGCGACACGCCGGTGTTGAACTACGTCTCCTTCTACGTTGCCCCGGGCAGCTTCACGGCGATCGTCGGTCCGTCGGGCTCGGGCAAGTCGACGCTGCTGCGCCTGCTGCTCGGATTCGATACGCCGACGTCCGGCGCCGTGCTCTACGACGACAAGAATTTGCAGGACCTCAATTTGCGCGCCGTGCGCCGCCAGTTCGGGGTCGTGCTGCAAAACAGCCAGCTCATGGCGGGCGACATATTCTCCAACATCGCCGGCACCTCGAATGCCTCCATCGACGAGGCCTGGGACGCGGCACGCCAGAGCGGCCTGGACGACGACATTCAGCGCATGCCCATGGGCATGCACACCACCATCGGCGAGGGGTCGAGCACGCTCTCCGGCGGGCAGCGCCAGCGCATCCTCATTTCGCGTGCCTTGATCGGAAGCCCGCGCATACTGTTCTTCGACGAAGCAACCAGCGCGCTCGACAACCGCAGCCAGGCAGTCGTATCGGAAAGCCTGCTGCGCTTGAAGACCACGCGCATCGTGGTCGCGCATCGCCTGAGCACCATTGTCCATGCCGACCAGATCCTGGTGATGGATCAGGGGCGCATCGTGCAAGTCGGCAGCTATCAGGAGCTCATCGCCCAACCGGGCCTGTTTGCCGATCTCGCGCGCCGGCAGATGACCGAGGAAGGCTAGAACATCACGGGCGGGGCTGGCGCACAAGCCGGGCGGAAAACGCGAATTGTGCGGCGACGGCGCGGACCGAGCCGCGGCGGCTACATGCGCTTGAATGCCGGCAGGACGAAGCCGAGCGGGCGCTCAGCCTTCACCCTGATCGCTCCGTCGCATAGCGTGCCGCTGCGCAGGACGGGCTGCACCTCGTTGTCGCGCGACCAGTGATAGCCGCTTCCTTCCTTATCCAGCGAAATGCGGACTTCGAAAGGCGCGACGCCGCCTGCCAGATCGCGCACCAGGTCTTCGTTGGCGAGCAGCCCGGCGAGCGATTGCGGCGTCGCCGGATATTCCGACACGTACCTGACGCGGCCGCTGACGAAACCTTTCTCTTCCCGGCGTACCGTGGAGGGCATGATTTCGGCATGCGTCTGCGCCTCGATCTTTTTGCCCTCGGTGGCGGGCACGAACATGATGGCTTCGAGTTCGCCGCTGCCGTCGCCGGTGCGCTCGATGCTCGCGATCGCGGCGTTGCGCTCGGCCAGCATCCCTTTGCCTGACTTCAATTCCACGATGCGGCCGGAAAACGGGCTGTCGACCCGCGTGACATAGCCTTTCTGCTTTTCCAGGCTCTGCAGTTCGCGCCGCGCTTCGCGCGCCTGCAACTCGACCGTCGCGCGCTCGTCGGTTTCGCGCTTGGCTACGTCGACGCGCTTCTTTGCCAGTTCGGCCAGCTGGCGATCGACTTCCTGCAATTCCAGCTTCGCCGCGCGCAAATCCCGCTCCAGCGCCTGGGAACTCTGCCGCGTCACCAGTCCCTGCTGCAGCAGCTCCCGGTTGGTGCCGACTTGCTCATCTACGATGCGCGCCCGGGTTCGCAACAAACCCTGCTGTTGGCGCAGGTATTCTTCCATGGAGGCGAGCGCGTCGGCATTCAGCTGCTCTCCGCGCTTGGAAAACGAATTCGCCAACGATACCCGCGCCTCCAGGTCTTGCAGGCGCGCCCGTGCCTTGAGGATGCGGTCGTCAAGCTCGGGCTGCGCGAGCAGCGCGATCTGCTGCCCCTTCTGCACGTAATCGCCGACGTTCACGTTGACCTCGGTGACACGCCCGCTGGCGTTGCTGGTCACATCGACGACGCCGCCGGTGGTGATGAGGATGCAGCTGCCGGTGATGTTCGTCGGTAGGGCGCCGGCGACGCTCCAGGTGAGCACGGCGGTGATGAAAGCGGTCACCAACCCCATCCACAGCCATCCCAGCCTGGATACGACCCAGAGTTCGTTCTCCAGCCGCTGTACCCAGTTCGTCTCGAGCGTCGTCGCGGTCAGGGATGCAGGGTTGGACTCGTTCACGTTGGACAAGGTTCGGCCTGTTTTGCGGAGCGCGTCGCGCGCCGATGGCGCATTCTACACGCTGGCAAACGAGAAGCAATCGCGGCAAGCGGCGCTCGGCGGGGCCCCTCGAGGCTGCGTTATGCTTCAGCTTCAACAAATTTGCGCGAGGCTGCCATGGTATTGGTCGAATTCTCTATGTACCCGACGGATAAAGGCGAGTCGGTCAGCGCCTACGTGGCGCGATCGATCGACTTGATCGACAAGAGCGGCCTGGCGTACCGGCTCACTCCCATGGGGACGATCGTGGAGGGGGACTACGACGCGGTGATGAAACTGGTGAGAGACTGCTTCGAACTCATGCGCAGCGACTGCAATCGGATCGCTCTCAGCCTGAAGATGGACTACCGCAAGAATCGTCAGGGAAGTCTCGATTCCAAGATCGCGTCCGTCGAGAAGCGTCTGGGCAGGGCGGTGAAGAAATAGTGGCTGTGATATGCACCCGAGGACTAATGCGTTTGGATGATTGACTAGGCATGCAGCGCGGCGCATAAAGCTGGGCAAGCAGCGCGCTTTAGCGATCGATCGTCCGGCGGCTGGGAATTGGAGCGAATCGGAAGCGAGGGCGCGCATTGCGATCGAGATCGAACTCGTCGCGAAGAGCATACGCTGACTATCCCGCAAAAAGCGCGTGAACTGATCCTGGCCGCGGAGGGTTTTTCCTCAAATCCGATTTGGCCAGGCGGTGCATCCGGCGTCACCATCGGCTTCGGTTACGATCTCGGCTATCTCAGCGCCGACCAATTCGTGAGCGATTGGAACGGACTGCTCGCACCGAGTTCAAGCGACCGCCTGAAAGCGGCGGCAGGATTGCGCGGCCTCGTTGCACGCGACCGCGCCGCAGAGCTCGCCGACATCGAAATTTCCCGCGGTGCGGCCGAGTATGTATTCGAACTGCGCAGCCTGCCGGTGTACGAATTGCGCACAGCGTACGCATTTCCAGGCGTAGAAGCCTTGCCCGAGAACGTGCGCGGCGCGCTGGTGTCCCTCGTCTACAATCGCGGCACGGCCATGGTCGACCACTCGCCGCAAGACCGCAGGCGCGAGATGCGTGCCATCCGCGACGCAGTGGCGCGCGGCGACATCGCACAGATTGCCGCGCAATTACGCTTGATGAAGCGTCTGTGGGAGGGGGAGGGACTGGACGGCTTGATCGCACGGCGAGAAGAAGAAGCGCGGCTGGTCGAATCCGTAGTCGCCTGAACTCTGCCGCACTGCCATTTGCGCAGCGGCTGGTCAGCGCATGTGCGCTAAGGCACCGCGTCGATGTATCGCGTACAGGCGCAGGGAAGTCTCGTAGCCTGTAAAATGCACAGCAGAATGCTACGAGCGACGTGCGAACTGCGCTCGGTGCCAATGCCGATTGTTTCGCTGCCGCTTGCGCCCTGCACCGTATCCATGGATCGAAGACATGCTTTACTGGGAATCGCCGCGCTGCCCCTGGTTTTCTGGGGATGCGGCAAGGGGCCGCGATTCAACGCCACCGACGTGACCGGCGCCGATTTCGGCAAGGACTTCAAGCTCGTCGATACCGCCGGCCGCACGCGCACGCTGGCGGATTTCCGTGGCAAATTCTTGATGATGTTTTTCGGTTTCGTACAATGCCCAGTGGTGTGCCCAACCGCGTTGATCCGTGCGGTCGAGGTGCGCCGCGCGCTCGGTGCGGACGCGAACAAGCTGCAGGTCGCCTTCGTCACTCTGGACCCGGAGCGCGACACACCGGAGATCATCAAAAGCTACACCGATGCTTTCGATCCCGATTTCATCGGCCTGTATTCGGATCTGCGCGGCACCGAGCAGGTGGCGAAGGATTTCCGCGTCTTCTATCAGAAGGTGCCGGTGAGCGGCTCCTACACCATCGACCACACGGCCTACACCTACGTCTACGATGCGCTCGGGCGCCTGCGCCTGGCGGCGAAGGCGGATCTTTCCAGCGATGAACTCGCAGCCGACATGCGCACGCTGCTTGCCTTGAGTCCGGTGACGTGAGCCGCCGCTGTCATAGGATGGAGACGCCGCGGTGGAAGTGAGCCGAGACTCGGGCTTCATGCTGGCCGCGCTCGCCGAGGCGCGCAGCGCGGCAGCGCAAGGGGAGGTGCCGGTCGGCGCGCTCGTGGTGCTCGACGGGCGCATCGTCGCCGCAGGTTCGAACTCGCCGATAGTCGCGCGCGACCCAACGGCCCATGCGGAAATCGTCGCCCTGCGCCGCGCTGCCGCGGCGCTCGGCAACTACCGCCTACCGGGCTGCGAACTGTATGTGACCCTGGAACCCTGTGCCATGTGCGTCGGCGCCATGTTCCATGCGCGTATCGCGCGGCTGGCCTACGGCGCGGCCGACCCCAAGACGGGCGCTTGCGGCAGCGTGATCGACCTCGTATCCGAGCCCCGGCTGAACCATCACCTGATTCTCACGGCCGGCGTAATGGCTGAAGAGTGCGGCGCGCTGCTGCGCGATTTCTTTGCCGCCAGGCGGACAGGAGCTTGAGCGTGCCGCGCATTCGCGTCAATGTGCGCGAGCAAACGCTCGAACTCTTCGGCGACGACGGTCGATCTCTGCGGCGCTATTCGGTATCGACTTCGAAGAACGGCGCAGGTGAACTGGTGGACAGCGGCTGTACGCCGCGCGGCAGGCATATCGTGCGCGCCAAGATCGGCGCGGGCGCGGCGGAGAACGCAGTCTTCGCCGGGCGCCGGCCCACGGGCGAGATTTACTCTGAGGAGTTTGCGGCACGTCACCCGGGCCGGGACTGGATTCTAACGCGCGTACTGTGGCTGTCCGGCTGCGAACCGGGTTTCAACCGGCTGGGAAAGGTGGACACGATGCGGCGCTACATCTATATCCATGGCTGTCCCGACAGCGCTGAAATGGGCCAGCCCCGATCCATAGGCTGCATCCGCATGCGCAACTGCGACGTGATCGAGCTGTTCGACGCCGTTCCGGTGGGCACGCCGGTCGAGATCGTCGAAGGCTGAGCGCAAGGGCGCGCCGCAATATCGACCGAGCTCGGCTGCGATGCGGATAAATCAGCGGCCGAACAGCGCGCGCAGCTTGGCTGCGTCCGGCCGCTCGATCACGCCTTTTTCGGTGATGAGTCCGGTGATCAGCGGTGCCGGCGTGACGTCGAATGCCGGATTGGCGACGGTGACCCCCTCGGGTGCCCAGCGCAGGTTGCGATAACCGGTGACTTCCGCGCCGTCCCGCTCCTCGATGGGTATGGCGCTGCCGTCTGCAATCGCGAGGTCGATGGTCGATAGCGGCGCGGCGACGTAGAAGGGAATGCGGTGGCGCTCCGCGAGCACCGCCACGGTATAAGTGCCGATCTTGTTAGCGGTATCGCCGTTCGCGGCGATACGGTCGGCACCGACGACGATCACATCGACGCGGCCGCGCTGCATCAGATGTCCCGCCATGTTGTCGGTGGCGAGCGTCACGGGAATCTTCTCCTGCACCATTTCCCAGGCGGTGAGCCGCGCGCCCTGGAGATAGGGCCGTGTTTCGTTGGCGATGACGGAGACGCGCTTGCCGGCATCGCGCGCCGAGCGGATGACGCCCAGAGCCGTGCCGTGTCCCGCGGTGGCGAGCGCGCCGGCATTGCAGTGGGTCATGATGCGCGCGCCGTCGGCAATGAGTGCAGCGCCATGGCGCCCGAGGATGCGATTGGTTTCGATGTCCTCGCTGTGCATCTGGCGCGCGAGTTCGAGCAGAGTCCGCGCTTCATCGCCGGGAGTCTTGCCGCGGCAGCGGGCGTGGCATTCCCGCATCCGCTCGATCGCCCAGAAGAGATTGACCGCGGTCGGCCGGCTCGCGGCGAGGATTTCGCAGGCCACATCGAACGCGGCGTCGAACTGCTCGCGTGAAGTCTGCGCGCTGCGCTGCGCTTCCACGGCAATGCCGTATGCAGCCGCGCAGCCGATCGCCGGCGCGCCGCGCACCACCATATCGCGGATGGCGTTCGCAGTCTGCGCCGCCGAATCGCAGGCGACGTAATCGAATTCGAGCGGCAGCAGCCGCTGATCGATGAGCTCCAGTCGGCCGTCGCGCCAGCGCAGGGTTTCGACGTTCATTTCAACTTAAATTACCCGTTCGTTCCCGCCATCCACCGGAACCTGGGCAGCGGTGGTCTTGGCGAAGAGCGGCCCGCACATCTCGGCGGCGAGTTCGGCGACGTCGCGGCTTCTGACTTCGGTCTTCAGCACGTTGTTGGTCTTGTATTCCTCCACCGTGAGGCCGTAGTGCTTGGCCCGCTGCGCGAGCACTTCCTCGGTCCAAATGCCGGTGTCGAACACCGCGTTGGGATGCAGGGTATTGATGCGTATGCCGTCTGCGCCCCATTCGAGCGCGGCCACGCGGGCGAGCTGATTGAGCGCCGCCTTCGAAGCCGAATAAGCCGCGGCGCCGGGACCGGGGGCCGGCACGTTCTTCGAGCCGATGACCACCACGCGCCCGCCCTGGGGTGCGAGCTTGAGAAAGGGATGGCACACGCGCATCAGGGCGAGATTCGCGTCGAGGTTGATCGCCATGACGCGGCGCCATTCGACGCCGGGGAGTTCGCTGATCTTGCGGCTGGCGGAGAAGATGCCGGCGTTCAGCACTAGCATGTCAAGGCCGCCGTAGGCGAGGAGCGCGTATTCGAGCGCGGTCGCGAGCGCAGTTTCGTCGGTAACGTCACAACGCAAGCCGAGATAATCCGGGCGCTGATGGAGTTTTTCCACCGCCGGATCGATGTCGAGTCCGACCACTGCTGCACCGCGCGCAAGCAGCGACTCGGTGCAGGCCTTGCCAATGCCCGAAGCGGCCCCGGTGACGAGCGCGATTTCCCCGGCGAACATGGGGGGCCGGCCACCTTTCTTTAGTTTCGCCTGTTCCAGATCCCAATATTCGACTTCGAACAAATCGCGCTCGGACAGCGCGCGATATCCTCCCAACGCCTGGGAACTCTGCATCACACCCATCGAATGCCGGTACAGCTCGGCGACGATCGCGGCCTCCTTTACCGTCCTGCCTGCCGTGGCCAGGCCGAAATCCGGGTCGAGCACCATCCGCGGCGCGGGATCGAGCATGCTCTTGCTCTCGCGTGCCAGCGGCGCCTGGCGCTCGAAATAGGCGCGGTAGTCGCGCGCGTAAGCGTCGACATCGGTGCCGATGAGCGGCACGCGCTTGGTGCGGATGATGTGATCCGGCGTGATCGGTCCCTGCTGCGACAGTGCAGAGAGGTCAGCGCGTCTGGCAAACGCGAGAGTCGAATCGTCCGCGCGGGTGGCGACGATCATCGGCCCGCCCGCGATTGCCGAGATCTTGCGCCGCAGTTCGGCCTGACGCCGCAGGTCGAGTCGTGCCGTGGCGACCGGAGTGGCAGCAATGGCTCCGGCTCCTCGTGATTTCAAGTAATCCTCGGCGCGGCCGACCAACTCGATCATGCGCTCGTAGGATTCGCGCGCCGTGTCACCGAAGGAGAAGATGCCGTGGTTGAGCAGCACCATACCGATGGTGCTTGCCCCGACCTGGCGCGGGAACTCCTTGGCGCACAGCCGGGCGAGATCGAAGCCCGGCATGACATAGGGAAGAATGACGACGCTATCGCCATAGATCTCGCGCACGCGCCGCTCGCCGTCAGCGGTATTGGTCACCGCAAGCACGGCATCGGCATGGGTGTGATCGACGTACTTGTATGGCAGGAGCGCGTGCAAGATGGTTTCGACCGAAGGCGCGGGAGCGGAGGCGCGCAGCAGATGGGTGGCGAGCTCGTTCACCATCTGCGGGTCGGACAAGGCCTCGAGCTGTGCGAGCCGCAGCAGATAGTCCTGCCGCACTGGGGCGAAGCCGGCGGCTGCGATGGTTTCCAGGTCCCAGCCGCTGCCCTTGACGTAGAGGACGTTTTCCTCCTCGCCGAACAGGTTCTTCTCTTTCAGCTTGACCGAGGTATTGCCGCCGCCGTGCAGCACCAGGGACTTGTCCCGCCCGAGCAGCTGCGAAGTGTAGACCCGCAGCTCCAACTCATCGCGGCAGCGCGCCGCGTCGGCATCGTTCCAGAGGCTTTGCATGTTTCGTTCCGAGCGAAGGCGCGTATTATAACCGCCATGCAAGCCTCGGCGATTTCAGTCCGGCTCCACGCGTGGAACGCGGCCAAGAAAGACGCGCAGCGCATCCGCGAACTGGTGTTCGTCGACGAGCAGGGCATTGCACGCGAGCTCGAAATGGACGAGCACGATGCGCGCTGCGAGCACGCGCTTGCCTATGCCGCCGACGGCAGAGCGGTCGGCACGGGGCGTTTGTTACCCGATGGGCACGTCGGGCGCATGGCCGTCCTCAAAGCCTGGCGCGGCAAGGGCGTGGGCGGCCTGTTGCTGCAGGCTTTGGTCGAGCGCGCGCGCCAGCGCGGTCACGCGGACGTGCGCCTGAACGCACAAGTCGACGTTGTCGGTTTCTACCGCCGCTACGGTTTCGAAGCCTTCGGCCCGGAGTTCGAAGAGGCGGGCATCCGCCACATCGCCATGCGGCGCGCCTTCATGCCGCGTCCAGGTGGAAGCGCAGATTCACCGTAGGCCCGATCTCGCCGCCGGGCAGAATGGTGCGCTCGGCGAAATCCACTTGCCCGTCGCGCCCGATGAACAGCGCCGTCGATGCGCGCGTGCCGTACTCGGGCGACACGATCAGAGCGGGCGAGAGCACGCGCTCGAAATCGCGCCCGATACCGGTGTCGGGCAATTCGTCCTCGGTCGCAATTTCGCGGTCGTGCAGCAATTCGAGCAGGTCCTGGGTGTTCGGAGTTCCTTCGATAGCGGCCGTGAGGCGGCGCTTGCCGCGTTCCACTTTCGGCCAAGGCGTGTCGAGCAGATGGTTCGACAGCCCGTGCACACCGCGCGCCACGGCTTCCACCGCGGCGGTGCGGCTGGAGAAGCAATACAGGCCGTCGGCATCGCCCGCCAGCAGGTTGAAGCCGTTGTAGCGCGGCGCGCGCTGCGCCACCGTCTCGAGATACATGCGCGGCGGTTTGTCCGAGACGAGATAGTCGCTCACCAGATGGCCGCGCGAGGGCGCATCGGTTTTGCGGCCAGTGGGGTCGCGAAAATTGGTCAGGGCGGCGAAGCGCCCGCTACGCGTGATACCCATCCATGTGCCCATGCATTCGAGGTCGCGCCCGGCGAGCACCTGTGGATGATCCTGCCAAAACGCGGCGGACGCAGTCGGGCGCCGGTAATATTCGTCGCGGTTGGCCGCGACGATGAGCGGAAAGTCCGGATGCGCCCCGTGGGCGACTAGGATCAGGCACATGGTCAGGCTGTGGCGTAAGGCAGGGGCCGCAGTTCGAGCACCGGACCGTCGGGCGCATTCAAGTGAAATTCGCCTTGGCCCGTCTGCACCACGGCGAGCAGATCGCACCCGCCCGCGGGCGCCGCTTGCGCATTCACCACCATGCCACTCGCCTGTCCGTCCACTGCGCTTGCGAACAGGCTGTCGCCCGCCTGCGCGACACCGGCGGCGAGATGGGCGAGCACGAGGCGGCGCTTCACCTGGCCGCGGTACTGCGCCCGGGCAACGACTTCCTGCCCGGGATAGCAGCCCTTGGTAAAGCTCACCGCACCGATCAATTCCATGTTCGCCATCTGCGGCACGAACTGATCCTGCGTGGGCGGCGTGAGGAGCGCGATCCCGTGCTGGATTTCGAGCCACTCCCAGCAGGGCGCTCCTGCCGGCACGAGGCGCGCGCTGAGTCTTCGCCACAGGCGCATCGCTGCGACCGGTTCGGCGATGAGCTGGTAGCGCCCGCCCGGGAGCGCGATCAGGGTGCCGTTCGCGCGATCGTGGATGACATCGTGCGCTTGCCGCGGCAAGCTTGGAAACGTTTCGCCTAGCGCCGCGGCAGCGTCAGGGCCGGCAATCCCGAGCGCGATGTGAGATTCGCTCGCGTCCTGCAGCTTCACTTTGGCGCGCAGCACGAACATGGCGAGGCGCTTTTGCACGCCCGCCTGCAGCGAGCGCGCGAGCTGCAAGTAGTAAGTGCCATCCTCCTGCCAAGCCAGAAAATTCGCCAGCATCCGCCCTTGCGGCGAGCAGTAAGTCGTGTACTGGCTGCGTGCGGGCGAGAGCGACTTCAAGTCGTTGCTAAGCTGCCCGTGCAGGAAGGTCTGCGCGTCCTCGCCGCTGCACGCAATCAGGCCGAGATGGCTCAGAGGGGCGACGATGCTGCCCGCGCTGGCAGCACGCGCCTCCGCCGCGGCGTCGCCGAAATGGCTCACGCCACCGGAAGCATCGAACCGGGCGCCGCACCTGCTCAAAAAGTCGTGCCACTCGGAGTACATCGCTATCGATCTGACATGGATTAGAACTAAGGTATGCGCGATAATGCCGAATTCAAGGCGGAATTATAGCCTCGGTCGTCCTCGCTTCTTTCGGCAGGCATCAGCCGCACAGAATTCGTTCATGTGGTCATGGATCAAGCGTATTGCGCTGCTCGTCCTCTGTCTCGCGCTCCTCGCAGCGGCGGGAATGGGCTGGTTCGCCTTCAGCCCGCTACGCTTCGCGCTTGATCCCGCAGATTTCTCCATTAAGGCTGGCAGCAGCCTGAAGAGCGCAACGCGCCAGATCGTAGAGTCCGGCATAGAACTCAGCCCTTGGCGTTTCAATCTCCTCGGCCGCGTGCTCGGAAGATCCGGTTCGATCAAGGCAGGAAGCTACGAGGTTTCTGCCGGCATCACGCCCCTCGCGTTGCTCAACAAATTGACGGCAGGGGAGGTGACGCAGAGCGAGATCGTGTTCATCGAGGGATGGACGTTCAGGCAAATGCGCGCTGCACTCGACGCCGACCCCGCCCTCAAGCACGACAGCGCGCGATTGAGCGACGCGGAACTCATGGCGCGGCTGGACGCCCCGGAGCACAATCCGGAGGGTTTGTTCTTCCCGGACACCTATCTCTTCGGCAAGGGCACGAGCGACCTGGAGATTCTCAAGCGCGCCTACAAAGCGATGGACAAGCAGCTGCAAGCGGCATGGCGACAGCGCGCCTCCGACCTGCCGTACCGCAATCCCTATGAAGCCTTGATCATGGCCTCGGTGATCGAGAAGGAGACCGGGCAGGCGGCGGACCGGCCGCAGATCGGCGGCGTGTTCGTGAATCGCCTGCGTGCTGGCATGATGCTGCAGACCGATCCCAGCGTAATCTACGGCCTGGGTGAGAGATTCGACGGCAATTTGCGCAAGAAGGACCTGATGAAAGACACTCCGCACAACACTTATACGCGGGTCGGATTGCCGCCTACCCCGATCGCCATGCCGGGTCAGGCGTCGATCGAAGCCGCGCTGAACCCCGCGAAGACGCCGGCACTCTATTTCGTCGCGCGGGGCGACGGTTCGACCGAATTCTCGCGCACTCTGGCGGAACACGAACGCGCCGTAGCCAAATACCAGCGGCGCGGAGGACGCTGACATGCGCGGCAAATTCATCACCCTCGAGGGCGTCGACGGCGCCGGCAAGAGCACCCATCTGGACTGGCTTGCCGAGCGCATACGGGGCGTCGGCAAGGACTTGGTCGTGACCCGCGAGCCCGGCGGAACGCCGTTGGGCGAAGAACTGCGCAAACTCCTCCTTGCTCGGCCCATGCACCTGGAAACCGAGGCGTTGCTGATGTTCGCTGCCAGGCGCGAGCATCTGGAGCGGGTGATTGCACCTGCCCTCGAGGCCGGGACTTGGGTACTGTCCGATCGCTTTACCGATGCCACCTTCGCCTACCAAGGGGGAGGCAGGGGCCTAGACCTGCACCGCATCGAGGTTCTGGAAAACTGGGTACAGCAGGGGCTGCAGCCCAACTTGACCTTGGTTTTTGATCTATCGGTGGAGGAAGCCAAGCGCAGGCGTCTGGCGGCGAGCACTGCACCGGACCGGTTCGAACGCGAAAACCTAGATTTCTTCACCCGAGTGCGATCGGTGTATCTCGATCGTGCCGCCCGCTACCCGCAAAGAATTCGCCTGATCGATGCCGGTCGGAGCATAGACGCAATTCGCGAAGAACTTGAGACAATTATCGTAACGCTATGTCAATAAACATACTTCCTTGGCAGAATGAGGTGTGGCAGCGGCTCACGGGGATGGGCGCCCGGCTGCCTCACGCCCTGTTGCTTCACGGTCGGCCAGGAATAGGCAAGCTGCGGCTCGCTGAGGCGCTCGCCCAGTCCCTTCTTTGTGAAAACCGGCAAGCGAACGGCTTGGCTTGCGCCAGTTGCCCAGCATGCGGCTGGTTCGCTGCGGGCAATCACCCGGACTTTCGCTACGTTCAGCCCGAGATCTTGATGGCGGGGGAGACGGAGCTTGGTGCGGAAGAGGGTGCTGAAGAGGGAAAGAAGAAAGCGAGCAAACAGATAAAAATACAACAAATTATAGAGTTGTCTTCTTTCCTTAATGCAGGATCGCATCGCGGAGGTCATCGGGTCATCCTGATCCATCCGGCCGAAGCCATGAACCCGAGCGCCGCGAACGCGCTGCTGAAAAGCCTGGAGGAACCCTCCGGGGGAGTCGTATTCGTGCTGGTTTCGCACCAGCCCAGCCGACTGCTCGCCACGGTGCGCAGCCGTTGTCACGCCCTTGCCCTCCCCATGCCGCCGCGGAAAGATTCGCTCGCCTGGCTGCGGGAGCAAGGGAATGCGGCACCCGAAGCTGCCCTGGCGTTCGCCGGAGACGCGCCGCTCGCCGCTGCTGGCGTCGAAGAAGGCGAGGAAGGGGTGCGCCGGCAATTGCTCAAATTACTCGCGGAGCCGAGGGTAAGCGCCCTGGCTCTGTCCGAGCTGTGCCAAGGCCAAGCTCCTAGGTCGGTGGTGGAATGGATGCTGAAGTGGACTTATGACCTGGTAGCGACGGGAAGCGGCGCAGGGCCGCGCTATTACGTCGATCGCCAGGACGACTTAGGGCGCTTGGCGGGAACCATCTCCAGGTCCGGCCTGTTCAAGTTCGAGCGCACTCTATTGTCGCTGCAAGCCATCGCCGAGCACCCTCTCAATCCGAGGCTGTTTTTCGACGATTTATTCATTGCATACAAAGAGATCGCCTAAGTTCTGACGATGCTGGTCGATTCGCACTGCCACATCGATTTCCCGGATTACGCCGGCCGCATTCCGCAAGTGCTAGAGGAAATGGCGAACTGTAAGGTGAGCCACGCCCTCTGCGTATGCGTGAATCTCACGGACTTCCCGAAAGTGTCGGCGCTGGCCGATGAGCATCCGCAGTTCTACGCTTCGGTGGGCGTCCACCCGGACCATGCCGAGCGGAGTAGCCCGACGCCCGAGGAATTGTGTGCACGCGCCTCCCGCCCTAAGGTAGTCGCCATCGGCGAAACCGGGCTCGACTATTTCCGCCAGGAAGGCGATTTGGAGTGGCAGAGGGAACGCTTTCGCAACCACATTCGCGCCGCTAAGGAATGCAATAAGCCACTGATTATCCACACCAGATCTGCGGCGGAAGACACCTTGCGCATCATGCGGGAGGAAGGGGCCGGCAGCGTCGGAGGGGTAATGCATTGTTTTACCGAGAGCTTGGAATTCGCGCAGCAGGCGCTGGATCTTGGCTTCTATATTTCGTTTTCCGGCATCGTCACGTTCAAGAATGCCCTCTCGCTGAAGGAGGTAGCGAAGGCGGTGCCCTTGGAGCGCGTGCTGATCGAGACCGACTCGCCCTATCTCGCCCCGGTGCCGCACCGCGGAAAGGTGAATCAGCCCGCTTGGGTAAGCCACGTGGCGGAGGAAATTGCCCGATTGCGCGGGATATCGCTCGAAACTGTCGCAAAGGCGACTAGCGCCAATTTCTTCCGGCTGTTCCGAATCCAGAATAGTTGATCTATGATGTCAACTGTAGCTCGTAATGCATGGAATATCAGCATAGTCTGTGTTGCACTCTGTGGCGCAGGCGGAGCCGTTGCCGACTCCTATGATGACGCACTTACCGCGGTGCGCATGGACGACATTCCGGCCCTCGAAGCGCTCTTTTCGCGCGGGCTGGATGCCAACACCACGGATTCGAGCGCAAATACGCTGCTGATGCTGGCTATCCGAGACGACCACGTGGAGATGGCAAAGAACATACTGGGTCGGCGGCCGAACTTGGCCGCAAGAAATCGCTACGGGGAAACTGCACTCATGTTTGCCTCGGCGAACGGCCATCTCGATCTAGTCAAGCTACTAGTCGCCAAAGGTGCCGCGGTGAACCTGTCGGGCTGGAATCCCCTGAGCTATGCGGCCTGGAAAGGCCGAATCGAAGTCGCGAAATACTTGCTTGAGCGGGGAGCCGATGTCGATGCTGTGTCCTCGAACGGAATCTCCGCCTTGATGATGGCCGCCCGCGGTGGGCACTACGAAATGGTGAAGCTGCTGCTGTGGGAGGTGGCCGACCCAAACCTGCGCACGGACACCGGCGAAACTGCACTCGATTGGGCGGAAAAGGCGGGGAATACTGAAATCGCCGAATTACTGAAGCAAGCGGGGGCGGAGAAATAGCTGGGTTATGTGCCGAACGTATGATTTAACATAATACACATATTCGCATTTAACTAGACTCGAACCTGATCACCGGAAGGATGCGCTGAAACCCTCTTCAACTTCCGCGAGAAAAGCAAGGCTGTTGCCATAGGTGAATACGTCATGGTCATCCATGTGCAAACGGTGCACTGCCTCCTGGGACTCCAGCTCGAGCAAGCACAGGGCACAATGCTTGCCGCTGCTCATCTCTTTGCTCGGAGAGAATATGCGTAAGCTCTTGACGGCTCCATATTCCCTGCAAACCGATTCGATCGCGATTCGTAGGTCTTTTTCGGTCTTGAATACCGGAAAGTTGTTCTTTAACGCGCTTCTCATGACTCGGTGTCGGCGGAAAGGGTTGGCGGCGGGCGGCGATTCTAGGACAGATTGCGCCGGATCCGCGGTCAAAGATTGTCAAATCTCGCGAACCCCTTTTGTATTGCCTCGCCTACGTTCGACATGTTCCAAGCTAGCCTGCCGAATAGCCGTGGTCGACATCCGCGAGGAACGCGAGCCAGTTGCCATACTCGAATATGTCGTCGTGCGTCGCCCGCAGGACGTTTTCGGCGTCGGAGGTATGGAGCTGAAGCAGGCACAAACAGCATGACGGAACGTCGGGCCGTGTCTGGCTTGCGGGAAAGATTCTAAAGGCCTTGATCTGGCCGAAACGAGCACAAATCGTTTCGATCGCGGACTTGAGCTCCTCTTCGCTTTTGAACGCCGGAAATTCGGCACTTAGGGCACTTCTCATTGTTGTTGCCCTCATGCTCGCGGACTGAAGAACGGCCGCTTATGCAGATGACTGCACATTGTGGCGCGGCTCCGACTGGTGCGGGAGTTAAATTTTGTAAAAACTTGGGAAGAAACGCCCGGTGTCGCAGATCAGAAGAAAATGAGAAAAGTCAAAAGTAAGCGAGAAAAGTCAGGAGTTGAAATTCGGTGGAAGTAGACGTTCGTGCGGCGCGAAAGATAAGAAAATCCTTACGTATCAACGTATTTCCTAAAGGCAATGATGTCTGGCGAGTCGCCTGGTTCGGTGAGGTTGATTACCCTGACCGTACTGCCAGGAGCAATCAGCCCTCCGTAGCAGTTTATCTGTCGCAGATAACAGATCCGCAGTGGCGCAAGGATGAAACAATTCTGCTATCTGCGAGCTCGACGACCTCCTATAGGGAACAGCGTCGCTACTTTGTTTCGGTAAGTACCCTTGTACTGCTTCGGATCGGTGACCTGTGGTCAAATCAAACGCTTATTGCAAGACCGCGTTATCAAGTGGAAGAATTTCGCGGCACAATGATCAATCGCGAAACTTGCTCCATCATAAAGGCGGGCTATAGCTTTGAGGAAGATGAGTCGTATGTGATGCCAGTGGGAGAACACCCATGGCACATGAACAGCACTCACTCCTATTGCGCTCGTGTCAAACTAAATGATGGACGGCTCCTAATTATTCCGGCCTTTGAATTGATACGCTTTTACTTCGGTTCATCCAGCCCACTCCTTTCACGCCTCTTCCTACCAGAATTTGCAGGCACATTGCTTTACGAGCGTGCACGTCTCGAGAAGAGAGTCGGACACCTGACATTAGCGCCCGGACTTCCTGCTGCGAGCGTTCACGATATAGCGCGAATAGCCTTTGATCCGCGAGCAATGGGTGTCGCGTCCTTGATATCGCGATCGTGTATTAGCGGCAATCTATCAGGCGGGCACATTTTTCCCCAGTGTTCGTTTCCGTTTGAAGGTCTCACAACCCTACAAGCAAAAGGAAAGTGGGTTTCGCAAGGCAATAAGCCGGAACAGACGTTCGTGATTTTCGAGCTACTTTCTTGTAACCATGCGTTCCCATATAAGAGTCTCCGGTATCGCTTATCAGTTGAAGACGCTGATCAAGCCTCCAAGAAAGCGCAATCCAATTCAAACGCTGCTCCGGACGACGAGGTCCATTCGAATTCTTCGCTCCCGGCGCCGCTTAACCTGGAAGAACGCGATCCGTCGCGCGAACTTCTGTTGAAGAAGCTCTTTCTGCCACGGAAGGAACAATTTCCGGATCTGCGATATAAGCCGGCATATACCGCGAAGAACGTCGAAAGCGATGCCGTAGTCAGTAGATCCGTTTCAGCTCCACCCGTGTCCCGGGCGTCTTTCGGCGAAGGTTGGTCGGGTGAACGGGTTAGGCCGTTGGAAGTTGTGGAGAACGAGCGTGACTTGTCACGTACTATTGTTCCGGACTTTCTTCAACCAATGGTTAAAGCGCTTGAAACATTCCCCGGCAAGTATTCCATAGTGACCGCTTCTAATACCGATGGATGGACGATTCCTATCGACAGTGATTCAAACACAGTGCGAAACGCTAACTCTGACCAGATAATCGATCAGCAACCTAGAAAGCTGTGCGTTGTAGATCTACAATATGGCGCTCGTCGCCGCTTACTCACTGCCCTTGAGGGAACACCTCCCGTTCTCTTATTACTGTGCTGCGAAGGAAATATCGAGTCAGAATCGACCCTGCTTCAGACGGTACGTCACGCGTACGAATCCGTTCGGAACGATTCGTATTCTGAGCATAGCCCGTTTGATACAAACACGCCGGAGCTTACTGCCGATCGAATTTCAGAGCATCTGCATGATTGGACTTCTTGGGCTGACGAAGGCTCCGTTGAGCAAAAGCCAGTTTGGCTGCTTCAGTGACGTCTAATCTCGTGCGACGCACCGAGCGTCTCTTCTGCCAGAACGCATAGAGTTTGGCCTGTGTCCCCTGCCGCGACATTTGGATTATTGGCCTCGAACTGATGAATCAGCTCCGTGATCCCAGCGGGATCATGCACTTCTCGGCGGCGGTCGTGACCTCGTCGCCCAAGATTTCGCCCGCCTTCAGATCCGTCGTTGGAGGTAAGCGCGGCGGGCTGCATCCAAACTCGCGATTTATGAACTGGAAGAAGAGTATGGTGTCGGCGTGGTTCAGCGGCAGAGGTCGCGCGCGTTCCAGCTAATTGCCTATCGGGTCCGCCGCGCTCTTGCTTTTAGGTTCTTGCCAATGTTCGTAATCAACGGCGTCAAGCGTTCTCGGGCATCCTTCTTACCGATGTCGCGTAGGTGAGCGATCGCTTCGAGTTGGGTCTTGCGTGGTCTCGCGGTGCCATGTTCCCACTTGTAGACACTATGCGCCGTTACCCCAACCAACCGTCCGTAATCGAACGCTGAAAGCCCTAGGCGCTTGCGTTGCGCCCGAACGCTTCGTGCTCCAAATCGAGCTGCTGTAGTTTCGACGGTGTTGTCCGAGCGAGAGACGCTCGCTTCCCTTCCCTTCTTGAATTTCGCCAATTCAGAACGCAACAGAGCGGTGTGTCGTTTGAGTTTCACCACGTCATGACGTAGTTTGACGGAGTTCCGATGTAGCGATCGAGTTATTGCTTTGGCTTCTTTACGCGCAAGTCGAGCAATTTCTTCTTTGAGAATAGCGGCTATATTCGACATGACACTCTTGTTGTTTTGCGAATTGCGTACGGAAGCACGATATCGTCGCGCGGCGAATGAATTGTAACCCTCAACATCGAGACGCGCATGCCGGATTATCTTTCAAACGCTTCGACTGGAACGCCTTTAGGAGTCAGACAACGGCTGCTCCTCGGCGAGATTGTGTGAAAACGTATCGATTGAGGTAAACAGAAATTCGCGCTGCGCGTTGATACCGAGAAGGGGATATTGGTTGAGGCAAGCGCATGAAGCGTTTCATAGTGGGAGAGAACCGGCGGCAGATGACGCTGTTGCCGGAGGCGCTGGAGGACTACATTGGTGAAGACAACCCGGTTCGGGTGGTGGACGCCTTTGTCGACGAACTAGAGCTCAAGGGGCTGGGCTTTGCGAGCATTGAGCCGGCATTGACAGGTCGGCCCGCATACCACCCTGCAGTTCTACTCAAGATCTATATCTACGGTTATCTGAATCGGATTGCCTCGAGTCGCCGCTTGGAGCGCGAAGCGCAACGCAATGTCGAATTGATGTGGCTCACCGAGCGGCTGGCGCCAGACTTTAAGACCATCGCCGATTTCCGACGGGACAACGGTAAGGCAATCCGCAATGTCTGCGGAGAGTTTGTCGAGTTGTGCCGGCGGCTCAACTTGTTCTCCAGTGCGATCGTCGCCATCGACGGGAGCAAGTTCAAGGCGGTCAATGCGCATGACAGCAATTTCACTCGCGCCAAACTGGACAAGCGTATGCACCAGGTCGAGGAGTGTATCGATCGCTATCTCAAGGCGATGGACACCGCTGATCGTCAAGCGCCGGATGTTGCCGAAGCCAGAACCACGCGCCTCAAGGAGAAGATTGCGACCTTGAAGTCCCAGATGGTCAGGCTCAAGGGCATCGACAAGTTCTTGACGGCCTCAGCAGAGGGCCAAATCTCATTGACCGACCCGGATGCCCGAGCCATGGCGACTAGCAATAGCCGTGGCCTAGTCGGATATAACGTGCAGACGGCAGTCGAGTCGAAGCATCACCTGATCGTTGCCCATGAAGTCACCAACATCGGTGTTGATCGTCGCCAGCTCTCCGCAATGGCCCATCGGGCGAAAGCAGCCCTGGGAGCAACAGAGCTTGTAGTAATCGCAGACCGCGGCTACTACAACGGAGATGAGATCGTCGCCTGTGAAACGGCGGGAATCACACCGGCGGTGTCAAAGCCGATGACATCGAGCGCTCGGTTCGAGGGCCGTTTTGACAAGGAAGACTTCGTCTTCGACCCGGCGACGGGAGAATATCGCTGCCCGGCAGGAAGCCAACTCAAATGGCGCTTTGCCCGTGTCGAACGTGGTCACCTCATCAATCGCTACTGGAGTTCGGATTGCCCACGCTGTGCGATCAAAGACCGATGCACGCCCAGCAACTACCGACGTGTCAGTCGCGATGCGCATGAGGCGAGCCTGGAGGCTATGCAGCGGCGCATCGACTTGAATCCAGAACTAATGCGCATTCGACGCCAGACGGTGGAACATCCGTTCGGCACCATCAAAGAGTGGATGGGGGCATCACACTTCCTGACCCGCTCGCTGGAGCGAGTCAGGACAGAAATGAGTTTGCATGTGCTGGCCTACAACATGAAACGGGTAATGAAGATCCTCGGAATTGAGATCTTGATGGCAGCGCTGCAAGCTTGAGCGGCCATAGATTGACAGTTTCGGTTCAGACGAAACATTGCCCGCTAACGTCCGCGTCGCCAGCCGATTTCTTGCGCGTTTCCACACGGTCTCCGGCCAAGGACTAAACCGCTCGCGCGGTAGCCTTCTGCAAACGATATCTGTGAGC
>CAZMGP010000060.1:0-6641 GCA_964565875.1 uncultured Enterobacteriaceae bacterium
ATTTCGATGGAAACTATCCCTCTAAGTGGGTCAATTTTGGATGGACGTCAACACGCTTCCTTTCGGTAGTCGCCGCCGATGTCATTCAGGCATTGCGCAAGCCCCATGAGCGCAGCCGAATTGTCCGGTGCCAATGACGCGGCCTGGCGGAAGAAGGGCAGCGCTTCGAGTGGTTTGCCGGCGCGGGCGAGCGTCGCGGCGAGGTTCTGCTTGATGAGTGCGTTGTCGGGCTGGGTGTTAGCCGCTGACCGAAGGGTTGCTTCGGCTTCATCGTAGCGGCGAAGCTTGGACAAGGAAACACCAAGTGCAATGGCCGCGTTTGTGTAGTCCCGATCGAGATTCAGGCAACGCTTCAGCGGTGCCAGGGATTCCTCGACCCGTCCGAGTTCGGACAGCGCGACACCGTAGTTGAAGGCGATGTCTGCGTCGTCAATCATGCCGTACAGTGCCTCCAGGCCCGGCAGGGCATCTTCGATGAATCCGGAGCGCAGCAGCCCCAGTAGGTAATCCTTTGGGGCGATGCCGGCCTGCGGCACTGCGAGGACACGCACCATACCGCCATCGACCGTAACCGCTGCATTCCAGCCTTTGGCGGCATACCCAAGGGAGATGCTGGTGATGACCTCCTCCGCGCGTTCCTCAGGCGGCAGGTCGCTGCCGGGGAAGTCGGCGAGCGGTCGCTGGTAAATTTCCGGGGCTTTGGGCGTAGGACGTGGCATCGGCGCTGATCTTTCCAGTATCCCGCTATTTTCGCAGCAAACCGACTATGCGTCGCATGCATTTTTCGTAGCGTAGCGGGCGTCGATCAGCATGTCCATCGAATGGTAGACAGGCGGATCGCTCGGTAGAAGAAATCATGGCGTGCCCAAGAAGAGGTTCGGTGCGGCCAATGGCCGCACCGATAAAGCAACTACTCTGGCAGGTGATCGATTGGCACCGAAGCCACTTCGCGCAGGCTGGTCGAAGTGATCAAGCTGCTTCCGCGAGTTCCTTCCATTCGCTGGACGCCAGTTCGATCAACTTGCCGCCCAGCGCTTCGAACTCTGTTGCCCGGTCGTAATCCTCAACGTCATCCGAGTAATGCGTGACGGCGTTGACTAACCCGTACCCGGACAGATCGCCTTCCACAATCAGGTGACGCAGTATGCCGGCGCGTTCGGATTCGTTGAGCGTGTACCGGTTAGCGAGTACCTCGACGGTCTTCACGGGATCGCCGGTGAGCTTGATGTCGCGCGTTTTCTGCATCTTCTGCGCGACCTGACGGAAAGTCGCTTCCGAAACCGCAGCCTCGACGACGTCCCGCACTTTCAGGAAGAACGCCTTGTCATCAGCGGCCAACGTATCGTCTCTGAAGACGGTGATCGCCTCATCTTCCGGTTGCAGAATGCGCCCGACGTGGGTCTTGCGTAATGCGCGGTCGGATGCGATCAACCCATTGCGGCATACCAGGCGATACACCAGAGGCTGAACCGACAGCGTGCCGTGACCGACCTCTGAGTTCGTGACCACGATGCCGGCCTGTACTACGTCTCCCGGCGCGATTTCGTACTCGACACGCGGCGTAACGACCTTGAGGTACATTTTCGTCTCGGTCAGTTCGACCGACTCGAAACGTGCACCGTCGAGGCGCTGCAGGATCGGCAGCACGTTCTCCGCGAGGTCATAGTTGTCCAGGCGGCGGTAACGGTCGGACAGCACCGCGCGCACCTGGCCGTCCAGCGTACGAATCATTCTGCGCTCGTTGTCGGTCTGAAGCCACGTGTTGACGTTACGGTCAAGAAGGGCCGGTTGTTCCGCACGCATGCGTTCGAAGTACGCGAACGGGATCTTCAACTTGTCGGCCAGCTGATGGCGTGCGAGGTTGGTTATCCCGTACTCGCCGTCACCGTCTTTCGCATCGACGATCATTTTCAAACTGCCGCCCTCATCGGTGCGGCACTGCAAGAGCGACGACGGCACGATCAGATCCTGCTTGGTCGCGAGCTGCCGTTCGAGTTCCTGCGCCAGATTTACGAGAGAACGTCCGCTTTTCATGATGAACACTCCAAAAGAAAAGCGGGGACGGCAGACCCCAGGACGGGGCTGCAACATCCCCGCTGGGGTCAATGAACCGGCTCGGAGGATTCCGAACCGGACTTTCGGCGTGACTCGCGCCACGCCAACGACATGGGCTACCTGAAGGGGATGTATTCCCTTCAGGTAGGACTGCACAGAGCTACAGCAGGCCGCGCTCGGAAAAACTCATCAAACCGCCCGCTGCGACCACGAAATGATCCAGCACTCGCACGTCGACCAAAGCCAACGCCTGTTTCAACGACTGCGTCAGTATTTCGTCTGCGTGACTCGGTTCGGCTACGCCGGAGGGGTGATTGTGAGCAAAAATCACGGCTGCTGCGTTGTTAAACAAACTTCTCTTTACGACTTCCCGCGGATACACGCTGGTTTGCGTGAGCGTGCCGCGAAACATCTCCTCGGGCTCGATGACGCGGTTCTGCGCATCCAGGAACAGCACCATGAAGACCTCGTAGTCTCGCCCCGTCAGCGTCATGCGAAGGTAATCGCGCACGCTGGCTGGTGAGGACAACACATCCCGGTGACGCAGTACTTCTACCAAAGAACGCCGCACCAGCTCCTTAGCGACCTGAAGCTTCGTGTTCGCCTTGGACTGCAGATCGTACGAGGGTATGGACTCGTTTAACAATGCTGAGAGACTGCCGCCCGCGTCCTGAAGCATGCGCACCGCGGTTTTGCTCCCGACCATCATGCCGAGCAGATCGGCATCCGACATCGCTTGAATGATTTGACTCATGGTGCTCTCCTTTCCGAAAGAAAGGGGAACACCTCCCCCCTCGGGGAAGAGACATTCCCCGAGGGTTGACTAACTTCGAACATGGCTCAATGGCGACGATCGCGCCGGACCTGAGTCCGGACGTGAAGTCGCTCCAACTGACGACTGCTACAACCAGATGCACGACAATTACCTCCAGGCCTTGCGGCCACCGGCTTTCAGGAGATGAGGCCGGTTTCGAAGGGCACTGCCTGAGGGCAGCACACAGCAAGTGAAATCGACGGACCGCCCGGCCACGCCGAACGGCCCCGAATGCTTCCCTACCGAAGCCGTCGTGATCGACGGCTTGGGTAGAGCCCCTCTTGTGAAGGGCTCCATGACATATTCGCCGGATCCGAGGGCGAGACGCGTGGGGTTGCGGGCGCCTCATGCCAGGATCGCGGCGATATCGATGAGCTGCGAGATTACGATGCACAGCAAAACGAGCTTCAGATTAGTCACGACGTTCCACAGCGCTTGCTTCATGGCGGCCTCTCCTTCAAGTGATTGGCGGGGTTTTCACCTGCGGGCTAACCCGGAGGTGAAAACCCCGCCCCGAGGGAGAGGTTTTCGATAGTGATCACGCGATCGCTTTGCCGATCGCGATGAGCTGGGAGATGACGATGATCAGGATCATGAGCTTCAGATCCGTGATCACGTTCCACAGGGCCTCTTTCATGACGCTCTCCTCAAAATAAAAACGGGGAGACCGCTCCCCATGGGGGAGAGATCTCCCCAAGGGGTGAAAGAACTACTGCCTGATCTGAACGACTAGGCCGCGGCGCTCTCGGATTCGCTCGAGCGCGCCGGCTGCGGCAGATCAACGGGTTCGCCGTTGACCTTGGCGAACTTGACCCGTAGCAGACGGCCTTTGATGCTCACGCCGGCTTGTCCCTTCTTGTCACCCTTCTCGAAGGTGAAGAGTTCGGGATAGATGTCGGCGATCTTGAAGCCGATGAGCACGCTCTTCTCGGCCGTGACATCGGGCTCCAGCAGCTTGACGATCTTCTTCGCTTCGGAGCCGCTTACCCTGCAGTCGAACCTGGTGTAGGCGATGTCATCGGTGCTGCCTCGCATCGCGGACACGGTGCAGGCGAGAAACTCCTGCCCCTTCTTCGGCTTTACCGTGCGCACGCGATTGAGATAGCCGACGCCTTCGACGTGCAAATTGAAAAACGACGACTGACTTGTTGCCTGGGATTGCTCGGACATGATGGTCTCCTTTCACAAGACAAAGAAATGGGGAGACCACGCCCCAACCGGGGATAGGGCTCCCCGACTGGGATGAAGCAACTGACAAAACCTCCGAGCCTTGCGGCCACCGGGTCTCAGGAGATCTGACCGGTTTCGGCGCTCTTGCGAGCATTAGGGCTCGGGAGATGCATCTCCCGTTCCCTAGAAGCGATGCGTAACGTGCATCGTTCGGGCTGACGCAGCCAACGTAGAACACCGACAGCTTCTGCTCGACGCCCGCCATGCCGCAGGGAGTCGGGCAGCGCCTATTCAAATCGAATGACCGTTGCTCACGGTGCTGGTTCCATTACGCCGACATCAGTCGTTGCGGCCTCTGGCCTCGCCGAAACCGCCACACGCGGTGACTGCGGGATGTCCATGGCGAGCAAGCTGTGCTCGACAAGTTTCTTGCCGAGGCGCACACAGATGTATACGTCGACGACGGCATCGGCGTCGGGGGCCACGTATTGGCGCACGGCTTGAAGATGAAAGCCGTGAAAGGACGCGCGGTACTCGCCTCTCCGCGCCGCCTCGATCAGCGCGATGAGCGCGATCGCCCGGAGCATCCGAAGCTCTTCTGCGCTCGGAAAGCACGCCGGCTCACAGGTCTGGTGGAACCGCATCTCGCTTCTTGCAAGCCTATGCCCGCGCTTCGGACGCCTCTCGCCGTGGCTTGAAGCGGGCCTCAGCGAGCCGTGCCAGACTCAAAAAAAGACGATCCGCGTTCAGATACAGCGCACGGCGCTCCTCGCCCGACTCCGTCACAGTCCATTTGCTCTCGGCTAGGCGTCCGATGACGTGCACGCGTGCGCCCTTCTTCACGATGTGCGCCACCTCCGCTGCGTGGCGTTCGCCCCAGACGTTGACGTCGAGCCAGAACCCACCGGCCTGCTCCACGCCTCCACTGCCGTCCTGGCGATACTCGTCAAAGAACACGCGAAGCTCGGCGACCTGCCGTTCCTCGTTGCCGACCATGACCGTCTTCAGGAGCGGCACGTCAGCCGCATTTCCGGTTCCACGAAACTCGTTCGACATACCTACCTCCGTTTGGTTGAGTGACACATCGATCCACGCTCAGGCACGCTGCTCCGTTCGTGCGCGAACCCTTCTTACGGACACAGCGCTGGCCCAGCGCTCTCGCGCGAGGCGTTCCACGGGAAACAGTTGCAGCGATATCGTAATTGGGGCTCCCAGTACGAAATACTCGCCGCTTCAGCCCCGATCTCACAGCAGTTCCGTGTCTGGCTGCCGCGGATCGTCAGCAGCGCTGAGCGAAGCCTGTTCCAGGAGCCGCAGCTCGGCATCGGTCAGCTTTGCGCGCCGCCGCGTATGACGGGGTGCCTCTGCCCCGGTAAATACGTTGCGTGGCACTTCGCCGAACAGGGCAACCGTGGCACGCACGCGCTGGCGCGCTGTCTCATCTGCTCCCGGCAGAAAATCGCTGCGGCTTAATGCGCGCAGCTCCTCACGCAGGAGGTTCCGCTCCCAGCGGATCGGCTCAAGGAACAAGGCGCGCATCTCCCGGCCGAGTTCGCGGATCGCCGCCCTTCCCTCCACATCGCTCATGCGATCCTTGTGGATGAGCGTCTTGATCATCCGAACGTAGTAGTCGAACTCGACGATCGCTTCGGCAGTGGCGTAGCCGTAGGGACTACGAAATCCGAGTTCCACGGTCTTTGGGCTGCGGGAAGCCATTACGGATAGCGTTAAGCCCTTGCGCTTGAGGCCATCGATCGCTTCCTCGCGCGCCGTGATGGCGCGGCTCAGATGGGAACGGATCGCGACCAGGCCCGCATACATGCGGACCAGGATCCAGTCGGCGTACGGATTGTCGTTCGCCGACAAATGCCAGATGGATTTGAGGACCGCGGCAAATCGCCTTCCTCCGGGGATGGGCGGCAAGCCGCCTTCGGCATCGGCGGCCCGACCAGTGAACATGCGATACGCGTCCTTGGTGTGCAGCGTCATCGTGTCCGGCGTGGCGTCCGCGAGCTGACCCAGGTTCACGATGGGGCTCGGCGTCGGGGCCGTGACGGCGCCGGCAGGCGCCGGGCTACGTATTTCACTGCGCGACAGCTCACGCAATTCGTTTTCGCGCGCGCGCAGTTCGACGAGTCTCGCCCATCTGGGGTCGCCCTGATCACGGTTCTCTGCAGCCACCAGGTCCGCCAGCGCGTCGCGCTCCGAGGCAATGTCGTAGCCATCCGGAAAAGGCGAATCGGGGCTTACCGGGAATACCAAGGCAACCGCCGGCTCGGTTACGGCAGCCGGTGCCGTATCGGTGCCGCCGGCGGGTCCCGGGTTCAGTCTTGCTCGTTTGCGCGTTGCCATCGCGAACTCCTCAGTGGTCGGTCACCGATTGCGCTTAGGCATGCATGACGCGAAGGCGTTAGCACTGCTAACGGCAGCGGCGCCGGCTTCGTGGCGTAGGTCCCATTCATGGCGTTTCACGCCCTGGGCGCGGTGTTCGGTTCGGCTCGAGCATCTCGCGAATCTTGGCCCGGTGCTCTGCCACTTTGACCTGAAACTCAGGGCTTGCGCGCTCCACGGCGAGCCGTCGTTCTTCTGCCTCTCTCTGCGC
>CAZMGP010000060.1:6741-25988 GCA_964565875.1 uncultured Enterobacteriaceae bacterium
CGCCATTTTGTGAAAATCTGTTTGAGGGAACGCCACATACTGGGGTGGCCGGCGCTGTGGACGCATGCGCGACGTGAGGACTGCTGCGCCCGCCCTCGGCAAGCCGAGCGATCAGACAGGCGAGCCTTATCCGGGCAAAGACGCGCGGGGGAATGCCGGAGACCGTCTCTTCCCATATGCTCATGCGCGCGAGGTCGCGCCGCGCGGTTTCCTGCTCGCGTCGGGTAAGCCCGATTTCTTGTGTCCATATCGCGGCTGTCCCGCAGAACCAGCCGTCCGATTGTTTTCTCGGTTGCCGGCGGATCAGGTACAAAGCATGCGAGAGCATGAGCCCGGCGTTGATGCCACCGGAGACCTTCGCAAGTGTGCGGTGGTAGGAAAGCGCGGGTCCGAGGAGTTGTGCGACGAGCGCACCGTTATCCCAGTCAACACAGGAGCTGCGCATTCCAATTCTGTCTGACAGCAACATGCCGAGCTGGTCGAGGGCGAGCCGAAAGTGAAGCTTTGCCGGCACACCGACGCGCTGCTCGTCGAGAAGCGCGAGCCCTCGGAGGATTTGCCGCGCACCAACCTGTTCCTTGGTAGAAAGTCCGGTTTCCATCTCCCACTGCCCGATCGTCTTGTAGAACCATCCGGCACTCTGTTCAATATCCCGGCCGTGCCTTGTCCAGTAAATCGCCTGCGATAAGAGAAGCGCAGCTTTTACGCTGGCTGTCAGATCGACGAGCCTGCGGTGAAACGCGATCTGCCGGCCCAGGAGTGGCCAAACGAGCGCCAGTTCTTCGGTGAGCCCGCTCGGCCGCGTTTCATTGACTTTATGAACGCTGGCGTCACGCTCGTCCCCCACATCGAAATCCACGCATCCAGGTCAGCGCCGGGCAAGCACCGCCGCGTGTTCTTGCAGCGCGTGCCACACCCGCTCAGGGCACACCCGATACCAGAGCTTGGCCGGCATACCGAAGCGTCGCTCCTCCAGAAATCCGGCTTGCCGAAGCAACCGCCTGGCCGTCTCCTGCTCCCAGCGTGAAAGCCCGGTGTCTTCCCCCCACTCGTTTTGCGATTTGCTGAACCATTCGTTTAAGCTGCGATCGGCCTCCTGCGCGGTGCATATTGCTTGTGAAAGCAGCAATGCCGCCGTGACGCTTCCGGTGATCGGAACCAGGCATCGATGAAAGCTCACCGGAAGGTCGAGGATTTGCAGCAGCAGTTCCGGGTCGAGCCGCGGAGTGCTCGATGACAGCGTGTTCACTGCTCTTTCTCGAATTCCGAGATCACGGCCGCCAGCACCTCCAGCGACAGGCCGCAGAACGTCTGGTGCAACTGGTAATAGCGCGCCCGCGGATCGGGTTCGCTGATCGCCGCCCAGACGCGCCAGATGCGCTCTCGGGTGGCGAAATCCGGCAGCGGAGTTCGCCCGGGCGGCCTGCGGATGCCGTACTCGCGCCGGCGCTGCAGGGTCAGCTTGTGACGTACCTTGAAAAGCCTCTTCATCATCGTCCAGGAGGCTCCGTGACGAATGAAATAGGTCTCCAAGGCTTTGGCCTCATTGGTGAGCGCGAGCGCACGTAGACCCGCTTTGAGCCTGTGGCTGTCGACCGTGACGGCGATCATCGGCTCGCGCATGGCGGCAAGGCGATGCAAATCGCTCGCGGACAATTCCTTCAGGTGCTCAAGCTGCTCGGTCTCGATTCCTGCGGCGAGAAGCTCGGCCGGATCGTTGCCGTTGAGCCTTACCGCGATGTGGTTGAGTAGAATCATGCGAACGTGCGCGTCGGCTAGCGGCAACATCATCGATGTCCTGTATTCAGCAGCGCGGCGTTGTCGGCCTGCTGCGGCGTGGATCTTCGCAGTTCCCGCGCGAGGTTCACGATTTCCCAGAACGCGGCGGTTACCGGGTCTTGTCCTTCAATCAGCCAGTCGAAGACCTCAGCATTGAGCTGCATCACCGCCGACACGCTGCTCTCGATCGGCGACGGCGCCGCTTTGTCATCGCCATTCGTTTCGGTGGCAGAGCGCCACCAACCCGATGCAGCTGGAAGGCGTGCCTGTACGGCTGGGAGAAATTGCCCTGAAACCAGGGCAAGCAGCCAGCAGGCTCGCTGCTCAAGACGAGATTGATCATCCTCGCCATTGGGAGTGGGCCAATTCTTCACGTAGTAACCAAGCGGCGCAGCGTCGAAGGATTGAAGATACCCAGCAACGTTCGCGAGCCTGGCAAATCGGGCGATCGATTCTTTCAGACGATCGATCGCAGCCAAGTCTAACTGTGACAAATTTGGCAATTGAGCAGCTGTACGAGGCATCGCTCGCCGTTCGATTCCGTCGGTGGGACCGTTAGCACTGCTAACAGTCGAAGCGCCATCGGATTTACCGCCGGCCGCGCGCGTGCGCAATGCCGGCACGTTTGATAGTCCTGCTCCAACCGTTTCGAACAGCGCGTCGAGCGATATCTGCGGTGACTGCGCCAGAGCTTCGAGCAGCGTGTGAAGCCGCGAGAGGTTTTCTCCGAGATGCTGGGCCAGCGCCTCCTCGCAGGCTTGGCATAAATGCGATGCGTTGAACGTCTGGTCTTGGCGATATTGATCGGCGTAGCGCTGAAACACCGGGTCGAAGACTCCTGAGTACAGCGCCGCTTCACCCGTTCCGCCACGCATCTGCGCGTAGCGCTTCATCAGGTTGAGTCGCGGCTGGATAGTCTTCACGTCCAGACCGGACAGCGCAGGCACCGCATCGCCCAAGATGCGTAGCCGCGCGGTCGCGAACAGATAATGGGTGAGCGTCGCCGTGTTGACCGCAAATCCGATGGCCTTCAGCTCCTCTTCGAGCTGCCGCAAGGAAAGTGCCCGGCCCTTGTCCTTTTCGAGATGTCCCTTCAGGACAGTTACGCCATTTGCCTTGTCCCAGAAGGTCATATCTCCGCGTTGCTCGTTCTCGATCAGGTGCGCAGTGAGCACGTGGACCTCGGAGCGCCATGGGCGAAAAATGCCCACGACTCTTGCAAAATGGGGATCTCCTGTCTCCTCCCAGAGCTGCTGGAGTGCGAGCAGGCGCGTGTTGCCGCCCGCCTCGACGATGAAATGCTTTTCCCCCGGCCGGCGTGTCACCGTGAGCGGGGTACGTATGCCGCTCGCTCGGATCGATTCCTTGATCTCCGCGAACTTGGCGTTGCTGGCGTGTCGCGGATTGTGTTCATAGGAGCGGATGTCCTCGAGCTTCAGTTCAATCTGGCAGTCATGCTTGGGATCGGCCTGGTCGGGCAGGTTCTTCGCACGATTCCCGGGATTTCCGACCTGCAACGACTCTGCGACCAGCCGGCGTCGCTCTTCGACTGAGCCGCGACGCAGGCGCGCGCCACCGGGTGCAACGGACACTGCCGAACACGAGTCACCATTGCAATTTGACTCGCCGCTCACGCGACACGCTCGCGATTGGAGAACGTTTCCACCAGCGTTCCTTCGAGGCTCGGGATCAATTCCCAGGTGAGCTGGTGCATCACGGCGTACGCGCTTGGCGTCGCGCCGTCGCGTTTGCGTTCGTGACGATGCACCGGGGTGCGAAGCGTCGCGGCCTCCTTGTACGCCTTGGCGTGCGGAACCACGGTTTCGAGCACCGTAACGCGGCCTTTCAACTTGATAAAGTCCTCGCGAATGCCGGCCGCTATGACGCGCGCATCGGTGGTGCGATCCTGCCTATAGATCACCGCTTTCATCGGACCGAGAGTCGCGCCAAGCGCACTGCTCGGCTCCAGGCGGTTGAGCAGTTCCATCGTTCCGTCCTTGAACTCGCGCGCCGAGAGAATTTCCGGTGTAATCGGTGACACGAGGATATCGGCCGCCAGCGCAGCCGCATCCTGCAGCGGTCCGACGGCACCTTGCGTATCGATCAACACGCAATCGTAGGAGTCGATGACCGCCGGCGAATTGAGCGCCATGCGCAGCCGAAACCCTCTATCGATGCGATTAAGCAACCAGTGCGGAAGGCTGCCTTCCGGATCGTCGGAGACCACGATGTCCAGGTTCCGATACATCGTGGCGCTGATGCATTCGGCTGTGAGTTCGCCTCGGACAATCACTTCCGTCAGGCCCGCTGACGGTTTGGGGTTGGTCAGCGGGTAGAACTTGGAAAGCGACGGCTGTACATCCGCATCAATCATAAGCACGCGTAACCCCATATCGGCGAGGAGCGCGCTTAGATTGGCGGTGAGGGTTGTTTTGCCTACACCGCCCTTGGTGCTGATCACCGTAAATTTGATCATTGAGTTCGACGCCATCGGTCCCGTATTGCGTAATACGGGCGATGCCAACGAACTGTCGTACTCAGGGCTTCAGGTAATACTGAAGGCCTAGCTCAGCGAACCGCTTACGGATGCGCTTGAGTTCGCCGTAAATTGTGGAACGCGGAATGCCAAGTTTGCGGCTCACATCCTGCACGCTCAGCCCTTCACAGCCGAGCATTGTGCACAAGCGCTGCTGCAGCGGCGTCAGGTGCTCCATCGCTTTGAAGATGTCTGCGCGCGCCTCCTCGCCAATGGCGCTGGCATCGCCATTTCCTTCGCGCAGTCGGGCCTGATCGACAATGTCGAGCAAGGTCGGCGAATTATTCTCGTCGCGCAGGGGCTCGTCGAGTGAAATGGAATCGTAGGCGGCTTTTCGTTTGCCGGATTGGCGCTCACGCACGAGGTCAGTCAGTTTGTTGCGTAATACGGTCGCCATGAACGCTGACCGCACCGGTGCGCGCGCCGGATCAAGTTCACTTCTGACCGACAGCCAATGCACGAGGCACTCTTGCATGAGTTCTTCGGCCTCGTCCTGCTCCAGCGATCGCCAGCGCGTGCGAAATTCTCGGATCAACTTCCTCGCGATCGCAAGTTCCCACCGCTCAAACAATCCGCCGTAATTGGCACGCATACAGCCCCCTGCCCAAGACCGGGAGGACTGGCTGTCTTCGATCCTGTTACAAATTATCGAAAGGAGTTGTCAGAAAAAGCAAGGTAGGAATTACCCATTGCAAAGGCTAATGAGACAAAATTCACAGAATAGGTGGAATTTCGCGCCTGTCCGATAGCATTTTCCGAAGTCCATACGCCACGCGGTCAAGCGTTGCTGCTTCTCGCACCGATCTGTCATGGCGTTTCTTTGCGCCCGCAGTCCGCTCAACGAAATGGTTCTGTGAGCCGAAACGAGCGCCGTCGACATTTTCTTCGACTGTTTCGTATCCATGATCGAGATCGCGCATGAACCACATGCGCGTGCTTCGTCCAGTCAATCCGCTGATCGAAGACATCTCACACACTTGCTCGGTCATCAGCGAGTCACACGATGAAGCACGCACTCCTGCCAAGAATCGTTCGGATCGGCGAAGCCCCAGGGTACTTGGGGATGAGCCGCGCGCTGTTCGACCAGCAGGTTCGCCCGTGGATCATCGTAGTGCGAATTGGAAACCAAGGGCTCGGAGTTGATCGATTCGAGCTTGATGCCTGGGCTGACCGCTTTTTCCAGAACCAGCGGGCGCTTGCTGCGGACGCGACAACGTCGCAAAATAGCGGTGGCAGCGAACGCCCGGACGGGAAAGGAGGTAATCCATGGGGCGTTCGAAGACGACGGGGCTCATCTGCCGTAACGGCGTTTGGCACATTCAGAAGCACGTCAAAGGGTACGGAAGACTTTGCGAAAGCACTGGCACTCGTGACTACGCGGAAGCCGAGCGATTCCTGATCTTTCGGATCAACGAGGTCCGCAACGCATCGCTCTACGGCGTGCGTCCAGCGCGGATCTTTCGCGAAGCGGCAACGAAGTACCTGCTGGAGCATCAGCACATGCCGTCGGTGAAAGATTCGGCGAGCATGCTGAAGCAACTGGATCCGTTCATCGGTGACGTACCGCTGAATCGGATCCACGATGGTGTGTTATCGGGGTTTGTGCGAAAACGTCGTGCGGAGGGCGTGAGTCACCGTACGATTAACATGGCGATAGAGCGAGTCACGCGAATATTACGACTCGCGTCAACCGTGTGGCGAGACGAGAATGGGTTAACGTGGCTGGAAACTGCACCAGCGCTCACAAAGCTTGACGAGCGCGCGACGCAGCGCAAGCCGTATCCGCTCTCGTGGGAAGAGCAACGCGTGCTCTTCCGATTGCTGCCGGACCACCTCTCCCGCATGGCCCTGTTCAAGGTTAATACGGGTTGTCGGGAACAGGAGGTCTGCCAGTTGAAATGGGGTTGGGAGGTGCCGGTACCTGAATTAGGAACTAGCGTCTTTCTGATCCCGAGCAACTTCGGCGGACGACGCGAGTTTTCAGGCGTGAAGAATGGCGAGGATCGTTTGGTTGTTTTGAACGACGTTGCCAAGTCAGTTGTCGATGCGCAGCGCGGTAACGATTCGGCATGGGTGTTTCCGTACAAGGATCGCGCGCTCGCGAAGATGAACGACAGCGCCTGGAAGAATGCACGGGTTCGCGCGGCAAAGCAGTGGCAAGCAGAAATGAACGAAGCAGCGCCCGAGGGATTCGCACACGTGCGCGTACACGATTTGAAGCACACGTTCGGTCGAAGACTGAGGGCGGCAGGAGTGACGTTCGAGGATCGTCAGGTGTTGCTCGGGCACAAGAATGGCAGCGTCACCACGCACTATTCCGCGCCCGATATTGCGAACTTGGTCGAGGCGGCGAATCGTGTCGCGGCGACAGAACGACGCAAAATCGACGCAATGACGATTTTGAGGAGAAGGACGGGGTAAAGAAAAAACCCGCTAAGAAGTTAATTCTTAACGGGTTTGATTGGTCGGGGCGAGAGGATTTGAACCTCCGACCACCTGCACCCCATGCAGCGATGCAGTCGATCAGTATCAATGGGTTACGCGGATTTGCCTAAGCTCAATTCCGTGGATGACCCCCAATATTGGCGCGGTTCTCCAAGGGGCGCTTAGGCACCAAACGGAAGGGATGAACAGATGAGCACCACAGAGCCCGAACAGTCGCCCCACTCCTACCTGAAGCGCCGCGGCGCGTTCTCCTCGGTGCGCCACGGCGACACACCGTTCAAGATCAGGCGCGAGTTCTGGCGCGACGACAAGGGCAACCCGAGCGCGCTCTACTACCGGATCGACGACGGCTCGGATGCGGAGCCGCTGGTGTACTTGGTGTGCGCGTTCAAGACCGGGCGCTTCCATGACGAAGCGATCACGCCGCTCATCCGAAAGGCGATGGAAGAGGAGCGCCCACTCACCGACGCCGAGGTGAACGAGATCGTGGACCCGTTCGTGCTCGCTGACCAGCTTCTAGTGCGCAGCGCTGAGAAGATGAAGCCAGCATTCGCCCCGGCGTAGCACGCCCATGCGAACGCGAGGCCCCAGTCGCCGGCCCCGCCGTAGCGGCGCGCGACGTTGAGATAGAGCAGCGCCGCGACGCCCAGCTCCCACAGCTTCACTTCTTGCGGCCGTAATAGAGCATCATCGCGATCCAGAGCGTATTGCCGCTCACGATCAGCAGGCCACCGAGGAAGCTGAAAATCTGATCGAGGTGCGGGTAATAGTACAGATTCCACACGCCCCACGATTGGAAGAAGATCGTGGACAGCAAGCTCACGCCGGCCACCTTCTTGTCGTGGTACAGCACACGACAATGGTTAAGGATGAATAGACCGCCGCAGAACTCGAAGAGCCCGTTGATGATGTCAGGCGACATCTTTCACCTTCGCCGCCTCCAGCTCTTTCTGTAGATTGGCAAGCGAGCGCCAGGCGACCTTCGTGCTGTGGCGCACCTTGTCGGTGTCGATCGTGCCGGCGTCCCACAAATGCCGGCACAGCGCATCCAGTTCGTCCTGCGACTTGCTGCGGTCCCAGTGAAGCGGCTTGCCCGGATTGTGCTGGTCGTTACCGATGCGGGAGAGCTCGGCAACGGCGGCGAGCGCATCGGGGAAATAGCGGATGAGGCCGCTGAAGAGCGGAATGTCTTTTCGCTCCTTGGCGGTGGTGGGGAGCGAGCTCATGCCCACCACCCCAAGCGTTGACCGAGGAGCGCCAGCGTGCCAACGAAGAAGCAGACGGAGCCCGCCATGTATAGAGCGCTTGCCACGATGTACGTCGTCATTGCAGGATCGCCTTCACGAGGTTAAGCGCCGCCTCCAGATCGGGCACGCGGTAGCCGAGCGCTTCGAGCACCATGCCGTGCTCGTGCGGGTTCCCGCTCTCCTCCATCGCGCACACGATCGGCGTGCGCCGAGAGTCAGCCCAGGCGATCTCCATCACCGTGCCGATCGACACCGCTTTCGCACCGAGCAGGTTCACGAGCAGCACGTCGCAGCGCGTCGCATCCCAGCGATCGCGCGTGATGATGCCGCGATTGGAGGAGAGCACGTTGTAGGGTTTGTACTTGTCCCCGTCCGCGGTGAACTCGGTGATGTGCGAGAGATAGTCTTTGCCGCGCATGGGCGAGAGCCCGGTGATCCCGGCTTGCGCGAGCGACGCTTTCGCGTGCTGGCGCCAATCGTTGCAGCCGGCGAAGGAGAGGCCGGTGATCGGTCCCGCTAAATACACTGTCTTCATTTGGTCCTCTTAAATTTGGAGCGCTTGTACCGCAGGTAATCGATCCCTTCCTCCGGGTTCCAGAAGAGCTTCACGAGATCGGGGTGGTCCTCGGGCATATAGGGGTCGAGGATGGTGAAGGCCGCGGGACCGAGGTGCTGGTCGCGGAACGCGCGCTCCATCGCGAAGCGGTCGTAGACCTTATACGACGCCACCTTGATCGCGTGCATCGCGATCCCCGTCTCCGGGTCTTTCACGATGCCGTAGCCCGATTCGTGCCGGTGCCCGCACACGGCGAGGTGATCGCGCACGCCGTGGAATAGCGCCTTCATCGGGCCGTGCGCCGGGTTCCACTGGGATGAGCCTGGGAAGTCATGGCGCGCGTTGATCCGCACCTGGCGCCCGTTCGGGAAGTTGAGCGCGACGCGCACGTTCGACTCCTGGTACATCGTGGGCGAGCCCTTCACGATCCACTTGATCGGATCGTCGTCACCCGACCAGGCATCGTGATTGCCGCCGATCATGTAGAGCCAGCGGGTGCGTTTGATGAACCACTCCGCCACCTTGATCGCCATCTCGCGCCCCATGTTCTGCTGCGCATAGAGGCGCGAGAGCCGCCCCACCCAGTTGTTCGTGGTGTCCCCGACGTTACAGCCGAAGACGCCCTCTTCTTTCCGGGTGAGGTCGGAGTGCCGCTCCAGGAGCTCGATGTTCGTGCCGTCATCGTCCACATGCGGGTCGCCAAAGTGGAGTAACCCGATCGGCCCCTCGATCTTCACCTTCACCTGGCGCAGCGCCCGCGCTTTCTCGTAGGCTTGCTTCGCCGCGAACTCGCGCTTACGGTGCTCGATGATGTCCTCGATCGGGAGGTTCTTATCCGGTAGCGGCGCGACGATGATCTGGCGCTCATCGAAGTTGCGATCGCCCGTGGGCGAGGGCTCGACATCGATCTCGCCGCGCAGCCGCGCCTCGACTCGGTTCTTCTCCAGCGTCGTCATCCGCGTGTACTCGCGCTCGGGCACACGGATGCCGTAGAGCTCGGTCGCGGTTTCGAGCGCGCGTTGCAGCCCTTCCTCGCTCTTATAGCCGCAGGCTTTCGCCGCCGCGGTCCACGTCCTGCGCGGACCCTCGCAGGCAATGTAGGTGTTGACGGTGAGCTCGCATTTCTCTCGTGATAGGCGTGGTGTTGCCATTCGTTACCTTTCGGTCGATTTGGATTTGCGTTTCATGCGCCGCGGCTGCCAGCGCTCCACCTTCATGTCCGCGAGGCGAGCCGAGTAGATCGGCACCTCGCTCCAGTGATCCACGCGGCAGGCTTCGCGCACCGCTTCAGCGGGGCTCATGCCGAGGAACTTCATGCAGTACATCGCGACTTTCCTACCGGAGCCCACGGCAAGGAACGCTTCGGCGCAGAGCTCGCGCTCCATGTGCTCGTTGAAGAGCGCGATGCCCTGGCGCGAGAGCTCGATGATCTTCCAGCTCCAGTCGTGCTCGTACTCAGGCGGCGCGGGCCGGTAGTCCTTGTGCGCGCCGGCCAAGAGCCACTCGATCGCAAGGATCGAGCCGGTGCAGTTCTCCCCCGTCACGCCCCATATCGCCTGATCGCCCGCGAAGAGCTTCACCCCGGTATAGATGTCGCTGCCCACCCCCTCCCAGGTGACGCGGGTGTCGGCGGCGATCTCTTTCAGGTTGCAGGCGATCGTCGTCATGGGTATCCTTTTTGCATTTGTGGAGGGAACATCGATGCGAATGCTTGCTACGTTGATGTTTGTGCTGCTCACGGGCTGTGCGGCCTCGATCCTGGAGAGGAACGTCGGCCAGGTGGACGGGCCGCCCGCGTTCAAGACCGGCTACACGCACGGCTGCTCAAGCGGTCTGCGAGCAGGCGGATTCGGGCAGCTCGACTTCGTGAAGGACGTGCTCCGCTACAACAACGAGCCCCTCTACGCGCAAGGCTGGGAGGACGGCTACCGCGTCTGTCGGACGCGCGCGCTCAGTTGAGTCTGCGCCACACCACCGAGGTTGCCGGCGACACCAGGCGCATCCTCGTCCACGTTCCGGGACAGAGACCCCTCACCATGCGGATGCCGGAGAACGGGTTACGCTGGAGCATCGCGATCTGCACACTCGATCGTGACTTCGATCTCTTGGATGGCGACGTGGAGGCGCTCTATGAGCGGGCGTGTCAGATCGGCCGACCGCTCTTCAGGAAAGAGGCGATGGCGCTGCTTCTCGCCCGGCGCCTCGTCATCAACTAGCTACTGCCGCTGTAGGCCCATGCGCTCGTTGTAGCGGCTGCGGATGTCGCGCGCCTTCCCTTCCTGCTTATCGATCCGCGCGCGCAGCTCCTCGGTCGTGAGACCGCCCTTCTGCGCCTGGCGGCGGTAGCCGCTCTCCGTTTCGCTGATCTCGCGCAGTTGCGCGTCGCGATCCCCGCGCAGGTTCTTCATCGCCACGTCCGCAGGCTGCGCGCCCACCTTGACGCCACCTGCGGCCATGAGCGCCTGGGCGAGGTTCCTCTCGCGGCCAAAGCCATCGGTCTCGCCCGTGCCCGCCGCCTGGATCGATTTCCACGAGTAGGTCTGGAAGAGCCCGCGCTCCTGCAACGCGGCGTCCGCGGCGTAGCCCGCGGGATTCGGGAGCGGCATGTTCGGCGCGATGAATTTGAAGAGATGATCGGCGAGCTTCGTCATCTGCTCACCCGCCGTGTCCGACGCCTTCACGATCTCCTTCCCGGTGAAGAGGTTCTTGTTCGCCGCGAGCTCGATGAATAGCGAGATGGGACCGCCCACCGAGAGCCACTGTGGCAGCGGGATCGCGGACTTCGACCCCGTCAAGTCCACGATGTCCCCACCCGGAATCCAGCGGCGCACATCGAGGAAGACGGGCGAGCCGTCCTCTGCGTTCCACGGCATCCTCAACATGCGGTAGAAGACGCCGAGCGCGCGGCCAGACTTCTCATCGGGCATGAGCTTCCTCTCACGGTCCTCGTCGCCCGCGCCGCCCAGCATCGCGTAGGCGAGCGCATTGACCGCATAGCCCACGGCGAAGTATTTCATCATCTTCTCCGGGCGCTTCGCGGCGGCCTGGATTAGAAGCGGGATCGCGCGGTAGGAGAACGACACGAAGGGCAACGGCCCACGCCGGATCGCCTGAATCCAGGGTGCGTTGATGTTGTAGTCGAGGATCGCGACGCGGGCCTCTTTCCCCGCCTCGCGGTCGGCCTTACCCGCGGCGATCTCTTTCAGGAACTTGCCCAGGCGGAAGATCGTGTCCTCCTCGCGGTAGGCATCGATCAGCGTCTTGAAGGGAGCCGCTGCAATCTGCGTGCCCTTCTTCGCCTTCATCGCAGCAAGGGCTTGGCGCAGGTTCCCGCGGACAGCCAGGGAGAGCGTCTGCATCAGGGAGAGCTGGGCGAGCGTCTCGTCTTCTTCGTTCGCGAGCTCCGCGAGCATGGGCTCGATTACCTCGGTGCGAAGCTCGATCGCGGATTGGCTGCCGCCCTCGGCACCAGAGGCGTAGAAGCGCTCCATCAGCGCGCGCGCGGCTTCATCGCCCCGCTGCGCATCGATGATCGTGCGCAACGCCTGGCGCAGGTGCTCGTGCTGGATGTCGGCGAGATCAGCGAGCACGAAGTTCGACATGATGTTGTTCGTGTGAACGACGGGCGAGAGCGCGGTCTTGGAGATTTTCCAGGCGCGCAGCAGCTCGTCGTAGAGCCGCCACACCGCGGAGTTCGACTTGAAGTTCATCGTCGAGCGGATGTCATTCCAGATGCGCCCGGGGATGAAGGCCCCGGCGAGCTTGCCGTACTTCGCGATCCGCGTGCCCTTCGCGAATCCCGCGGGCACCTGCACCCACTCGTCATCGGCGTAAGTGGAGAGCGTCACCATCGAATCCACCGCCTCGGCAATCTTGCCGCCCGCCTCTTCCACCTCGGCCTCGCTCTTCGCATAGGTGTCATGCACCCAGGCAAGGAAGCGTGCGGTTTCAATATCGCGCGTGGTGGCGAGCATGGTGCGCGCAAAGGCGTAGCGCACCTCGTCGATCTCACCCAACCGCTCACGCTCCTCGGGCGAGAGGTCGCGCCACATGCCGATCGGCTGCCCCTCTTTCGTGGGCATCCAGCGCGCTTCCCACACGCCGTCGTTTCTCCAGCCGGCGTAAGCCTGCTGGATCGGCTGCCCCGCGGGGAGATACACCACGCGCTCCAAGACGCCGAGGCTGCCGTTCGACGGGGCACCACGCAACTCCATGCGGTTGTACTTCGCCCCTTGCGTGACGCCGGGGAGCCTGACCGGCATCACGTCGTCCTTCAATCCGCGCCCGCGGTAGGCATCAGCCCGGATCGACTTCGCCTTCTGGCCCGCGGCCACAGCCTGCGGGTTCTCGATCTCGTGTTTCTTGTAGGTGCGGTGCAGATACGCCTGGTGGTTGCGATCGAAGGACTCCTGCGATAGGAGCCCGAGCTCCACCGCATCGCGCCCGAGGGCGTCGATCTGCGCTTTCATCTCTGCAAGCGTTTGCCTGGATTCATCGGGGAGCTGCGCGAGGAGCTGCGCCTCGATCTCAGACGAGGGCGCTTCCTGCATCCACAGGTAGGCGACGCGGGCCTCGGCGCGCGTGAGACTCGCGATCCGGTCCACGAGCTCCTTCGATTTGCGGAGCGTCGTCTGGATGCGCGATTCGCGATCCTGGCGCGCATCGAGGTAGGGTTCGGGGAGCCCATAGTCGGCGACCATGCCGTGCGCGACGTGCTGGCCGACCGCCGTGTTCTGCGCCATCCATCTGCCGATGCCCACCACGCGGTCATACAGGCGCGAGGTGACGGGTGCGACCAGCAGCTTCGCCGGCAGCCGGATCGCGGCCTCGATGCCGCGATTGGCGAGGTCTAGCGGAGCGGTGACGAGTTTGGCCGCGGACGTGGCCCCGCGCGCCGCCGCGAGCGCCGCCTGACGTAGTCTTCCGCCGCCTCCTCCTCCCCGAGCCAGATTCCCGCTGCCCGGATCACGTTGTCGGGCGTAGAGGATAGCGCGGAGCGGATGGTCTGCATCGAGAATACTGCGGGCCGGAACCGCTTGAACCAGTAGGGCCAGTCGTTCACCGGGGGTGTGCTCGGCGGCGCGGAGGATGGACTGGGTAAGTACCGCTCTTTGAAGAGTCGTGATCCCGCCGCCAATAGCTCGGGACGCTTGAGCTTCAGCGAGTTCAACCCATCGCTGTCCTGTGATCGGCTGGTGGTTGCCATTCTCGAATCTCTCCTTGTCGAAATTATAGTCGAGCTTGGAGAGTTTTTCGATGATGGCCGCACGCGTGTCGGGGTCGGCGCGCATCACATTCTCGTAGGTGGTGAGGATGAGGAGCGTGAGATTGTGATCCTCCTCGGCTTGAGTCGAGGCGTTCTTCACCCAGCCGAAGAGCCCCTGGTCGGGGTGCGGGCGCATGTACTTTGTCGTCCCCAAGCGCAGCGCAGCGGAGAGCATCTGCTCCGTCCTGCGATAGGTGTTGACGAGCGACAACCCGGAGGGATCGGGCACGAGCACGTAGTGGTTGTTCGCCGCCCAGGTGAGCACGAACTGATAGACCTCGGCGCCGAATCCGCCCTGCTTCATGCTCGCCGCATCGACGTAGGCTTCGTGCTCGTCTTTGAAGAAGTGTAGTTGCGCGAAGGTGTTGTCGATGAACTTGAGATCGATGTAGCCCTCGCCAAAGCCCATGTCGTACTCTTCCAGATGCACGAGCACACGATCAAGGCCGAGGTCCGCGGCGATCGTCTTCGCATCGGTCGCGGCCGAGCGCGGGAAACGGAACGCGCCAGGCAGATCGGCGATCCGCTTCCACACATCGAGCGCGCCCGCGTGCTGCTCGGTGGTGTAGCGATTGAGCACGTTCTTCGCTTCGCCGTCGCTCTTGATGCGACCGGCCGCGAGGTCGTTCTGGAATTGGCGGAGCAGCCAGCCGCGCGCCTTGGCGTAGGTGTCACCCCACCCCACTTCACTGCCATCGACCTTCGCCCAGTAGTCTTGTCCGTCCTTCACGATCTCGAAGCGCCCGTCCGGGCTCATCCAGTCGCCGTGCGGCTGCTTCTCCAGGACGAGGCGCGGGGTGCCGTCGTCGCGCTCGCGCGCGTAGAGGATGTTCGGGCTCGATGCGTCGAAGGTGCCGCGGTTGCCGATGGCGGATTTGATTTGCTCGGGGCGGAAGGCGACGTATTCGGTCGGAGGATTTGGGTGAGGTATCGTCGGCGCGTTTCTCACGACAATGCCGTCATACCCATTGCGCTCAAGCACGGTCTTTGTCGCTTCGACAATGCGCAGCATAAGCGCGTCTTGATCCCTTTGGTGTTGCTCCCACTCCCCACCTCGCCAGCCTTTGAGCTTGACAAATTCGGGGTTCTTCATCGGGTCAGGATCGAACCCGGCCTCACGCATCACATCGGCATGAATCGAAGCCGGCAACCTTGCGTGCTGCGGGTTCGTGACGACAGCGAACGCATTGAAGGCATAGCTTCCTCCGAGCCGTCGCAGCATGATTGGATCAGCAAGCCAGCGGAAGGCACGCAAGCGCAGTATTTCGAGAGCCGCTTTCTTAACGCTCTCGGAGAGCGTTGGCTTCCATGCAAACGGATTCTGCACAGAAAGGTAGACCGGCATGGTGTTTCCACCTTCACGCCCGCCGTATGACGACGCCACTGCGGGGTCGCTGGTGAAATAGAAGCCCTTGGCGAAATAGCCCTTGTCTGTCTTCCCGAAATTGGCAAGGTCAAAAACTGAAACGTCAGAGCGCGTCCCGTGATACACCACCAGCGGCTTGCCATCGGCGTCAACAACTTTTGAGTCACCGAACCACTCACGGAACTGCGGCGTGTTGGTCACATCGCGCTCGCGCGCATAGAGCACCGCCTGCGGCGCAGCCGGCTCCTTCGTGTCCCCTGCTGCAAGCCAGCGCTTAAATTCGTCTATGGTGCGAAAAAGCGTGATGTCGCGTAGCCCCTTCCAACCCTTCTGATAATTCTCCTCGTAGCCGATCTTGGCCGCGGTCATGCTCGTCCACCCGAGCATTACCTTGTGCTCATCGAAGTGCCCGCTTGCCTTGTTCTGGTCGATCACATACACCGGCCCCATGAAGTCCGCGGGCGTGCCCGGCTTCACGAACACATCAACGTGATCCTTATCGCGCCCCACGGTGCCGCGGATGTAGCCGTAGTGGCTCTGCATCACGCGCACGCCCTTCGAGCCATCGGGCGCGGTGTAGGTGCGCTCGCTCCCCTGCGGGTTCTCGATCGAGATGTCCAAGCCCCCGATCCTGACGTGGCCCTTCGTGTAGTTGCCCGCCTGCTTCTGCGCATCCGATGGCTGCGCGAGATCGTTTTCTTTGGACGTGGCTGCCGCGTGCGCGCGCTCATCGGTGGAGGGCGTGGTGCCGGCGATCGCGTGTCTTGCCTCCTGGCGGTTGCCGAGGTATTCGACGGGCACTGAGTGCGCGCCGAGCACGACGAAGGCGCCCATGCGGTGATTCACGTAGCCGTCATAGCCGTGCGCGAGCACATCCATCTCCAAGCCGTTCGCCCCGTTGGGCTCGCCCGCCTCGTGCCAGGCTTTGAGAATGCCATCGGGATCGGCGCGAAAGTCGTAGAGGTTGTTCACTCTTGCGCGGTAGACGAAGCCGCCCATCACCACGCCCTCGGCGCGCGGGATCACGCCGTCCTGCTTCTGTGCGTAGAAGTAGATGCGCTTCGAGATGGGCCAGGCGAGCGGGATGCGGTGACGTTCTTCGGAGGCGGCGCCCGTGCCAAAGGCGTCACCGGAGAGACCGGATAAGCCCTCGGTGCGGCCGTAGTGTACGCCGACGAGTGAGATGCTTGCGGGCTGCGGGGGGCGGACGGAAACGTCCGGGGTGTTCGGCCCTACTTGTGCTGAGTAGTATGCGGGGACGCCGGCACCTCGCCCGCCTGGATCGAGCGCAGCAGCTCCTCCTGCATCGTGTCGATCGGTGCTTGCGGTGCGCCCGTGCTCGGGCCGAAGTTGTGGCCGGTCTTCGCGGGACTGGAGGGGGCGGAGCTTGCCGCCGCGGGCTTCGGCGAAACGCCGGAACGAGTCTGCCCAACGACGAAGCCGTCCTTGTAGAGATGGTGATCCAGCGGTAGCGGCGTCGATTTCATGAAGGAGCTCCTTGCCTTCCGGGTCGGTTTCCCAGTCGTGGAAGGGATACTGCGATTCTACGCCGACGCGATGCAGCGCAGCAAGTTCAACGGGCAACGGTTTGCTGTCAAGATTCTCCAGCGCCGCGATGAACTGCCGGTCGCTGAGTTCGAGGAAGGGTTTGCCCGCCTCGTCCCTGAAGTTGATGATGGTGAGCTCGTTTGGCGCGGTGCGCGTGTAGCCGATGTTGGGATGCACCTCGGCCCTGAGCGCATCGAAGAGCGCGCGCTCCTGTGTCGCGTTGATGGCGCTCTTGAATACGAGCACGGCACCTTGCGGGGCGGATGCCTGATCGACGAGCTTGGGGTCCGCGCGAAAGAATGGCACCGCGTCCTGGCGGAAGACATACATCCAGGCAAGCGCTGCCGTGCGGGCTTCTGCCGCCGTGCCGTTGATGGTGGAGATCACGTTCGGCGTGATCGATGCGTCGTACCCGCCCGCGCCATCGACCACGCGGTAGCGCGTTCGATCAAGGCCCATTGCCTCGAAGAGTGCGCCCACTCCCCGCTCACCGAACACCTTGGCAAGCGCATCCTTCTGGTACGCCTTGAGCTTCGAGGTGGAGAGCCCGGTGAGCACGCGCCCGATGTCGAGCTTCGTCGAGGGCTTCACCTCCGCGGTGAGGCGCACACCGCGCGCGCGGATGTCCTCGGAGGGGCGTTGATCGAATGCGGCCTCCGGCATCCACATCTCGGGAAAGCCGCGGCGACGCACGAGCTCGCCGTAGTTGATCGAGGCTTCGGCCATCGCCATGCGGCGCTTGACCGCGGCGGAGTAGCCGCGGTGAAAGCCCTTATCCTCGTAGTTCGCGACGAGCGTGCGTGCCTTCTGCGCGACCCAAATCGCCGCTTGCGCTTCGATCGGCTTCATGCCGAGCTCGCGCGCGACGAACTTCGTCACGCGGTCCATGAAAGTGTACTCGTTGTCGGAGAGCTGCTCGCGCCCGATCATCGCGCGGCCCATGTGGATGTCCTGCGTGGTCTCCTTCGAGCGCGTGCCGTGCAGCTCTTCCATGAAGTTCGTGTAGAAGGTGTTGGTCTTCCGCCCCTCCCACGGGATGCCGAAGTAGAGGAGATCGTTCAGCTTCGTGTTGATGTCGGATGACTTCACCTCGATCGGTGCGCCGAGCGCGAATTGGAAGAGCGCCTTCTCCGCGGTGGTGAAGTTCGCCTTGACCTCGGTGTTCGCCGAGGTGATCGCGATCATCTGGAGGAAGCGCTCGACCGCGACCGTGTTGCCGCCGAAGGCGCGCTTCAATTCCTGCACCGAGTCCCGATACCAGTGCTTCGCGTGTTCGCCGCGCTTCGCAAGCGAGGTGAGCTCACGCACCAGGGTACGGAGCTCGCCCTTCGTCTTCCCGCGCGAGCCGACGTAGGTGCCTTCTTCCGTCTTGGGGAGCTTCGCCTCGAAGCGCTCGAAGGGTTTCTTCTCCTCGCGCTTGGCAAGGGGCGCCTCACGCGAGGCGACGGCGAGCTTACCCATGCCGAGGTCGGTCGAGCGCCGCTCGGGCGCCTGCGTCTTCTGCGCCTCACGGCTCCAGGCGTTGAACGCATCGGCAAGCGCAGATCGCACCGCCTCCACGTCGCGAATGTAGGCTTCTGACCCGAAGCCTGAGCGGCCACCGAGGGCAAGGCGGATGCGAAGGGCGTCGATCGCAAGCGCCACGGCGTTACGGATGCGCGCGACCCACCCGGGTTCCTGGCCGCGGAACACCTCGGACCAGAACGCGGCCTGCATCATGTGATCGCCGAGGAAGTCGGCGACGAGCTCCTCGTGCGTGAGGTCATCGAGCTCATCGGTCGTCACTTCCTGGCCCTCGTTCGATAGCGCCTCGGCCATCCACGCGCGGTACGATTGCACGCCGCGCATCACCGGGAGCAGCCGGCCGAGGAGCTCGGTGTAGATTTTCTCGTTCGTGCGCCGCAGGGTATGCAGCAGCTCGTGCCCGATGATGGAGAGCGCGGGGTGCGACGACCTTACGTTGACGTAGATGGTGTTCGGGTCTTCGGGGAGCACGAGTCCCGCGACGCGCTGCGGGGTGTGGATGAAGACGACGCGCTTGCCGAAGCTCGACGCGATGCGAACTCCTGCGCGCGCATCAGCGGATACAGGCACCTCAGAGGGCGTGGCAAGCCGGATCGCGCCTCCGGTCCTGGCGGTGAGGCGGGAGACAAGACCTTCGTCGGTGACATCGCTCGATCTCCTCATCAAGGCTTGCGTGGGGTCGATGGTGGCCGCCGCCCCTTGCGCGGTGCGCGCCTGGAGCTGCGCGCGGTACTCGCGCGCTTTCCTCGTGAGCGCCCAGCCGCCCTCGGGTTTCGGGTAGCCAAATCCGAGCTCCATCGCGCGGCGCGTCTCTGCCTTCGTGAGCGCTCGCTTGGCGAAGAGCTTCTCCATCCAGCCCTCGTCATCCTTCGTCGGGCCTGCGGCGCGCGCGGCATCGCGGCGGTTCATCTCGGCCTGAGCCAGGGCGACCGCTTCGGGTGCGCCCTTCTTGGCAAGGAATTGCAGGGTAGGATCGGTGA
>CAZMGP010000061.1:0-25772 GCA_964565875.1 uncultured Enterobacteriaceae bacterium
ATCAAGACCGTGCTCGAGGACGTGTGCGACAACCTGTTCAATCCCGATCCCTATTACCAGCAGGGCGGGGACATGGTGCGCGTCGGCGGACTACGATATGCGTGCGATCCGAACGCGAAAATCGGCAGCCGCATCGTGGAGATGTCCTTGCAGAGCAAACCGATCGAAGCCGGCAAGAAATACAAGGTCGCCGGCTGGGCGCCGGTGTCGGAGGAAGCGAAGAACGCGGGCGGCGAACCGATCTGGGATGTCATCGCCAAGTATTTGCGCGAGCGCAAGATCGTCAAACCGGTGCAACTCAATCTGCCGCAGCTCAAGGGCATGCAAGGCAATGCGGGCATCGCCTAATAGGCGTCTGCTGCATGGGCTAGTCTTGCTCGCCTGCTTGCTGCTCGCCTGCGGCGCCCGCGCACAGTCGGTCGAGGTGCGCCCGGTGCGCGTAAGCGAGCACACCTGGTACGTGCAGGGGCTCCCCGGCGTCGCATCGGCCGCCAACCGTGGCTACAACTCGAACGCCGGCTTCGTGGTGACGGCCGACGGCATCGTGGTGATCGATGCTCTGGGCACGCCCGCACTGGGGCGCGAACTGGTGCGGGCGATCCGCAACGTGAGCGATGCACCCATCCGCCGCGTGATCGTCACCCACTACCACGCGGACCACTTCTACGGGCTTCCCGCGTTCAAAGCGGAAGGCGCCGAGGTGTGGGCGCACAACGAAGCCCGGGAGTATCTCGAGGGCGGTGAGGCCAAGGCGCGCCTCGAGCAACGGCGGCGCGAGCTTGCGCCCTGGGTCGACGAGCAGACGCAGCTCGTCCCGCCTGACCGCTGGCTCGAAGGCGACGCGAGCTTCTCGCTCGGCGGGCTGCACTTCGACGTGACATACATGGGCCCGGCGCATGCGCCGGACGACCTGATCGTACTGGTGCGCGAAGATCAGGCGCTGTTTTCAGGCGACATCCTGTTTTCCGGGCGCGTGCCCTTCGTCGGCAACGCCGACAGTAGGCGTTGGCTGGGCGCGATCGACGCCCTGCTCAAGCTCAAACCGCGGGTGATGATCCCCGGTCATGGCGCGGTTTCGCACGATCCCGCAGTGGATCTCACTTTCACGCGCGACTACCTGCGTTACCTGCGCAGTGTCATGGCCAAGGCGACGGACGACATGCAGCCGTTCGACGAGGCCTACGCACAAGTCGACTGGAGTCAGTACGCAAAGGTGCCGGCATTCGACGCGGCGAACCGCATCAACGCCTACGGTACTTACCTGCTCCTCGAGCAGGAATCTTTGGCCAAGAGATAACCGCCGGCGCGGTCGGCGATGGAACGGAACTAAAGGGGAGGGGAACCATGCTGAAATCGATCGCTTTCGTCATCGCCTGCGTTGGTAGCGTATTGGTCGCTACGTACGCCACCGCCGCGGATTCCTCGGGGAAAGTCCAGGCGAGCGCGCACCAGCGCTACAAAGTGGTGATCCAGGTGAGCGACAACGACCCGTCGAAATGGAATCTCGCCTTGAACAACGCGAACAACGTCCAGACCGACGTCGGCGCCGCCAATGCCGACATCGAAATCGTCGCCTACGGTCCGGGCATCAACATGCTGAAAATCGAATCCTCGGTGGGCGAGCGCATACGCGAAGCCATGGCCGCGGGCGTGCGCGTCGCGGCATGCGAGAACACCATGCACGCTGCGAAACTGAGCAAGGAAGACATGCTGCCTGCGCTCACCTACGTCCCGACGGGCGTGGTCGAATTGATCGAGCGCCAGCAGCAGGGCTATGCCTACATCAAGCCATGAGTGCGAGCGTGCATCCAATTTCTCGCGTCGTGCCGGTCCGCGCGGGAGGAAAGTCGACGAGCCGACGCATCGTCTTCGCCGCCTTCGCAGCAGTGCTGTGCTTTGCGAACTCCTTGCCTGCCGCCGCCGCGGACACTCCGGCGGCGACCCAATCCGCGCCGAAGCGCAATAAGGTGGTCTTCTCGGTCACCGATAACGACAAGGGAAAGTGGAACCTGGTGCTGAACAACGCCAAGTCAGTGCAGCGCAACGTCGGCGCAAACGACATCGACGTAGAACTCGTCGTCTGGGGGCCGGGCATCCAAATGTTGAAATTCGATTCGATCGTCGGCAACAAGGTGGAGGAATTGGTGCGCCAGGGCATCAAGGTCGTCGCCTGCGAGACCACGATGCACGATATGCAGCTCACTCGCGAGGACATGCTGCCTAGCATCGGCTACGTGCCCGGCGGGATCATCGAACTGATGCAGAAACAGCAGCAGGGCTGGGCCTACGTGCGGCCATAAGGCGGCGCGCAGCATTGACGCCTGAATATAGGCGCTCGCGCGTTCGCTTCCTCTTCGCTGCGGTCGCTTGCACGAGCGTTGCCATGGTGCTATGTTGAGCGCTAATTGGTTCCATATGGAACTAATATCGGCGACGTTTCGCGGTGGGCAATCCGGCGGCGCGACGGCGCAACTCAAAGAATGATTCGGGGAGGGGCTCGTGAATATCGCACGCAATCTGGTCTGCGCGTTGCTGCTGGCCGTGTCTACGCTCGCGACGGGACAAACACTGGCGCAAGGGGCGAAGCTTGTTCCGCAGACGTTCCGCATCAAGGACTTCCAGTTGGCCTCAGGCGCCGTGCTGCCGGAGCTTGTGCTTGAATACGCAACCCTGGGGGAGCCGAAGAAGGACGCAACGGGGAGCATCAGCAATGCCGTCATAGCGCCGCACGGCTGGAGCGGCAACTACGCCCAGAACCTGACGCTGGCGAAGGACTTGTTCGGCGCGGGAAAGCCGCTGGATCCGGCGAAGTATTACCTCATATTCCCCAGCGCCATCGGCAGCCCGGGCTCTTCCGCCCCGTCGACTTCTGGACTGGGCGCCGCGTTTCCCGCCTATAGCATCGCCGACATGGTCAATTCGCAATACCGGCTCGTGACCGAACACCTGGGCATCAAGCACCTTGCCGGCGTGGCGGGCGTCAGCATGGGCGGCTACCAGACGCTGCAGTGGGTCACCCAATATCCCGACATGATGGATTGGGCGATTCCCATCGCCACCAGCATGAAAGCCGACGGCCGCAACCTCGGCATATTCGGCATGATGTCCTACACCATCAAGTCCGACCCCGCCTATCAAGGGGGAGGCTACAAAGAGGAGCCGAAGGAAGCCATGCGCCGCGCCTTCATGGGAACCTACCTGTGGTACTTCGGCGCCGGGCACTACCAGGCGCAATACAAGACCGAGGCCGACGCCCTGAAGGGCTTGCAGGATGCGGGGCTGGGCAGCGACAAGATGGATGCGAACGACATCGTCTGGCGCAACAACGCCATGGCGAGCTACGACGTCGCCAAAGGCATGGGACAGGTGAAGGCGAAGGTGCTGGTGATCGGCGTGAACGAGGACGAACTGTTCCCGCCGAAGGAGGCGATCCAGCCGATCGCCGATGCCATCCCCGGCGCCAAAGCCTATTTCTTCTCTTCTCCCCTGGGGCATCTCGGCTCCGCCCTGCACATCGGCCGCGCCGGCGCAGCCATCCAGGCGTTCCTGGACGCGAACGGCGCCAGGTAAGCGCCGCGAGCGCCCGCAGGCATAGGGAGGATCAGGCCCAGTCGGCAGCGCGGCTGGCAATGCGCAGCAGCAGGCGGGTGAACGTCGCGCGCTCCTTGGTCGACAGTGCGGCGAGCATGTTCCGCTCGCGTTCAATCATGGTCGGCACGACGGCGTCGTGCAGGCGCCTTCCCGCGGGCGTGAGCGATAGATGCACCCGCCGGCGGTCGTCGCGATCGGCGCTGCGTTTGACGAAGCCGCGCTCGAGCAGGCGGCCCACCGCGCGACTGATGGAATTCTTCGGCAGACCGGTCTTGTCGGCGATCGCCTGGGCGATGAGTTCGCCGGTCTGCGCCAGGCAGAACAGGATCACCCATTCGGCGCGGCCGACGCCGTGGTCCTGTTCCAGGTCGCGATAGAAGGGAAAGACGTAGCGGTTCGCGACGTAGGACAGGCGCCAGGCGTGGAGCACCGGATTGTCGAGGAGCAGCGAATCCACCCCCTCGGACGGCGCGACGCGCGTGCGCGGTGCAGGCGCCTTCTTTCCCTTCCTCCTGGAAGCGCGCGTGTTCCTTTTCATATCCAATTCGCGATGGACTCCCTGAAGTAGCGGATCGGTGACGCGGCGTATGTTAGCAGGGCGGACCGGTATCGCAGCCGGGCCTTTGCCGTAGGCCCGCTTCAGCCTGCGCTTCGCGGCAGCATCAACGCCGCTTCCAGACCGACTTCCGGGCGATTCTCGAGCGTCAGGTCCCCGCCGTGGGCGCGCGCGATGTTGCGCGCGATTCCCAGGCCCAGTCCGGTGCCGCCGGTCTCGCGATTGCGCGAGGATTCACCGCGGTAGAAAGGCTCGAACGCGCGCTCCAAATCCTGCTGCGGCATGCCCGGCCCCGCGTCGCGCACGCGCAGGATCAGGCGATCGGCGCCGTCCTCAACCACGATGGTCGCGCGTCCGCCATAGCGAATGGCGTTGTCGAGCAGATTGCCGATGCAGCGGCGCAGTCCGCTCGGCCGCGCCGGATAAGGCTGAGCTGCGCGGCCTTCGATTTCGACGCTGGCACCGGTCTCGCGATAGTCGGTCTGCAGGCTCTCCAGGAGCGCCATGACGTCCACTTGCTGCACGGCTTCGCGCGAGCTCGTATCGCGCATGAAGTCGAGTGTTTGCGTCACCATCGCCTCCATTTCCTGCAGGTCTTTTTCGAACTTGGCGCGCAGCGGCTCGTCGTCGAGCAGCTCGGCGCGCAGGCGCAGGCGCGTGATCGGCGTCTTCAGATCGTGCGACATGGCGGCGAGCATGCGGCTGCGCTCGTCGATGAAGCGCGACAGGCGCTGCTGCATGGTGTTGAACGCCTTGGCGGCGCGCTGCGCTTCCAACGGGCCGGTCTCGGGCAGCGGCGGCCGGTTGATGTCTTCCCCCAGCTTTTCCGCCGCAAGCGCGAGAGCCGACAGCGGCGCAGTCGCCCAGTGCACCGCGACGAGCGAAAGCACGATGACGCTGACGAGCAGGATGCCGAGCGTCGTCGCCAGCCGCCAGGGCAGGGCGCTCGCCTGCGGCGCGAGCATGGAGTCGAAGCTCACCCAGGTTCCGTCGCGCAGCGGTACCTGCACGGTGTAGTAGCGGCCCTCGGCCGCCGGTCCCTGCATACCCGGCCCCCAGCCGCGCCGCTGCATCATCGGCATGCCGGGCAGGGCTTCGCGCGGCGGCGCGCGCAGGCTCGGGGGAATGCCTTCGACGCGCACCAGGCGCAGCTCGCGCTCGTCGCCGAGGGCGTAACGCAGCACGGCCGCGAACATGGATTGGTGGAAATCGACGCTCGCTGCCGGGCTTGCGGCGGCGAGCGGCGCGCGATCGAGCGACACGGCGAGCGGCGGCGCATTGAATATGGCGACGACGCGGTGGCGTTCCGCCGGCGGAAGGGAATCGAGCAGTTTGACGATGTCGGAGATCTGCTGTGCCAGGCGCATTCCGCCCGCACGGAACAGCAATTGGCCGCGCTCAGCGTAATTGATATAGGCGGTGGCGAACTGCGCGAGTATCAGGCCGCCGAGAAGGATCAGGACCAGCCTGCCGAAGAGGCTGCGCGGCAGCAGTCTCATTCGCGCTCCACTTCCACCGCGACTGCGAGTACATAGCCTTCGCCGCGCACGGTCTTGATGAGTTGGGGATTGGCTGGGTCGTCGCCGAGACGGTGGCGCAGCCGGCTGACCTGAATGTCGATCGAGCGGTCGAGCGGATCGGCTTCGTGTCCCTTGGCCAAGAGCATCAGCTGGTCTCGCGTGAGCACATGGTTCGGGTGGCTGAGGAAAATCCGCAGCAGTTGGTATTCGGCGCCGCTCAAGGGAACGACGACGCCCTTGGGGGAGAGGAGATGTCGCGCCACCGTGTCCAAACGCCAGCCGGCGAAGGCAAGAGCGCGTGCGTCGTCGGCGCGCAGGTTGCGCGGCAGGCTGCGCGTGCGCCGCAGCACGCTTTTGATGCGCGCGAGCAATTCGCGCGGGCCGAAGGGTTTGGCCAGATAGTCGTCCGCGCCCATTTCCAAACCGACGATGCGGTCGGTCTCCTCGCCGCGCGCGGTGAGCATAATCACCGGCGTGTCGGATTCGGCGCGCAGCCTGCGGCACAGCGTGAGGCCGTCATCGCCCGGCAGCATCAGGTCGAGCACGATCAGGTCGACCTTGCCGCGCGCGAGCGCTGTCCACATCGCCTTGCCGTCCGCGACGGCGCTGACTTTGTAGCCGTTCTTTTCCAGATACGCGCGCAATAGGCCGCGGATTTCGGAGTCGTCGTCTACGACCAGGATGTGGTCCGCCGATTTGTCGTCCGGATGCTCCATCAGCGCCTTTATAGCTGGCGGGGCACGAGCCGTGCAACAGTTTTGTAACGCTGTGTATCAGCCGGCAAATACGCTACGACAGCGTACAAATCTGGAACAAGCGGCTTACACCTGCATGCTTCAATGCCAGGCAATGCGGCTGCGCGCTCAAGAGTTCGAAATATGGCAGCGGCGGTCGCAGCTTCAATCACTGCGTTCTATGGAGAATGGATCATGAAACGAGCATGCAAAATCGGTATCGGCATCGTCGCGGCATTGAGTCTGGGGCTCGCTGCCGCGGTTGTGAACGCACACCCCTTTGACGGCGACGGGCCGGGTTGGGGAGGCTACGGCCCGGGAGCAGGCATGGGCCGCGGCATGGGGCCCGGCGCGGGCATGGGACCCGGGGTGGGCATGGGACCGATGGGTTTCGGCGCGATGGCTCACGCCGGCTTCGGCTATGGCCGAGGGGCGCAGCGCAATCCGAGCGCCATGGCCGAGGCGCGCATGGCCTATATGAAAGCGGAGCTGAAAATCACGCCGACGCAGGAATCAGCGTGGAAGGCATTTGCCGACCAGGCGAAGCAGCAATCCGAAGCGATGCAGTCGCTGTGGGCGAACGCGCAATCGAACCCGGTGGCGACCGCGCCGGAACGGCTCGAGCAGCGCAACCAGCTCATGAAGAAGCGCCAGGAGCAGATGGAGAAATCGACCGCGGCGTTCAAGACGCTTTATGGCGAACTTTCGCACGAGCAGAAGCTGATCGCCGATCAGCAGGTGGGGATGTTCGGGGGACGCGGCATGCGCTTCGGCCGGGCGTTCTGAGCGTCGCCTGACGGGACAGGGCGGGAAATCCCGCTCCTGTCTTTGTTCGCAGAGCGCTAGCGGTAGACGAGCACCGGGATGGTGGAATGCGTCAACACCTTCTGCGTTTCGCTGCCGAGCAGAAAACTCTCCAAGCCGCGGCGCCCGTGAGAGGCCATGACGATGAGGTCGCAACCGTCGCCCGCCGCCTTGTCGATGATCGCCTGATAGGGCGAGCCGCTGGTGGCGCTGGCGGTCGCACAGGGCACGCCCGCTGCCTGCGCCGCATCCGCGACGGCGCTCAACACGCGCTTCGCATATTCCTCGCTTCTCTCGGAGAAAACTTCAGGCTGCAGTTCGGCCACGCCGCTCGCCTCGGCGGCGTAGGCCCCCTGCAATGGAAACGGTTCGATCGCGTGAAAGGCGGTCAGCCGCGCGCCGGCGAGCTTGGCGAGCTTCAGCGCCGCCTCGACCGCTTTGTCAGATAGTGCGGAGCCGTCGGTCGGTACCAGGATGTGCGTATACATTGGGCCTCCGAAAAATGGAATTTCGTGCGTCCCGCCGCACGTTCAATGCCGCATTCCCGAAGCCCGCGCTAGGGCGCGTTCGCGCTCTTGCTGGCATTCCAGGCAGCGTTTGGCGGTGGGGTAGGCCGTGAGCCGCGCTTGGCTGATGGCGCTGTCGCAGTCGACGCAGCTGCCGTAGCTGCCGTCGTCGATGCGCGCCAAGGCAGCATCGATGTCCCTGAGTTCTGCGTTTTCGTGGATCGCCATCGCCAGCTCCAATTCGGTGGCTTCCTCGGCGAGGGCTTCGTCCTCGGCGAGCTTGGAACGATCGCCCAGTGCCTCGCTGTTCGCGGCGGCCTTCGCGCGCAGATCGGCGACGAGCTGCTGGCGCTGGGCCATGAGCGTCGCGCGAAACTTCGAAAATTTGTCGGAGGGCGTTTTCATGCCGATTTCGTAATTACCGATCTCAGCTTAGTCGCCGAGCCGAGAAATTCTTTGACAGAGATCAAACTTGACACCTCCCGACGGTTGCTCCACCCTCTGACGCGCCACGTGCGCCGCGCTTGAGATTGGAGGTGCGCGTGCCGATTCCCTCGTCAGCGCAGGAGGAGGCACCATGTTCATGTCGGGCAAGGATTTCCGCGAATCGCTGCGCAGCTACCGACCCCATGTCTATGTCGACGGCCGCCGCGTTGCATCGGTCGCGGACGACGCCGCTCTTGCACCGGGAATCAACGCCATCGCCCTCACTTACGACTACGCGCTGAAGCCCGAACTCGCGCCGCTGATGCGTGCCGCACAGCATACCTCCGGCGCCGAAGTGAACCGGATGATGCACATCAGCCGCTCGAGCGGCGATCTCCTCAACAAGCTCGAGGCGGTGCGGCTGCTGTGCCAGCAGACGGGCTGCGCCCAGCGCTACCTCACTGCGGACGCCTTCAACGCGCTCTATCAGACGACGTACCGGATCGATGCCGCCTGCGGCGGCGAGTATCAGCAGCGCTTCCTCGCCTACATGCACGACGTGCAGGCGCGCGACCTGGCTTGCGCGGTCGCCATGACCGACGGCAAGGGCGACCGCTCGAAGCGCCCGCACGAGCAGGAGTGCGCGGACAGCTATGTGCGCATCGTCGACAGGCGCCGCGACGGCATCGTCATCTCCGGGGTGAAGGCGATCGTGACCGGCGCACCTTACGTGCACGAGCTCCTCATCATGCCCGGGCGCAACATGACCAAAGCCGATGCCGCTTTCGCCGTCTGCTGCGCGGTGCCGGTGGATGCAAAGGGCCTCACCATCGTCGCGCGCCCGGCGGGGCGCGCCGACGAAGCGGCGGCGAAATTCAGCGCGCGCTACGGCCAATCGACGGCGGTATGCCTGTTCGAGCGCGTGTTCGTGCCCTGGGAGCGGGTGTTCCTCGCCGGCGAGTGGGAGCATGCGGCCTTCCTCACCTACACCTACGCCACGCACCACCGCCACACCTGCATCGCCGCGCGCGCCGGCTTCGGCGATCTGCTCATCGGCGCCGGGGCGCTAATGACCGAGGCGAACGGCATCGACCTGGAGCGCACGCCTAACGTGCGCGAGCAGATGATCGAGCTGATCAAGATCGTCGAAGGCTTCTACGCCTGCGGCGTGGCGGCTTCGGTCTATAGCGCACAGGACCCGGCCGGCAACGTCATGCCCGACATCGTCTATGCCAACATCGGCAAGCTGCTGCTCGCGACCCAGATCTACGACATGCACCGCCTCGCGCATCAGCTCTCGGGCGGCCTGATCGTCGCGCTTCCCGGGCCGGACGAAGACCACAATCCGGTCACGGCGGCGAAACTCGCCGACGTGCTGCGCGGGCGGCCGGACATCCCCTACGACAAGCGCGTCGAGGTGGCGCGCTTCCTCGAAGACTTGACTGCATCGAACCAGGGCGGCTGGTATTCGGTGATCAGCTTGCATGGCGGCGGATCGCCCGATGCCATGAAGAAGGAAATCTGGCGCCACTATCCGCTCGGCAACAAGGTCGACTTGGTCGAGCGCCTGCTCGAGCGCGACCTGGTCGAGGATGAGGCGCGCAAGATCACGCGCAAGCGTCAGCCCGGTGCCTGCTGCGATTCCGGCTGCGGCCTTCCGGCGCCGGCGCAGAACGCGCAGCCGCAGATGGTGCCGCTGCCGGATCCCGTAAAAGCGCGGCGCAAGCCCGCGGCGGGCGCGAAGAAGGCCGCGCGGCGATGAGTGCGATAGGCGCACAAGGGATACTCTTCGTCCAGAACGACGTCCTGGCCGAAGCCGAAGACGAATTCAATGCCTGGTACCAGGAGGAGCACGTGCTCGACCGCCTAGCCGTGCCCGGCTTCAAGAGCGCACGGCGCTACCAGGCGCTCGATCGGCCGCATGCCTATATGGCGGTGTACGAATGCGCTTCGCTCGGCGTATTGACTTCTCCCGCCTACCGCGAGCGGCTCGCCCATCCGACACCGCGGACGCGGGCCATCATGCCGAGCTTTCGCAACATGCTGCGTTCAGCCTGCAGCGAAAGCTGGTCGACGGGCGTCGGCCTGGGCGGGGGCGCGATCGTGGTGCTGTGCAAAACCGAGGTGGGCATGGAGGCGGCGGCGCGGGCGCACATTCACGCCGGCTTGATGCGCGAGCGCAAACGTTCCGCAGCGCTCACGCGCATGGCGCTGTGGGAGTCAGACGCGTCAGCCACGGGCGGAACCAGCCCGGAAATGGATTTGCGCGGCAGCATGGACCGTTGCGCCGACTGGGTGTTATTCCTGGAAAGCTGCGACCTGGCGCAGTCGCAGGCGGCGCTTGCGCCCAGCCTGTTCGCTGCGGACCCCGCTGCGACGGGGCTGCGCATCGACGCCGTCGCGCCGTATCGACTGTTATGCGCCTGGACCAGCTCCGATTTGGCAGGGGCTAAATAACTAGACGTGCGGGGCTATGGCGCCGCGGCGATTTTTGAGGCAAAATCTTTGATAAGGGCTTGATGGACGCGGAGATTCGGAGTTTATTCCGCATCGCACCAAGCTCGCTGCTCGAGGAGATTTGAGGCAAGCGCATGGCGGATGTTCCGCTCATCCTGACGCTCGACTTCCACGGCGTCCCCCACCGCTGGGTTACCTGGCAGCAGTCCTGTTATTACTACGCCAAGAATCTCGTGGCCTGGACCTTGGGCAATCGCGCCTTCACCTTCTACGGCGGCACCTCGCGCCGGACGGGCGAGCGCTCCAGCATCACCACCCATTCGATCATCGCCATCAAGGGCAAGGCGATGGCGGCAAAGGGTTTCTCCCAGATCCCGCCGCTCAACAATCGCGAACTGTTCCGCCGCGACCGCCACATCTGCGCCTATTGCGGCTGCGAGTTCAGCGCGCTGCGCCTGACGCGCGACCACATCACGCCGCTGTCGCGCGGCGGGCGCGACCATTGGATGAACGTGGTTTCGGCCTGCCGCCACTGTAACGGCGTGAAGCGCAACCGCAAGCCCGAGGAGGCGGGCATGGAACTGCTGTATACGCCCTACGTGCCGAACAAAGCCGAATACCTCATCCTCACCAACCGCAAGATCCTTTCCGACCAGATGGATTTCCTGGTCCAGCACGTCGCGGCCTACAGCCGGGTCGTGCCGCACGCCCTCGTCCGCGCGTGACACCCGATTATTGGCTGCGTGCAAAGCGCAGCCTGACGCGGCGCGATGGCGTGCTCGCCGGCATCATCCGCGCCCATCCGCGCATCGCGCTCGCGCGCCGCGGCGAGCCGTTCAAGACGCTGGCGCGATCCATCGTCGGCCAGCAGATCTCGGTGAAGGCGGCGGAATCGGTGTGGAACCGCGTGCTCGCGGTGGCGCCTGCGTCGACGCCGGAGCAGATCCTCAAGGCACGGCGCCGCCTCGCGGGCTGCGGCCTGTCGCAACGCAAAGCCGAATACATTGCCGACCTCGCGCGGCATTTCGTCGACGGCTCCATCCATGCGCGCGACTGGCCGCACATGGACGACGAGGCGGTGATCGCCGAACTGGTGCAGGTGCGCGGCATCGGCCGCTGGACGGCGGAGATGTTCCTCATCTTCAATTTGTTGCGTCCCGATGTGCTGCCGCTCGACGATCTCGGACTGCTGAAGGCGATCAGCCTGCACTATTTCGACGGCGAACGCGTCGGGCGCGAGCGCGTGCTGGAACTCGCCGCGAACTGGTCGCCTTGGCGCTCGGTCGCAACCTGGTATCTGTGGCGCAGCCTGGATCCGGTGCCGGTTGAATACTGAACGCCGGGAAGACCCTTGTGCAGCGGGCGCCGCGGCTGCTCTAGGCTAGAATAAGCGCATTCGCGGACTCTCCGCGCCTTGTGCAAGCAAGCCCTTGAAGACGACATTCCTCGATTTCGAACAATCCATCTCCGATCTCGAAGGCAAGATCGAAGAGCTGCGCTACGTGCAGGACGACTCGGCGGTCGACATCTCCGAGGAGATCGCGCGGCTGCAGAAGAAGAGCAACGCGCTCACCAAGGATATCTACGCCAAGCTCACCCCCTGGCAGATGGCGCAGGTGGCACGCCACCCGCAGCGGCCGTTCACGCTCGACTACATCGCCGCGCTGTTTACCGATTTCGAAGAACTGCACGGGGACCGCGCCTATGCCGACGATCTGTCCATCGTCGGTGGACTCGCGCGCTTCAACGGCCAGTCGGTGATGGTGATCGGGCACCAGAAAGGGCGCGACACCAAGGAAAAGATCCTGCGCAATTTCGGCATGCCGCGTCCCGAGGGCTACCGAAAGGCGATGCGCTTGATGCGCCTGGCGGAGAAATTCGACATCCCGGTGATCACCTTCGTCGACACGCCGGGCGCCTATCCCGGCATCGGCGCCGAAGAGCGCGGACAGGCCGAGGCGATCGGCCGCAGTCTGTACGTCATGGCCGAACTCAAGGTGCCGATCATCTGCACCGTCATAGGCGAAGGCGGGTCGGGCGGAGCGCTCGCGCTTGCCGTGGGCGACGTGGTGATGATGCTGCAATACGCCATCTATTCGGTGATCTCCCCCGAAGGCTGCGCCTCGATATTGTGGAAGAGTTCGGACAAGGCGCCGGAAGCGGCGGAAACGCTGGGCATCACCGCCAATCGGCTGAAGACGCTGGGGCTGATCGACAAGATCATCAGCGAGCCCTTGGGCGGTGCACACCGCGACCACGCCGCCATGGCGCAGAACCTGAAGAAGGCGCTGCAGGATGCCCTGCGCGCCTTCTCCGGCAAAGGGACGGAGGAGCGCATCGAGGCGCGGCTCGAGCGCCTCATGAACTATGGCAAGTTCAAGGAAGTCGAAGCGCAATAGCGTCGAGCCGCTGGAATGGCAGGTGGCGGCGGCGCTCAAGTCGGTGCTTTTCCCCGGGGCACGCCTGAGCTTGGGCTTGTCGGGCGGAATCGACTCGGTTGTACTGCTGGAAGTGCTGCGGCGGCTTGCGCCCAAGCTCGACTTCCGCCTCGCTTGCGTGCACGTGAACCACGGCATCAGCCCGAATGCCGGCCGCTGGGCGGCATTCTGTGCGCGGCGCTGCACGCGCCTCGGCATTCCGCTCAACCGTTACGCGGTCGACGTCTCGCCCTATCGCGCCGAAGGCCTGGAAGCGGCGGCGCGCCGCGCCCGCTACAAGGTTTTCGCGGCGCAGGAGGCCGATTTCGTCGTCCTCGCCCAGCACCAGGACGATCAGGCGGAGACGCTGCTGCTGCAGCTGTTGCGCGGCGCGGGCGTGCACGGCGGGGCGGCGATGCCGATCTTGCGTTCGCGCTGGCAGGACGGTGAGGCGGTGCCCGCGCTCCTGCGGCCGATGCTCACCGTGCCGCGCAGTCGCATCGAAATCTACGCCAAGGCGCAAAGACTTTCCTGGGTGGAGGACGAGAGCAACGCGGATACGGTCCGTCAGCGCAACTTCCTGCGTCACCGAGTGTTACCGCTGATCGGTGAGGCGTTTCCGGGCTACCGCGCGACGCTGTCGCGCGCCGCGGGCCATTTGGCCGAGGCGCGCGCGTTGTTGGACGAACTCGCCCAGCGCGACGCGAAGCGCGCGGTGAGAGGCAATCGGATCGCGCTGGCCGAACTGCGGCGCATGGGCGGGGCGCGGGCCGGAAATCTGCTGCGCTGGTTTCTTGCGCAGTTGGGCTCGCCAGCGCCCGAGGCGGATCATCTGCGCGAGATGCTGCGCCAGCTCGCCGAGGCGGCCGACGACGCCGATGTGCGCATAAGGGCAGGCGCGTTCGAACTGCGGCGCTACGACGGCCATGCCTATGTGCTGCCGGCGCTTGCCGATCCGGCGCCGGATCTGTGGCGCGAATGGGACGGTGCTCGCGTCTGGCCGCTGCCGGAGCTGGGCGGCACGCTCCATTTTTCGCGGCGCAAGGGTTCAGGGCTTGCCTGCGCACGCGTCGGCGAACAAGGGCTCGATGCGCGCCTGCGTCAGGGCGGCGAGAAATTGCGCTTGCACACGAAGGGGCCGACGCGCAGCCTGAAGAAGCTGTTGCAGGAAGCGCGCATGCCGCCGTGGGAGCGCGAACGCCTGCCATTGCTGTATTGCGGCGACGTTCTGGTGGCAGTGCCGGGCTTAGGCGTGGCGAGCGGCTGGCAAGCGCAGGCTGGCGAAACGGGCTGGCAGCTCGCGTGGCGCAGCGACGGCACTCGACCGGGTGGGGATAAAGTCCCTACGGATCGACCGCTGATCGAGTAAGCGAGGCGCCGTTTCCGCTCGACAGCAGCCAGGAAATCTCGTTCCGAGTGCGCGACAGGCAGCAAAATGCCTGATAAAATATAACGTTAAGCTTTTTCCTGACCAAAATTTTGGAGATTTGCATGGCATTGGAACGCACCCTATCCATCATCAAGCCCGACGCGGTGGCCAAGAACGTCATCGGCCAGATCTATTCCCGCTTTGAAAGCAATGGCTTGAAGATCATCGCCGCGCGCATGCTGCACTTGTCGCGCGCTGAGGCCGAAGGCTTTTATGCCGTGCACAAAGGGCGCCCTTTCTTCGAAGACCTGGTGAAATTCATGACTTCCGGCCCGGTAATGGTGCAAGTGCTGGAAGGCGAGAACGCGATCGCCAAGAACCGCGAACTGATGGGCGCGACCGATCCGAAGAAGGCGGCCAAGGGTACGATCCGCGCTGATTTCGCCGAGAGCATCGACGCCAATGCGGTGCACGGATCGGACGCTGCGGAGACTGCCAAGGTCGAAGTGGCGTATTTCTTCCCCGCCCTGAACATCTACTCGCGCTAGGCATCAAAACTCGATGCTCCCCAACCTCCTCGATCTCGACGCCGCGCAACTCGCGGGTTTTGTCGCCGGTATTGGCGAGAAGCCGTTTCGCGCCAAGCAGCTGCTGCGCTGGATGCATCGCTTCGGGGAGGTCGACTTCGCCAACATGAGCGACCTCGCCAAGCCCTTGCGGGAAAAGCTCAGCGAGCACGCCCGGATCGAATTGCCGCGCATCGTATCGGACAAGCGCGCAGCCGACGGCACGCGCAAGTGGCTGATCGATGTCGGCGGCGGCAACGCCGTGGAGACGGTGTTCATTCCGGAAGAGCGGCGCGGCACGCTGTGCGTGTCCTCGCAGGCGGGTTGCGCGCTCGACTGCAAGTTCTGCTCCACCGGCAAGCAGGGCTTCAACCGCAACCTCGGCGTGGCCGAGATCGTCGGCCAGCTGTGGATCGCCTCGCAGGCCCTGGCGGGCGACGCCGGCGCGGCGGAGCCGATCCGCGCCGTCGCCGGGGAAGAGGCAGCCGCGCGCGGCGAGCGCATGATCAGCAACGTGGTGATGATGGGCATGGGCGAGCCGCTGGCGAATTTCGACAACGTGGTCGCGGCGATGCGCATCATGCTCGACGACAACGCCTACGGGCTGTCGCGCCGTCGGGTGACGCTCTCCACCTCGGGCATCGTTCCGGCGATAGACCGGCTGCGCGACGTCTGTCCGGTGGCACTCGCGGTATCGCTGCACGCGCCGAACGATGCGCTGCGCGACACGCTCGTGCCGATCAACCGCAAGTATCCGCTTGCCGAGCTGCTCGCCGCCTGCCGGCGCTATCTGGACAAGGCGCCGCGCGATTTCATCACCTTCGAATACGTCATGCTCGACGGCATGAACGACACCCCGGCGCACGCGCGCGAGCTCATCGCACTGGTGCGCGAGGTGCCGTGCAAGTTCAACCTGATCCCGTTCAACCCCTTCCCGCATTCGGGCTTCAAGCGCTCCTCTGCCGAAGCGGTGCGCCGCTTTGCCGAAACGCTCATCGCCGCGGGGCTAGTGGCGACGACGCGCAAGACACGCGGCGACGACATCGATGCGGCCTGCGGCCAGCTCGCGGGCAAGGTAACGGACAAGACCCGGCGCACGCGCCGCGTGGTGGAGATACAGCCGTGCTGAAATCGATCATTAGTGTGGTGCTGCTCGCCTGCGGACTGCTGTTGGGCTGCGCTCAGAATCCACCTGCCGGCACAACGAGTGCCAGCGCGGTCGACACCGGGACCGTGACCGGCGACCCCACCGAGCCGCGCAACCGCGCGCGCGTGCATACCGAGCTCGCATCGGCCTACTTCGAGCGCGGCAACATGGGTGTTGCGCTGGAGGAGCTGCGCACGGCGAACGAGGCGGACCCGAGCTATGCGCCGGCCTACAACGTGCTCGGCCTAGTGCACATGGAGCTGCGCGAGAACGGTATCGCGCAGCAGCAGTTCGAGCGCGCGCTCGCCCTGTCGCCGAACGATCCGGACATCAACAACAACTACGGCTGGTTCCTGTGCCAGACGGGCCAAGAGCAAAAGTCGATCGGCTATTTCCTCGCTGCGCTGAAGAACCCCTTGTACAACACCCCCGCGCGCTCCTACGTCAACGCCGGCCTGTGCTCGCTGAAGAACAACAACGAGGCCGATGCCTACGGCTATTTCGAGCGTGCGCTGCGCAGCGAACCGGAAAACCTGCAGGCGCTGCTCAGCCTGGCCGCGCTGCAATACAAGCGCGGGCAGCTCGAGGCGGCGCGCAACTACGTCGGCCGTTTCAACAAACTGATCGAGCCGACGGCGGAATCGCTGTGGCTCGCGCTGCGCATCGAGCGCAAGTTGGGCGACCGGACCGCGGAGAGCGCCCACGCGACGCAGCTGCGGCGGCGATTCTCCGGCTCCCCCGAATATCAGGACCTGCTCAAAGGCAAGTTTGAATGAGCGAATCGGAACTCGAACCGGTACAGGTACAGGCTGGTCCGGGGCGGACGCTCGCTAGCGCGCGCGCCGAAATGAATCTCAGCGTCGCCGACGTGTCGCAGCAGATCAAGTTCGGGATCAAGCAGATCGAGGCGATCGAAGCCGACGACTACGCCAAGCTGCCGGGCACCACCTTCGTGCGCGGCATGATCCGCAGCTACGCCAAGCTGCTGCAACTGGACCCGAAGCCGCTGCTCGCCGAACTGGACAAGAGCGATCTGCCCACGGCGGTCACGGTGGAGCTCGCCGGCGGCGAGCACGAACCCTTCCTCGAGGGGGGGAAGAAGTCGAATCGCGTCTACGGCCTGCTGTCTCTCGCGGCGCTGGTGGCGGTCGCCGCAGTTGCCTATGAATGGCAGACGAGCCCGCCGCCTGCGGGCGAAGTGGTGCTGCTGCCCAAGCCCGTGGCGAAGCCGGAAACCCCGGCGGCGCCGCAGGCCAGCGCATCCGAGCCTGAGCAGCCGCCGTCGCCGACTGCGCCCGCACTTGCCGCCGGCCCGGCGCCGCTTGCACCTGCGGCGGAGCAGGCTACGGCAGCCGTGACGCCGGCGGCGAAGACACCCGCGGCAAGTGGCGCCGGCGTCAAGCACATCGGCCTCGTGTTCGACGACATCTCCTGGGTCGAGGTCAAACAGGCAAACGGCAAGGTGCTGCTGTCGCAGCTCAACGCAGCCGGTACTCGACAGCAAATCGAAGGCGTGCCGCCGTTCGACGTGGTGATCGGCAACGCCGCCCACGTGCGCATGACCTACAATGACCAAGCTTTCGATCTGCGGCCTTACGTCAAAGTCGACGTCGCCCGGCTCACGCTCGATTGACGCGATGACGGCCCTGCAACGCAGAATTACGCGCAAGGTGCGCATCGGCGAGGTCGCGATCGGCGGCGGTGCGCCTATCGTAGTGCAGTCGATGACCAATACCGATACCGCCGATGCGCGCGCCACGGCGCAGCAGGTGTACGAACTCGCGCGCGCCGGTTCGGAACTGGTGCGCATCACGGTCAACACGGCGGAAGCGGCGGCGCAGGTGGCGACGATCCGCGACGAGCTCGCGCGCCGCGACTGCCAGGTGCCGCTGGTCGGGGATTTCCATTTCAACGGCCACCGCTTGCTCAACCAATACCCGGAATGCGCCGCTGCGCTCGCCAAGTACCGCATCAATCCCGGCAACGTCGGCAAAGGGGCGAAGCGCGACGAGCAGTTCGCCACCATGATCGAATTGGCCTGCAAGTACGGCAAGCCGGTGCGCATCGGCGTCAACTGGGGCAGCCTCGATCAAGTCGTGCTTGCGCGCTTGATGGACGAGAACGGCCGGCGGGCGCAGCCGCTCGCAGCCGACGCCGTGATGCGCGAGGCGCTCGTCGTCTCGGCGCTCGAATCGGCGGCGCAGGCCGAGAAATGGGGACTTCCCACCGATCGCATCGTGCTCTCGTGCAAGGTAAGCGGCGTGCAGGATCTCATCGCCGTGTACCGCGAGCTCGCGGCGCGCTGCGACTACCCGCTGCATCTGGGCCTGACCGAAGCCGGCATGGGATCGAAGGGCATCGTCGCCTCCAGCGCGGCGCTGGCAGTGCTGCTGCAGGAAGGCATCGGCGACACCATCCGCGTTTCGCTCACGCCCGAACCGGGCGGGGAGCGCACGCGCGAGGTCGTCGTGGCGCAGGAAATCCTGCAGACCATGGGCCTGCGCTCGTTTGCGCCGCTGGTGATCAGCTGCCCCGGCTGCGGCCGGACTACCAGCACTTATTTCCAGGAACTCGCCGCTTCGATCCAGGCCTATTTGCGCAGCCAGATGCCGGTTTGGCGCGAGCGCTATCCCGGCGTGGAGAACATGCACGTTGCGGTCATGGGCTGCGTCGTCAACGGCCCGGGCGAGTCCAAGCACGCGAACATCGGCATCAGCCTGCCGGGCTCCGACGAGCGGCCGGTGGCGCCGGTATTTGTCGATGGTGAAAAGACCGTGACCTTGAAGGGCGACAAGATTGCCGAGGAATTCCAAACGATCGTCGACGACTACGTGCGCAGCCACTATGGCGGGGCGCCGTCGGCGGTTGAAACCACAACGATAAAGGCGGCGGGCTAGGGCCCCACCCATTCAGACAACAACGATGACGCATACGATACAAGCAGTCCGCGGGATGAACGACATCCTGCCGGACGAGGCGGCGCTTTGGGAAGAACTGGAGGAGACGCTGCGCTCCTGGCTGCAGAGCTACGGCTACCGCAATATGCGCACGCCGCTGCTCGAGCCGACCGGGCTGTTCCGCCGCGCCATCGGCGAGGCGACCGACATCGTCGAGAAGGAGATGTACAGCTTCGTCGACGAACTGAACGGCGAGGCGCTCACCCTGCGCCCCGAAGCCACGGCCTCCACCGTGCGCGCAGCGATCGAACACAATCTGCTCTACGGCAGTGCGCAGCGCCTGTACTACATGGGGCCGATGTACCGGCACGAGCGCCCGCAAAAGGGCCGCTACCGCCAATTCCACCAGGTCGGCGCCGAGGCGCTCGGCTATGCCGGGCCCGACATCGACGCGGAGATGCTCTTGATGTGCGCGCGGCTGTGGCGCGAGCTCGGCCTGGCGGACATCCGGCTGCAGCTCAATTCCATCGGCAGCGCAGAGGAACGCGCGCAGCACCGAGCCGAGCTGGTGCAGTACCTGCAAAAGCACGAAGGCGAGCTCGACGCCGATTCCAAGCGGCGGTTGCACACCAACCCCCTGCGCGTGCTCGACAGCAAGAACCCGCTGCTGCAGCCCATGATCGAGGCGGCGCCGCGGCTGCTCGATCACTTGGGCGAGGCCTCGCTCGTGCATTTCGAAGGCGTGCAGCAGGTGCTGAAGGACGCGGGCATCCCCTATAGCATCAATCCGCGCATCGTGCGCGGGCTGGACTATTACAATCTCACCGTGTTCGAATGGGTGACCGACCGCCTCGGCGCCCAGGGCACGGTGTGCGGCGGCGGGCGCTACGACGGCCTGTTCGAGCAGATCGGCGGCAAGGCGACGCCGGCATGCGGTTTCGCCATGGGGGTGGAGCGGCTGCTCGCGTTGATGCACGCAGAGCGCGAACGGCAGGCGGCGCCGCGCTGCGAGATCTACGTCGTACACCAAGGCAGCACCGCGGACCGCATCGCCTTCGGCGTCGCCGAAGAACTGCGCGACCGCGGCTTCGCCGTGGTACAGCACTGCGGCGGCGGCAGCTTCAAGTCGCAAATGAAGAAGGCCGACGCGAGTGGCGCCGTGCTCGCCGTCATCCTGGGCGACGACGAAGCGGCGAAGAACGAAGTGAGCCTGAAGCACTTGCGCGAGCAGCGCGAGCAGATGCGCATTGCGCGCGCTGAGCTCGCCGGCACCGCGGCCAAGCTGTTGCGGGAAACGAAGTAGCAATTTTTATCGAGGAAGAGGCATGTCCGCATACGATCTGGAAGAACAGGAACAACTGGCTGCACTCAAGGCGTGGTGGAAGGACAACGGCAGCATGGTACTCACCGCCGTGACCGTGGTGCTGATCGTGCTCGCCGGCTGGCGGGGCTGGGACTATTACCAGCGCAATCAGGCGCTGCAGGCGTCCATCCTCTACGACGCCGTGCAAAAAGGGGCGCAGGCGAACGACTTGAAGCTGGTGCGCGAATCGAGCGGCGCCATCCTCGAGCAGTATCCGCGCACGACCTACGCGGCGATGGCGGCGCTGGTGTCGGCGAAGGCGCTGTTCCAGGGGGGCGACCTGAAGACCGCGCATGCGCAGCTTGCCTGGGTGGTCGAAAATGCGAAGGACGCGGCGCTGCAGGACATCGCGCGTCTGCGGCTCGCAACCGTGATGCTGGACGAAAAGGCGTACGACAACGCGCTGAAGACGCTCGACGCGAAGCACGGCGAAGCGTTCGATGCACTCTATCTCGCCACCCGCGGCGACGTGCTGGTGGCGCAAGGCAAGAAGGAGGATGCGCGCGCCGCTTACAAATCGGCGCTGGAAAAAGCGGCGGCGACCGACGGCGCTTTGCGCGCTTCCGTCCAATTGCGCCTGGATGCGCTGGGGTCGGCGAAATGAAACGCGAGCTCGCAGCCGGTGCGGTGCTGACGGCGACGCTTGCGCTCGCCGGCTGCGGCGGGGGCTCGATGGTGAGCAACGCAATCGACACCCTCAATCCCATGAATTGGTTCGGCAGCCGCGGCGCGGCGCCGGAAATGGCGCCGCTGCCTGCGCTTTCCAACCCGATCGCGGTGCGCACGCTGTGGCAGGCGAGCCTCGGCGAGTCGCGCGTCTACGTCTTCAGCCCCGCCGTCGCCGAAGGCAGCGTGTACGCGGCAGCGGCAAACGGCGCGATCGCGCGCTTCGACGCGGCGAGCGGCAGGCAGATCTGGCGCATCGACGCCGGCGAGCCGTTGACGGGCGGCGTCGGCGCGGATGGCAAGCTTGTGGCCGTGGGCACCGGCAAAGGCGAAGTGCGCGCATTCGATGCGAACGGCACGCCCTTGTGGATCGCGCGTGTGTCGAGCGAGGTGCTCGCCGCCCCGCAGGTGGCCGATGGCCTGGTGGTGGTGCGCAGCGCCGACAGCCGGATATTCGGCTTGGACGCGAAGGACGGCAAGCGCCGCTGGTATTACCAGCGCGAGACGCCGGCGCTGACCGTGCGCTCGGCGGTGGGCCTCACCATTTTTGACCGCGTGGTCTACGCCGGATTCGCCGGCGGCAAGCTGGTCGCCATCAATCTCGCCGACGGCGCGGTGCGCTGGGAGACGACGGTCGCGCTGCCGCGTGGCACCACGGAACTCGAGCGCGTGAGCGACGTCATCGGCCGACCGCAAGTGACCGAGCAGGAAGTATGTGCCGTCGCCTTCCAGGGGCGCATCGGCTGCTTCGATCGCGCGACCGGTCAGGCCATCTGGGGGCGGGAGATGTCCAGCACTTCCGGTCTCTCGATCGACGCCCGCTACGTGTTCGTCAGCGACGATAAAGGTGCGGTGCAGGCACTGGACCGCATCGGCGGCACCAGCGTCTGGCGCCAAGACAAGCTGCGCCTGCGCAATCTTTCCGCGCCGCTCGCCTTCGGAGGCGGAGTGGCGGTGGCGGACATCCAAGGCTATGTGCATTTCCTCGCGCGCGAATCCGGCGCATTCGTCGGACGTGTGGCAACCGATGGCAGCGCGGTGAGCACCAACCCAGTGCGCTTGCAGGACGGGGCATTCCTGGTGCAGACGCGTAACGGCGGATTGTTCGTCTTCGACGCCAGCAAATAGGGCCAAGTCCGGAAAAGAGGCGAGCCGCGGTCCTTGCGCCCGCGGATACCAGCGCATGAAACCCACCATCGTCATCGTCGGCCGCCCCAATGTGGGCAAGTCCACTCTATTCAACCGGCTGACCCGCAGCCGCGACGCGCTCGTCGCCGACATGCCCGGACTCACGCGCGATCGGCATTACGGCGAGGGGAGGTTGGGGGATAAACCCTTTTTCGTAGTGGACACCGGCGGCTTCGAGCCGGTGGCGAAGGACGGCATCCTGTTCGAAATGGCGAAGCAGACGCTGCAGGCGATCGCCGAGGCCGACGTCGTCCTGTTCCTGGTCGACGCGCGCCAAGGTCTCGCGCCGCAGGACAAGGTCATTGCCGAAACGCTCCGCAAGACGGGGCGGCCGGTGCTGTTGACGGTGAACAAGGCGGAGGGAATGAATGCGGGAGTCATCACCGCCGAATTCCACGAACTCGGCCTGGGCGAGCCCTATGCCGTTTCCGCGGCGCACGGCGACGGCGTGCGCGACCTGGTCGACCTGGCGCTCGCCGGGTTCGAAGCCGAGCGCGAAGACGAGCACTTGCCCGATCATCCGCGCATCGCCGTCATCGGCCGGCCGAACGTCGGCAAGTCGACCTTGATCAATGCGCTCCTGGGGGAGCAGCGCGTCATCGCCTTCGATCAGCCGGGGACGACGCGCGATGCCATCGACATCCCGTTCGAGCGCGAAGGCAGGCACTACACCCTCGTCGATACCGCCGGACTGCGCCGCCGCGGCCAGGTGTTCGAATCGGTGGAAAAGTTTTCCGTGATCAAGACGCTGCAAGCCGTCGATCAGTCGAATGTGGTGGTGCTGGTGCTCGATGCGCAGGGCGACATTTCCGAGCAGGATGCGCACATCGCAGGTTACGCGGTCGAGCGCGGCCGGGCGCTGGTGGTGGCGGTGAACAAGTGGGACCACCTGGACGAATACCGGCGCGAAAACGTCAAGCGCGACCTGCGGCGCAAGCTCGTCTTTCTCGATTTCGCCCGCTTGCATTTCATTTCCGCGCTGGAGGGAAGCGGGCTGCCGGGGTTAGTGTCCTCGATCGATGCCGCCTACCGCGCCGCCATGACCAAGTTGTCGACGCCGCGGCTGACGCGGGTCCTGATCGACGCCGTGCAACGGCAGGCGCCGCCGCGCAAAGGCCTGTCACGGCCGAAGCTGCGCTATGCCCACCAGGGCGGCATGAATCCGCCGCTGATCGTCATCCACGGCAATGCGCTTGACGGTGTGCCGGAGAGCTACCGCCGCTACCTGGAAGGGCGTTTCCGCGAGGCGTTTTCCCTACAGGGAACCCCGCTCAAAGTACAATTCAAAACTTCCACCAATCCGTACTTGAAAAAGGCGTAGACTGCCCCAAAGTACAGGCAAGTGGAAAAACCACAAAAAATCAATTAGAGTTCGATTTCAACAACAAAGCTGCGAGGGCACGATGAGCACTAAAGGGCAGTTGTTACAAGACCCCTTCCTTAACACGCTACGGAAGGAGCACGTGCCAGTCTCGATCTACCTGGTCAATGGCATCAAGCTCCAGGGACAGGTCGAATCCTTCGATCAGTACGTGGTACTGCTGAAGAACACCGTCACGCAAATGGTCTACAAGCACGCGATCTCCACCGTCGTGCCGGCGCGTGCGGTCAGCATTTCCTACGAACATACTGCTTCCGACAACTAACTGCAGCGGCGTGACTCCCCGCTCGCGCGCGCGATGATTGAGCGCGGCGAGCGCGTAGCTGCCGCTGTGCTGGTCGGTCTGGATTTCGGCACCGTCGGTTTCAGCGAGAGCCTGGAAGAGCTGCGCTTGCTCGTCGCGAGCGCCGGTCTCAGGCCCAGCGCGCTCGTCCAGGGCAAGCGCTCGCGGCCGGATCCCACCTTGTTCGCCGGTTCGGGCAAGGTCGAGGAGATTGCGCAAGCCGTGCGTGCGGAGCAGGCAGCGGTGGTGGTGTTCAATCACGAACTGTCTCCCGCGCAGCAGCGCAACCTGGAAAAGGCACTCGGCTGCTCGGTCCTCGACCGCACCGGGCTGATCCTCGGCATTTTCGCGCGGCGCGCGCGCAGCAACGAAGGCAAGCTGCAGGTGGAACTGGCGCAGCTCAATTACGCTTCGACGCGGCTGGTGCGCGGCTGGACCCACCTCGAGCGCCAGCGCGGCGGGCGCGGCTTTCTCGGCGGCATGGGCGAAACGCAGATCGAAGTCGACCGGCGCCTGATCGCCAACCGCGTCAAAGTCCTGAAAGACAAGCTGGCCCAGTTCAAGCGCCGGCGCGAACTGCAGCGCCGCGCGCGCGTGCGCGGCGACGTGCTGTCGGTGTCGCTGGTCGGTTACACCAACGCCGGAAAGTCGACGCTCTTCAACGCGCTCACCCATGCAGGCAGCTACACCGCGGACCAGCTGTTCGCGACCCTCGACACCACGACGCGCAGGCTGTACCTGGAAGCGACGGGCAATGTCGTCATCTCCGACACGGTGGGCTTCGTGCGCGATCTGCCGCACGGTCTGGTCGCCGCTTTTCGCGCCACGCTGGAAGAGACCGTGCACGCCGACCTGCTGCTGCACGTGGTCGACGCCTCGAGCACCGTGCGCGAGGCGCAAATCGAAGCGGTGAACGCCGTGCTCGCCGAAATCGGCGCGGACTCCATACCGCAGATCCTGGTGTGGAACAAAGTGGACCTGACGCAGCTCGATCCGGGGATGGCGCGCGACGAGTATGGTAAAATCTGCCGCGTTTACTTAAGCGCTAAGACCGGCGCTGGGCTCGGTTTTCTCAGGACGGCCCTGACCGAAGTCGCAGCCGCAAAAAAATCCGCTGGAAGCAATCCGGATTCTGAGCTGCAGCATAGGGATACGTATGTCACTTAACGACCCGCAGTGGGGCAAGAAGGGCGGGGGAAATAATTCAGGGCCGCCGGACCTCGAAGAGCTGTGGCGCAACTTCAATCAGAAGTTGAACAGCCTGTTCGGCCGCCGCGGCGGCGGCGACGGGCCTGCGTCGCGCCAGCCACCCAATTTCCGCCAGCTCGGCGGCGGGGTGGGATTGGTGATCGCACTGGTGCTCATCGTGTGGCTGGCGAGCGGCTTCTACACCGTCGACGAGAAGCAGCGCGGCGTGGTGTTCACTTTCGGCAAGCAGACCGATCTGACCAGTCCGGGCCTGCGCTGGCGCCTGCCGTACCCGGTCCAGACCAACGAAATCGTCAACCTGTCGCAGGTGCGCACCGTCGAGGTCGGCTATCGCAACACGGTCAAGACCAAGGTGCTGAAAGAGTCGCTGATGCTCACCGACGACGAGAACATCATCGACATCCAATTCGCCGTGCAATACACGCTGAAGGATCCGCTGGCGTATCTGTTCAACAACCGCAAGCCGGACGAAACGGTGATGCAGGCCGCCGAGACCGCGTTCCGCGAAGTGGTGGGATCGAGCAAGATGGATTTCGTCCTCTACGAGGGACGCGAGCAGGTCGCCCTGGCGGCGCAGAAGCAGATCCAGGAAATCCTGGATCGCTACAAGACCGGCATCGCCATCAGCCGCGTCACCATGCAGAACGCGCAGCCGCCGGAGCAGGTGCAGGCGGCGTTCGACGACGCGGTCA
>CAZMGP010000062.1:0-24800 GCA_964565875.1 uncultured Enterobacteriaceae bacterium
CCTTTGGACACGGAATAGCCGTGGGTATCGGGGCGCTGCGCCGCCTCGACCAGCTTGTCGACGATGTGCTTGGGCGTGGGCCCGTCGGGGTTGCCCATGCTCAGGTCGATGATGTCCTCGCCGGCACGGCGCGCCGCCATTTTCAACTCGTTGGTGATGTTGAAAACGTACAGCGGCAGGCGGCTGATGCGCGCAAATTCTCTCATGGGCTATCTAGCTAACTCGCGGTAAGTGCTGAAAAAGTTTATAATTTTAGCCTATTTGAGGTTGCCTTGAAGCTCCATTTGACCAATTTAGCGGGAGCCAACGTCTTCACCGGCTACGGCCCCGGCTACGTCATGATCAACCGGCAGCGCCACGAGAAGAATCTGGTGGTGTTGCGCGATCGGCTGGTCACCGACTGGTCCCCGGAGAGCTTCGAGCGGCTGGAAGCCGCGCATTTCGTGCAGATCGCCGCACTCGCGCCGGAAATAGTGCTCCTCGGCACCGGCGAGCGCCTGCGCTTTCCCCGGCCGGAATTGACGCGCGCGCTCGTCGAAGCCGGCATCGGCCTGGAAGTGATGGACCTGCAGGCCGCCTGCCGCACCTACAACATCCTCGCCGCCGAAGAGCGCAAAGTGGCGGCCGCGCTGCTGTTCTCCTGAACCCGATGAAGCCATCGTCCTCATGAGTCGGCGCCTGCAGCTCGTTCTGCTAGGCTTATTCGCTCTCGTCTGGTTTTCCAATCTCGACTACCGCAAGCTGGTCAATCCGGATGAGGGCCGCTACGCCGAAATCCCGCGCGAAATGGTGGCGAGCGGCGACTGGGTCACGCCGCGGCTGAACGACATCAAGTATTTCGAGAAGCCGGCCCTGCAATACTGGACGACGGCGGCCGCCTACGAGGTGTTCGGCGAGCACGAATGGACGGCGCGGCTGTGGAGCGCGCTGACCGGTTTTCTCGGCGTGCTCATGGTCTTCTTCACCGGCCGGCGGCTATTCGGCGAGAAAGCGGGCTGGAACGCGGGCCTGGTGCTCGCCTCGAGCCTGCTCTACGTGCTGATCGGCCACGTCAACACCCTCGACATGGGCGTGAGCGTGCTGCTCTCGGCAGCGGTATGCGCTTTTCTGCTCGCCCAGGACGACGCGACCGCAGATACTGCGCGTCCGAGTTGGATGCTCGCCGCCTGGGCCAGCCTCGCTCTGGCGGTACTGTCCAAGGGGCTGATCGGCCTAGCGCTCCCCGGGATGGCGCTCGTCCTCTACGTCCTCATCGAGCGCGACTGGCGCCTCATCGGCCGGCTGAACCTCGCCTGGGGCATCGCGCTCCTACTCGCCTTGACCCTGCCCTGGTTCGTCGCCGTATCGCGCGCGAATCCCGAGTTCTTCCGCTTCTTCTTCATTCACGAGCATTTCGAGCGCTTTCTCACCAAGCAGCACGGTCGTTACCAACCGCCCTATTACTTCATTCCGGTGCTGCTCGGCGGCATGCTGCCCTGGACGCTCGCGCTCCTCGATGCCCTCGCCCGCGGCTTCAGGCGCGCAGAGCCAGCACGCTTTCAGCCGCGGCGCTTCCTCCTCCTGTGGTCGGCGCTGGTGTTCGTCTTCTTTTCCGCCTCGAGTTCGAAACTCGCCTCCTACATCCTGCCCATCTTCCCGGCGCTCTCGCTCTTGATCGGTGCGCGCATCGGCAGCTATAGCCCGCGCGCGCTCGCCTGGCAGGCGCTGCCGGGGCTGCTTGCGGGCGTAGCCGTGCTCGCGCTGCTCACCCAGGTCGACCGTTTCGCCAGCCGCGAAGTGCCGGCAGAACTGCTGCGCGATTACGCCGTCTGGCTCGCCGCCGCTGCGGCTACGGCGATCGCCGGCGCCGCGGGTTGTGCCCTCCTCGCCCGCCGCGGCCGTTCGGAACTCGCGCTCGCGCTGCTTGCGGCGAGCGGATTCGTTTCGGCGCAGCTAGCCGTGAGCGGGCACGAAAGCCTGTCTCCGGCGAATTCCGCGTATCATATCGCCCAGAAAATCAAGCCCAAGTTGAAACCTGGCATGCCTTTCTACAGCGTCAATACCTACGATCAATCACTGCAGTTCTATATCGAGCGGCCAACAACCATGGTGGCGTACAAGGACGAGCTCGGCTTCGGCATCGGGCAGGAGCCGCAGAAGTTCCTCCCCGACTATGCCGCGTTCCGGCGGTGCTGGCTGGCGGACCGCGAGGCGATGGCGCTGATGTCTCCCGATGCTTATGCGCTGTTTGCCGCCGAGCACCTGCCGATGCGGCTCCTCGCGCGCGACACCCGCCGCATCGTGGTGGAGAAGCCGTGAACGCCGTCAGCGTTTCGCTGCTGATGCTGAGCGTGTTCCTGAACGCGACCGCGCAGCTTCTGCTCAAGGCGGGCACCAATGCCATCGGCCACTTCGACTTCAGCGCCGGCAACATCGTCCCCGTCGGGATGAAGCTCGCGTTCGAGCCGCACATCCTCGGCGGTGTGGGCTGCTACGTGGTGAGCCTGGTTGTCTGGATCATGGGCCTATCGCGAGTGGAGGTTTCGATCGCCTATCCCATGCTGTCCATCGGCTACGTGTTGAACGCGCTCGCCGCCTGGTACCTGTTCGGCGAGGCGGTGAGCGTGACGCGCCTCACCGGCATCGGCATCATCATCATCGGCGTATACATCGTCGCACGCTCCTGATGGAATTCCTTCCTTTTACCCGCCCTTCGATCGACGAAGAGACCATCGCCGGCGTGGTCGAGGTGCTGCGCTCCGGTTGGATCACTAGCGGCCCTTGCGTCGCGCAATTGGAGCGCGAGCTGTCCGAATATTGCGGCGGCCGCGCGGTGCGCGCGATGAGTTCCGCCACCGGCGCTCTGGAAATCGCACTCGCGGTCGCCGGCGTGCAGCCCGGGGACGAAGTCATCACCACGCCGCTTTCCTGGGTGGCGACCGCGAACGTCGTCCTGCGCGCAGGGGCGAGGCCGGTGTTCGTCGACGTCGATGCGCGAACGCGCAACATCGACCTCGAGCGCATCGAAGCGGCGATCACACCGAAGACGCGCGCGCTCATTCCGGTCGACATGGCGGGACTGCCCGTCGACCGCGACCGGCTCTACGACATCGCGCGCCGCCGCGGCCTGCGCGTGATCGAGGATGCGGCGCAGAGCATGGGCGCTTCCTGGCGTGGACAGCGCATCGGCAGCTTCGGCGACCTGGTGGCGATCAGCTTCCACGCCAACAAGAACATCACCACGGCCGAGGGCGGCTGCCTGGTGCTTTCGGATGCCGCCGAAACCGATCTGTGCACGCGCCTGCGCCTGCAGGGCGTGGTGCGCCGACCCGACGGCGGGCAAGAAGTCGAGGTCGCGGGCGGCAAGCACAATCTCACCGACATCGCCGCGCGCATCGGCCTCGGCCAGTTGAAGCAGCTCGAAGCGTTCACCGCGCGCAGGCGAGAGCTGGTACGGCACTATTTCCAGCGCTTCGACGCCGACTGCGAGCTGCCGCTCGAGGACTACGCCAACTGCAACTGGCACATGTTCCAGGTCCTGCTGCCCCTTTCCCGGATGAAGATCGACCGCGGCGAGTTCATTCGCGCCATGCACGAGCGCGGCATCGGCGTCGGCGTGCATTATCCGGCGATGCACTTGTTCGGCCTGTATCGGCGGCTGGGTTACGGTCCGGGCGATTTCCCCGAGGCCGAGCACATCGGCGCCTCCACGGTGACGCTGCCGCTGTTTCCGCGCATGAGCGAGGCGGACGTCGACCGCGTCTGCACCGCCGTCGCCGAAATCGTCGGGAGCGCCGCGAAATGAGCGTCGAAGTCTCGGTCGTCATCCCCGTCTACAACGAGGAGGCGGGTCTGGCCGCGCTGTTCGAGCGCCTGTATCCGGCCTTGGACAAGCTGGGACGTTCCTACGAGATCATTTTCGTCAACGACGGCAGCCGCGACCGCTCCGCCGCCATCCTGCGCGAACAGTTTCAGAAGCGGCCCGATGTCACCCGCGTAATTCTCTTTAACGGCAATTTCGGCCAGCACCTGGCGATCATGGCGGGCTTCGAGCGCGTACGCGGCCGGCGCATCGTGACGCTGGATGCGGACCTGCAGAATCCGCCGGAAGAAATCGCGCGCCTGCTCGCGAAAATGGACGAGGGCTACGACTATGTCGGTTCCATCCGCCGCGCGCGCCGCGACAGCGCCTTTCGCCGCGTCGCCTCGCTCGCCATGAACTTGGTGCGCGAACGCATCACCCATATCCGCATGACCGACCAGGGCTGCATGCTGCGCGCCTACAGCCGCGACATCGTCGACGCCATCAACGGCTGCCGCGAGATCAACACCTTCATCCCCGCGCTCGCCTACGGCTTCGCGCAAAAGCCAGTGGAGATTGAAGTGAGCCACGAGGAGCGCATGGCGGGGGAATCCAAGTATTCGCTGTATCAGCTGATACGCCTCAATTTCGACCTGGTCACCGCATTTTCCGTCGTGCCGCTGCAACTGTTCGCGCTCGCCGGCATGCTGATTTCGCTGCTGTCGATCCTGTTTGTCGCCTACCTCGCGGTCAGGCGCCTGATCGTCGGCCCGGAGGCCGAAGGCCTGTTCACACTGTTCGGCATCCAGTTCTTCCTCATCGGGATCGCGCTGTTCGGCATCGGCCTGCTCGGCGAATACGTCGGCCGCATCTACCAGCAGGTGCGCCAGCGCCCGCGCTACCTGGTGCAGGCGGTGCTCGAGGCCGCCGACGGCGCGCAGGCTCAGAGCCAAGCCGCCCCCGGCCCGCGCACGCTTTAGCCACGGACGCGCGCCCCACCTCGCCTCATAAACTTCGCCCAAGCACTCGCCATGACATCTGCAGTCGTATTCGCCTATCACAATGTCGGCGTGCGCTGCCTGTCGGTCCTGCTCGCGCAAGGCGTGCGCGTATCCCTGGTGGTGACGCACGAAGACAATCCGACTGAGACCATCTGGTTCGACAGCGTGGCGAAGCTCGCCCGCTCACGCGGCATTCCCGTCATTACGCCGGCGAACCCGAACGATGGCGCAATCGTTGCCCGGATCCGCGAGCTTGCGCCGGAGTTTCTCTTCTCCTTCTACTATCGCCACATGCTCGGCGCGGAGTTGCTCGCCCTTCCCCGCCGCGGCGCCTTCAATATGCACGGCTCTCTCCTGCCCAAGTACCGCGGCCGCGTGCCGGTCAACTGGGCGGTGATCATGGGAGAGGCCGAAACCGGCGCGACGCTGCACGAAATGGTCGCCAAGCCCGACGCCGGCGGCATCGTCGGCCAGCAAGCGGTGGCGATCGGCCCGGACGACACGGCGCGCGAGGTGTTTGACAAGGTGACGGAGGCCGCAGAGCGGGTGCTCGCCCGTGCCCTGCCCGAGCTGATCGCGGGCAATGCGCGCATCCTGCCGCAGGACCTCAGCCGCGGCAGCTACTTCGGCGGGCGCAAGCCTGAGGACGGCCGCATCGACTGGGCGAAAAGCGCGCGCGAAATCCACAACCTGGTGCGCGGCGTCGCTCCGCCCTATCCGGGCGCGTTTGCGCAGTTCGGCGCTGCGCGCTTACGCATACTGCGCACTCGGCTCGAACCGAATCGGAAAGCGCGCAGCACCACGCCTGGGTTATATTGCGAAGGGGGCTCGTTCTATGCCGATTGCGCGGACGGCGGCGTACTGCGCCTGCTCGAAGCCGAAGCGAACGACCGGCCGCTCGATCCCCAAGTATTCACCAAGCAAAAGATCGCCTTTACCTGACACAAGACCAAATGAAGAAAATCCTGATACTCGGCGTCAACGGCTTCATCGGCCATCACCTGACCAAACGCATCATCGCCAAGACCGACTGGGAGGTCTATGGCATGGACATGCAGACGGACCGCATCTCCGACCTGATGGAGGAGAAGCGCTTCCGTTTCTTCGAGGGCGACATCACCATCAACAAGGAGTGGATCGAATACCACGTGCGCAAATGCGACACCGTGCTGCCGCTGGTGGCGATCGCAACGCCGGCGAGCTACGTCAAGGATCCGCTGCGCGTGTTCGAACTCGATTTCGAGGCCAACCTGCCGATCATCCGCTCCGCCGTCAAGTACAAAAAGCGCGTCGTGTTTCCCTCGACCTCCGAGGTCTACGGCATGTGCCGCGACAAGGCGTTCGATGCCGAGACCTCCGAACTCGTCCTCGGCCCGATCAACAAGCCGCGCTGGATCTATTCCTGCGCCAAGCAGCTGATGGACCGGGTGATCCACGCCTACGGCATGCAGCAGGGGCTGGATTACACCCTGTTCCGGCCGTTCAACTGGATCGGCGCGGGACTGGATTCGATCAAGACGCCGAAGGAAGGCAGCTCGCGCGTCATCACCCAATTCCTCGGCCACATCGTGCGCGGCGAGTCCATCAAACTGGTGGACGGCGGCAGCCAGAAGCGCGCCTTCACCTACGTCGACGACGGCATCGATGCGTTGATGAAGATCATCGAAAACCCAGGGCGCGTGGCGAGCGGGCAGATCTACAACATCGGCAACCCGAAGAACAATTATTCCGTGAAGCAGATCGCCGAAATGATGCTCGCCCTCGCCGTGGACTACCCCGAATACCGCAGCCACGCGAAGAAAGTGAAGCTGGTGAAGACGAGTTCGGCCGAGTACTACGGCAAGGGCTACCAGGACGTGCAGAACCGCGTGCCGAGCATCGCCAAGACCTGCAGGGACCTCGGCTGGAAACCCAAGATCGACATGCGCCAGGCGATGCGGCACATATTCGAGTTCTACCGCAGCCACGTCGCCGAAGCGCGCCACTTGGTCGACTAGGCGGGAGGCGTAGCCGACGGCCGGACACCGCGTCCGGTCACGTCAAGCGCTCTTCCCGCAAACGCACGCGCAACCGATGAAGCTCGCGCTCAAGATCGACGTCGACACCTTTCGCGGCACGCGCGAGGGGGTGCCGCGCCTCGTCGAGACGCTGAAGAAGCATGGCGCAGGCGCAACGTTCTTGTTCAGCCTGGGGCCGGACCACACCGGGCGCGCCATCCGGCGCGCCTTCCGTCCCGGATTCATGAAGAAGGTTTCGCGCACCTCGGTGCTCGAACATTACGGTCTGAAGACGCTGCTCTATGGGACGCTGCTGCCGGGACCCGACATCGGCAAGCGCTGCGCCGGTGTCCTGCGCAACGTGCGCGACGCAGGATTCGAGGTCGGCATCCACGCCTGGGATCACGTCAAGTGGCAGGACGGCGTCGCGCGCGCCGACGCGCGCTGGACCGGAGAGGAAATGGGCGCCGCCTACCTGCGATTCTCCGAGGTGTTCGGCGAGAACGCGCGCGTGCACGGCGCCGCGGGCTGGCAGATGAACGTGCACGCGCTGCGCCTCACCCAGCGCCTCGGCTTCGACTATTGCTCCGACAGCCGCGGGCACTCGCCCTTCATTCCCGTCTATCGCGGCGAAATCGTCGCCTGCCCGCAGTTGCCCACTACCCTGCCGACGCTGGACGAGTTGATCGGGATCGACGGCCTCGATGCGCACAACGTCGCCGCGCATTTGCTCCAGCTTGCCGCGAACCCGCCCGCCGCCGGGCATGTCTATACGCTGCACGCCGAGCTCGAGGGGATGAAGCTCGCTTCGGCATTCGAAGCGCTGCTCGCAGGCTGGAAGGAGATGGGATACGAACTCGTGTCCATGCACGAGCTGTACCGTTCGCTCAAGGTCGAGACCCTGCCGCGCCACGAATTGGTGATGGCCGAGATTCCGGGACGATCGGGTACGCTCGCGGTGCAAGGCAAGGAGTTTCTCGCATGAGCGCGCTATTTCCAGGCTTCGAGCAGAAGAGAATCGAGGTAAGCGGCGCCGGCATCAATCTGGTGCAGGGCGGACGAGGCCCTGCCGTGCTGCTCCTGCACGGTTATCCGCAGACGCATTGCATCTGGCACCGGGTCGCGCCGCGGCTCGCCGAGCGCTACACGGTGGTGGCGGCCGATCTGCGCGGCTACGGCGACTCCGGAAAACCCGCCGGGCTGCCCGATCACGGCAATTATTCCAAGCGCGCTATGGCGCAGGACCAGGTCGAGGCAATGGCGGCGCTCGGTCACGACAGCTTCTATCTGGTCGGGCACGACCGCGGCGGCCGCGTCGCGCACCGCCTCGCGCTCGATCACCCCGAGTGCGTGAAGAAGCTCGCGGTGCTGGACATTTCGCCTACGCGAACCATGTACGCCAAGACCGACCGCGCTTTCGCCAAGGCCTACTTCCACTGGTTCTTCCTCATTCAGCCCGCGCCTTTCCCGGAAACCTTGATCGGCGCCGACCCGGAATTCTTCATCAAGTACCAGATGGGACGGCGCCACGGCGGTCTAAAGGTATTCGCCCCCGAGGCCATGGCGGAATACGTCCGCTGCTTTTCCGACCCGGCGACCATCCACGCGAGTTGTGAGGACTATCGTGCCGCCGAGTCGATCGATCTCGAGCACGATGCGGCGGACCAAGGCAAGAAAGTTGCCTGCCCGCTGCTCGCGTTGTGGGGAAGACACGGCGTGATCGAACAACAGTTCGACTGCCTCGCGAACTGGCGCGCGGCCGCACTGGATGTGCGCGGGCAGGCGCTCGATTGCGGCCACTACCTACCGGAAGAACGGCCGCTGGAGGTGGCGCGCGCGCTGCTCGATTTCTTCGCTTAAGCTTGACGATGCTCTTCAACGAATTGCAACAGCCAAGGACCACAGACGGAAGGACCAACATGAACGACCGCTACGCACGCTACCAGCGCCTCGCCTTCGATCGCCCCCACCCGCGCGTGCTGCGCGTCACCATGCGCTCGCCGCTGAAGCTGGGCGCGATGGACGCGCAACTGCACCGCGAAGCCTCCCAAATCTGGCGCGACATCGACGCCGACGACAGCGTCTCGGCCGTCATTTTCACCGGCGACGGCAAGACCTTTTCCGCCGGCGGCGACCTGAAGCACGAACGCAAGGTCTGCGATGACTATAAGCTGCGCATGCAGACCATGAGCGAGGCGCGCGAGCTCGTCTACGGCATGTTGAATTGCCGCAAGCCGATCGTCAGCGCGGCGCGCGGCTGGGCAGTGGGTGCGGGGCTTGCCTGTCTGATCCTCGCCGACGTGTCGATTGCGGCGAAGGACGCCAAATTCTCCGACGGGCATCTGAAGATCGGCGTCGCAGCGGGCGACCACGCCACCATCATCTGGCCCTTGCTCTGCGGCATGGCCAAGGCGAAGTATTATCTGATGACCGCCGAGACCTTCACCGGCGAGGAGGCCGAACGCATGAACCTGATCTCGCTCGCGCTCCCCGACGAGGAGGTGGAAGCGCGCGCGGTGGAGATCGCCACCCGCTTCGCCGAAGGGGCGCCCGCGGCGCTGCGCTGGACCAAGATGATGCTCAATCACTGGGTGAAGCAGGCCGGCCCGATCTTCGACGCCTCGCTCGCGCTGGAATTCATCGGCTTCGCGAGCCCGGAAGGCACCGAAGGCATCGACGCCTTCCTCGAAAAGCGCAAGACCCAATTCGATCCCGACAACCCCGCTTAATACTTGGAGAACCCGCATGCAACTCAATCTGAAAGGCAAGTCCGTCGTCGTCACCGGCGGCGGCTCGAACATCGGCCGCGCCATCGTCCTCGCTTATGCTGCGGAGGGCGCGAACATCACCATCGGCGACATCGACGACGCGCAGGCGCGCAAGGTGGCGGAACTCGCGAAGCAGCGCGGCGCGGCGAGCGTCGAAGTGATCAAGACCGACGTCACCAGCTTCGATCAGGCGAAGGCACTCCTCGGCGCCGCGGTGAAACGCTGCGGGGGGCTCGACGTGCTGGTGAACAACGTCGGCTGGGACCAGCTCATGTTCTTCACCTCGACCACGCCCGAGTTCTGGCAGAAGATCATCCAGATCAACTATGTCGGAGTGCTCAATTGCACCAAGGCGGCGCTCGACATCATGGTGCCGCAGAACCATGGCGCGATCATTTCCCTCAGCTCGGATGCGAGCCGCCAGGGCGAGCCGCGCGAAGCAGTCTACGGCGGCGTCAAGGCCGCGATCAACAGCTTCATGAAGACCATAGCCAAGGAGAACGGCCGCTACGGCATCCGCTGCAACGTCGTCTGCCCCGGGATCACCGTGCCGGAGGAAGGCGAGGAAGTCGGCGGCACCAGCATGTGGGCGAAAAAGGAAAGCATGTTTACGCCGGAGCAATTCGAGAAGATCGCCAAGGCCCTGCCGCTGAAGCGCATCGGCCGCCCGACCGACATCGCCAACGCGGTGCTCTTTCTTTCCTCCGATGCGGCCTCTTATATCACCGGCCAGGTGCTTTCGGTGTCCGGCGGCTATAGCATGATCGGCTGAGGTCAGGGTTCTGCGCGACTGTAACACCCCGCGCACGTCGAGCCGGCGACCTTGGCTGTCGCCGGCGCTTGGACCAGGCGTTCTTTGCAGGCGCGTGACTGCGCGTTCGCCCGAGATGACTGCCGAGCTGAAAGGGTTGCGTTCCGCAGGCGATTCATCAACAATAATACGCAGCGCGCCCCTGGAGGGTCGGCATAAAAAATGGACAAGAAGGATAAAGTGGTTGATTTTTCAGTAGCTTGCACGGGAGGAAAGACCTTTCACCTGGCGCAAGCCAAAGACAAGTTCCTCGTGCTGTATTTCTACCCCAAGGACAACACGCCGGGCTGCACCAACGAGGGCAGCCAGTTCCGCGACCTCTACGGGGAATTCAGCAAACTCGGCTGCGGCATCTACGGCGTTTCCCGCGACAGCCTCAAGTCGCACGAAGGCTTCAAGGCGAAGCTCGGCTTTCCCTTCGATCTGCTCGCCGACACCGACGAAGCCCTGTGCACCCAGTTCCGGGTGATCAAAATGAAGAACATGTATGGTAAACAGGTGCGCGGCATCGAGCGCAGCACCTTCGTTCTCGACCGCGAGCGCGTCATCCGGCGCGAGTGGCGCGGCATCAAGGTTCCCGGTCACGTGCAGGAGGTATTGGATTTTGTTAAGACCCTCTAACGAAGTCGCGGCATTCGATGAACAGACCGAGCCGTCGCCCATGCCAAAACGAAAGTCCCGCCCAGAATCCAGCAAATCCCTGACCAAGCTGTTCGTGCTCGACACCAATGTGTTGATGCACGACCCGACCAGCCTGTTCCGCTTCGAGGAACACGATGTGTTCCTTCCCATCATGACCCTGGAGGAGTTGGACAACCACAAGAAAGGATTGTCCGAAGTCGCGCGCAACGCGCGCCAGGCAAGTCGCTACCTGGACGAGATCGTGAGCGGCGTCGCAGGCAGGATCGAAGCGGGGATTTCCTTGAAGCGCCATGCGGCCGATCCGGCCAGCGGCAAGCTATTCCTGCAGACGCAGGCGATCGACAGCGCGCTGCCCGAATCGCTCGCCATGGGCAAGGCCGACAATCACATCATCGGCGTGGTGATGGCCCTGCAGCGGCAGCAGCCGCAGCGCCCGGTGATCCTGGTGTCCAAGGACATCAATATGCGCATCAAGGCGCGTGCGCTGGGGCTCGCCGCCGAGGATTACTTCAACGACAAAGTCCTGGAGGACATCGACCTCCTCTACACCGGCCTGCGTGAACTGCCTGCCGATTTCTGGGACCAGCATGCCAAGGACATGGAATCCTGGAAGAAGGACGGCCGCACCTATTACCGCGTCAAGGGCCCTCTGTGCCAACACCTGCAGGTGAACGAGTTCGTCTACCAGGAAGGCGAGCATCCGCTGCACGCCATTGTGCGCGAGCAGGCGGGACGCACCGCAGTCTTGGAAACGATCAAGGACTACACCCACCAGAAGAACAATATCTGGGGCGTCACCGCGCGTAACCGCGAGCAGAACTTCGCGCTCAATCTGTTGATGAATCCGGAAGTGGATTTCATCACCCTGCTCGGCCAGGCAGGAACGGGCAAGACGCTATTGACGCTCGCCGCAGGTCTGATGCAGACCCTCGAATACAAGATCTTCTCCGAGATCATCATCACCCGGGTGACGGTACCGGTGGGCGAGGACATCGGCTTCCTCCCGGGAACCGAAGAGGAGAAGATGAATCCCTGGATGGGCGCGCTCGAAGACAACCTCGACGTGCTGAACAAGTCCGACGAGGACGGCGGCGAGTGGGGCCGCGCCGCGACGCGCGACCTCATCCGCTCGCGCATCAAGGTGAAGTCGCTCAATTTCATGCGCGGCCGCACCTTCATCAACAAGTATCTCATCATCGACGAGGCGCAGAACCTGACACCGAAGCAGATGAAGACGTTGATCACGCGTGCCGGCCCGGGAACCAAGGTGGTGTGCCTGGGCAATATCGCGCAGATCGACACGCCGTATCTGACCGAAGGCTCTTCAGGCCTCACCTATGTCGTCGACCGCTTCAAAGGCTGGTCGCACGGTGGCCACGTGACGCTGCAGCGCGGCGAGCGCTCGCGCCTGGCGGACCACGCAGCGGAAGTTCTATGAAGAGAGTTTCCAGCGCCTTAGCGAAGCGCGCCAATCCCGATCAATAGCGATCGGGGTTCGCGTAGTTCTCGAAGCGGGTGTACTGGCCGATGAAGGTGAGGTGAATCTTGCCTATCGGGCCGTTACGCTGCTTGCCGATGATGATCTCGGCCTTGCCCTTGTCCGCGCTCTCCGAGTTGTAGACCTCGTCGCGGTAGATGAACAGGATCACGTCCGCGTCCTGCTCGATGGCGCCCGATTCGCGCAAGTCCGACATCACTGGCCGTTTGTCCTGACGCTGCTCCAGGCCGCGATTGAGCTGCGACAGCGCGACCACCGGCACGTCGAGCTCCTTCGCCAGCGCCTTCAAGGAGCGCGAGATTTCCGAAATTTCGGTCGCGCGGTTCTCGCCCGAGGAAGCGGCGGACATGAGCTGCAGGTAGTCGACCACCACCAGGCCCAGCGCGCCGTACTGCCGGTGCAGGCGCCGGGCGCGGGCGCGCAGTTCCAGGCAGTTCAACGCCGGCGTCTCGTCGATGTGGATGGGCGCGTCGTGGACCTTGCCCACCGCATCGGTGAGCCGGCTCCAGTCCTCGTCCGTCAACCTTCCAGTGCGCAACTTAGTTTGATCCAACCGGCCGATGGAGCCGAGCATGCGCATGGCGAGCTGCGTCCCCGCCATTTCCATGCTGAACACTGCCACCGGCAGCCGGTCGTTCACCGCCACGTGCTCGGCAATATTGAGCGCAAAGGCGGTCTTGCCCATGCTCGGCCGCCCGGCGACGATGATGAGGTCACCCTTCTGCAATCCTGCTGTCTCGTGATCAAGATCATTGTAGCCCGTGGCAACACCGGTGATGTCGGACGGATTGTCCTGGTGATAGAGCATATCGATGCGCTCCATCACCTGGGCGAGGATGGGCTGGAATTCGACCAGCCCCTGGCGGCCGCGAGTGCCGGCTTCGGCGATCTCGAACACGCGCGACTCGGCTTCGTCGAGCAGCTGCCCCACGTCCTTGCCCAGCGGATTCAAGGCGGCGTCGGCGATGCCGGTGCCGACCTCGATCAGCCGCCTCTGGACGGCGCGCTCGCGCACGATTTCGGCATAGCGGCGGATGTTGTGCGCCGAGGGCGTGTTCTGCGCGAGCGCGCCGAGGTAGGCGAGCCCGCCCGTCCTGTCCTTGTCCTCGCTTTGCTCGATCGATTCGAACACCGTGACCATGTCGGCGGGCCGGTTCTTCTCCACCAGCTTGCCGATGTGGCGGTAGATGCGGCGATGGTCGTCGCGGTAGAAATCGCTGTCGGAGAGGACGTCGGCGATGCGCTCCCAGGCCTGGTTGTCGAGCAGCAGCCCGCCCAACACCGACTGCTCCGCCTCGATCGAATGCGGCGGCACCCGCAACTGCACCAGTTGCGGATCGCTTGCGACTTGGGGATTCATCTGAGCCATAGGGAAACCGATCTCGATTGCGTATTATGGGTTGCGCATCTGCTTGCGGCAACAGTCGTGCGCTGCCCGCTCAAACAAAAAGGCCGGGCGCTTGCGCCCGGCCTTCCTGATCAACGACTTGTACCTAGAGGCTGTAACAATACGAGGGGATACTTCCCCTCGTGCTCCTCTAAATCAGCCCGTAACAAACGACTTTTGTTACGGGTTCTTAGATGCAACTTATTCTACGGTCTCACCCAGCACCGACACGGTGATGTGCACGACCACGTCCGAATGCAGTGCGACGGCAATCGAATTGTCGCCGACCTGCTTCAACGGGCCTTGCGGCAGGCGGATGGTAGAACGCTCGACTTCGAAGCCCTGCGCCTGCAGCGCCTCGACGATGTCGTAGGTCGTGACCGAGCCGAACAGCCGCCCGTCCACACTCGCCTTGCGCGTGATCTGTACCGTCAGGCCGTCAATCTTCGCCCCGGCTTCCTGGGCGCTGGCGAGCGCATCGTTCTGCGCCTTCTCGAGTTCACCGCGACGTGCTTCGAATGCGGCCCGGTTTTCCGGCGTGGCGCGCTTCGCCTTGCCTTGGGGGATGAGGTAATTGCGGGCGTAACCCTCTTTTACCTTGACCACGTCGCCGAGGCCGCCGAGGTTGATTACTTTTTCCAGCAGGATGACTTGCATGGCGGCTCCTCAGTGCAGGTCAGTGTAGGGCAAGAGCGCGAGGTAGCGCGCGCGCTTGATCGCCGTCGACAGCTGGCGCTGATAGCCGGCCTTGGTGCCGGTGATGCGCGCCGGAATGATCCTGCCGTTCTCGTTGATGAAGTCCTTTAGGATGTCGATATCCTTGTAATCGATCCACTCGATCTTCTCGGCGGTGAAGCGGCAGAACTTGCGCCGCTTGAACAGCTGGCGCCCGCCTTTTCTGTCGTCCTTCTTGTCGTTGCGACCGCGGCCTTTGCCGCCTTTTCCTGATCTTCCTCTTGCGGGGGGCATCTCAAACTCCTTCTACAAATTCGATATGGGTTGCATGCAATACCAGTTGCTTGCTGTCGCGGCTCTTCGCGGCGAGAAAACCGCTGACCTTCATCTGCATTCCGGGCTTGGCCGCAGCCACCAGGCGCGCCTCACGCTCGAATGCCATCGCGGCCACTTCGCACTCCACTTGACGCATGCTGCCCGCCTCCAACTGCTCCGAGGCGTGGCTGAGCCTGAAATTGACCACTGGGATACCGGCCGGCGTATAGCGCAGCGCGCCCAATTCGATCAAATTTCCGGACAGCACGAACTGGTTGTCCAAAACGCTCAGGCGGCAGCGGCCGGCGCAGGCGCGGGCTTGGCCGCATCGGCGCCCTTGTCGCCACCCTTGGCTGCGTCGCCGGCGAGCACCGAACGCGCTTTCTCTTCCTTCATCATGGGCGAAGGTGTGGTGACGGCCGACTTCATCTGCACCGTCAGATGGCGCAGCACGGCGTCGTTGAACTTGAACGAATGCTCCAGTTCGTCCAGGGTCTCCTGGTCGCACTCGATGTTCATGAGCACGTAATGCGCCTTGTGCACCTTGTTGATGGGGAAGGTCATCTGGCGCCGGCCCCAGTCTTCGAGGCGGTGGATGCTGCCTTTGCGCCCGGTGATGGTGCTGCGATAGCGCTCGATCATCGCGGGCACCTGCTCGCTTTGATCGGGATGGACGATGAATACGATCTCGTAATGTCGCATGCAGTCTCCTTGTGGGTTAAGCCTCCCGCCATGCGGAGCGGTGAGGCAAGGTTGGCCGGATGAAAGCGATCCGGCGGTTCGCGAAAAGTTTGTGATTATAAAGGGAAAGTGCCAGGCAAGGCAACTCCCTTCTATGGCTGGGCGGGCTTGGTTGCAGCAGCTCGCCGGCGGCGCGACTCGAACAGCACCACGCCGCTCGCGACCGCCACATTCAGGCTTTCCACCTGTCCAAGCATCGGGATTTTCACCAATTCGTCGCAGGTCTCGCGTGTCAGGCGCCGCAGGCCCTCGCCTTCCGCACCGAGCACCCAGGCGAGCGCGGTGGGCAGCTTGGCCGTATACAGATCGCTCGCCGCGTTGGAATCGGCGCCGACCACCCAGATATTGCGCTCCTTCAGTTCGCGCAGGCTGCGTGCGAGGTTGGTGACCGGAATATACGGCACGCTATCGGCCGCCCCGCTCGCCACTTTGATCGCCACCGCCGACAGCCCGACCGCGCGATCCCTGGGCGCGATCACCGCGTGGCAGCCTGCCGCGTCCGCCGCGCGCAGGCAGGCACCCAGATTGTGCGGATCCTGCACGCCGTCCAACACGAGCAAGAGCGGCGGCTCCTTCAGCTCGTCCAGCAGATCCTCAATTGAGGTGTGCCGCGTGACCGCATCGACCCGCGCCACCACGCCCTGATGCCGGCCCGGGGGTGCCATGCCGTCCAGCCGGCGCGCATCCACCTGCAGCACGCGCAGCTTCAGGATTTCGGCCTGTTTCACCAGCTCGCGCATGCGCGCGTCCGAGCGGCTCGCGTCGCAATACAGTTCGTGCACGCTTTTCGCATCCAGCCGCAGCCTGGCGGTGATGGCGTGAAAGCCGTGAATGAAGCTGGTGTTTGCCACGATCTAGCTCCTTGTCTTCTTCTTTCTCGCGCCGGCCGGGGCAACCGCTTCAGCCAGACGAAAATCGATTTTGCTGGTATCGAGGTCGACGCGCACCAGTTTCACCCGCACGCGATCGGCGAGCCGGAAGCGCTGCGCGCTGCGTTCGCCCAGCAGCTGATGCCGCGCCGCATCGAAGTGATAGTAGTCCTCCCCGAGTTCGGACACGTGCACTAGGCCTTCGACGTAGACGTCGTCCAGCGCCACGAATATGCCGAAACTGGTGACCGCGCTGATCGAGCCGGCGAACTCCTCGCCGATCCGGTCCTGCATGTAATAGCACTTGAGCCAGGCCTCGACATCGCGCGTCGCCTCATCCGCGCGGCGCTCGGTCATCGAGCAGTGTTCGCCCAGTTCTTGCCAATTTCCCGGGCTGTAGCTCTTTCCCGCGAGCGCGGCGTTGATGGCGCGGTGCACGACCAGGTCCGGATAGCGCCGGATGGGCGAGGTGAAATGGGTATAGGCCTCGTAAGCGAGCCCGAAGTGGCCGACGTTCTCCGGGCTGTACTGCGCCTGCTTGAGCGAGCGCAGCAGCACCGTTTGCAGGAGCTGGATATCCGGCCTTCCCTTGATCTTCGCGAGCAGCGCCGCGTAGTCCTTGGCGTGCGGCGCTTCCCCACCGGAGAGCGCCAGGCCGAATTGCTTGAGAAAGACCTTGAGGGCTTCCAGTTTCTCCGGCGTCGGCCCCTCGTGCACGCGGTAGAGCGCAGGATGCTTGCGGCTTTTCAGGAAGTCGGAAGCGCATACGTTCGCCGCGAGCATGCATTCCTCGATCAGGCGGTGCGCGTCGTTGCGTTGCGTCGGCACGATGCTTTCGATCTTGCCTTGATCGTCGAACAGCATCTGCGTCTCCACCGTCTCGAAGTCGATGGCGCCGCGCTGCTCGCGTGCACGGGCGAGAACGTGATACAGGGCGTACAGATCCTCTAAATGCGCGAGCAGCTTCTGAGGCACCGGTTCGACCTTCTGCTCGAGCAGCCCGAGGGCCACAGCCACACGGGTATAGGTGAGGCGCGCCTGCGAGCGCATGAGGCCGGGGTAGAAGCGGTAGGAGCCGATTTCGCCTGCCAGGTCCACGCTCATTTCGCACACCATGCACAAGCGGTCGACGTTCGGATTCAAGGAGCACAGGCCGTTGGAGAGCTTTTCCGGCAGCATGGGGATGACGCGGCGCGGAAAGTACACCGAGTTGCCGCGCTCGCGCGCCGTCTGGTCGAGCGCGTCGCCGGGACGCACATAGTGGCTGACATCGGCGATCGCAACCCACAGGCGAAAGCCCTCGCCTTCGCGCCGGCAGTGCACCGCGTCGTCGAAATCCTTCGCCGTCTCGCCGTCGATGGTGACGAGCGGCAGCTCGCGCAGATCCACCCGCCCCTTGGCGTCCGCCGGCCGCACCTCGTCGGGCAGCTTTTGCGTCAGCCGCAGCGCTGCGGCTGCGAAGGCATGCGGCAGCTCGTGCTTGCGCAGTGCGATCTCGATCTCCATGCCGGGATCGGCGTAGTTTCCCAGCACCTCGAGCACGCGCCCCGCGGGCTGCGCATATTTGTCCGGCTGGGCGATGATCTCCACCGTCACCACTTGTCCCGTCTTCGCGCCGCGTTCCTCGCCGGGCGGAATGAGTATGTCCTGACTGATGCGCCGGTTCTCGGCGACGACGTAGGCGACGCCGTGCGGCTTGTGTAGCCGCCCGACCAGTTGCGTATTGCCGCGGGAAATGACGTCGACGATCGCGCCCTCGAGCCGCCCGCGCCGGTCGACTCCGCCTACCCGCACCCTGACGCGGTCCCCGTGCAGCACTTTGCGCATTTCCTTTTCCGACAGGAACAGGTCGGCCGAGCCGTCGTCCGGAACGAGGAAACCATAGCCGTCCGGATGCCCTTCGACCCGTCCAGCAATCAAATCGAGCTTGTCGGCGACGAGGATCGCATCCTTGCGATTGCGCATGATCTGGCCGTCGCGCTCCATCGCGCGCAACCTGCGGCGGAAACTGTCGATCTCGTCGGGCTCTAGGCGCAACAGTTGGTACAGTTGTTCCTCGCGCACGGGGATGCCTTCGCGCGCCAGCGTCTCGAGCACCAGTTCGCGGCTGGGCAAGGGGTGTTCATAGCGCTCCGCTTCGCGCTCGAAATGCGGATCGCGTACGCGCCGGTTCGCTGCAGAACCGGTGCTTTCGTGGTGTTTAGCGCGCTTTCGCGTTGACAAAATCCTTGTTTCCTATAGAATTGCGCACCTTGTGCCCAGGTGGCGGAATTGGTAGACGCACTAGGTTCAGGTCCTAGCGGTGGCAACACTGTGGGGGTTCGAGTCCCTTCCTGGGCACCAAGCGCGGATAAAGTATTTTACGTTACTTTTCATGGGTTTGAATTTTCGCTGCAAACCCACCGCGCGATTCTCTTCCGATCTTCTCTGATACTCACTGTATCGTTCGCGGCTTAGGCCGCGATTTCCGTTTCGCTTAGCGCCAAAACGCCTGCTGCACCCGCACATGGCGAGGGACGTCCTTGCCCCCGACGGAACGCTTTAACGCGACTCTGGTCGAATCCCCGGAGGGAGCCGAAGGGGGAATCGTCCATGAAGCGAGCGCACGAAACTGGGCAGCGAACCTGGCTGAGTATATTTGCCGCAGCATTGGCCGCTGCAAGCGCCGGGTGCGCGAGCGAGCCGGCGAATCCTGCGTACGACATGCCTATGCGAGCGACCAAGAGCAGCTATATGCGCTACCGCGCCGCTCCCCCGCTCGATCCCGATCGCAGAATTGTGAAACGCGACTGCACCAAGCCCGTCCTCGACGACGGTCCGAACTTGGTTTGCGAGTGAGGCGCCGCTCGCCATGAAGCGCGCAACGTCCAATTCATTCCGCTGGAGCCTCGCTGCTCTGTTCGTCGCCGCCATCGCTTGGGTGACCTGGGCCGCCTGGCAGATCACTCCCCGCCCCGTGGCGACCGAACTCGCGACCCTGCCGCGAACGACTGCCGCCAGTCCGAACGCAGCGCAGCAAACCGCGTCGGCCAAGGCGCACAAATCCCGGCGGCAACCCGACTGGGGCGAACTGCAAGCGGCAGAGCAGAATGCGCTGCGCCCGCTCGCGCAGCAGTGGGACCAGCTGCCGGCCCGCGAAAGGAAGAGCCTGCTCGCCAGCGCAAAGCGCTATTCCGCCATGTCGAAGAAACAGCAGGAGCGCTATACGTCGCGGCTGGTGCAGTGGAGCAAGATGACGCCCGGAGAACGCGACCTGGCGCGCAAGCGCTATGCAGCCTATTCCAAGTCGAAGAAGGAAGCTCGGCTCGAAATCGAAAGGCTGTGGAAAGAGCAGCAGTCAAAGAACGCGGCGGCGCCGCGGGAAGACGCAACGCCTGCGACGGTGACTGCGCTGCCAGTGACCGACACGCGCAGGGAAGCCTCGGCGAACGTCGAGAACTGAGCCTGGGCGACGCGCATCGAGACGCGATCTGGTCGGTAGTTCTACCCGGCTCGAAATAAGTAGTTTGCCCTAGTGCGCCGGCCGCCTCGGTTTCCTAATGTGTGTATGCCGCGAGAGATCGTATGGCAGCGCGGGCGGTCGTCTGCGTCTACAAAATCGTTGCGCTGGCCCCAGGCCGAGGACAATTCAATGGAACAACTCAAGTCTACCCTCCTCCTTCCTCACGACCCACGCGGGGAGGACGTATGGGACTGGGTCATCGTCGCTGCGATCTTCCTCGGCATTGCGCTTATGGGCTACGCTGGCTTGCGCAGTGCGCTGTTCTCCCACTGGTACGAACTCGCCCAGCAGGGCCTTTGGGGCACGCTCTTCTTTCGGCCCGCCATGCTCTGGTTGTGCATGGGCACGTTTCTTCTCGCCTTCCGCAGCTGGCTGTGGCTCAGCTATCGCCCGTTTCGTTCCGCGACGGCAACGGACGCGCCCTTGCTCACGGTCATCATTCCCGCCTACAACGAAGGCGCAATGGTGGCGAACTCGATCGATTCCGTGGCGAGCGCCGAGTATCCGCGGAACAGGCTGCAGGTGGTGGTCGTCGACGACGGCAGCACCGACGACACCTGGTCCCACATCCGCGGCGCGGCCGCGCGGCACCGTGGCCTGATCACCACCGTGCGCTTCGCCAGGAACCGGGGCAAGCGCGCCGCGCTCGCCGAAGGCATCCGCCGCGCGCAGGGTAAGATCCTCGTGACCATCGATTCGGACAGCGTCATCGAGAGAGGCACCCTGCTCGCGATGGCAGGCCCGTTCCGCAATTCGAGAATCGGCGCGGTCGCAGGACGGGTCGCGGTACTGAACCGCCGGCGCGCGCTGCTGCCGCGGATGCTGCACGTGCGCTTCACCCTGTCCTTCGATTTCCTGCGGCGCGCGCAGTCGGCGTACGGCACGGTCTACTGCTGCCCGGGGGCGCTCGCCGCGTATCGCGCCTCGGTCGTGCATAGCGTCCTCGAGCAGTGGCTCGGCCAGCGCTTCCTGGGCGTTGCCTGCACTTTCGGCGAAGACCGCGCGCTCACCAATCTCATCCTCGCGAGCGGCTACGACACCGTCTATCAGAAGACCGCGGTGGTGCACACTCTGGTCCCGGAAACCTATTCCAAGCTGTGCAAAATGTACCTGCGCTGGGACCGCAGCTATATCCGCGAGGAAACGCGCTTTGCGCGCATCGTTTGGCGGCGGCCGCTCTACGCGCGCGCGATCGCAATCTTCGACTGCACCGTCACCAACCTGCGCTTTCCGGTCGCCTATGTTTCGCTCGCGCTGCTCGCCTCGATCGCCGTTCATGATCCCGCGGCGGTAATGCGCATGCTGATCGGCATCGGCATGGCTTCGACCTTCTACATGCTGTATTTCCTCAAATCCGAGCGTTCGTGGGATTTCGTCTTCGGAATTCTCTACGCCTATTTTTCCTTCTTCGCCCTCTTCTGGATATTCCCCTACGCCGCGCTCACGCTGCGCACCCGCGGCTGGCTGACGCGCTGAAGGTCGACAGGCTCGACTATCTCGCGGCGAGACGGCGCAGGTTCGCCGGCGGCAAATGCATGGCGTCGCGGTACTTCGATACCGTGCGGCGTGCGAGCACGATGCCGTGGCGCACCAGGATCTCCGCAATGCGGCAATCCGACAGGGGGCGGGCGTGGTCTTCCGTGGCGATCAGCTCGCGAATGAGCGAGCGGATCGCCGTGGCGGAACAGGCGCTGCCGGTTTCCGTCGAAACCTCGCCGCAAAAGAAATGGCGCAGCTCGAATATGCCGCGCGGCGTGGACATGTATTTGTTCGCGCTGGCGCGCGACACCGTTGAGCGGTGCAGACCGAGGACCTCGGCGATCTCGCGCTGCATCAGCGGGCGCATGCCCAGGTCGCCGTATTCGAAAAAGCGCACCTGCCGCTCGGCGATGGCCTGGGCCACGCGCAGGATGGTGTCGAAGCGCTGCTGCACGCTTCTGATCAACCAGCGCGCTTCCTGGAGGCGGCTCGCCATTGGGCTGGCTCCCGCATGGCGCGTGTCCTGCAGAATGTCCGCATACATGCGGTTGATGCGCAGCTTGGGCAGCGCGTCCGGATTCAGGCTCGCTACCCAGGCGTTTCGCACCTTCCTCACCACCACGTCGGGCACGATGTAGGGGCTGCCCACCTCCCCATGCTGTGCCCCGGGATTCGGGTTGAGGCTGCGGATCAGAAGCTGCGCTTCGCGCAAGCTCGCATCGTCGCAGCCTAGCATCCGCTTCAGGCGGCCGAAATCGCGAGCCGCAAGCTCGCCCAAATGATCGCGCACGATGCGGATGGCGAGTTCACGCCCGCGCGCCGCGCGCGGCAAGGCTACGAGCTGCAATTCCAGGCATTCGGCAAGCGTGCGCGCGCCGACGCCTGCGGGATCGAGCCGCTGCAGATACTTGAGCGCGACCTCCAATTCTGCCGGCTCCACTTCGAGCTCGGCCGGCAGCAGGCCCGCGATCTCCTCCAGGCTCTCCGACAGATAACCGCGCTCGTCCAGGGCCGCGATCAAGACGTGCACCAGCGCCTTGTCCCGCGCCGAAAGACGCGTCATTCCCAGCTGCGCGCGCAGGTGCTCCGCCAAGCTCGGGACGCAAGGCGACTGCGGCGCAAGCTCGGCGTCTTCGTCATCGTCGCGCTCGGATTCGCCAGGGGCAGCGAGTACGTCGATCTCGACGCCATCGGCCCAGGGAGGGGCCTCCGTGCTGCCCAGTTTCACCGCCTCGGGCTCCCCGCCCTCGGCAGCGGAAGGGCGCGCGAGTGGCCCGCTCTCCGGTTCGTCGCGTTCGAGCAGCGGATTCTCGGCGAGATAACGTTCGAGTTCCCCGTTGAGTTCCTGCGTCGACAACTGCAGCAAATGGATCAGCTGCTGCACCTGCGGCGAGAGCGACAGCTGCTGTGATGCCTTGAACTGAAGAGCGTAGTTCATCGCGGCCGAGTAAAGAGCCCTATTCGGTCGGACGGGCAAACCCGTACTTCAGGATGCGATAGCGCAGCATGTCGCGCGATAGGCCGAGCCGGCGTGCCGACTTCGACACGTTCCAGTCAGTCTTTTCCAAGGTCTTGAGCACGAGATCTGCCTCCGCCTCCTCCGTCGCGACGGCGACGGGGACAGTCCCGCTTATGGAACGCACGGGCTGAGCCTCGATCCGGACCGGCCGCGCCCTGCTCTCGGGCGCGAGGACGAACTCGCCCGGCCCGATCAGCGCCTCCCCCGTCGCCAGCACCGTGCGCTCGAGCAGGTCGCGCAGTTCCTGCACATTGCCCGGCCAATCGTGGCGCCGCAGCCATTGCTCGGCTTCGCCGGTGAAGCGCAGCCCGTCCTTGCCGTAGCGTCGCGCAAGGCGTTCCAGATTAGTCCTGGCGATTTCTATGACATCGTTGCCGCAGCTGCGCAGCGTAGGCAGCGCGAGGGTCACCGCCGCGAAACCCGCGTACAACGCGCCGTTGAAACGGCCGCTTTGTGCAAGTCCCGCAAAGTCGCGCGTCGTGGCGGCGATGACGCGCACGTCGACTTCACGTTCACGCTCGCTGCCCATGCGGCGGAAGCTTCCCTGTTGCAGCAGTTCCAGCAGTCGCGCCTGGATCGGCTGCGCGAGTTCCGCGACCTCGTCGAGAAATAGCGTGCCGCCATCGGCGATCTCCACCAGACCGATGCGGCGCTCCTGCGCAGCGGCAAAGGCGCCGCGCTCGCAGCCGAACAGCTCGGCCTCCAGGGCATCGGAGGGCAGCGACGCGCAGTGCAATTCGATGAAGGGCCGATCGGCGCGAACGCCGTCGAAGTGCAGCGCGCGTGCCACCAAGGCCTTGCCCGTGCCGGGCTCGCCGCTGACCAGCACCGGCGTGCGCTCCGCCTCGCCCGCCGACCTTTCGCTCTCGAGCAAATCCCTGATCCGCGCCTTGGCCAGGCGCATCACCGGAGACTCGCCGATGAAATCCGCGAGCGAGCCGCTCGCTGCGATCCCGCGCGACTGGTAGCGATCGAGGATCGCGCGGCGATGCTCGATATGCGCCTGCGCCATCGCCCGTTCCAGCACCACATCGAGTTCCGCCAGCAATACCGTCTTCAACAGGTAGTGAAAAGCACCGGCCTCCGTCGCATCGAAAGCGATCTGCTCGCGGCCATGGCTCGCGAGCGAGATCACCTTGATCTGGGGATCGAGTTTCAGCGCGGCCGAGGTGAACTCCCCTTCACTCTTGTCCGGCATCTGTCCGGCGAGCACGACATCCGGATGCAGGCGCGCCAGCAGGTCGAGGCCCTGCTCCGCACTTTGCGCGACGTGGGTGTGCCAGTGATTGCACTCCAGATGCCGCCGAACGTCTTCCGCCAGCCCGAGATCGGATTCGATGATGACAAGGGATCGGATCATGATTTTTGTACGGCAGTCGCACTAGTCAGCGCGGTTGCGCCTCTCAAGCACGGCCGATCTCGAACTCCTCCCCCTTACCAAATTAGGGGCATGCGGCTCGACATGCACTTACCGTGCCTGCGTCCCCAGAGGCGGACGCGAGACAGCCACGGCAGAGCGAGGGCGGCCATTGCGCGCGCTGGCCCCGCGCAGTGCCTGGGAGCCCACCCGCAACTTTGGGGCAAGTTCCCCAGCAACGCGTATCAAGGACCGTCTTGCTCACCCAAAGCTGGGGCCCGCGCCGGATATTTCCTTTGTATCGAATTCGTAGCGCGCGGATCGCTGCCCTTGGCGCAGGCGCCGCCGCTCTGCGCTCGGGCGGTGGGAACAGCCGGTGCATGTAGCCAGATATGCCGACTGTGCCAGACCACAACGCCAGACCGGCTGAGCTATGAACGTCATCAACAAAGTACTTA
>CAZMGP010000063.1:0-23998 GCA_964565875.1 uncultured Enterobacteriaceae bacterium
TTGCCTAATCTCGGCTGTTAGCAAGAAAGTGGGAGGCGTCCATAACCATCTCCTTTAGGCCGCGATAGAAAACATGCACAGCGACAGAAAGTGTCGTCCGCGCGCCACGAATTGACCGCGTGGGCGACCCCTGGCGTTTCAGGCGCACTGTTTCACAGCCCCGTCCTTGACGGCGTTATAGTGGCGTTAGCGTCGCGTTATAGTCGATCTATAATCGGGTACCACTCAGGGAATCCCATGCAGAGCCCGACTCTCCGGGTATTGGGACCGTTCTTCTTGGGGACCGCATCCAACCCGCAAGGTACGCGCTTGGGACGCAAAGGCCAGGCTTTGCTGACTGCGGCCGCTGCGCACCGGGCCGATGGAGTGACCCGCGCGAGTTTAATCACCTGGCTGTGGCCCGCTCACGACGAAGCCGACGGGCGCAATGCACTGCGCCAATGTCTGCATCAGGTTCGCCTTGCGTTGGCCGAGGACACCGACTGGCTCGACACCCCTGGTGACCGCGTGCACCTTTGCGATAGCCGCGGTGAGGTCGATCTCTGGCAGTTCGAGCGCGGGGCGGCGCAGCCCGGAGTCGAAGCCTTGGCCGCAACCGCTGAGTTGTACCGCGGAGACTTCGCCGTGGATCTGGCTGCGGAAGACGGGCAGGATCGCTGGCTGTGGATCGCGCGGGAACACACTCGCGCGCTGGCACACAACCTCGTCACACGGATGCTGGCCTGCGACGACGCCGCGACCCTGGCGTCGGCAACACGCCTGGCGCAACGTCTGCTTGCGGCCGACCCAGTGCACGAGGGCTGTTACCGCGCGCTGATGCTTCTGTACGCGCGAGTCGGCCTAGTTGCAAAGGCGATGCAGGTGTGGGAGGAATGCCGACGCGTGCTGCGCAAGGAACTCGACGTCGCGCCGAGTCCGCAGACCACCGAGGTCTACGAATACCTGCGCGTGTCTTCGAAAGGAGCGGCCGGCGGGTCGGCACTGATAGACCCGACGGTGGCCTGCGCGGCTCGGCCGGCTACGGCGCCGGCCGATATGGCGGCCATGGATCACATGCTGCGCGGCTGGCAGCTTTTCAGCGAATACAGCGCCGATGCCAACCAGCGCGCCCGCGCAGAATTTGCGGCGGTAGTGGCGCACCAGCCCGACAATGCCGTCGCCATCGTACGCGTGGGCTGGACCCATTTTCTCGACCATATCGGCGGCTGGTGCGAGGACTACGCGCTGAGCCTGGAGCGCGCCGCCGAGGCGGCACAAAAGGCGATCGCCTGCGATCCCGGGTATGCGCTGGGGTATTCACTGCAAGGCAAGGTCCTGGTGTGGCAGATCAAGCACGACGCGGCGATCCGGCAGCTGCAGCACGCCGTCGGCCTGGCTCCGGACTCGGCCTGGACGCATTTCCATCTGGCAGACGGTCTGATGTGGGACGGTCAGTACGATCAATCCCTGTGGCACGCGCGCCGGGCGCTGCAACTGGAGCCCAACGATCATGGGGTCTATCTGACCGTGGAAGGAGTAACGCTCTTCTTCATCGGCGACTTACCTGCCGCGCGCGTGGCGCTAAGCCGCGCGTTGACACGCAATCCGAACTATACCTGGGCCCTGGGATTCCTCGCGGCGGTTCATGTCGAAATGGGCGACCTGGCGCTGGCAAGCGAGGCGGCGCTGCGAGCGCGCCAACTCGGCAAGCGTTTGAGCCTTAACTACGCGCGGACGGCGTTGCCGATCCGGCTCGACAACCAGCGCCAGCGTCTGGTGAAGGCTTGGCAGCGCGTGGGCGTGCCCGCGCATGAAGCAACTGTGCCCTTGGCGACGAGAAATTAGCCTCTTGAGGAACGGCCGAACACGGCCAACACCTGCCGCTCGTCGTCTTCGTAGACCCGCCATGTGAGAGGCCGTTTCGGTTGCAGATCAGTCAGGCAGCCTACGCGCGTAACTCGGCCACGCCCGGCCTACGCCTTGGCCGAACTCCCCCGGCTAGCGTCAAAGCGACCATACACCTTGCGCGCATTACCGTGAAATATCTTCTCCCGGTCCGCGGCGCTCAGCCAATCGATGGAGTCGATGTAATGCTTGGTGTCGTCGTAATAGCGACCGGTCTCCGGATCGATGCCGCGCACCGCCCCCACCACTTCGGAGGCGAACAAGATATTGTCCGCGGGGATCACCTTGAGCAGGCACTCGATGCCCGCTTGGTGATACACGCAGGTATCGAAGAACACGTTGTTGAGCAGCAGTTCCTTCAACGGCGGCCGCCCCAGGTCCTGCGCCAGGCCGCGATAGCGGCCCCAGTGATACGGCACCGCCCCGCCTCCGTGCGGAATGATGAATTTCAGCGTCGGGAAATCTTTGAACAGATCCCCGGTGATGAGTTGCATGAACGCGGTGGTGTCGCCGTTGATGTAATGCGCCCCGGTGGCGTGGAAGTTGGGGTTGCAGGAGCCACTCACGTGGATCATCGCCGGAACGTTCAACTCCACCATCTTTTCGTACAACGGATACCACCACTTGTCGGTCAGCGGTGGCCCGGTCCAGTTGCCTCCCGAAGGATCCGGGTTCAGGTTGCAGCCGATGAATCCGAATTCCTTGACACAGCGCTCGAGTTCCGCGATGCAGTTGGTCGGTCGCACGCCCGGAGTCTGCGGCAGCTGGCACACACCGACAAAGTTTTTAGGGTACAGCCCACATACCCGGTGAATCAGCTCGTTGCAGGTCTCCGACCAGTACTTGTTCGTACTCTCGTTGCCGATGTGGTGGCCCATGCCTATGGCGCGCGGCGAGAAGATGGTCAGATCGGTGCCGCGCTCGCGCTGTATTTTCAATTGGGCATTTTCGAGCGTTTCCCGGATCTGATCGTCGCTGATGCCGAGTTCCCACGCGGACGCCATGTGCCCGGGATCGTCCTTGAGTTCGGCGATCTGGCGGTTGCGATAGTCTTCCAACTGCTGTGGGGCTGTCGTGTAATGTCCGTGGCAATCGATGATCATGCTTGTGTAGTCTCCTGGTTTTCCGTCAAAACGCTCCCGGCCAATTCGGGAGCCTAGTTCACTGAGTGTTACCGCGCCGGGGCGACGGCAGTGGGGCCGTTCCCCGACAAGCTATTGCGGCTTGATCCCTGCCGCTTGCGCGATGCGACGCCATCTCGTAATCTCTTCTTGTTGAAATTGCTGCATCGCCGCAGGTGCCAGAGGCAATAAATCCAAGAGACTTCTGGCTACGTATTCCCTGGCCTCGCTCGTCCCCAATACCTTTTGCAGCGCATCTGCTAGTTTGGCCGTCACGTCGTCCGGCGTCTCAGCGCGAACGCCAAAGGAAGTCCAGTTATAAGCCGCATATTCCGGGTAACCACTCTCACGTATTGTTGGCACCGCCGGAAAATCCGGATGCCGATTTTCGCCGGTCACCGCCAACGGCCGCAACTTACCGGACTTCAGCAGCGAAGCCACACCGCCCAGATCGGCTATGCCGACGCCAAGCTGGCCTCCCATCGTATCCGTGAAGACCTGCGCCCCTCCCTTGTAAGGAACGTTCAACAACTTGATACCTCCAAGGCTCGCGAACCACTCCACCATCAGCTGATACCCGGCAGAATAGGTGCCGACAGCCGGCGGCGTGCTTTCCTTCTTCGCCGTGGCGACCAGATCGGCCAGGCTATGCAGTTTGGAGTTGCCGGGCACAAACAAGACTGCCATGCCTCTGGTCAGACCGCCAAGAGGCCTCAGATCCTTGAGCGGATCGTACGGCAAATCTTTGATCGTGACCGGATTCACCGACAACGGTGAATTGGCCGCCAGCAGGATCGTGTAACCGTCCGCAGGCGCCGTTTTGACCGCCATGACGGCAACCACACCGCTTGCACCCGGCCGATTCTCGACAATGAACGGTTGGCTCAGTACTCCCGCCAGCTTCTCGCCAAAGAAACGCGCCGCAGTATCCGAACCGCTCCCCGCGGTGAATGGGACGATTACCTTCACGGGTCTATTTGGAAAGTCCTTCGCCTGTCCGAACGCAAACGTGGAAATCAGCATCAATCCGAGATACGCAAACCATATCTTCTTCATGTCACTCTCCCTTGTGTCGGCAATTCGTGCCTATCACCCCGGCAAGTTGCAGGTCTGCCCGCGGCACTTAGGTCGTGGCAACCTGAAATAAGTCTGGAATTCGATTTATTCCGTGAAGGTTCGAGAGCCTTTCAGAAGTCGCAGCCGCGCTGCCTGAGCAATTCGTCCACCCAGCGGCGGTCAAGCTTGCCCGCCGCGGTCGCTTTGAGCATCGCCGTTTCCTTGGCCAGCTGGACACGCGCGAGCGCCAGGATCTCTTCGGCGTGAGCCTGCGGTACGGCCACTACACCATCGGCATCGCCAACGATGATGTCGCCCGGATTCACTACCATGCCGTCCAATGCGATCGGCACGTTGATTTCGCCGGGACCGTTCTTGTACGGGCCTCGGTGGGTAACGCCACAGGCGTACACCGGAAAGCGCCTCGCGCCGATCTCGTCCGAATCGCGGATCGCACCATAGATCACGATTCCGGCCACCCCGCGCTTTTCGGCGATACTGGACATGATGTCGCCGATAATGGCGTGCGTGACTTCACCGGCCGCATCGACCACAATGACGTCGCCCGGCGCGGCCGTATCGATTGCCTTGTGCACCATGAGATTGTCGCCCGGCGCGACCTTGACTGTGAACGCCGGACCGCAGAGCTTGCCGCCGCGGTGCATGGGTCGCAGCGCGGAGCCGCCTGCAACCAGGCGATTCATGTTGTCCGACAGATGCGCAGTCACCATCGCCGCGAGCGCCTTGACGAGTTTCTTGGGTGGGCGCGCCGGCATGGGCAGGATACGAAATCCGATATTGGGCATGATAATGGCTCCATTTAGATACTAAATGCGGGCGATCCCTTAGAAGGTAATGCGTCCGATCTGACAATGTTGATAGCCTGTATTCGCCTTTCTCGCGTTAAGAACATATTTCAGAAGGCATTGGCAGACCGCGACGCAAAGAAAGGACGAGCACAGTTTGATCTAGAGAACGCCAACACCTCTTGTGCCGATTCTTGAGGGGACCCGCTTTGTGCCATTGATAAGCGGTTGACCAAACTCCGGAATGTCGATTTCGAACACATCGCCATCCTCGGTCACAATCCCGTCCGCGAAAGATGCGACCGACGTCCCGAAGAATTGCACGTGGACATCGCCGGGACGCAGAAATTGGTTGTACTTGAAATGATGCTGCTCGATGTTCGCCAGGGTGTGGCACATATTGTCTTCGCCTGTGGCAAACGGTCTTTCCCAGATGACCGTTCCTTTTCTAATTATTTTTGCGGTCCCGGTTACGTGCGAAGGCAGGTCACCTACCCGAAGTTCCGGGCCGAAAGAGCAATAACGCAATTTTGCATGGGCAAGATAGAGGTAATTCTTCTTTTCCATGACATGGTCAGTGCATTCATTTCCGATTGCAAAGCCTACCCGGTAGGGCTCGCCATTGTCCGAGATGACATACAGCCCGACGACCTCTGGCTCCTCTCCTTCGTCGTCCGCGAACGATGGGACCGGAAACGGCACGCCGGGACGAACCACGGTCGAGCCGTCCCCCTTGTAGAACCACTCGGGCTGCACGCCGATCTCGCCTATCGCTGGCTTCCCGCCTGCAATTCCCCACTTGAACATTCGCATCGAGTCCGACAGCGTCTCGTCGGCCTGCTGAACTTTCTGGTGCATCTGGCTGCGGGCCTCGGCACTTCCCATATGGGTCAGGCCAGTTCCTGCAATAATGCAGTGCGCCGGATCTTCATGGTCCAGCGGTGGGAGCACGCGCTGCTCTGTAAGCAAGACCTGATAGTTGTGACGCCCACCTTTTTCAATTGCGTTCACATAGGTTGTAAGGTCCTGGCCGACGCGGATCGCTCTGAGTGCCAATTCGCGCATGGTGATGACGCCTTTTAACTCCTGTACGTGGTCGCCATCGAGCAGTCCTACGGCTCGCTGACCGCCGGTCGTCTCGAATTGAATCAATCGCATGGAATCTCTCCAAATTAATGTTGTAATATTTGCCGGATCGTTTGAAGGATGTAGCGCGCTAGATTATTGAGATTTTTCGATGTCATATTCGGGACGAAATGCAAGCCCGATGAACTTTAGGCAAGCCAATCCCCTTTGTCCAATGACAAGCTTCGATAGAGCTATAACCAACGGTCATGAGCATGCTCCCCACTTTGACATCGATCGTCTCTAGACTTCGTCTCAAGCACCTTCAATTGCTCATTGCCATGGACGATCACGGCACCGTGCTCAAAGCAGCAGAAAAGGTTTCTATCAGCCAACCCGGGGCGACCAAAGCAATCCAAGATATGGAATCCGCATTGGGAACAACTCTTTTCCTGCGCACAAACCACCGCCTTGAACCAACCGACATCGGGCGCTGTGTCATCCGATACGCTAGATTGATCCAGTCTGATCTCAAGCACCTCCATGAAGAGATGACAGGCATCCTCCTGGGCCACGGCGGGCGGCTTTCAATCGGCGTCATAATGGGTGCCGTGCCCCGTCTATCGGAAATACTAACTGCATTGCTGGAAAAGCGACCTGATCTTTCGATCGAGCTGTTCGAGGACAACAGTGCACGGTTGCTAAGACTCCTGGACCAGGGGCGGCTTGATCTGGCCATATGTAGAACAAGCATCAGTCAGCAACCGGAATTGTACAAAGTACAAAAACTCCAAGATGAAAGTCTGGCGGTGGTCGCCAGCCATCGACACCCGCTGGCGGGAGCGGAACATGTCCTGCTCGCAGACTTGGCCAATTACCGCTGGGTGGTTTACTCCGCCAATATGCCAATGCGCCTGCTTCTGGAAAAAGAATTCCATGACTCAGGTTTGCGGTTTCCCGTCAAACTGGTAGAGACCACGTCGGCTTTCGCAACCTTGGCGATGCTGCAAAAGAATCCATCGATGGTTGCCTTGCTCTCGACGGATGTCGCCGATTTCTGCACCTCTTTTGGCATCACTTGCATGCTCCCAATGCAACTTAAGTCCCAAAGCGAGCCTTACTATCTTGTGTCGCGGCGAGATCGGAAGCTCACGCCCGTCGCACGCCTTTTTACGCAGGAACTTGGGGTTTGCGCCAATAAGTGATTTCCATTGACCTTTGCAGTGACGTTCTTAGTGCTGAACTAACGCTAAGCTAATTCAATATCATCCTCACACCCGCCGCGCTGCGGTAGTCAACGATGTGCATCGAATGGGTCTGGCGAGGAAGAAACCCCGGGGGGTGTCACGAACCTCCGACAGTGAATTCGTAAAGCGCGAATTGATCTGTGCCGTTGATGGATTAGAAATCTCGTTCCCCATCGATCGGTTTGCCGCGACGCGCGATGAATGCGAGATCGTTCTGCCAGCTCGGCCGCGAAACGATCGTTCGCGCGCTAGCGGTACTTGTCGTACACCACGCGCTCGGCGAAGAGCGCGGCGATCTCCGCCTCGGCGTAACCCGCCTCGCGCAGCACATCCGCCGAATGCTGCCCCAGCCAGGGCGCGGGCTTGCGAATCGCGCAAAGCTCGCCCGTCGACTTGATCGGCAGGCCGAGCGTCTTGATCGGCCCCATTTTCGGATGCTCGATGTCCACCACCATCTTGCGCGCCGCGATGTGTGCATCCTGCATGATCTGCGCATAGCTATAGACCGGACCGCCGGGAACGCCCGCTGCGTCTAGCCTTTCGACCCAGTGCGCGGTGGTCTCGGTCGTGAGCACCGCCTCGATTTCGCGTTCGAGCTGGTCGATGTGCGCAAGCCGATCCGCCCCTTTGACAAAGCGCGGATCGCTCAGCCATTCCGTTTTTTCGCACACGTCGGTGCAGAATGCCTGCCACAGCTTTTGGCTGCCGGCGCCGACGGTGACGTAGCCGTCCTTCGTCTTGTAGGCCTGGTAGGGCGATGCGCGGCGGTGGCGCGTGCCGGTCGCGGTCGGCAACTCGCCCGCGCCGAAGTAGGCGCCGAACTCCCACGCCGTCCAGGCGAGCCCCGCTTCCAAGAGCGAAGTCTCCAGATACTGGCCTTTGCCGCTGCGCAATCTGCCGATGTAGGCGCCGAGAATGCCGTAGAGGGCGGTGACCCCGCTCGCGATGTCGTTCATGGCGATGCCGACCTTCGCCGGGCGCCCGCCCGGGGGCCCCGTCATGAGCATGATCCCCGACATGCCCTGGGCGATAATGTCGAAGCCGCCCTTCTTGCCGTAGGGCCCGGTCTGGCCGAAACCGGACATGGAAGCGTAGACGACGCCCGGGTTGAAGGCCGCGACGCTCGCGTAATCGATGCCGAGCTTCTTCACCACGCCGGGGCGGAAGTTCTCGGTGATGATGTCGGCCTTGGCAGCGAGCTTCATGAAAATCGCTTTGCCGCGCGGATCTTTCATGTCGAGCGCGAGGCTCCTCTTGCTGCGGTTCAGCACCGAGAAACAGTAGGACTCGCCGTTTACTTTCGGATCGAAATTGCGCGAGGTGTCGCCGTCGGGAAAGCTTTCGATCTTGATCACCTCCGCGCCCATGTCGCCGAGCACCATGCTGCAGTAGGGCCCGGCCATGACATTGGTGAGATCGACGACGCGCACGCCTTCGAGCGGCAGTGCCATTGAATCTTCTCCAGTCGGGGTTCAGCGAATGACGGTCATCTGCGCGGCGTCGATCTCCACCCACACCGGCGCCGCCACCTCGAACACGTCCTGCGGGCGGGTGGTGACGCGCAGCGGCTGCGTCGCCCCCGGCAGGGTCACGTAGTAGTCCCAGTATTCGCCGAGATAGGCGCGGCGCTGCACGGCGCCCTCGACGGCGAGGCGACCTTCCGCCGCCGTCGGTTTCTGCGCCGCGAGGTGGATGCACTGCGGGCGCAGCGACACCAGCACGTCTTCCGCCAGCGCGCCTTCGCAACGCAACGCGCTCTTGCCGATCGAGAAGCCGCCGAAATGCACCGCCTCGCCGTTCGCCTCCCCCTGCAGGAAGTTGGTGCGGCCGATGAAACCCGCAACGAACTTGGTCGTCGGCCGGCCGTACAGGGCGTAGGGCGCGTCGACCTGCTCGATGCGCCCGTGATTCATCACCGCGATGCGATCCGATGTGACCATCGCCTCGGTCTGGTCATGGGTCACGTACACCGTGGTGATCCGGAACTCGTCGTGCAGCCGCCGGATCTCGAAGCGCATCTCCTCGCGCAGGTTCGCATCGAGGTTGGATAGCGGCTCGTCGAGCAGGAGCACCGCGGGCTTCACCACGATCGAGCGCGCGAGCGCCACGCGCTGTTGCTGGCCGCCGGAGAGCTCCGCCGGATAGCGGTCGCGCAAGGCGCCGAGTTGCACCACATCGAGGATTTCCTTCACGCGGCGCTCGATCTCGGCCCCGCTCACCTTGCGCACCTTGAGGCCGAAGCCGACGTTCTCGGCGACAGTCATGTTGGGCCAGATGGCGTAGCTCTGAAAGATCATCGACATCTGCCGCTTCTCCGGCGGCAAGGCGGAGGCGGGCGAGGAGATCACCGCGCCGTCGAGCTCGATGGTGCCGGAAGTCGGAGTCATGAAGCCGGCGATCATGCGCAGCGTCGTCGTCTTGCCGCAGCCCGATGGCCCGAGGAGAGAGACGAGTTCCCCTTCGCGCAAACTGAGATTGAAATCGTCGACGGCGGTGACGCCGCCGAATGTGCGGGATACGTTGCGAAGCACCAATTTACTCACGCTGCCACCTCCGAACCGATGCTCATTGATAACAGTAAGTCGAGTCGGTGGCCGGCGGCAATCGCGGCCGGTCGCATCCCCGCATCGCTTTGCTCGCAGGGCCCCTGCTCCCTGCTCATGCCGCTGCCCTCCTTAACATGAAGTCTCTACCCAGCAGGCGGAAGCCGACGAGGATCAGGACCACGGTGATGAACACCAGGATCAAGCCGATCGCAGCGAGCATTTCGAAATTTCCTTCGTCGCTCTTGTCGAACAGCAGCACCGACAGCACCTGGGTATTGATGGAATACAGGAAGATCGCCGACGAGAGCTCGCGCGTCCCGGGAATGAACACCAGGATGAATGCGCCGGCCAGGCTGCGCTTCAAGAGTGGCATCACCACTCGAGCGATGGCGGTGATGCGCGTGCCGCCGAGGATGCGTACCGCGTCCTCCAGTTCGGGATTGATCGAGCGCATGGCCGCATTGCTGTTGGCGTAGGCGATCGGCAGGAAGCGCGTGGCGAAGGCGAGGATCAGGATCCACGCCGTGCCGTAGAGCAAGAGCGGCGGATGGGTGTAGGCGGCGTAGAAGCCGATGGCGAGCACGATGCCGGGAATGACGAACGGCGCCATAGTGAGGAAGGACAGTAGCGCGGCGAGCCTGCCCCGCACCAGCTGCCGGTTCACCATGTAGGCGATGCTCAGGGCGAGGGTGACGGCGATTACCGAAGCCGTCCCGGCGTAGACGAAGGTGTGCAGCGTCGCGGCCTGGGTCAGCGTGTTCTCGAACAAGGTGAAATAGAGGTTGCGGAATGTCAGGTTGTCGAAGGAAAACCCGCGCCCCCAGGCCTTGGCGAACGCCGCCTGGCAGATGACCACCAGGGGCATGAAGAAGGACAGCGTGCACACGAACAGGCAGTAGCCGAGCATCGGCCATTTCCAGCGACCGAGCGCGATCGGCCGGCGCTCGCCGCCTTTGCCGGTGAGCGCGACGTAGCCCTTGCGGTGGGTCAGACGCCGCTGCAGCCAGAACAGCAGGATGGTGATCGCCAAGAGCGGCATGGCGTAGGCCGCCGCCACGCCTACCTTGGGTGGATATTCGAAGAACTGCCACAGCTGCGTCGTCACCACGTGGAAGCGCCCGGGTAACGCCAGCAGCGCCGGCGAGCCGAATAGCGCGATCGCCTCCAGGAACACCAGGATGAAGGCGGCGAGCACGGCGGGAAGCGCGAGCGGCAGGGTGACGAGCAGCGTCGTGCGCATGTTCCCCGCGCCGAGGATGTTCGCCGCATCCTCCATTTCCGAGGAGACGAGATCGAGCGCCGACTTGGTGAACACGAACACATAGGGAAAGCTGTAGCAGGCGGTGACCAGCACCAGCCCCGGCATCGAATAGATGTTGAACGGCCCCTTCTCCGCGCCGACGAGGAAGATGAACAGGCGATTCAACCAGCCTGCGTTCGGCCCGGCGAGCAGGATCCAGCCCACTGCCCCGAGATAAGGCGGAATGATGAAGGTGCCGAGGATGGACACCCAGATGAGCCCCTTCGCTGGCATGTCGGTGCGCGACAGGGCCCAGGCGAGCGGCACGCCGAAGGCGAGGCACAGGCTCGCCGCCGACACGCCGAGCACGAGGGAATGCAGCAGCGCGTCGATGTAGCGCGAGCGGCTGTAGGCCGCGACGTAATTCGCCAGGGTGTAGCCCGACCCGTCCGGCTGCTCGAAGGAGACGAAGAGCAGCCGCACGAGCGGATTCACCACCAGGAACAGCAAGATCGCGATCGCCAGCAGCCACAGCCAGAACGACTTGTCCAGATGCCGCCAGCGTTCGCCGAATGCGGATCGCGCCAGCGGCGGCGAGACTACGACTTCTCGCTCCGCAACACCCCCGCTCATGGCTCAGATGCCGAAGGTGTCGCGGAACTGCTCTTTGACCTCCGGAATACCCTTGGCGATCTCCTCCTCGGTCGGCCGGATCACCTTGATCTGTTCCAGAGGCTTCGCGCCGGGCGCGGGCTTGATGCCCTTGATCACCGCCAGCGCGTGGTCCTTTACCTGCACTTCGGCCGCTTCCTTGTCGAGCAGGAACTCGATGAAGAGCTTGGCGGCGTTCGGCGCGGGCGCATTCTTGGGAATGCCCGAGAGCGACACCATGAGCAGCGAACCGTCGGTCGGATAGGTTACCGCGAGCGGATTGCCGCGGTCGCGGCTGAGAAGCGTCGTCGCCTCGGGGCCGGCGGACACCCAGCGCTCCTTCGCGTTCAGCATGGTGACGGTGTCGTTGATCGAACGGCCGATCTGCGGCTTGTTCTTTTCCAGCTTTTCGAAGAACTGCCAGCCGTAGAGCTTGCGCATCAGCACCACCCAGGTGCCGACATAGCCGCTGAAGGCAGGATGGCCGATCGCCACCTTGTCCTTCCACTTCGGGTCGAGCAAGTCGGTCCAGTTCTTCGGCGCGTCCTTCTCCGCCACGACGCTCGAGTTGTAGCCGATCACCACCAGCGCCGCGGCCGTGACCCAGAATTGGTTGTCCTTGTCGTTGTACTGCTTGAGCGAATCGACCATCTTGCCGAGGTTGTGCGGCTGATAGGCAACCAGCGCTCCTGCTTTCTTCAGCGTCGCGTAGTGGCTGTCGTCGGTGCTCGAGAACACCGAGGCCACGGCGAGGTTCGCCTTCTGGTCCTGCTCGAAGCGCTGATAGGCAACCTGCGCGGTGGTGCGCACGAAGTTGCACTTCACGCCCGGATATTTCTTGTCGAAGGCCTCGCACAGGTGCGAGATGGTGTCGGTGTTGTAGTGGGCGGTATAGACGGTGAACTGCTTTTCCTTCTTCGCCGCCTCGTACAAGGTCTTTTCCCACGGCGCCATCTGTGCACGCGCCGAAACGGAAACCGCTACGAGCAGGACGCAGACGAGCGCCCCGAACAGCTTGGATGTGCAACGACGCATAGTACCTCCTCCTTTGGACAGTACGATTCGGCTTGCAAGCTTCGCCGCGCTGCGCGGCGTTCGCTTTCTTAGTCCAGCAAGTTGGCGCTGCCGCTACCGGTTCTGTGTCGGTTCGCGACCGCGTCCCTCCTGCAATTCATCATAGCACAGCGTTTTCTCCTTCCGATGCCTGCGCCTGCGCACTAGCGACCTTTGAACATAGGTTTGCGTTTCTCCATGAATGCCGTGCGCCCCTCGACATAGTCTTCGCTCGCGAAGCAGCGGTCGACCACGCGCTGGCACAGCGCCAGGTCGCGCTTGGATTCGTCCTTCACCGCTTCGTCCACCAGCGTCTTGATCGAGGCCACGGTGAGCGGCGCATTCGCGCCGATCGTCTGCGCATACTCGCGCACGTAGGCTTCGAGCTGCGCGCCCGGCACGACGCGGTTCAGGAGCCCCATGGCGAGCGCTTCGTCGGTTGAAAACTGGCGCGCGGTATAGAAGATTTCCTTGGCAAACGACGGCCCGACCACATCCACCAGTTTGCGCACGCCCTTGAACTCGTAGCCCAGGCCGAGCTTCGCCGCGGGCACGCCGAATCTCGCGCCGTCCGCGGCGATGCGCATGTCGCAGGACAGCGCCACCGACATGCCGCCGCCGATGCAGTAACCGCGGATCATGGCGATAGTGGGCTTGCCCACCAGCCGCAATTCTTCGTTCGCGTTTCCGGCGAGTTCGTTGTAGATCCTGGTGCTCTCGGGCGAGGAGCGCTTTTCCTTGAATTCCGAAATGTCCGCGCCGGAGACGAAGGCTTTGTCGCCCGCGCCCTTCACTACGATCACGCGGATGGCGTCGTCGGCGGCGAAATCACGCACGATATCCGACAGCGCTTCCCACATTGCCATCGACACCGCGTTGTGGCGCGCCGGGTTGTTGAAGGTGATCCAGCCGATCGCTCCTTCTTTCTCGGCGATCATTTTCTCGGTCTTGGAAATCGTCATCTGCAATTCCTCAATCAACGGGGGTCGATGCGAAAAAAGCCGGTCACGAATGCTGCGGAACGCACTTTGCGGTGAGCGCCATCTTACACCTGCGACTGGAAAACGCATCGTATTCGCCACGCGAATAGCTGCGGCGCAGTCGATGGCTCATAATGCAAGCTGCTTCGTGAGAGCCCGTTGCAAAATTGATTTTGCAACGGCTGACTTAGGGGAGCATGAGGGGAGGTATCCCCTCATTTCGTAATACCCTCTGAGGAGGAGTACGTCGCATGAAAGCGAATTCGCGCGTCGGCTCGGCGCGTCGTCTGCTCGGCCGCTTGCTGTTTCTGTCCGTCTGCGTGCTCACGCTTGCGTCGCGCCCCGCGGTGGCCGAGGGCTATCCGGAAAAACCGATCCGCTTCATCTGTCCGTATGCGGCGGGCGGCGCCACCGATCTGCTCACGCGCACGCTGTCGCAGAAGCTCAGCGAATCGATGGGGCAAGCGGTGATCACCGACAACCGCGCCGGCGCCGGCGGCAACCTCGGCTCCGACCTGGCGGCGAAATCGCCGCCGGACGGCTACACCATCTTGCTCGCGCCGGTAAGCCCGATGGCGATCAACGTCACCCTCTACGGCGCCAAGCTGCCCTTCAATCCCGAGCGCGATCTCGCGCCGATCACCCTGGTGGCAAAGGTGCCGCTCGCGGTCGCGGTGCATCCGAGCAGCCCGGCCAAGACGCTGCAGGAATTGATCGCCATCGTGAAAGCGCACCCCGGAAAGATGAACTACGGCTCCGCCGGCACCGGATCCTCGAACCATCTGGTCGGCGCGATGCTGATGACCGCTGCGGGTTTGGACATGACGCACATCCCGTTCAGAGGCGGCGGGCCGGGAGTGATGGCGCTCGTCGGCAATCAGATCGACATGATGATGGCGCAGGTTCCGACGGCAAAGACGCTGCACACTTCGGGCAAGTTGCGGCTGCTTGCGGTCTCGGGCGCGAAGCGGTCGCCCGCGCTGCCCGACGTGCCGACCATGATCGAGTCGGGGCTGCCCGAATTCGACGCGACCGCGTGGTACAGCGTGGTCGCTCCGGCAAAGACGCCGAAGCCGATCATCGACAAGCTGTATGCGGAAATGCTGAAGGCGCTCAACACGCCCGAAGTGCGCCAACGCCTCGCCGACGAAGGCGCCGAAGTGGAGACGATGACGCCGGACGAGCTCGGCCGCTTCATCCACAGCGAAATCGCGAAGTGGGGCAAGGCGGTGAAGGCCTCCGGCGCTACGCTCGACTGACGCTCGCGCGTCTCGTCTTTCGAGCACGCCGTCCGGGCGCAGCTACTCGGCGCTCGGGCGGCGGGCGTAGTCGTGCGCGAGTATCGCGCGCGATTTCGCCACCACCCGCGTCACGCGCGAGATTTCCTTGACGGGGAAGAAGCGCGGGTTGGCTTCGTGCGCGAGCCTGACCTCGACTACGTCGCCCACCTCGACCTCAGGCTCGCTCGCGGGCAGCTTGGCCTCGACGACGCCCGCCTCGCTGCCCGGCCGCGAATACTCGACCTCGGCCCAGCGCTCGGCGTCGCTGCGCAGTTGCGCCGGTGTGCTGTCGGTGGCGTACAAGAGGCTGTCTGCGACTTTGAGATAGACACCGCTGACGCGGCCGGCGACGTTCGCGCCCTGCGGGTCGACGCTCGCGCAAGCGCCGAGCGCCATCGCGGCAAACGCGCTTGCCAGGAGGATCTTCATGCTTAGGCCGTCCTATTCGGTACAGCCAAGCCTGACGCACGCGACGTGCCACCAATGGCAGGCGTTGGTGCAGGGCAATCCCGAGCTTCGCGCTAAGAGTTTGTAACAAAACGAGGGGATATGCCCCAAGGGCACTTCCTTCGGGGCGCCTCCCCTCGTGCTCCCCTAAATCAGCCCGTAACAAACGACTTTTGTTACGGGTTCCAAGTCATTACCACCGAAACGGGGAAATTACCCCGACATCGGGCCCGTGCGCTCAGTCCTGGAAGCGGTAGGCGAGGCGCAAGCCCCCCCAATGCCGGCCGCGCACGGTGACCGGCGCACTTACTTCCTTCAGCAGCACGAATTGGCCGCCGCCCATGTCGCGGCGATAGGTTTGCAGCAGGAAAGGCTTGGTGTTGTGTGCCGAGGCGATGCCGGTGCGGTCGTCGAAAATGCGGCGATTGCGGCAATTCGCCGCGTTCCAGATCGGATCGTTGCGCTGCGGCTTGCTGTATATCAGGTTGTGCATCGGCAGGTAGCCGTTGCGATCGACGATGACGCAGAACGCCACGCCGTCGAGCTTGGTGAGCAGCGGCTCCTGCACCTCGGGGAAGCGGCGCTCCGCGAGCGCCAGGTTCTTCGTCGTGAACTGCTGCGGATTGCTGCCTGCGATCGGCTGGTAGCGTTCGTCGAACAGATCGGCTTCGGTAATTGCCCTCGAGCGCAGCGAAGCTTCGAGGATTTCGTTCACTTGGCGCGCCGCGTCCTGAGCCGCCGCGATATAGGCGGAGTCGATCGTTTCGACGCCGCAATTGGCGAGCAATTCCATCAGTCCCTCACCTACGCGCAGGAATGTTTCGCTGCGCTCGCCCGCGGATTGCATCGAATGCGCGAGGTGCTCGGTGCCCCGCTCGACCTCGGCCATGGAGCCGGTCATGGCGTGCGCCGTGTCGCGCGAGGCGTGCGCCGCGGCTGCGATGCGCGCAACGCTCGCCTCGACGTCGGCAAGGGCCTGCTGGAAGCGGCTTTTCGCCTCGCGCTCATCGCGTGCCTCGATCTCCAGAGCGAGCGCGGCGATGCGCGCATCGAGCGCCTGCAGCGTCTCCTTGATGTCCTTGGATGAGGCTTCGACGCGCGTCGCCAGGTCGCGCACGGCATCGGCCACCACGCCGAAGCCGCGGCCGGCATCGCCCGCACGTTTTGCCTCCACCGCGGCGTTGAAGGCGAGGAGCCGCGTCTGCAACGCGATCTGGGTGATGTCGCCCGCCACTTCGCCGACGCGCACCAGCGTCGTCTTCACTTTCGGGAATTCTGCGCTCACCGCCGCGACCGCCAACCTTGCGGACGCGACCCCGTCCAGGCTCTCGCGCGCGACCGACTCGATCGCCTGCTGCGCCTCGTTGATGCGACCGACTTCGCCGGCGAGCCCTGCCATGGTCTTGCTCTGCGCCTGCGCCGCGTGGCGCGCGTCGTCCAGCATGCCGCGCACTTCGGCGGCCTCGCGGCCCATGTCGGCGGCGCTGCGCGCAATGGCTTCGATATTGCTGCGCAAATGGGCGACTTCGCGGCGGTGCTCGCTCACGTCCTGCGTGTGCGCGGCGTCGGCGCCTTTGCCCGCACGGCGCCCAAACTGCCACCAAGCCAACATGTTCTCCTCCATGCTGGCAATGTCGGCTGAAACGATGCGAACTTAAGCGGCGAAAAGAAAGGTGAAGTCGAGGCAAATCATCTGCGCCTGCCGAGACCGCAAATGACCGCTAATTCAGCGGGGGCGAAGCTGAGAACTTGAGTGAACGGCGGCGTTATTTTTGTCGCCAAACGGCGACAGGCGGCAGCGAAGCCAAGGGGCGCTGCCTTGGTTGGAGGTCCGCCTCCGAGGGCCGCGGGCCTATCGCTTCGCCGCGGCCCATTGGACGATCTACTTCTTCGCTGGTGCCTCTGCGGGCTTGGCGGATTCAGCGGGAGCGGGCTTCGCTTCCGCAGGCGTAGCCGTCTGCGCAATCTCGATCTTCGCCTTCGACTTCATTTCGTCGAAGAGCTGCTGCATGTTCCTCTGTTCCATCTGCTGCATCAGCCCGGCCTTGACCTGATCGAAGGGCGGCGGCGACTTCGGCCGCGAATCTTCGACCTTCAGGACGTGGTAGCCGAACTGCGTCTTCACCGGCTCCTCGCTCAACTTGCCTTTGGGAAGCTTCGCCACTGCGGCACCGAATTCGGGAACCATGCCGCGCGGATCGAACCAGCCCAGATCGCCTCCCCGGTCTTTGGACCCGGGGTCCTTGGATTTTTCCTTGGCCAGGGCGTCGAACGCCTTCGGATCTTTCTTCAGCTTGGCGATGATGTCCTTCGCGTCGGCTTCCTTCTCGACCAGGATATGGCGCGCCTTGTATTCCGTGCCCGACATCTGCGCCTTCATCTTGTCGTATTCGCCCTTCGCCATCTCCTCCGTCACCGGATGGGTCTTGAGGTAGTCCTGAATGAAGGCATTGACCAGCACCGACTGGCGGCTCAGCTCGATCTGATCCGCGACTTCGGGGTTCTTGTCCATTCCCTTCTTCACCGCTTCCTGCGCGATGACGAGCTGCATCGCCAAGCGGTCGATGTAGGCGTTGCGCACGTCGGGACTGGCAGGCCGCCCCAGGTCGGTACGCTGTTTGAGCATCATCGCCACCAGGCTTTCGCGAATCGGCGCGCCGTTCACGGTTGCCGCCACCCCGCCGGTCATCGCGCTTGCTGCAGGACCGTCCTGGGAATGCACGCCGGCAGGCGGCGTATTCTGCATATTGCACGCTGCGAGCGCGAATACCGACGCGGCGCCGGCAAGCAGCATGCGGGACTTGTTCAAATTCATGGCGTTTCCTTAGTAGTGAGCTAATTGAGGGGGCAAGCGCTGCGAGTTCGCTTGCCAGTTCGTGCTTGTGCGCGCCTAGGCCGGGCGGCCTGGTTTGGTGTCAGCAGGTCATGGATATCGGGGCGAAGAAGTATGAATTTTACCCGCGATCGGGCCGGCGTGGCACAAATCGACGTCGCCGCGGAAAGCCCCGCCTGCGCCGTTGCCAGATGCGGCCAATACGCCGAAAATAGCGGCCGAGGAGGTGTCGCATGAAAACCCTGATGTTCGCATTGGCGGTTGCGGCAGTGCTCGCGACCGCGGTAGAAGCTCGCGCCGACGATTATCCTTCCAAGCCGGTGCGCATCCTGGTGGGATTCGCACCGGGCGGGGGCACCGACGTCACCACGCGCATCGTCGCCCCGGGCCTCGCGAAGCGCCTCGGCCAGACCATCATCGTCGAGAATCATCCGGGCGCCGGCGGCAACATCGCTGCGGAAATGGCGGCCAAGGCACCGCCCGACGGCTACACCCTGCTGATGGGCACCATCGCGGCGCTCTCGGTCAATCCCTCGCTCTACCGCCGCTCGACGCTCGATCCCCTGCGCGACCTGACGCCGATCACCCAGACGGTGTCGCTCGCGAACTTGGTCGTCGTCCATCCTTCGCTGCCGGTGAAGACGCTGCAGGAACTCATCGCCTTGGCGCGGGAGAAGCCCGACAGCCTCGCCTACGGCACCTCCGGCGCCGGTTCCGCCGGACATCTCGCCGGCGAACTGTTCAAGTCCATGGCGCAGGTGAAAATGGTGCACGTGCCCTACAAGGGCGGCGCGCCGGCGATGGCCGATTTGGTGAGCGGGCACATCAAGATCAATTTCGCCGCCGCCACCGACGCCATCAATCATTCGAAGTCGGGCGCGATCCGGGCGCTCGCGGTGACCACGCCCAACCGCATCGCGGACCTGCCGGACGTTCCTACGGTGGAGGAGGCGGCTGGATTGAAGGGCTATCAGGCCACCAACTGGTACGGCCTCGCCGGGCCGGCCAAGCTGCCGCAGCCCATCGTCGATCGCCTGTTCAAGGCGACGGTCGAGACGCTGGAAGATCCCGCGACCCGTACCAAACTCCTCGGCGCCGGCTTGCAACCCAGCCCGAGCAAGTCGCCCAAGGACTTCTACGAGTTCATGCGCGCCGAGGGCGTGAAGTGGGCGCGCATCGTCAAGGAATCGGGAGCGCAGGTCGACTGATGGCAAGTGCACTCCCCGTCATCGGCCTGATGCCCGGCGATCCGACCGGCATCGGCCCCGAAGTGCTCGCCAAGCTCCTCGCCTCGGGCGAGGCGCGCGAACGCGCCCGCACGGTGGTGATCGGCGATGCGCGCGTGCTGGAACTGGGCATGGCCGATGCGCGAGTGAAATTCAATTGGCATCGCGTCGATTCCGTGCCGCGGGACGATTGGCCGGCGGATTCGGTTCCCGTGCTCGACTTGCGCAATCTCGATCCGGCGTCCCTGCACCGCGGCGAAACCAGCCCCGAGTGCGGTAGGATCGTCGGCGAAACCTTGCGCCGCATGATCGAGCTCGCGCAAGGCGGCGCGCTCGATGCCGTCTGCTTCGCGCCCTTGAGCAAGATCGCTTTGAAGCGCGGCGGCTGGGACTATCTCGACGAACACGTGATGTTCGCCGCGCTTACCAAGCACAGCGGTTTCTATTGCGAGATGAACGTCATCCCGCAGTTCTGCACCTTCCGCGTCACCTCGCACATGGCGCTCAGGCGCGCACTCGAGCTGGTGCGGCCGGAGAGGATCGAAGGCGCGGTGCGCCTTGCCCACGCGACGCTCGCGCGCATGGGCAAAACATCGCCGCGGATCGGCGTCGCCGCGCTCAATCCCCACGCCGGAGAAAGCGGCCTGTTCGGCGACGAGGAAATTACCCTCATCGCTCCCACACTAGATAAGCTGCGCACCGCAGGGCTTGCCTGCGAAGGGCCCGTGCCGGCGGACACCCTGTTCGTCAAGGCGCTGGCCGGGCGCTACGACGGCGTGGTGATGATGTACCATGATCAGGGTCAGATCGCGACCAAGCTGATAGGATTTCGCGACGGCGTAACCGTGACCGCGGGCCTGCCCACGGTGTTCGCCACGCCCGCCCACGGCACGGCCTACGACATCGTCGGCCAGGGTGTGGCCGACCCGCAGGCGATGACCCAGGCGTTTCGCATCGCGGCGAAGCTTGCCGCCCAGCGCGTCTGATAAAGCCGTCTTCCCAAGGAGCGCGTATGCAAACGAGCGAGCGCGTGAAGGTCTTCTGGCAGCCGGGTTGCACCAGCTGCCTGCGCACCAAGGAGTTCCTCACCCGCCAGGGCGTCGATTACGAATCGATCAACGTCCACGGCAACGAGGCCGGCATGGCGGAACTGCGCAGCCTCGGCGCGCGCAGCGTCCCCATCGTCGCGCGCGGCGGGCGCTTCGTCTACGCACAGACGCTCACCGACGTGGTGAAGTTTCTCGATTTGCAGATCAAGCTGCACGAGCCGCTCGCGCCGGACGCGCTGCTGGCGAAGCTCGAGCTCGTGCTCAGCGCCGCGGCGCGCTACGTCAGGCAGATTCCGCAAGACCGACTGGCGCAGCCGTTTCGCAACCGCAACCGATCGATCCGCGTCCTCGCCTGCCACGTGTTCCGCATCCCCGAAGCCTTCCTCGAAGTCGTGCCGACCGGGCCGCTCGCCTACGAGCACATCATGGCCGAGCCCGCGCAGGCGCCGCAGACGACGGAGGAGATCGCGCGCTACGGCGAGGGCGTGCTCGCGCGCTTCAAGGCGTGGTGGGCCGGCTATGCAGACAAGGCTTGCGCGATGGAAATGGACACCTATTTCGGCCGCCACCCGTTGCACGCCGTGCTCGAACGCACGGTATGGCATCCGGCGCAGCACACGCGCCAGTTGATGCTGATCCTCGACGATTTCGGCATCGCGCCCAACGGCCGCCTCGGGCCTGAGGACTTCGCCGGCCTGCCCTTACCGGAAAAAGCCTGGGACGCCGAGTAAGCATTTCCTCTGCGATCGACTGGCGCCGAAGTCGATGCGCCCTGTGCTAGCATGCGCCATGGCCCAGATGACTACCGGGCAGGCGATCGTCGACGCCCTGCTCCGCCACGGCGTCGACACCGTCTTCGGCATCCCCGGCGCGCACACCTACGATCTGTTCGATGCCCTGCATGCCGCGCGCGACCGCATCCGCTTCATCACCACGCGCCATGAGCAGGCAGGCGGCTACCTCGCCTTCGGCTACGCCAAGGCTAGCGGCAAGGCTGGCGTGTTCTCCGTCGTTCCCGGCCCGGGCGTGCTCAATGCGGGCGCCGCCATGTGCACCGCGCTCGGCGCCTGCACGCCCATCCTCTGCCTGACCGCGGACATTCCCGCGCCTTTCATCGGCCGCGGCCGCGGCATCCTGCACGAGCTGCCGGACCAGCTCGCGACCTTGAAGGGCATCAACAAATGGGCCGCGCGCATCGATCACCCCACCGCGGCGAGCGGCGCCGTGGCGGAAGCTTTCCGCCAAATGCGCGCAGGGCGCCCCGGTCCGGCGGCACTCGCAACGCCGTGGAACGTGCTCGGCGAACGCGCGGAAGTTCTGCCGGTCGAGCCCCTGCCCATTGACGCGCCGCCAATCGACGCCGACGGCATCCGCCGCGCGGCCGAGATCATCAAGAGCGCCGCCAATCCGATGATCACCGTAGGCGCGGGCGCAATCGATGCCGGCGCCGAAGTGCTCGAATTGGCAAAGCTCCTGCAGGCGCCCGTAGTCGCGCACCGTAGCGGACGCGGCATCGTCAGCGAGGCGCTTCCCTACGGCTTCCCTGGAGGCGCGGCGCTCGATCTGTGGCTGAAAACCGACGTGGTGATCGGCATCGGCACGCGGCTCGAATTGCAGCACCTACGCTGGAAAACGATGCCCCCCGGCGTGCGCTTCGTGCGCATCGACATCGATCCGACGGAAATGGTGCGTGTGCCGCCTGCCGTCGGCATCGTCTCCGACGCGCGCGCCGGCACGGCGGCGCTGCTGGCGGAACTTGCGAAAAGCCTGCCCAAGCGCGCATCGCGCGAAGACGAATTCCGGCGCGTGAAAGCCAAGGCGCGCGAGAAGTTCGCCAAGGTGCAGCCGCAAATGGCTTATCTCGACGTCGTGCGCGAGATATTGCCGCGCGACGGCTTCTTCGTCGAGGAAATTTCGCAGGTGGGCTTTGCCGCGCGCTTCGGTTTTCCCGTCTATGCGCCGCGCAGCTACGTCACCTGCGGCTACCAGGAAACGCTTGGCTTCGGCTACAACACCGCGCTGGGGGTGAAGGTGGCAAACCCGAGCAAGATGGTCGTTTCCGTCAACGGCGACGGTGGCTTTCTTTTCGGCGCGCAGGAACTCGCGACCGCCGCGCAACACGGCATCGCCGTGGTCGCCTGTGTGTTCAACAACAATGCCTACGGCAATGTCCGGCGCGACCAGATGACGACCTACCAGGGCCGCGTCATCGGCGCCGAGCTCGCCAATCCGGACTTCGTCAAGCTTGCGGAGAGTTACGGTGTCGCCGCGCAGCGCGTGCGCTCGCCGGGAGAATTCAAGCCGGTGCTGGAGAAGGCCTTCGCGGCGAACGCGCCCGCGTTGATCGAGGTCATGGTCGAGCGCGGCACGGAAGCCTCCCCCTGGCCCTTCCTGCACCCGAACTTCGCGCAGAACTGATCCCTCGGGGCGGTCAGGCGAATGCCTGCAGCTCGAGCGCGAGCGACTTGCCCACTTCCTGTAACAGACGCGCGATGTCGCGGTAACGATCGTTGGGCATGATGCGGCTCGTAACCGCCGCCACGCTCAAGGCAGCGTAAGGCGTGCCCCAGCGCGCTGGAATTGCCACGCCGACTGAGCTCACTTCCGGCAGGATTTCGTCATGGCTCAAGGCAAAGCCGAGCTTGCGCGCGCGCACCACCATCGCGCGCACCGCGTCGGCGGTGAGCAAACCAAGGCCTTTGATGCGATGCGCGTGCTTGCGCAGATAGGCTTCGCACTCCGCCGGCGGCAGGTACATGAGCAGCGCGACGCTGCCCGCGGCAGCGCCGAGCGGCCTGCGGTTGCCGACGTCCATGGTGAAGGCGCGCACCGGATAGCTGCCTTCCCCGCGCGCGAGACATACCGCGTCCTGGCCGCTGCGAATCATGAAGAAACAGGTGTCGCCGGTTTCGGCGGCGATGCGCTCCATCGCCGGCTGCACGACGTTGCGCCAGGGCAGGCGCATTTCGGCGATCAGCCCGAGTTCGAAGCTAAGCGGCCCGAGGCGATAGCTGCGGCCGTCGGCTTCTCGCCGCGCCAATCCCTCGGCGCAAAGCGCGCGCAACACGCGGTTCACCGTGCCGCGTTCGATTCCGGTGTGTTCCACGACGTCCGCGATGCGGCAGCTCGATCGATGCAGTTCGGCGAGGCTGCGCAGCACGCGCGCCGTCAGCGATACCAGCCTTGCGCCGCGCACGGGCGCACTGTCTTCGTTCAACTGTTCTGCAGGTATGTTCACCATGTGCACATCAACATCAAAGGCCGGAGGCAACACCAAGGACGGCATTGTCTCGCTGGCGCTTCCCGTCCTCTTTCTCACCGGCTGCAGCGGGGAGCGCCGATTTACCTGTATACACTATACATAGCGTGTACCATGTATGCAAGAGCAGACGGAACCGCGGACGCCGAGTGGGCGAAGCTAAGCTCGACCGGGGCCTAGCCGACGCAACCGATGTGGAACTCTAAGAACTGGTTTCAAAATGAAATGAGGGGCTGTTAACTTGATTCGATTTCT
>CAZMGP010000064.1:0-23032 GCA_964565875.1 uncultured Enterobacteriaceae bacterium
GGGTCTGACCGGGGCCGACGTGGCCCCGCACCGTCACCACCGGGCCACGTGGCTGGAGTTGGTGGGCCCGTTCCTGCTCCGCAGCCGCTTCGGTGAGGAAGCTGTCGGGCTCGTCCAGCCGCGCCGCCTTGGCGATATGGCCCATGTCCTCGACCACGATCATGGCGGTTTCCTGGTCGAGCACCTGGTTGATAGTGACCATGCTGCCCAACTTCATCAGCGTCTTGATCACTGCCGCAGCCTTCACCGACATCTTGTGCGCGAGATCGGCGACGCTGATGGTTTCGGGCACCATGATTTCGCGTACCACCGGTTCGGTCGGCAGCGCGAAGGCCTGCGCCGGCTCAACGGCCGCGACCGGTTTGTGGCGCGTGCCCTTGCTCGGGGTGTGCCAGCCGGAGGCGCCAGCAACTTCGCCGCGCGTCTTGATCGTGCGCCGCTTCGCGCTCTCGTCCTTCCAAATGGTGGTCGTGGGCTTCTTCTTCGCCCCTTTCTTCTCTCCCTTCGCGGCCTCGTCGACCTTGGGTTTGTGCAGCGTGCCTTCCGTGGCGGCGGGTTCCGCCGGCTTCGCCGCGGCGGCTTCCTGCGCCTTCTTCTCCTCGGTTTCGCGCGCCTCGGCAAGCTTCTTCTCGCGCTCCTGCTTCTCGCGCAATTCCTCGGCCTGGCGTGCGATCAATTCGGCCTGGCGTTTCTGCTCCTGCTCGCGCAGCTCACGTTGCTGCGCGTCGACGGCGGGCGGAGGCGGCGCAGCCGGCTTCTTTTCCTCGACGGGCGCGACGACCTCGGGCGGCGCCTCGACCGCGGCGTCGCGCTTGACGAACACGCGCTTCTTCTTCACCTCGACCTGAATCGTGCGCGACTTGCCCGTCGCGTCGGACTTCTTGATCTCGGAGGTCTGCTTGCGCGTGAGCGTGATCTTGCTCTTCGCTTCGGTCGCGCCGTGCACCTTGCGCAGATACTCGAGCAGCCGGGTCTTGTCCTGCTCGGACAGCGTGTCGTCGGCCTGCTGCTTGTGCACGCCGGCAGCCTTGAGCTGCTCGAGCAGCACTGCGGGCGGCATTTTCAGCTCGCCGGCGAACTGTGTAACGCTAGTCTGCGCCATAGCCGTATCCTACTTCCCTTGCTCTTGTGCGAACCAGTGTTCGCGCGCCTTCATGATCAGCGCCTTCGCACGTTCGGCGTCGATGGCGCTGATTTCGATCAGATCGTCGGTGGCGAGGTCCGCCAGGTCGTCGCGCGTGCGCACTCCCGCCTCGGCGAGTTTCGCCGCGATATGGCTGTCCATGCCTTCCAGGTGCAGCAGCTCCGGGTCGACGCCTTCGACCTTTTCTTCGCTAGCGATCTCCTGCACCAGAAGGGCGTTGCGCGCACGGCTCCTCAGCTCGTTCACCGTGTTTTCGTCGAGCGCCTCGATTTCCAGCATCTCGTTGATCGGCACGTAGGCGACTTCCTCCAGCGTGGAGAAGCCTTCCTGGATCAGGATGTCCGCCACTTCCTCGTCCACGTCCAGTTTTTCCACGAAGACGTTGCGGATGCCCGCGCTCTCTTCCTGCTGCTTCTTCGCCGACTCTTCCTCGGTCATCAGGTTGATGGTCCAGCCGGTGAGTTCGGACGCAAGCCGCACGTTCTGCCCGCTTCTGCCGATGGCGATGGCGAGGTTCGCCTCGTCCACCACCACGTCCATGCTGTGCTTCTCCTCGTCGACGAGAATGCTCGACACGTCGGCGGGCGCCAGCGCACCGATGACGAACTGTGCCGGATCGGCGGACCAGAGCACGATGTCGACGCGCTCGCCGCCGAGTTCCCCGGTGACTGCCTGCACGCGCGAGCCGCGCATGCCGACGCAGGTGCCGATGGGGTCGATGCGCTTGTCGTTGGTGTGCACGGCGATCTTCGCACGCACGCCCGGATCGCGCGCCGCCGACTTGATCTCGAGCAGCCCTTCCTCGATTTCCGGGACTTCCAGCCGGAACAGTTCGATGATGAATTCGGGCGCGGTGCGCGACAGCACCAGTTGCGGGCCGCGCACGTTGCGGTCGATCCGCAACAGCAGTGCGCGCACGCGGTCGCCCACGCGCAGATTTTCCTTCGGGATCATCTGGTCGCGCGGCAGCACCGCCTCGATGCGCCCGGACTCGATGATGGCGTTGCCCCGTTCGATGCGCTTCACCGTGCCGGTCACCAGCTTCTCGCCGCGGCCGAGGAAGTCCTGCAGGATCTGCTCGCGCTCGGCGTCGCGTATCTTTTGCAGGATGACCTGCTTCGCCGCCTGCGCGCCGATGCGGCCGAATTCGATCGGCTCGAGCGGCTCTTCGATGAATTCCTCGAGTTGGATGTCGGCGTGCTGCTTCACCGCCTCGGTGAGCGCGATCTGCTGCGCCGGGTTCTCCACGGCCTCGTCGGCGACGACTTGCCAGCGGCGGAACGACTCGAAGTCCCCGGTATCGCGGTCGACCGCCACGCGCACATCGGCGTCGTCGCTGAAGCGCTTCTTGGTGGCCGAGGCGAGCGCCATCTCCAAGGCGACGAAGACCACGTCCTTGTTGACGTTCTTCTCGCGCGCCAGGGCGTCCACCAGCAACAGAATCTCACGGCTCATTTACACCACCTCCGACTTCAGAATTCAACCCTCGGCACCAGCCGCGCCTTGTCGATATTGGCGATATCGATGCTCACGCTGCCGCCCTCGATCTCGAGTTGCAGCTTGCCATCCGCCACCGCGCGCATCACGCCGGTGAAATTGCGCCGCCCCGCCATCGGCACGCGCAGGCTCAATTTCGCCTGCTCGCCCACGAAACGCGCAAAATCCGCCTCTTTACGCAGCGGCCGGTCCAGCCCCGGAGACGAAACCTCCAGGCGGTCGTAGTCGACTCCCTCGACCTCGAACACCCGGCTCAGTTGGTTGCTGACCCGTGCGCAATCGTCCACCGTCACGCCGCCGGCTGCGCTTTCCGCGGGCTTGTCGATGAAGACGCGAAGCATGCGCCCACGATTGGACAGTTCCACCCCGACGAGTTCGTAGCCGAGCCCGTCCACGGTCTTTTCCAGCAAGCCTTGCAGTTGCGTAGCCACAAATAAAAAATGGGCTCACCGCCCATCCTACATACCGCGTTACACAGACTTGAAATTCTAGCAGAAAGTTGCTCTGTGGACAATTCTGCGAGCAATTATTTGTCCTTGGGGAATGGGCGCTTAGGATGCGTTACCGAAGCCTTTTGTCACGTCCGCGTCAGGTCCGACGCGAGGCGAGCCGGCAGGCGCCGGGAGTGCCGCCCTTGCCGCCGCCTATGCAATTATTTTGCGGCGGCGCGGCCGCATAGAGGTGCCTGCCTAGCCTCGCCGCGGCCGTTGGCGACGCCGGCCCGAGAGGAGCGCCTCTTCGGCTCTATGCCGCGGCCCGCGCGGAAGATCGAGCGCCACGAGCAGCCGGTCTAGCCCTTCGTCATCGAGTTCCCGCGACTGGCCGCGCTTCAACTGCGGCGGCAGCGCGAGCGGGCCGTAACGCAGCCGAATCAGGCGGCTGACGGTGAGGCCGAGCGCCTCGAACAGCCGCCGCACCTCGCGATTGCGGCCTTCGGAGAGCACCAGGTTGTACCAGTGGTTGCTGCCCTCGCCGCCCGCATCGACGATGCTGTCCACGCGCGCCAGGCCATCTTCCAGCTGGATGCCCTTGTGCAGGGCTTGTAGCTGCTCCGCGCTCAGCTGGCCGAGCACCCGCACCGCGTATTCGCGCTCGATGCGATGGCGCGGGTGCATCAGGCGATTGGCGAGTTCGCCCGAGGTAGTGAATAGCAGCAGGCCGCTGGTGTTGAAATCCAGCCGCCCCACGGCGATCCACTTCGCCCCACGCAGCCGCGGCAGATGGTCGAAGACCGCCGGCCGCCCTTGCGGATCGTCGCGGCTGACGATTTCCCCAGGAGGTTTGTGGTAGAGCAGCACGCGTGCGCCTTCGGCGCGCGGCTTGGCAAGCGGCCGGCCGTCGACCTCCACCCTGTCTGCCGGTCCGACGCGTACGCCGACCTGCGCCGGCTGACCGTTCACCGCTACCCTGCCCGCCGCGATCCACGCCTCCATTTCGCGGCGCGAGCCAAGGCCCGCGCTCGCGAGCACCTTGTGCAGCTTTTCCGAAACGGGCGCGCTACTCGGCTGCGTCTGCCGGTTCTGCGGTCTCTGCGGCTGCGGGCGGTTCTTCGGCGGGCGGTGGGGGCGGGGCAAGGTCTAAGGTGTTGCTTAGTTGCTCAAGCGGTGGCAATTCCTGCAGCGAGCGCAGGCCGAGGTCATCCAGGAAAGCTTTGGTCGTTGCGTACAGCGCCGGCCGGCCGGGAACATCGCGATGGCCCACGGTATCGATCCAGCCGCGCACTTCCAGGCTTTTGATCACGTTGCTCGATACCGTGACGCCGCGGATGTCCTCGATGTCGCCGCGCGTCACCGGCTGGCGATAGGCGATGATGGCAAGCGTTTCCATCACCGCGCGCGAGTAGCGCGGCGGCTTTTCGTGCGACAGGCGCTCCAGATACTGCTGATACTCGGGCCGCGTCTGGAAGCGCCAGCCGCTCGCGAGATTGACGAGTTCGACGCCGCGTCCCTCCCAGCCCTGGCGCAGTTCGTCGAGCAACCGCCGCAAGGTGTCGGCGCCGATTTCCTCCTCGAACAGACGGCGCAGTTCGCCGAGGGTCAGCGGCTCCTGCGACGCGAGGAGCGCCGCCTCGAGTACGGTCTTGGCTTCAGTCGGATTCAGCATGGGCAAGCTTTACGTAGATGGGAGCATAAGGCTCGGATTGTGTCACTTCGATCAGGCTTTCGCGCACCAATTCCAGCACGGCGAGGAAGCTCACCACCACCAGCGGCACTCCCTTGGACACGTCGAACAAGGTGGTGAATTCGGCATACTGGCTGCCGTGCAAGCGGCGCAGGATGATGGACATGAATTCGCGCACCGACAGCTCTTCGCGTGTGACCTTGTGATGCTGCGTCACCTTGGCGTGCATCAAGAGCGACTGCCAGGCGGCGATCAAGTCCTCCGCGCGCACCTGCGGCAAGCGCTGCACCGCGGCCTGCTCGATCCAGACTTCCACCGTCAGGAAATCGCGCCCCAGCACCGGCAGCGCGTCGAGCTTCGCCGCAGCGAGCTTGATGTTCTCGTATTCCATCAGCCGGCGCACGAGTTCCGCGCGCGGGTCGACTTCCTCTTCCTGCAGCGGCCGCGGCCGCGGCAGGAGCATGCGCGACTTGATCTCCATCAGCAGCGCCGCCATCAGCAGGTACTCCGCGGCGAGCTCCAGATTACGCCGGCGCATCAGTTCGACGTACTCCAGATACTGCTGCGTGAGCTGCGCCATGGGAATGTCGAGGATGTCGATATTTGCCTTGCGGATGAGGTAGAGCAGAAGATCGAGCGGCCCTTCGAAGGTGTCCAGAAACACCTCGAGCGCGTCGGGAGGGATATACAAATCCGGCGGCAGCTCGTGCAGCACTTCGCCGCGCACCGTCGCCACGCGCGGCAGCTCCGCAGCCACGGCACTCGGCGGAACGGCCGCGGGTTCCGGCATGTTGTTCTCTGCTGCGGGCCCGCTCACGAGTAGTTGAGTCCCATGGCTTCGCGCACTTCGCGCATGGTTTCGGCAGCGAGCGCGCGCGCTTTTTCGCAGCCGTCGGCAATGATGTTCTTCACCAGTGTCGGATCGTCGAGGTAGCGCTGCGCCCGTTCGCGCATCGGTGTCTGCTCCGTCAGGATAGACTGAATCACCGGTTGCTTGCATTCCAGGCAGCCGATGCCGGCGCTGCGGCAGCCCTGCTGCACCCATTCCTTGGTCTTGTCGTCGGAATACACTTGGTGCAGCTGCCACACTGGACATTTCTCCGGATCGCCCGGGTCGCTGCGCTTTACCCGCGCCGGATCGGTGGGCATGGTGCGAACCTTCTTGGTGACCGACGCGGCATCCTCGCGGAGCGTAATGGCGTTATTGTAGGACTTGGACATCTTCTGACCGTCCAGCCCCGGCAGCTTGGACGATTCGGTGAGCAGGGCCTGCGGTTCGGCGAGGATCATGCGCCCGCTGCCCTCGAGATAGCCAAACAAGCGCTCCTTGTCTCCCATCGACAGGTTCTGCTGCTCGTTCAGGAGCGCACGCCCGGCGGCAAGCGCCTCTTCGTCGCCCTGCTCCTGGAAACGCGTGCGCAGCTCGTTGTAGAGCTTGCCTTTCTTGCTGCCCAGCTTCTTCACCGCGACCTTGGCCTTATCCTCGAAGCCGGGCTCGCGTCCGAACAGATGGTTGAAGCGGCGTGCCACTTCGCGCGTGAGCTCGATGTGCGGCACCTGGTCTTCGCCCACCGGCACCCAGGCAGCGCGGTACATGAGAATGTCCGCGCTCTGCAGCAAGGGATAGCCAAGGAAGCCGTAGGTATCGAGGTCGCGGTCGGCGAGCTTTTCCTGCTGATCCTTATAGGTGGGAACGCGCTCGAGCCAACCCAGCGGCGTGATCATCGACAACAGCGTATGCAGTTCCGCGTGCTCGGGCACGCGCGACTGGATGAACAGCGTCGCCCGCGCGGGGTCGATGCCGGCGGCAAGCCAGTCGATGACCATGTCCCACACGTTTTCCTCGATCACCTCGGGCGTGTCGTAATGGGTGGTGAGCGCATGCCAGTCGGCAACGAAGAACAGACACGGATACTCGCTTTGCAGCTTGACCCAGTTCTTGAGGGCGCCGTGAAAATGCCCCAGGTGCAGGCTCCCCGTGGGTCGCATGCCCGAGACGACGCGCGGCTCGTACATTGTTCGCCTTTCGCTAAAGTTGAATCTGAAATAAGGCCTCGATCACCTGCAGCGACAGCATCAGCGCCGGGTTGAGGATGAAGCCGAGCGTATTGGTAAACAGCAGCACCAATAGAATGGGGAAACCGTAGGGCTCAAGCCGCGAATAGCGGTAAGCGAGGCGGTTGGGCAGCAGGCTCACGGCGATGCGGCCTCCGTCCAAGGGCAGGATGGGCAGGAGATTGAGCACCATCAGCACCAGATTCACGGTGATGCCCGCATCGGCCATGAGGCTCAAGGGCAGGCTGAACGCATTCGGCGGCGCGACCAGCGCGAACTTGAGCGCGCAGGCCCAGGCGAGCGCCATCACGAGATTCGCAAACGGTCCGGCCGCGGCGACCCACAGCATGTCGCGCTTGGGGTGACGCAAGGCGGAGAAATCCACCGGCACCGGCTTGGCCCAGCCGAAGAGGATGCCGCCTGAGCCCAAGAGCTTACTCGTCACCAAGATCAACAGAGGCACGGCGATGGTGCCCATGAGATCGATGTGGCGCACTGGGTTCAGGCTGACCCGCCCCAGGACATAGGCGGTGGTGTCGCCGAAATGCCTCGCCACGTAGCCGTGCGCCGCCTCGTGCAAGGTGATGGCGAAGATCACCGGAATGGCGTAAATGGCGAGCGTTTGGACGAGGTTGAATTCCATTGATCCGGCGACGAAAAAGGGGTGATTTTATCAGACTACGCGCTCGAGCCCGAAAGGCTCGGCGCTTCCCTTGCCTTGGCGCAAGAGATGCGGCACCGCCGTGGTCAAGTCGACCATGGTGGTCGGCACGACGCCGCAGGAGCCGCCGTCGATCACCAGATCGAGCGCATGTTCAAGGCGCGCGCGGATCTCCTGCGCGTCGTTCAAAGGCGCCGCATCCTCGGGCAGGATCAACGTCGCCGAGAGCAGCGGTTCGCCCAGCGCAGCGAGCAGCGCCTGCGCCACCGCGTGGTCCGGCACGCGCACGCCTATCGTCTTACGCTTGGGATGCAGCAGCCGCCGCGGCACTTCGCGCGTCGCCTGCAGGATGAAAGTGTAGCTGCCCGGCGTAAGCACCTTCAGCAAGCGGTAGCGCACGTTGTCGACCTGGGCGTAGGTGCCGATTTCGGACAGGTCGCGGCACATCAGCGTCAGGTGGCGCTTTTCGTCCATCTGGCGGATGAAGCGCAGCCGCTGCATCGCCTCCTTGTCGCCAATGCGGCAGCCGAGGGCATAGCAGGAGTCGGTCGGGTAGGCGATCACGCCGCCGTCGCGGATGATCGCCGCGGCGCGCGCGATCAGGCGCGGCTGCGGATGGGTCGGATGGACGGCGAAATACTGCGACATGGGAACATCACGCGCGCATCATGCGAAATCGTCGGGGCAATCTCGATCGCTACCAAGCCTGCCAGACCGGTTTCAGCTCGGCGGCAAGACTGGGCAACCGCCCCAGATCGATGCGCGACTCGCCCGGGCCGTGAAAATCCGAGCCGCGCGAGGCGAGCAGTCCGAATTCCTTGGCGAGTATCGCGTATTCGAGATATTGCTCGGCCGAATGGCTGCTGGTGACAACTTCGATGCCCGCACCGCCGCCGTCCTTGAATTCGGCGAGGAAGTTCCGCATTTCGGCGCGCGTCAGCTTATAGCGGCCGGGGTGCGCTACAACCGCCACGCCGCCTGCGGCCGAAATGTAGCCCAGGGCCTCTTGCAGCGTCGCCCATTGGTGCGGCACGTAGCCCGGCTTGCCGCTGACCAGATAATGCTGGAACGCGCTGCGCACGTCGCTGACGTAGCGCTTCTCCGCGAGGAAACGCGCGAAATGCGTGCGCCCGATCAGATTGGGATTATCCACATAGGCATAGGCGCCTTCTAGGCTGCCGGGAATGCCGACGCGCTCAAGGTCTTGCGCCATGCGCTTCGCGCGCTCTGTGCGACCCTGGCGTATCGCCTGCAGGCCCCGGCACAGTTCTTCGTTTTCCGGATCGATGCCGAGGCCCACGACGTGAATGCTGATACCGCCCCAGCTGATCGACACCTCGACGCCGTCAATGAAGCGCAGGCCCAGCGCTTGCGCCTGCGCCCGCGCCGCCGCGAGACCCGCAATTTCGTCGTGGTCGGTGAGCGCGAGGACGTCGACGCCGTTTTCAGCCGCCCGCCGCACCAGGTCGGCCGGCGCAAGCAAGCCGTCGGACGCGGTCGAGTGACAGTGCAGGTCGCAATTCGGGGTGGAGTCGGATGGCATCGAGCGCCGATTTTATCATGCAGCCCTCGCGCCTCCGTGAACGCGCCGCTGCCGCGACGCAGCTACGCCGCTTCGCGCAGGAAAGCTTCGATCAAGCGGGCGAGTTGCTCCGGCTGATCGTGGTGCAGCATGTGACCGGCACCCTGGACGGTGTGCGCGACCAAGCGGCGAAAGCAGGCCTTGCGCGCGTCGTAGTCATGCGGGTGGATGCGCATGCGCTCGCCGATTTTCGATTCGGCGCCGTCCACCCACAGCACCGGCGCGGCGACGTTGCGCCAGCAGGCCATGGCCTCGTCCAATTGATACGGCACGGGATTGATGAGCTTGTGCGCCGGATCGCTGCGCAGCACGACCCGGCCGTCGCCCTTCTCCTTGCCCCAGTGGCGAGCGAGATACTGGGCGCGCTCTTCGGACAAGCGCTCGTTGCTTGCGCGCATTCTCGCCGCGAGCTCCGTGAAATCGGCGTAATCGCGGAAACCCGGCTTGTGAGCGAGTTGCACTAGCCACTTCGCATAGCGTGCCGGTGCTTTCGTCGGTTCGGTACGGCTCATGCCGAAGCCTTCCAGGTTTATCAGCCGCGCGACGCGCTCCGGGCGCACGCCCGCGTACAGGCTCGCGACATTGCCGCCCATGCTGTGGCCGATCAGCGTCACCGGCCGCTCCGACTCGAAATGGGCGAGCAGAAAGTCAAGATCGGCCATGTAGTCCGGAAACCAATAGCAGTCCGCATGGGCCCAGTCGGTAAGTCCGTAACCGCGCCAGTCGGGCGCGATCACTTGCCAATCACCATCGAGCGCGTCGACGAGGAACTGGAAGGAGGCCGAAACGTCCATCCAGCCGTGCAGCATGAACAGCTTGGGCGCGCCTTGATCGCCCCAGATGCGGCAGTGATAGCGCAGCCCGCGGATGTCGAGAAAGGTGGAGGTGTCGCGTTTCATCAGCGGCCGCCATGATAGCAGGTGACGGCTTCTGCTATGATTCCCGCGACTTCCGCGCCTCGCCGCATTGAAGTTTGCCCTGCCCGCCGCGGTGGAACGCCGCCATCACAAGGATCGAACATGCCCGTCTATTCCCTCGGAGAACGCAAAGTGGAAGCACGCGGCAGCGACTGGTACGTCGCGCCCAGCGCCACCCTCATCGGCTCGGTGTTGCTCGAGGACAAAGCGAGCGTCTGGTTCAACGTGGTGGTGCGCGGCGACAACGATCAGATCACCATCGGCGAAGGCAGCAACGTCCAGGACAATTCCATGCTGCACACCGACGGCGGCATCAAACTTACCCTCGGCCGCAGCGTTTCCGTCGGTCACCTCGCCATGCTGCACGGCTGCAGCATAGGCGACGGCAGCCTGGTCGGCATCGGCAGCGTCATCCTCAATCACGCGGTGATCGGCAAGCACTGCCTGATCGGCGCCGGCTCGCTCATACCGGAAGGCAAGACCATACCCGACGGCGTGTTGGTGATCGGCTCGCCGGGTAAGGTCGCGCGCGACCTCACGCCGGCAGAAATCACCAATCTGCAGAATATCGCCGACGGCTACGTGCGCCGCTCGCAACTGTTCAAATCGCAGTTGCAGCCGCAGCAGCTCTGAAACGGGCGACGGTCCTGCCGCCCGCCATTATCACTTCGGCGCCATGCGAATGGCACCATCGAGCCGGATTACCTCGCCGTTAAGCATCTCGTTTTCGATGATGTGCTGGGCGAGCGCTGCGTATTCGGCAGGACGGCCGAGGCGCGACGGGAACGGCACCATCTTGCCGAGCGAGTCCTGCACTTCCTGCGGCAGGCTGTCCATCATCGGCGTCTTGAAGAGTCCGGGCGCGATGGTCACGACGCGGATGCCGGCGCGCGACAGGTCGCGCGCGATCGGCAGCGTCATGCCGACGATGCCGCCCTTGGAGGCGGAGTAGGCTGCCTGCCCGATCTGGCCGTCGAACGCCGCGACCGAAGCGGTGTTGATGATCACGCCGCGCTCGCCCGCGCCGTTGGCCTGCCCTCTGCCCATGGCGTCCGCTGCAAGTCGGATCATGTTGAACGTGCCGATGAGGTTGATGCCGATGACGCGGGTGAAGCTCGCCAGTGAATGCGGCCCGTCTTTGCCCACGGTCTTCTCGCCGATGCCGATGCCCGCGCAGTTGACCAGTCCCTGCAGTCCGCCGAACTCCTTCAGAGCCAGCGCCACGGCCGCCTTGCCGTCGGCTTCGGAAGTCACGTCGGTCTTGATGAAGCGCGCGCGGCCCAATTCCTTGGCCAGGGCATTGCCGCCGTCGGCATTGACGTCGGCGAGGACCACGTTGCCCCCGGCCGCGACGATCGCGCGGGCCGTGGCTGCTCCCAGGCCCGAAGCGCCGCCGGTGACGATGAAGGAGTTATTCTTGATATCCATGATGGTGTCTTCCTAGGTGACAAAGAAAATTCGGGCTGTTGCAGAAGATGCTCCGAGACGAGCGCCACATGTTCATCCCGCGCGGCGGGCGTCCCGAAACCTTCGACCTGGGTGCATTATCGCGCGCTTGCCGGCCGGGCTCCAAGCCCCGCCAGTGTTTCTTGCAAGCATTAGCCATGCGGCAAGTTCCAAGAGTCCGGGTTCTAAGTGTTTGTAACTAACGAGGGGATATGCCCCAAGGGCACTTCCTGCGGGGCGCCTCCCCTCGTGCTCCCCTAAATCAGCCCGTAACAAACGACTTTTGTTACGGGTTCTAAGCTAATAACCAAACGGTCGCTTGCCGGGCCTTTTGCGCGAGGTAACATTCGCGAGTTCTTGAACCGAGTTACGCCTGAATGTTGAACTGGGGCTTTTCCTTTCCCGACCTGTACCAGCGCGACGGGCTCGCGCGAATCGACGCCGCGTTCCTGCGCTATCTCGACGAACGCGAGCCGAGTCTGGCCGAGCGCTTGCGTGAAGCGCGTGCACGGCCCGAGGCGCTGGCGAAGAAAGCAGTATCGGAACTTCTGATCGCCCTCGCGCCGGAACTCGAGGAGTTCCTCGCCGCGCTGTTCGGCATCGAAGGCGAGTTCGAATCCCTGCGCGCGCGTCATGCCGAGCTATCGCCGCTCTACTCGGTCAAGCGGCTGTTCGTGCAGCGCCGGGCGCTGCATCGCATCGACGCCGTAGCGGCGGAGAAGCTGGACGGAGCAGCACTGGAAACGCGGCTGGTCGCCTGGCTGGGCGAACCGCCGTCCGAACTCGCCTTCGCCCGCGCCGTATCCGGCTGGCTAAAAGACGAAGCGCAGCACGCAATAGAGCTCGATGTCGCGCTCGAGTACGCGGCCTGGGCGACGCAGTCTGCGGCGGGCAAGCGCAAACACCGCGCGGGTGTGTTGTTCAAAGTACCGCCGAAGCTCGATCCTGCGCGCCTGGTCGCCGTGCAAACGGACACGAGCGCGGGCTACGCCCTGCACACCCTGCCACCCGCGCATCTGCGTCGGCGCGAAGGCTTCGCGCTCACCGATTCCGGCACCGACCTCGTCGGCGCGCTCGATCAGGCGAATTACTGCATCTGGTGCCACGAGCAGGGCAAGGACTCCTGTTCGAACGGCTTGCGCGAAAGGAGCAAGCCGAGTACGGGAAGCAGCCCGGCCTTCAAGAAGAACGCCTTCGGCGTCACCCAAGCGGGCTGCCCCTTGGAAGAAAAGATTTCCGAATTCCACCAGCTCAAGACCCGTGGGCACGCCATCGGCGCACTCGCCGTCATTTGCGTAGACAACCCCCTGGTCGCGGCCACCGGCCACCGCATCTGCAATGACTGCATGAAGTCCTGCATCTACCAGAAGCAGGAACCGGTGAACATTCCCCAGGCTGAGACGCGCACGCTGAAAGACGTGCTCGAACTGCCGTACGGATTCGAAGTCTACAGCCTGCTCACGCGCTGGAATCCGCTCAATCTGTCTCGCCCTTACCCCAAGCCGGCGAGCGGCAGGCGGGTCCTCGTCGCCGGCTTGGGGCCGGCGGGATTCGGGCTCGCCCATCACTTGATGAACGACGGCCACGAGGTCGCGGGCATCGACGGTCTCAAGATCGAGCCGCTGCCGGCCGTATGGAGCGGCGTCGGCTCCGGCGGCGAACGGGTCGACTTCGCGCCGATACGCGATGTCCGCGCCATTTATGAATCGCTTTCCGATCGGATCATGGCCGGCTTCGGTGGAGTCGCGGAATACGGCATCACCGTGCGCTGGGACAAGAACTTTCTCAAGCTCATCCGCCTGCTACTGGAGCGGCGCAGGGAATTCGCTCTCATCGGCGGGGTGCGCTTCGGCGGCAGCCTGACGCTGGAAGACGCGGCCGCCGTCGGCTTCGACCACGTCGCATTGTGCATGGGCGCGGGCAAGCCCACGGTGCTCGACATTCCCAACGGCCTTGCGCGCGGCGTGCGCGCCGCGTCGGATTTCCTCATGGCGCTGCAACTCACCGGAGCAGCCAAGTCCGATTCGATCGCCAACATGCAACTGCGCCTGCCGGCGGTGGTGATCGGCGGCGGTCTGACGGCCATCGACGCTGCGACCGAATCGCTCGCCTATTACCCGGTGCAAGTGGAGAAGTTTCTCGCGCGCTTCGAAGTCCTCGCAGCGGAAAGCGGCGAGGATGTCGTGCGCGCCGATTGGGACTGCGAGGAACACGAGATCGCCGAGGAGTTCCTCGCCCACGCCCGCGCCATCCGCGAGGAGCGTCGCCACGCCGCGGCCGAGGGTCGCGCACCCCGCATCATCGAGTTGCTGCGCCGTTGGGGCGGCGTGACCATCGCTTATCGCCGCCGCCTCGTCGACAGCCCCTCCTATACGCTCAATCACGAAGAGGTGGAGAAGGCGCTGGAAGAAGGCATCGCCTTCGCCGAGTGCCTTGCTCCGCACGCGGTCGACGTGGCCGACGACGGTGCCGTCCTTGGCGTGCGTTTCCGCTCACAACTGGCCGGAGCCGACGGCAAATGGACTGCGGGCGGCGAGCATTGGCTGCCCGCGCGCACCGTATTGGTCGCCGCCGGTACGCAGCCCAATACCGTGCTCGCGCGCGAGCATCCGGGGCAATTCGAGCTCGACGGCAGATATTTCCGCGCCTGCGACGAGCACGGTGCACCCGTAAGACCCGCATATTCGCTCTCGAAGCCGGACCAGGCGGCCGTTCTGCTCTCGAAGCTAGACGACGGAAGATTCGTCAGCTTCTTCGGCGACCTGCATCCGTCGTATTTCGGCAACGTAGTGAAGGCAATGGGCTCGGCCAAGCAGGGCTATCCGCTGCTGTCGCGCGTGCTTGCGCAGCAGCCGCCGCGCTCGTCCCTTCCCACGGCAGAATTCTTCGCCGAGCTGCGCGCGGCGCTTTCCGCCCGCGTGCACAAGGTGGAGCGCCTGACGCCGAACATCGTCGAGGTCGTGGTGAAGGCGCCCATGGCGGCGAAGAAATTCCATCCAGGCCAGTTCTACCGTCTGCAGAACTTCGAAACCCTCGCCCCGGTGACGCAAGGCGCGGCGGAGCGCACCCGCCTGCAGATGGAGGGCCTCGCGCTCACCGGCGCCTCGGTCGACCCGGAGCGCGGCCTGGTTTCAACCATCGTTTTGGAAATGGGCGGCTCGAGCGAGCTCTGCTCGCTGCTCAAGCCGGGCGAACCGGTGGTGCTGATGGGTCCGACCGGTACGCCTACGCGCATCGCAGGCGACGAAACCGTGATCCTCGTCGGCGGCGGCCTCGGCAACGCCGTGCTCTTTTCCATCGGGCAGGCGTTTCGCGCCGCGGGTTCCAAGGTGCTCTACTTCGCCGGCTACAAGAAGCTGGTTGATCGCTATAAGGTCGCCGAAATCGAAGCTGCGGCCGACGTTGTCGTCTGGTGCTGCGACGAAGGGCCCGGATTTGCACCCGGGACGGGCCGGCCGCAGGACCGCAGCTTCGTCGGCAACATCGTACAGGCGATGACCGCCTACGCCGAAGGCCGTCTCGGGCCGATCGCGATACGCACGGGCGACGCCGACCGCATCGTCGCCATCGGCTCCGACCGCATGATGGCGGCGGTCGCGCGCGCGCGGCACGACGCTCTCCGGCCGCACCTCAAGCCGCACCATTTCGCCATCGGCTCGATCAATTCGCCGATGCAATGCATGATGAAGGAAATCTGCGCCCAATGCCTGCAGCCGCAGCGCGATCCCCACACCGGTGAGAAGAGTTACGTCTTCTCCTGCTACAACCAGGACCAGGAACTGGATCGAGTGGATTTCAGCGCGCTAGCGGAGCGCCTGAAGCAGAACTCGCTGCAGGAGAAGATCACCGCACGGTGGATAGAACGCTGCTTGAACCGGCTGGGCGAGGCGCGGGTGTGAGCTAGCAACCCTCAGGAAAAAGCTAGCCGTCGCCGCAACAGGCGCATTCCCTTCGATTCCGCTCCGGTATCCCCGAGCGTAACGCGCAGCCGTCAATGGTCTTCGATCCGCGGCGTCTGCTCTTCGGCGAGTTCCCCGGTTTCGGGATCAACCCAGTCGGAGATCCCGATCTCCGACTCTGCCTCGTCGACGCTTTCGCCCGGTTCGTAGTCCGTATCCGCGCTGTATTGCATGTCCTCGACCGCTTCCAACAGCGTCGCAAACGGTCCGGACTCCACGCCGCCGTCCTTGGATTGCCAATAAAAACCATCGGGACGCTCGACGATCCTTGCGCGATCGTATTCAGGGGGCGTTTCCGGTATCACCTGTTTCATAGCAGTCCTAAGTACCACGACCCAACATTCAGCGCGGGCGCGTCCCGCGCCACCTCAAAGTGAATCTAGAAGCTTCCGGTTGCGGGCATTTGACGAAAATCAATCATACGCTCGGTGCGGTGGCCGTGCCATGCCGCGCGCGGCTACGCGCACCTGCGCGGCTACGCGCACCTATTGGACTGCGCCTCAGCCGCAGAGTGCACTGCCTGCGTAATGACGGAGGTCGAACCAGGGTTAATGCTTGCGGCTGAGCAAGCGGCTCACGACCGGAAAATAGCGCTTGCCGTCGCCGGCCTCGCTCGCGCGTCTTAGCCAGCCATCCGCATTGCGCGCGCCGCTCGCATCGATGGCGCTGTCCTGCGCGAGGCGCAAAGCGTAGGACAGGTCCTTGCGTGCATAATCCACCGAGAATGCGCGCTCGGGAAACTCGCCCGGAATGATCGCCTTCATGCCGTGATTGCGCAGCGCAAAGCTGTCTGCGGATCCTTTTGACAGCGTATCGAACAAGAGTTGCGGATCGACGCCGGAGCGGGTACCGATCGCATGCGCTTCGGCGAGCGCGAGCACGGTCTCGAATAGCACCATGTTATTGAGGATCTTCACCACCTGTCCACATCCGACCGCGCCGCAATGCGTCACGTCGCTCGCGAACATAGCGAGAAGCGGTCGCAGGGTGTCGAAGGTCGCCGCGTCCGCCCCCACCATTACCGACAGCGTTCCGGTCTCGGCTGCAGCCCGTGTCCGCGCCACTGGCGCGTCGACGAAGCGCGCGCCGCGCGCAGAGAATTCCTGCGCCAGCTCGCGTGTCAAATCCACGGGCGAAGTGCCGAGGTCGACGACGATTTGTCCCGGATGCACGCTGGCGAGGAGGCCACCGTGCGCCACCTCCGCCACCACTTCGCCGGAAGGCAGGGACAGAAAGACGACTTCGGCCTGCTGCGCCACGCCGGCGGCGGAAGCCGCCTTGACCACGCCGTTCGCCTCAAGGCGGGAAAGCGGTGCCGGATCGCGGTCATAGCCGAGGACAGTCGCAGCCGACTTGGCGGCGACGTTGCGGCACATCGGCTCGCCCATCACGCCGAGTCCGATGAAACCGACGCGATCGATCGCCGCGCTCATCGCCTGTCCTCGGCGCCGAATCCATTGTACTGGTGTCGCATTAGATGCTCCTTTGTCGCCGCTATCACCGACCGGGAGAAACGGTCATTCCGCCTTCACCCCGGACTTGCGCACCACTTCGCCCCAACGCGCCTGCTCCTTGCGGATGAAATCCCCGAACTCCGCAGGCGTCGACCCTACCGCTATCGTGCCGTCGCGGCCAAAACGCTCGAGCACATCGCCGCTCTTCGTCGCCTTGGCGATCTCCTCGCCCAGCTTCTTCACCAGCGCTTGCGGCGTCTTCGCCGGCACGATGATTCCATACCATTGCGAAGTCTCGAAACCCGGGTAGCCCTGCTCGGCCACGGTGGCGACCTCGGGAAGCGCGGCGATGCGCTCGCGCGTCCCCACGGCAATCGCGCGCAGCTTGCCGCTTTTGATATGCGGCAACAGCGGCGGTGCACCCGCCGATGTCGCCTGCGTTTGTCCCGCGATGAGATCGGTGAGCATCGGCCCCGTGCCCTTGTACGGCACGTGCACGACGTCGATCCCGCTCACCATCTTGAGGTATTCGAAGGCGAGATGTCCCGCGCTGCCGTTGCCGGCGGAGCCGTAGTTGATTCCGCCCGGCTTCGCCCGCGCCAGCGCGACGAACTCCTTCAGATCCTTCGCCGGCAAGGCAGCGTTGACGACGAACATGTTGGGCACCACCGCAATCAGCGACACGGGGGCGAAATCCTTGTTGGCGTCGTAGGGCGGCTTCTTCATCGCCGGATTGTTCGCGAACATCGGCGGATTCATCGCCAGCGAACCGACGTGCCCGAGCATCAGGGTATAGCCGTCGGGCTCCGCCCGCGCCACCTCCTGCATGGCGATGTTGCCGCCGCCGCCCGGCTTGTTCTCGACGATGAACTGCTGGCCGAGATCTTCCGAAAGCCTGTGCGCGACCGTGCGCGAAATGATTTCCGAACTGCCGCCCGGCGCGAACGGCACCACCAGCCGCACCGGCTTCGCCGGATAGTTTTGCGCCTGCGCCGAGACGGCGACGCAGGTCAACAGCAAAGCGAGCGTACGACGCATTCGATTCTCCTCTGAGCTTGCGCGCCCCCTGCCTTTGCCGATGAGGAGACGCGCTATTCGATCTGGTCCCAATTGCGATTCTTCAAGATTCTTCTCCCCGCATCCCCGTGCTCTGGAACTGCGATGGTAGCAGGACTGCGCTGGAGAGGTTCGCGCTCCCTGCGTCGTTTGACGATTGTCAATACCCGCCCAGGCGGCCGGCGCAAAGTTGGTTAAGCGGCACGACGCGCCGCGGTGGCGGTCACCGCCGCGCGAAGCGCTGCCTGTCACCGCCACTCGCCGCAATCCAGCCATGACAGCCACTGCCGAATCACGCGCGCAATCCGCAGCGACTCTGCTGCCGGGCGCGTCGACATCCGAAGTCCGCTGCACCGGTGCTTGGACGCTGGCCAATGTCGCCGCGCTCGAGCCTCAGCTTGCCGCCTTCGGCTGGCCGAAAGTGCCAAGCCTCAGCATCGATGCCTCCGGCGTGAGCGCACTCGACACCTCCGGCGCGTGGTTGCTCGCACGCTCGCTGCGCTCGCTCGAGCGCGACGGCCACAGCGTCGAGCTTCGCGGCCTGCGTCCGGAATTCTCGTCCTTGCTCGCGCTGGTCGCCGCACGCATGCAACCGTTGCCTGCGCCGACCGCGGCAGGAGTGCTGGCGCGCATCGGCCGGCAATCGCTCGCGAGCTTGCGCCACGCGTACGGCATGATTTCCTTTGTCGGCGAAAACGCACTCGTCCTCGCCCGCTCCTTGCTCGATCCGCGGCGCATCCGCTGGCGCCCGCTGCTGCGCAATCTGCAGACCGCCGGCTACGAGGCCCTGCCCATCACCGGGCTGCTTTCCTTTCTGCTCGGCATCGTCATCGCCTATCAAGGGGCGGAACAGCTGCGCCGCTTCGGCGCCAACATCTACGTCGCCGACTTGGTCGGACTCGCCATGGTGCGCGAACTCTCGCCCATGATGACGGCGATCATCGTCGCCGGACGCTCAGGTTCCGCCTATGCCGCGCAGATCGGGACCATGAAAGTGACGGAGGAAATCGACGCCCTGCGCACTATCGGCGTCGGACAACTGGAATGGCTGGTCCTGCCCAAGGTGTTGGCGCTAGTGATCGCCCTGCCGCTGCTCACCGTGTATACCGATGTGATGGGCATTCTCGGCGGCATGGTCATGGCGCGGGTCCAATTGGATGTGAGCTACGGCGCTTTTCTCGGGCAACTGGACAATGCCATCAGCCTTTCGTCCTACCTATCCGGCATCGGCAAGACCCCGGTGTTCGCGGTGATCATTGCGCTCGTCGGCTGCTATCAGGGATTCCAGGTGGGCGGCAGCGCCGACAGCGTGGGACGGCAGACCACCGTCAGCGTGGTGCAGTCGATCTTCCTGGTGATCGTGACCGACGCCTTGTTCTCCATCCTCTTCAGCCGCTTTCACATATGAACGCAGTGCTCGAATCGTCCGCAGGCAGCGACGCCATCATCGAGATTCGCGGGCTCAACACGCGCTTTGGCGACGCCGTCGTGCACGAAGACGTCAACCTCGCCGTGCGCCGCGGCGAGATCTTTGCCCTGGTCGGCGCGAGCGGCTGTGGCAAATCGACGCTGCTGCGGGAAACCATCGTCCTACAGCGCCCGGCCTCGGGCTCGATTCGAGTGTTCGGCTGCGAGGTGGTGGGTCTCGCCGACGAAGAAGCGCTGCCGCTCAGGCGGCGCTGGGGGGTGATGTTCGAGCGCGGCGCCCTGTTTTCCGCGCTCACCGTCAGCGAAAACGTGGGCATGGTGCTGCGTGAGCATACCCGGTTGGACGATGCGTTGATCGACGCGATCGCCGCACTGAAGATCGCTCTTACCGGCCTTCCCCCCGACGCCGGTGCGAAATACCCGAGCGAGCTCTCCGGCGGCATGCGCAAGCGCGCAGCGCTCGCGCGCGCCATCGCGCTCGACCCGGAACTGTTGCTCCTGGACGAACCCACGGCGGGGCTCGACCCTTTGAGCGCAAGCGGCATCGACGAGCTCGTGCGCCAGATGAAGGACGCGCTCGGCCTCACCGTCATGATGGTCACCCACGACCTCGATCTGCTCTGGCGCGCCGCGGACCGGGTGGCGGTGCTGGGCGAAGGGCACATCCTCGGCACCGGCAGCATGGTGGAACTCGCCGAGAACCCGCACCCCGCGATCCGCGAATATTTCCACGGCCCGCGCGGCCGAGCCGCGCGCGAGCAGGCATGGAAACAAAAGTAAATCTGGCTCTGATCGGAGCGTTCGTGCTGGTGCTCGGTGCCGCCCTCGTCGTCGGCGTGCTGTGGTTCGCCGGCGGCGGCGCCTATCGCTCCGTCTACGATACCTATCTGATCTACATGAGCGAATCCGTTTCCGGGCTGAACCTCGACGCCCCGGTCAGGTACCGCGGCGTCGAAGTCGGCCGCGTGCGCAAAATGGCGCTCTCCCCTGCCAACGCCGACCAGGTGCAATTGACCCTGGACATCGAGCGCGGTACCCCGGTGAAGGAGGACACGATCGCGGTGCTGCGGGTGCAGGGCCTCACCGGCATCGCCTACGTCGAACTTTCCGGCGGCCGTCGCGAATCCCGATTGCTCGAAGCACATGCCGGGGAAGACTTTCCGGTGATTCGCAGCGGCCCGTCGCTGATGGTGCGCTTGGACAGCGCGGTGAGCGCGCTGCTAGTGAACCTCAACGCCACCAGCGAAAACCTGCGTGCCCTGCTGGACGAAGACAATCGGCGCGAAATCAAGCAAAGCCTTGCCGATTTACGCATCCTGACGCGAACGCTCGCGGCGCGCTCGGCGACCATCGATTCCGGCCTCGTCGATGCGGCGCACACCTTGAACAATACCGCGCGGCTCGCCGCCGAACTGCCGAGCCTCGCGGATCGGCTGCAGAAGAGCGCCGACGGCTTCGACCGCATGGCGGCCGAACTCGCCCGCGCCGGCACGCGCGCCGGCGCCACCCTGGAGGGTGCGCGCGAGGACTTGCGCGAGGAGGTCAAGGACACGCTGCCCGAGATTCGCCTGCTAGCTGCTGAACTGCGCGCGGCGACGGCGTCGCTGCGCCGCTTCAGCGAAGATCTGGAGCAAAACCCCGGCGTGCTCCTCTACGGCAGGCCCGCGGCCAAACGCGGGCCGGGGGAGTAGGACTCGACTTCAGGCCGCAGCCGTCTCCGGCGCTGCGGAAAAGAGCGCTTCCATTTCGCGGCGCAGCTTGTAGGCGGGCAGATTCTCGTCGATCGCCACGTCCGCCCAGGAAAGCGACTGGCCTTTCTTCACCGGCCGCACCACTTTCACTTGATGGGCGAGGCCTAAGGGCAAACCGCCGAAGGCAAGCGACTTCTGTGCGCGGAAAAGTTTTCCCCAGACGGTGTAGCCGCCTTCGCCGTCGAGCATCTCCCCCGGCTTCAAGTCGCGTTTCGCCGTCGCCACCACGTCCGCATTGAAGCAGGTGGCCGCGCCGGTCGCCTCGCCGCGCAAGCCGACCGAGGCTACCGAAATGCCGAGTTCCAGTCCGATCAGGTGCCAGCGCTTATAGAGACAGGCGTAACGACCGCTCGGGTCGGTGCGCACCATGTACTCCTTGAAGCAGTTGCGGATGTATTCGGATTCGCCCTCGAACACGACGAACACGCCGAAGCGGATGTCGTAGGGAATGACGCGACCGTCTTTCTCCAGCGACGAAATCACCTCCACCTGGCCCTTTTGGTGCAGCACGCCGCCCTCGGCGATCGGCCGGCAGACGAAGGGGATGTCGTCGACCGAGGCAGGAGGGAAGGTCAGGCCGTCCGGCGGCGCCGCGAGGCCCGTCGCATTGCACACTGCGGTGCTCTCGATCGAAGGCTTCGATCCGTCGAGGAAAGAGTTGAACATCTTCGGATTGAGGCCGCCGATCCGCGCCTGCTCCGGCGTGAGCCCGTAATTCCCCCACACCGTCTCCGGCGTCGATTCCGAGAAGTGCGGCAACCACTTGTGGCCGCGCCCGGCGGCGACCACGGGAAAGCCCGCGGCGCGCGCCCAGTCGACCAGGTCGCAGATCAGGGCGGGCTGATCGCCGTAGGCGAGGCTGTAGACCACGCCTGCCGCTGCGGCCTTGCGCGCGAGCAGCGGCCCGCAGAAAGCGTCGGCCTCCACCGTGACGTTGACGACGTGCTTGCCATTGGCGAACGCCGCCAGGCAATGCTCCACTGCAGCCGGCGGATTGCCGGTGCATTCGACGATGATGTCGATGCCGAGATGAGCGACGAGCTTTTGCCAGTCCTCGCCCAAATGAGTGTTGCCTTTCGCCAGCGCATCCTCGAGAGAAGCCGCGCCATAGCGCTCCGGCTTCCAGCCGACGCGATCGAGGTTCGCCTTCGCGCCGGCCGGAGAAAGGTCGGCGATGCCCACCAAGTGCACACCCGGGGTATTCGGTACTTGCGCGAGATACATGGCGCCGAACTTGCCCGCGCCGATGACGCCCACGCGCAAAGGTTTGCCTTGCGCCTGTCGCTGCCGCAGCTTGCTGTAGAGGTTCATTTTCTTCTCCGTAAATTCTTCGGCGAGCCGCGCCTTGCGCCGCTTTCCGTGGCCGCGCCCGCGGCCAGAGCGGATTATCCCGCGAGTGCCGGCTGCAGCGCCACTTCCGGCGTGCCGTCCTTCCACGGCAAGGGCACGTCGTAGTGCCTGAGCAGGCAATCGTCCGGCAAGCACTGGATGGGCGCGAAGTCCCGGTGGGCGATGTATTCAGGGCGTTTGAAGCGGCGGATATGGTTCGACACCGCGCACAGGCTCAAGTACACGCTGACGCGATTCCACGGCGAAAGGTTCGAGCTCGACGCGTGCACCAGACAAGAGTGGAACAGCAGCATCGAGCCGGCCGGCCCCTTCGGCGCCACCATTCCGCCGCGCTCCACCAGTTTGGCGATGGTGTCGTGGTTGATCGTCCACAACGGGTAGCTGGTGGTCGAAGTGTCGTGCGCGGCGTCGATCACGCCCAGCTTGTGGCTGCCGGGGATGAACATCAGCGGCCCGTTGAATTCATTCACTTCGTCCAGGAAGATGGCGACGTTCATCGCCAGCGCCTCGGGCATCAAGTCGTCATTCTTCCAGGTGCCGTAGTCCTGGTGCCATTGCCAGACATCGCCGTCGAAGGCCATCTTGCCGTTGATCTTGAACTGGTGCATGTA
>CAZMGP010000065.1:0-22951 GCA_964565875.1 uncultured Enterobacteriaceae bacterium
ACCCGCGACCTCTGCCGTGACAGGGCAGCATTCTAACCAACTGAACTACCACTCCAACATTCCGTTACAGCCTGGTGGGTGCTGACGGGGTCGAACCGCCGACATTCGCCGTGTAAAGGCGACGCTCTACCAACTGAGCTAAGCACCCTTCTGGGCGTGAATGCGAGGCACCCGCGTCCAAAAAGAGTGTTAGTTTAACGCATCCTTCAGTGCTTTTCCAGCGCGGAATTTAGGCACCCGCGCCGCCTTGATCTTGATGCTCGCGCCGGTGCGCGGATTGCGGCCGTTGCGCGCGGCACGCTTGCCCACGTAGAACGTGCCGAATCCAACCAGCGTCACCATACCGCCCTTCTTCATCGCGGTCTTGATCGCGGTGACGGTCGCGTCCAAGGCACGGCCTGCCGCCGCCTTGGAAATGTCTGCCGTCTTCGCGATTTGATCGATCATTTCGGTCTTGTTCACAGTGAACCCCCTTTATAGAGCCTGGCATCAGGCGACGAACGTCTGGAATGGAATTCGGTGCGGATGTGCAATGTGCGCGCGGATAAGAGGCAGGCGTGCGGTAGCCGCAAGCCTGCGATCTTTATAGCAACAGCCCTTCGAGCGTGTCAAGCGCTTTTGCCACGCTTGACACGCGCGCTCAGTGCGTAATGACCCCGCTTACCGGCTGGCCGTCCGCCGCAGGGGGAATCGGCGCCACGCCTTCCTTCTTCGCGAGCGGCTCGGGCCTGCGCTCGAGCGCGAGTTCGAGCACCTGGTCGATCCACTTGACCGGCACGATTTCGAGCCGGTTCTTCACGTTGTCGGCAATTTCCGCGAGATCTTTCAGGTTCTCGTCCGGGATCAGTACCGTTTTGATGCCGCCGCGCAGCGCCGCGAGCAGCTTCTCTTTCAGTCCGCCGATCGGCAGCACTTCGCCGCGCAGCGTGATCTCGCCCGTCATGGCGACGTCCGCCCGCACCGGGATGCCGGTGAGGATAGACACCATGGCGGTGCAGATGCCGATGCCGGCGCTCGGGCCGTCCTTGGGCGTCGCGCCCTCGGGCAGGTGGATGTGCAGGTCGATCTTCTGGTAGAAGTCCTCCGCGACGCCGAGGTTGGCGGAGCGGCTGCGCACCACGGTGAGCGCCGCCTGAATCGACTCCTGCATCACCTCGCCCAGCTTGCCCGTGGTGATGCTCTTGCCCTTGCCCGGCATGACCACGGCCTCGATGGTGAGCAACTCGCCCCCCACTTCGGTCCAGGCAAGGCCCGTGACCTGCCCGACCTGGTTCTTCTTCTCGGCGATGCCGAAGGTGTACTTGCGCACGCCCAGGAACTTGTCGAGATTCTTCGCCGTGACCACGATCTTCGAGTCGCGGCTCTTGGTCACCAGCGTCTTCACCACCTTGCGGCAGATCTTGGAGATTTCGCGCTCCAGTCCGCGCACGCCCGCCTCGCGGCTGTAGTAGCGGATCACGTCGCGAATGGCGGATTCGGTGATCGACACTTCGTCGTTTTTCAGGCCGTTGTTCTTCAACTGCTTCGGCAGCAGGTAGCGCGTGGCGATGTTCACCTTCTCGTCTTCGGTGTAGCCGGAGAGCCGGATCACCTCCATGCGGTCGAGCAACGCCGGCGGAATGTTGAGCGTGTTCGCCGTGGCGACGAACATCACTTCCGAAAGGTCGTATTCGACCTCGACGTAATGGTCGACGAAGGTATGGTTTTGCTCCGGGTCGAGCACTTCGAGAAGCGCGGAAGACGGGTCGCCGCGGAAGTCCATGCCGAGCTTGTCCACCTCGTCCAGCAGAAACAGAGGGTTGCGCACGCTCACCTTGGTCATGTTCTGCAGGATCTTGCCCGGCATCGAACCGATGTAGGTGCGCCGATGGCCGCGGATCTCGGCTTCGTCGCGCACGCCGCCGAGCGACATGCGCACGAACTTGCGGTTGGTGGCGCGGGCGATCGACTGGCCCAGCGACGTTTTTCCCACGCCGGGCGCGCCCACCAGGCACAGAATCGGCGCCTTCACCTTCTCCACGCGACTCTGCACCGCGAGGTATTCGACGATGCGCTCCTTCACCTTCTCCAGGCCGTAATGATCGGCATCGAGCACCTTTTCCGCGGTGACGATGTCCTTGGAGATCTTGCTGCGCTTCTTCCACGGCAGGCTCACCAGCACGTCGATGTAGTTGCGCACCACCGTCGCCTCGGCCGACATCGGAGACATCAGGCGCAGCTTCTTCAGCTCGGCCTCGGCCTTCGCGCGCGCATCCTTGGGCATGCGCGCCGCCTTGATCTTCTTCTCGATCTCGTCGAGGTCCGCGCCGTCCTCGCCTTCGCCCAGTTCCTTCTGGATCGCCTTTACCTGTTCGTTCAGGTAATACTCGCGCTGGCTCTTCTCCATTTGGCGCTTGACGCGGCCGCGGATGCGCTTTTCCACCTGCAGGATGTCGATCTCGGTTTCGAGTTGCCCCAGCAGGTGTTCCAGGCGCGCCTTGACGTCGAACATCTCCAGCACCTGCTGCTTCTGCTCCAATTTCAGCGGCAAGTGCGCGGCGACGGTGTCGGCGAGCCGCCCCGCTTCCTCGATGCCGGAAAGCGAAGTCAGGATCTCGGGCGGAATCTTCTTGTTGAGCTTCACGTACTGGTCGAACTGCGTGACCAAGGCGCGGCGCATCGCTTCGACCTCGTTGTTGTCGCTCGCGTCGGCGGGGACCGGCCGCGCCACCGCCACGTAGTGGGTGCGCTGGTCCTCGATCTCCTTGATCACCGCGCGCTGCCCGCCTTCGACCAGCACTTTCACCGTGCCGTCCGGCAGCTTCAGCATCTGCAGGATGCTGGCGATGCAGCCGATTTGATACATGTCGTCGGCCGCGGGCTCGTCCTTGGCGGCGGACTTCTGCGCGGCGAGCATGATGCTCTTGCCCGATTCCATGGCGATTTCCATGGCCTTGATCGACTTCGGGCGGCCTACGAACAGTGGAATCACCATGTGCGGAAAGACCACGACATCCCGCAAGGGCAGCAGCGGGAATTGGGTCAGATCGGAGGAATATTCGATAGCGGACATGGGGTATCCTCGGGGAAATGTTTCGGTAAGATGGGGGCGGGGAGCATTAGTTCAACCCCGCGCCTCATCTATGAGAGGGAGCCTGCGACCTTGGGCGGGTCGGAGTAGATCAGGAGCGGCTTGCCGTCGCCTTGCACGGTGGGCTCGTCGATGACGACTTTGCTCACGTTCTCCATCGTCGGCAGCTCGTACATGGTATCGAGCAGCACCTGCTCGAGGATGGAGCGTAGCCCGCGCGCGCCGGTCTTGCGCGCGAGCGCTTTCTGCGCGATCGCCGACAGCCCCGCCTGGCGGATTTCCAGATCCGCCCCTTCCATGCTGAACAGCCGCTGATACTGCTTGATCAGCGCGTTCTTCGGCTGGGTGAGGATCTGCATCAGCGCCGCCTCGTCGAGCTCTTCCAGGGTCGCGATCACCGGCATGCGCCCGACGAACTCGGGGATGAGGCCGTATTTAATCAAGTCCTCCGGCTCCACCGAGCGCAGCACGGCGGTGATGTCCTTGCTGTCCTTCAGGCTGCGCACCTCGGCGCCGAAGCCGATGCCGCTCTTCTCCGAGCGGTTGCGGATGATCTTCTCAAGGCCGTCGAACGCCCCGCCGCAGATGAACAGGATGTTCGTCGTGTCGACTTGCACGAAGTCCTGGTTCGGGTGCTTGCGTCCGCCCTGCGGCGGCACCGAGGCGATGGTGCCCTCGATTAGCTTCAACAGCGCCTGCTGCACGCCCTCGCCCGACACGTCGCGGGTGATCGAGGGGTTGTCCGACTTGCGCGAGATCTTGTCGATCTCGTCGATGTAGACGATGCCGCGCTTCGCCTTGTCGACGTCGTAGTCGCAGTTCTGCAGCAGCTTCTGGATGATGTTCTCCACGTCCTCGCCGACGTAGCCTGCTTCGGTAAGCGTGGTCGCATCGGCGATGACGAAGGGAACGTTCAACAGGCGCGCGAGCGTCTGCGCGAGCAGCGTCTTGCCCGATCCGGTGGGGCCGATCAAGAGGATGTTCGACTTCGCGAGTTCCACCTCGTCGTTCTTCGACAGGTGCTTCAGCCGCTTGTAGTGGTTGTACACCGCGACCGACAGAATCTTCTTCGCCAGTTCCTGACCGATCACGTATTCGTCGAGGATGTCGCAGATCTCCTTCGGCGTGGGCAGGTCCGATTTGGCCGTCTTACCGCCCTTGTCGCTGGAGGTCTCCTCGCGAATGATGTCGTTGCACAGCTCGATGCACTCGTCGCAAATGAACACCGACGGCCCGGCGATCAGCTTCCTCACCTCATGCTGGCTTTTGCCGCAGAAGGAGCAGTAAAGGAGCTTTTCACCGGTGTTCTTTTCGCTCATTTCGGCCTCACACTTGCGTATCGGCGCGGTTGGTCAGTACATTATCCACCAAGCCGTATTTCACCGCCTCCTCCGCCGACATGAAATTGTCGCGGTCGGTATCGCGCGCGATGGTATCCACGGACTGTCCCGTGTGTTTGGCGAGCATTTCGTTCAGCTTGGCGCGCAGGTAGAGGATTTCCTTGGCGTGGATTTCGATGTCGGAGGCCTGCCCCTGGAAGCCGCCCATCGGCTGATGGATCATGACGCGCGAATTCGGCAGGCAGAAGCGCTTGCCCTTGGCGCCGGCGGCGAGCAGAAACGAGCCCATGCTGGCCGCCTGCCCCACGCACAGCGTGCTCACGTCGGGCTTGATGAACTGCATGGTGTCGTAGATCGCAAGGCCGGCCGAGACCGAGCCGCCGGGGGAATTGATGTAGAAAGAGATGTCCTTATCGGGATTTTCCGACTCCAGGAACAGAAGTTGGGCGACGATCAGGTTGGCCGTCATTTCGTTGACGACGCCGACCAGGAACACCACCCTCTCCTTCAGCAAGCGCGAATAGATGTCGTAGGCGCGCTCGCCGCGGCCGCTCTGCTCGATGACCATGGGGATCAGACCCAGGTTCTGCGGATCCGTCATCTGCGCCTGCGGCGCCATCCATGTGGCACCGGTATTCCAATTCGACTGCATCATTTCGTCGTCTCCTGGGTCAGCAACGGCCAGCGCAAGCTCATGCTGCCTTTCCCATGAATTCGTCGAAATTCACGGCCTTGTCCGCCACCTTGGCATGATTCAGCACCCAGGTGACGACATTGTCTTCCAGCACCAGGCTTTCCATCTCCGACAACCGCTGCGGCTGCGAATAAAACCATTTTACCACCTCGTCCGGGTGCTCATAGCTCTGCGCCTGCTCTTCCACCAGCGCGCGCACCTGCTCGGGCTTGGCCGCGAGCTCGTGCGCTTTCACCAGTTCGGCGATGATCAGCCCGAGCGAAACGCGGCGCTTCGCCTGGTCCTCGAACATCTCCGGATTGATCGGCAGCTGCTCGATCTTCATGCCGCGCGCCTGCAGGTCTTCCCTGGCGGACTGCACCAGCCGCTGCGTTTCCATTTCGATCAGCGACTTGGGAACTTCCAGCTTGCTCGTATCGAGCAGCGCCTGCATGACCTTGTTCTTGACGTCGGATTGGGTGCGCTTCTTCACCTCGCGCTCGATATTGGCCTTCACTTCCTGGCGCATTTTCGCGAGGTCGCCGTCCGCAACGCCGAGCGTCTTGGCGAATTCCGCATCCAGTTCGGGCAGATGCGGCTCCTCCACCTTCTTCACGCTGAGTTCGAAACTCGCCTTCTTTCCGGCGACGTCCTTGCCGTGGTAATCCGCAGGGAACGTGAGCTCGAAAGTCTTGCTCGCGCCTGCCGCCAGGCCGATGGCGTTGGCCTCGAATTCCGGCAGCATCTGCTTTTCGCCCAGGACGAAAGCGAAATCGCTCGCCTTGCCGCCGGCGAATTCGACGCCGTCGATCTTGCCGAGGAAATCCGCAGTCACGCGGTCGCCGTCGGCGGCCGGCCGCGACGCATCATGGAAATGCCGGCGCTGCTTGCGCAGGATCTGCACCGTCTTCTCCACTTCGGCTTCGCCCACGCTGACCGCGGGGCGCTCGATGCTGCAGGCGCTCAAGTCGCCCAATGCCACTTCCGGATAGATCTCAAAAGTCGCGCTGAATTCCATGCTGTTCGCGCCGGCCTCACCCGACTTGGGTTCGATGCGCGGATAACCCGCCACCTTCAGGTTCTGCTCGCGCACGGCGTCGCTGAACGCCTTTTGCACGGCGTCGCCGACCACTTCCGAACGCACTTGCGGGCCATATTGCTGCGCGACGAGTTTCATCGGCACCTTGCCCGGACGGAAACCGGCCATGCGCAGATTGCGCGACAGCTTCTTCAGGCGCTCGCCCACCTGCTTCTCAATTTCGTCGACGGGCACCGCCATGTTCAGGCGACGCTCGAGCTGGCTCAGCTTTTCCAAACTAGTCTGCATCAAAATCCCTTAATGTCCATAAAGATAAACCAGGGTTTGCCCTGCCTCCCGCCGCTTCGCACGGCCTGGTGCGAAGGAAGGGACTCGAACCCCCATGCCGTAAGGCGCTGGAACCTAAATCCAGTGCGTCTACCAATTCCGCCACCTTCGCTCGCCTGCAATTTTACGCGATTTCACCCTATACTGTTAGCCAAAAGCTAAAGTAAATCCTTAAGAATATCAAGCGAATGTCGGTAGGGCACTACGAGAATTTCCCGGTCGGCTCGATGCTCCTGCCGCCGCCCTTGCGCCGGCCGATCGCGGTCATTTACCGCTTCGCCCGCAGCGCCGACGACTTCGCCGACGAGGGCGATTCTCCCGCCCAGGAACGCCTCGCGCGACTGGATGACTATCGCCGGGAACTCACCCGGCTGGAGGCCGGAATAACGCCCGAATCGCCGCTTTTCTCCGAACTCGACCAGGTAGTGCGTACGCACCGGCTGCCGCTCGCGCTGTTTCGCGATCTGCTCGACGCCTTCAGCCAGGACGTGGTCAAAAAGCGCTACGCCGACTTCCCCGAACTCATGGACTACTGCCGCCGCTCGGCCGATCCCGTCGGCCGGCTGCTGCTCCATCTTTTCGGCGCTGCCAGTGCGCACAATCTCAAGCGCTCGGACCAAATTTGCAGCAGCCTGCAACTGATCAATTTCTGGCAGGACGTAGCGATCGACTGGAAGAAAGAGCGGGTCTACCTGCCGCAAGACGACATGCGACGCTATGGCGTAAGCGAAGCGCAGATCGCGGCGGCCGAAACCTCCGCCGGCTGGAGGGCGCTGATGCAGTTTCAGGTGGCGCGTGCGCGCGCGATGATAGAATCCGGTTCGCCTTTGGGCCGCGCGCTTCCCGGTCGCATCGGGCTGGAGATCCGCACCATCGTCCAAGGCGGCCTGCGCATCCTGGAGAAAATAGATCGAGTCGAAGGCGACGTCTACCATCATCGACCGGTGCTCTCCACCATCGATTGGCCGCTGCTGTTGTGGCGGGCGCTCGCACGCTGATGCGCGTGCGCCGGAAGCAGCGACGTAATCCGCTCACAAGCCTAGGATGACTACACGGACTGTGGTAGAGACTGCGGCCCAAATGAGCCCCGACGAATACTGTCAGCAAAAGGCCGTACAGAGCGGATCGAGCTTCTATTACTCCTTCCTGTTCCTGCCGCCGGAACGGCGCCGCGCGATCACCGCCCTGTATGCGTTCTGCCGCGAGGTCGATGACGTCGTCGACGAATGCACCGACCCGGGCGTGGCGCAAGCGAAGCTCGCATGGTGGCGGCTGGAACTCGCGCGGCTCTACGCGGGCGAGCCGCAGCACCCGGTCGCGCGCGCACTCGCGCCCGCGCTCGCCCCTTTCCGCATCACGCAGGATCGTCTCGCCGAAATCATCGACGGCATGGAGATGGACCTGCACCAGAACCGCTACCAGGATTTTGCGGCGCTCGAGCAGTATTGCCACCGCGTCGCCGGCGTGGTGGGCTTGCTCGCCGCGTCGATATTCGGCTATCGCGACGAACGCACCCTGGCCTATGCCCACACTTTGGGACTCGCCTTTCAGCTCACCAACATCATTCGCGACGTCGGCGAAGATGCCCGCAAGGGCCGCATCTATCTGCCGCAGGACGAGTTGCGGCAATTCGACGTCAAAGCCGCCGACATCCTGCACGCGTGCCAGACGGAGAACTTCGCCCGCCTGATGCAATATCAGATCGAACGCGCAGAGCGCTACTACCGCGACGCGTTCGAACAGCTGCCCGAGGTCGACCGCAAGACACAGCGCCCCGGGCTCATCATGGCCGCCATCTACCGCAGCCTGCTCGCGGAGATCGAGGCCGAAGGCTGCCTCGTCCTCAGTCAGCGCACGGCGCTCACGCCGCTGCGCAAGCTGTGGATAGCGTGGAAGACCTGGATCACGGCGTGAGCGTCGCCGTCATCGGCGCCGGCTGGGCGGGATTGGTCGCCGCGGTCGCGCTCGCCCGGGAAGGCGTTCCCGTCAGCGTGTTCGAAGCCGCGCGGCATCTGGGCGGCCGCGCGCGCACGGTCGAAATCGAGGGCAAGCAACTCGACAACGGACAACATCTGCTGATCGGCGCCTATCGCGAAACCCTGCGACTGATGCGCGCGGTCGGCGCCGAGCCCGAGCAACTACTCGCACGCGAGCCGCTCGCCATCGACTATCCGGGGAAGTTCAGGCTGCGCGCCGCCCGGCTCCCCGCACCGCTGCATCTCGCCTTCGGCCTGCTCGGCGCCAGCGGCGCGAGCCTTTCCGAACGTGGCTCCGCGCTCGCGTTCATGCTCAAAATGCGCCGCCGCGGCTATCGCCTGGACGAGGATGTGTCCGTCGCGGAATTGCTCGTCCGCCACGGTCAAAGCGGCGCGCTCGCGCGTTTTCTGTGGGAGCCGATGTGCATCTCGGCGCTGAACACGCCCGCTGCCTCCGCTTCCGCGCAGGTGTTTCTCAGCGTGCTGCGCGAGGCGCTGGACGCGAGCCGCGAGGCGAGCGACTTCCTCATCCCGCGCGCCGATCTGGGCAGACTGTTTCCTCTGCCGGCGGCAAAATTCGTCGTCGCGCACGGCGGCAAGCTACAGATGGGCGTCGCGGTGCGCTCGCTGCGACGCGGCGAACAAGGCTTCGTCTTGGACGATCGCCCCGAGCGCTATGCGCAGCTCGTCCTCGCCGTCGGGCCGCACCAGCTCTCAAGCATGCTCGACGCCTTCCCCGAACTCGAGGCGATGCGCGCGCGCATCGCCGCGCTTGCCTACGAGCCGATCTACACCTGCTACCTGCAATATCCGCAACAGGTGTCGCTACCGCGCAGCATGACGGGTTTCGACGGCGGCCTGGTGCAATGGCTGTTCGATCGCGGCCGGCTGGGCGGGCCAGCCGGGCTGCTTGCCGCGGTGATCAGCGCCCGCGGCCGACACCAGGAGTACGCGCAAGACGAGCTCGCGCGTGCCATCCACTGCGAGCTCGCGCAGCATCTGCCTGGGCTGCCCAAGCCGCTCTGGTCGCGCATCATCGCAGAAAAACGCGCCACTTTCGCCTGCCGCCCGGGCCTCGCGCGTCCGGCGAACCGGACTGCCGCGGCTGGCCTCTACCTCGCCGGCGACTACACGGCGAGCGAATTTCCGGGAACTCTGGAGGCGGCCGTGCGCAGCGGACTCGAGGCAGCCAAGCTGGTCCTCGCCGAGCGTAGCGGCGCCTAGAGAATCGCGCGCGACGAGATTCCTAGCGCAGCCGCGCGATGGCAGCGTCGATGCGGTCTACCGCGATGATCTCCAATCCCTCGACCGCCTGCCGCGGCGCGTTCGCCTTGGGAATGATGGCGCGGGTGAAGCCGAGCTTCGCCGCCTCACGCAGGCGCTCCTGCCCGCGTGGCCCGGGCCGAATCTCACCCGCGAGGCCCACTTCGCCGAAGGCGACGAGTTTCTGCGGCAGCGGCTGCGCCCTGAGCGAAGAAACGATGGCGAGCACGACGGCAAGATCGGCCGCCGGCTCGCTGATCTTCACCCCGCCCACCGCGTTCACGAACACGTCCTGGTCGAAGCATGCGATGCCTGCATGGCGGTGCAGAACCGCGAGCAGCATGGCGAGACGATTCTGCTCCAGCCCCACCGACAGCCGCCGCGGATTGGGCGCGTGCGCCGCATCGACCAGCGCCTGCACCTCGACCAGGAGCGGCCGCGTGCCTTCCTGCGTCACCAGCACGCAGGAGCCCGGAACTTCGGCTGCGTGCTGCGACAGGAACAAGGCCGAAGGATTGGACACCCCCTTGAGCCCCTTATCGGTCATCGCGAACACGCCCAGCTCGTTCACCGCGCCGAAGCGGTTCTTGAAAGCGCGGATCAGGCGAAAGCTCTGATGAGTGTCCCCTTCGAAATAAAGGACGGTGTCGACGATGTGCTCGAGCACGCGCGGACCGGCGAGCGCGCCTTCCTTGGTCACGTGGCCGATAAACACCAGCGCGGTGCCGGTCTGCTTGGCGAAGCGCGTGAGCTGCGCCGCGCACTCCCGCACTTGCGCCACCGACCCCGGCGCCGAGGACAGCGCATCGGAATACAGCGTCTGAATCGAATCGACCACTGCAATCTCCGGCTTCGCCTCGGCGAGCACGGCCTGAATCTTCGCCAAGTTGATTTCCGCGAGCAGTTGCAGGCTGCTCGAATCGAGCCCGAGTCGCGTCGCGCGCAACGCGACCTGCTCCGCCGATTCCTCGCCGCTGACGTAGATCGCGCTGCGCTCGCTCGCCATCGCGGCGAGCGCCTGCAGCAGCAGCGTCGACTTGCCGATGCCGGGGTCGCCGCCGATCAGCAGCACCTGCCCCGCGACGAGCCCGCCGCCGAGGACGCGGTCGAATTCCGCCACGCCGGTCGGCAGGCGCGGCGCTTCGCGCGCGCGCACGTCGGCGAGCCTTTGCAGCTTGGATACGCCGGCCACGCCTTGGTAGCGATGCGCCGAAGCCGCTTCGGCTACCGTTTCCACCAGCGTGTTCCAGGACGAGCAGTTTGGACACTGGCCCTGCCATTTGGGCGTGTTGCCGCCGCATTCGGTGCAGGTGTAGACGGATTTAATCTTGGCCATGTGGTTCTTCTTATGTCTGCGCGGTCGCGCCGCGCAGGCTGGTTACTTTTCGTTTATCGGCCGCCGGCTGAGCGCCTATGTCGCGGCGCGCAGTCGATGGTCGTCACTCGATCACCGTTTGCGGCACGCGGGCAGCGAGCGCGCACAGCAGTTCATAGCTTACCGTGCCGGCGGCCGCGGCGACTTCGTCCGCCGATAGGCCTTCGCCCCAGAGCGTAACGGGGCTGCCTACCCGCGCCTCGGGAATGCCGCTTAGGTCGACGCAAAGCATGTCCATCGACACCCGGCCCACGCTCGCTGCGCGCTTGCCCGCCACCAGCAGCGGCGTGCTGCGCTCGTGCAAGCCCGGCGCGTGCCGCGGATAGCCGTCGGCATAGCCGCAGGCGACGACGCCGATGCGCATCGCCTGCCGCGCCTCGAAGGTTCCGCCATAGCCTACCCGCTCGCCCGGCCGCAGCTCCTGGATGGCGATGATCTCGCTCGCGAGCGTCATCACCGGCGCGAGTCCCAGCGATTGCGCGCTCGCATCGGCGAAGGGCGAACAGCCGTAGAGCATGATGCCCGGACGCACCCAAGCGGCGTGCGTCTCCGGATAACGCAACAGCGCCGCCGAATTGGCGAGCGTCGCCTGGGCCTTCAGGCCTTGCGTCCACTCGCCGTAGCGCGCGAGTTGGGCCGCGACTCCGCCCGACCCGTCGGCGTCGGCGAAATGCGTCATCAGCGACACGCTCGCCTTGCCGCTCGCCAGCAGCCGGTGGTAGGCCGCACGCACTCCTTTTCCGGTAAAGCCGAGGCGGTTGAGGCCCGTATTCAGCTTGAGCCAGACCGCAACGGGAGCGGATAGCTGCGTGCGCTCGAGCATCAGGATCTGATCGACATCATGCACGGCGAGCGCCAGCCCGTAGCGGTCGACGATCGCGAGATCCGCAGGCTCGAACACGCCTTCGAGCAGCAAGATGGGCTTGTCGATGCCCGCCTCGCGCAAGCGCACCGCTTCGTCCAGATCGAGCAGCGCGTAGCCGTCGGCCGCGGCCAACGCCCTGGCTACCCGCACCAGGCCGTGGCCGTAGGCGTTCGCCTTCACCACTGCCCAAATCTTGGAAGCAGGGGCGCGCGCCCGCGCCACGCCGAGGTTATGCCTCAGGGCGGACAGCTTGAAGCTTGTGCGTATGGGCCGCGGCATCTACCGCTTGCGACTGCAAATCGGGTTCATGTCCTCAACCGTGGACGCGGCTCTTCAGGCGGTCCTTGGAAAATTCGACGAAGCTCGTCACCAGGCGCGAGCGGAACTTCTCCTTCGGATAAACGAGCGACAGGGTGCGCGTGAGCCGAGGAGAAAGCGGCCGCGCGACGAGCGAGCCGAGTTGCGTGTCCTTGGCGACGACGGCTTTGGACATGATGGCAAATCCCAAGCCGGTTTCGACCACGCCCTTGATCGCATCCGGGCTGCCCAGTTCCATCACGCTGTTCACCTCTTCCGGCGCGATGCCGGCGCGGCGGAAGTAGCCGTCCGCAACCTCGCGCGTGCCCGAGCCGGGCTCGCGGCTGATGTAGGGATATTGCAGCAGCTGCGCCGGCACGACCTCTTTCGACTGCGCGAGCGGATGCGTCGGCGCACACACCACCTGCAGCTCGTCCTCGCCGCACTCCTCGGTCGACACGCTCGCCAGCCGCGACGGCGACTCGATCAGGCCGATGTCCAGGCTGTGCGCGGAGACACCGTTTTCGATCGTTTCCGAATTGGCCACGGTGAGACGCGCTTTCACCCCGGGGTAGGCGACCTTGAACTCGCCCAGCACCCGCGGCAGCATGAACTCCGCGATGGTCATGCTCGCTCCGACGAGGAGCAGCCCCTGGATTTCGCCCGTAAGTTCGCTCACGCGGGTATCGAGCTCGGCCGACAGGGCGAGAATCCTCTCCGCGTACTCCAGCACGACGTCGCCTGCGGGCGTGAGCGATATCTTCCCGTGCCCGCGATCGAACAGCCGCGTGTTGAAATGCTCTTCCAGCTGCTTGATCTGAAACGTGACCGCCGGCTGCGTCATGAACAAGGTCTCAGCAGCCTTAGTGAAGCTGTTCTGCATCGCCACGGCGTGAAACACCTGCAATCGTCTGTCTGCCATGTTCCAGACGTCCCATCATTCCTTTCCTGTATTATCCCGCCTTGTCGCCGCGAAGCATAGTTCGATGTAGATGAAAAAGCCTAGCGAGTTTATGGTATTTTTGTTTGCGGCGCAGATCGCGCGAGAAAGCTGAGGAAGCAGATTTGACCCTAACAGCAGGAAGTACAAGACCATCGTGCAGACGATGGGGCTGCCGCGCCCGTTCCTGACCGCCTGCGCCGTGCCCCACCCTCCTCCTATTTCAGCCTCGGTATTTTCCCCTAGTCGATGAACCGCGGTTTTTATACCGTCATGGCGGCGCAGTTTTTTTCGTCGCTGGCGGACAATGCCCTGCTCATCGCGGCGATTTCTCTGCTGGTCGAGCTGCAAGGGCCGGCGTGGATGACGCCGCTGTTGAAGTTCTTCTTCACCGTTTCCTACGTCGTGCTCGCCGCTTTCGTCGGCGCCTTCGCCGATTCCATGCCCAAAGGCAGGGTGATGTTCATCACCAATACGGTCAAGATCGCCGGCTGCGCGCTGATGTTCTTCTACGACTATTTCAAGCCGTTCGGAATCAGCCCGCACATGGTCGTGCTCGCCTCCTACGCCGTGGTTGGACTCGGTGCGGCAGCCTATTCCCCGGCGAAGTACGGCATCCTCACCGAGATGCTGCCGCCGCGACAGCTGGTCGTCGCCAACGGCTGGATCGAGGGCCTGACCGTGGCCTCGATTATCCTCGGCACCATGTTGGGCGGCGCCCTCATCAATCCCCGCATCTCGGCGCTGCTGCTTTCGATCGACGTGCCGCACCTCGACACCGGCATCGACACGCCGTCGGAGGCGGCCCTGCTCGTGATCTCCGTGATCTATCTCGTCGCCGCGATATTCAACCTGCACATCCCCGACACCGGCGCACGCTACCACGAGCAGTCGCGCAATCCCGTCGTCATGGTGCGCGATTTCGTCGAATGTTTCGTCACCCTGTGGCGCGACAAGCTGGGACAGATATCGCTCGCGGTCACCACCCTGTTCTGGGGCGCAGGCGCAACGCTGCAGTTCATCGTCCTCAGATGGGCCGAGCGGCGGCTTGCCATGCCCTTGAGCCAGGGCGCGATCCTGCAGGGCATCGTCGCCATCGGCGTCGCGCTCGGCGCAGTGCTCGCCGGGCGCATGGTGCCGCTGAAGAAGTCGCTCAACGTGCTGCCGGTCGGGGTCGGCATGGGCTTCGCCGTGATTCTGCTCAATTTCGTGAGCTGGATGCCGTTCGTCTACGTCCTGCTCGTCCTGGTCGGCGCGCTTGCCGGTTTCTTCGTGGTCCCGATGAATGCGCTATTGCAGCACCGCGGCCACGTGCTGCTTTCGGCCGGCCATTCGATCGCGGTGCAGAACTTCAACGAGAACCTCAACATCTTGTTGATGCTCGCCCTCTACGCCTTGATGATCCGCGCCGATTTCAGCATCACCAGCATCATCGTGCTGTTCGGGCTGTTCGTCTCCCTCACCATGGTCCTGGTGATCAGGCTGCACAAGTTCAACCAGAGCCGAGGGGACTCCCTCTATCTCATCGGCATGGAGAAACACTAGGAAAGATCTGAACAAGGGGGCGATGCCCCCTTGTATATCCCCCAAGTCAGAGGGAACTTTGTTGAGCTTGCGCAGCTCAGCGAAGCTTGTTTAGAAGTTCCCCAGAGAGAAGCGCCGACGCGGCGCCCCTTGGGAAAGGTCCTTTCCTACTCGACCTCTTTGGCGATCTCGACCTTGATGCCGCTCGCGCCGGGGTGCACGGGCTTGCTCTCTCCTTCGAAATCACCACGCTGCGGCATAACGTTGCCGGACTTCGACACCCGTGCCGCGACGACCACATCGGCAAAGTCCGACAGCTTGGCCGAGGGGTTCATCGCCATGGAGTCGTCGAAGGAGAAATTGAGCGGCAGATCCTTCACCTTCACGCGCAGCGCCGCAAGCGGCATGCGCGAGCCCTGGGCGGGCCGGGCGAGGACGAATACCGTGTCCTCCGGCGCGGCGCGGGACGTGAATTTCGCGCCGAGATTCACCGTTCCGGTAAGGCTCTTGCCCTTGGCCGCGGCGGGGGACTTATCTTGCGCCAGGGCGACCACCGACTTGGTCGAGCCGCCAAGCTTGCTTCTCGCCTCTTCGATGCTCGACTGAACTGATTTAGCGGTGTCGGAATCGGGCGGAACGAGAGGCACCATCCGCTCCCAGTATTCAATTGCCTTGGCAAAATCCTTGCGCTCGAACGCCGCCGTCCCGGTGAGCGCCAAGGCCTTCATGTTGTTGCCGTCGATCTCGAGCGCGCGCTTGGCGAGTTCCTCCGGCTTGCCCTCCAGGCTCTGCCCTTGCGCCATCGCCAGGGCATCGGCGTAATCCGCGAGCAGTTGCGGGTCCTGCGGGAACTTGGCCGAGGCCTTGGCAAAGGCATTCGCCGCCTCGGGAAAGTGCCCGAGCGCGGAGTAGGTGCGGGCAAGCATGATCCAGCCTTCGCCGTCCTCCGGATTCGATTCCAGGCGATTCGCCAGTCGCGCGACCATGGCCTCGATCTGCTCCTTGCTCAGTTGGTGCGGAGACCCTTGCATTTCCGCCCCGGCCGGGTTGAGTCCTTGCGGATTGCCGATGACGAGGTAAAGTCCGATGGCAAGCAGCGGCACGGCCGCCGCCACGCCGATCGCAAGCGCTTTCGAGCGCTGCGGCGCCGGCGCTGCGGCTGCCGGCGGCGCCTCGCCTGCTTCGAGCAAACCGCGCTCCACATCCTCGCGCGCCGATTCCCACTGCTCGCGATCGATCCTGCCCGCGGCGAGATCGGCATCCAGTTCCGCGAATTGGTCGCGATAGACGGCGAGACGCGAGTTCGCTTCCGCCTCGGGAGCAACCGCCTTTGCCCGTGCGCGGACCAGGGGCGTCACCAAGAAGGCGAGCGCGACGCCGATCAACAGCGCCGCGTACAGCCAGAATAGCGTCATGGGCGCTCCTCGTTCGCTTCGAGCAGCGCCCGCGCGCGCGCCTTGTCCGCTTCGCTCAGAGGCTCGGCCGCGGAGGTGCGGCGCCGGCGCAGGACGTAATAGAACAAGCCGACGACCGCGGCGATCAGCAGCGCGAAGGGGCCGAACCACAGCGCCAGCGTGTTGCCCTGCACCGGCGGCCGGTAGAGCACGAAATCGCCGTAGCGCTCGACCATGTACTCCTTGATCTTCTCCTCGCTCATCCCGGCCTTCAGCTTCTCCCGGATCTGATTCTTCAGGTCGATCGCTAGGTCGGCGTGTGAATCGGCGATGGTCTGGTTCTGGCACACCAGGCAGCGCAGCTCTTCGGCGAGCGCCATGGTGCGCTTTTCCAGCACCGGATCGGCGACCGCGGGTGCAGCCTCTTTCGCTATGACCGAGGCGGCCAGCACCAGCCCAATCAGCAACACGAACAGCTTAAGCTTTTGCATTCAGTTCCTTCACCAGCGGGAGAATCTTGTCGCGCAGGATTTCCGGCGTCACCACGCCGATGCGCTTGTAACGGATCACTCCCGCCTTGTCGATGACATAGGTTTCCGGCACGCCGTACACGCCGTAATCGATGCCGATGCGGCCGTCGTGGTCGTAGGCGGATACGTGGTACGGATTGCCCAGGCGCGCGAGCCAGGCGATGCCGTCGTTGCGCTCGTCCTTGTAGTTGAGGCCGATCACCGGCGCCACGCCCATACCGGAGAGTTGGAGAATGGTGCTGTGCTCCTCGCGGCAGGAGACGCACCACGAGGCCCAGACGTTGAGCACCCACACCTTGCCCAGCATGTCCTGCTTGGAAATGGTCTTCTGCGGATCGGCAAGCTGCGGCAGAGTGAACGCCGGCGCCGGCTTGTCGATCAGCGGTGATGGCACTTCGCGCGGATCGAGCTTCAAGCCGATGCCGAGCACGGCGACGAGCGCGGCGAAGATGGCGAGCGGAATGAGGAAGCGGGCTTTCAACATGATTAGCGTGCCGGAGAAGGATTGAGCCCGACGCCGCCGGCGCCTGCTGCGGCGCCTGCGCGAGCCCTCACCCGGTAGCGCCGGTCGATGGCGGCGAGCAGCCCGCCGATGCCCATCAGCAGACAGCCGCCCCAGATCCAGCCGACGAACGGCTTGTGGTAGATGCGCACGATCCAGGCGTTTTGCCCCACGGCATCGCCAAGCGCCACATAAAGGTGGCGGGTGAAACCGGCGTCGATTGCGGCATCGGTCATCGGCATTTTCTGCACGGTGTAAATCCGTTTCTCCGGATTCAGCGTCACCACCGGCGCGCCGCCGCGGGTGACTTCGATGGTGGCGCGGTCAGCGGTGTAGTTTGGACCTCTCACTGCATTCATCGCAGCGAGCTTGAAGGCATAGCCGTTCAAGTGCGCGGTATCGCCGAGTTCCATGCGCACGTCGTTCTCGGCCTCGTACCCCTTCACCATGGCGACGCCGACGATGAACACGGCCACCCCCAGATGCGCGAGCAACATGCCGTAATAGCTGCGCGGCAGCTGCGCCAGGCGCGCCGCGACCTGGCCTTTTTGCGCATTGGCGAACTGCGATTTGAAGCTCAGCACGCAAGTCGCCACGATCCAGACTGCGAGCAGCATGCCGAAGCCGATCATCGAGCTCCAACGCCCCATCAGCAGCGGCACGGCGATGGCGGCGACGAAGCTCACGCCGATCGCCCAACGCAGGCGCACGGCAAGATCGGGCAGGCTCGCCTGCTTCCAGCGGGCGAGCGGCGCCACGCCCATGAGGAACAGCGCCGGCGCCATGAGCGGCACGAACACCGCTTCGAAATACGGCGGACCGACGGAGATCTTGCCCAATCCGAAAGCGTCGAGCACCAGGGGATAGAGCGTGCCGAGCAGCACCGCGCCCGCGGCAACCAGCAGCAGCACGTTGTTGGTGAGCAGCATCGATTCGCGCGAGACCGCGGCGAAGCGTCCGCCCAGGCCGACTTTCCCGGCACGCCAGGCGAACAGCGTCAGGGATGCGCCCACCACCACCGCGAGGAAGGCGAGGATGAATACGCCGCGCTTGGGATCGGTGGCGAAGGCGTGCACCGAGGTCAGCACCCCAGAGCGCACGAGGAAGGTGCCGAGCAGCGAAAGCGAAAATGCCAGGATGGCAAGGAACACCGTCCAGCTGCGGAATGCGCCGCGCTTTTCCGTGACGGCGAGCGAGTGCACCAGCGCCGTGCCGATCAGCCAGGGCATGAACGAAGCGTTCTCGACCGGATCCCAGAACCACCAGCCGCCCCAGCCGAGCACGTAATAGGCCCAGGCGCTGCCGAGGGCGATGCCGAAGGTGAGGACGGACCAGGCCACGGTCGTCCACGGGCGCGACCAGCGCGCCCAGGTCGCATCGAGTCGGCCGTCGATCAACGCCGCCATGGCGAAGGCGTAGGCCACCGAGAAGCCGACGTAGCCCATATAGAGCATGGGCGGATGAAACACCATGCCCGGGTCCTGCAGCAGCGGATTCAAGTCGCGTCCGTCCTGTGCCGCCGGTAGCAGGCGCTCGAACGGGTTCGAGGTAAACAGCATGAACAGCAGGAAACCCACCGCGATCAAGCCCATGATGGAAAGCACGCGCGCCACCATCTCGCGCGGCAGACTGCGGCTGAACGCGCTCACCGCGATCATCCAGGTGCCGAGCATTAGCGTCCAAAGAAGGAGCGAGCCTTCGTGCCCGCCCCACACACCGGCGATGCGATACGGCAGAGGCAGCTGCGAATTGGAGTGCTCCGCGACGTAGCGCACGGAGAAGTCGTTGGCGACGAAGGCGTAGGTCAAGCAGCCGAAAGCGAGCGCGATGAACAGCCCCAGCGCCACCGCCGCCGGCCGCGCGAGCGCGATCAGCGCTTCGTTGCGCCGTGCCGCGCCGAACATGGGCACGATGCCTTGCACCAGGGCGATGCAAAGCGCGAGGATCAGCGCGAAATGGCCGAGTTCCGGAATCATAGTTTTCCTTTGGGAGGCGGCGCCACCGTCTGCTGCGCCGCCTTGGCCTGATTGAGCGCGTCCTGCGCCGCGGGCGGCATGTAATTTTCGTCGTGCTTGGCGAGCACTTCTTCCGCCTGAAAGGTTCCGTCTGGCCCGAGCTTGCCCTGGGTCACGACGCCTTTGCCCTCCTTGAACAAGTCCGGCAGGATGCCGCGGTAGCGCACCGGAATGCTCTTTGCGGTGTCGGTGACGACGAACTGGATGGTGAGGCCGTCTGCTTCGCGCTTCAGGCTCCCCTTTTCCACCAGGCCGCCGATGCGGAAACTCTTGCCCATCGGCGCTTCGTTTGCCGCGACCTGAGTGGGGGTGAAAAAGAACACCAGGTTCTTTTGAAAAGCGGAAAGCACCAGCCCCGCCGACAGCGCCAATCCGGCGATACCAACCCCAAGCAGCACAAAACGCTTATGTCTCGCTTTCATCGTTTCTCCTGCGTGCAGCGTAATAAGTGGCGAGGCGTTCGATCACGCCGCGCCGGCGCATGATGAGCGCCACGATCTCGCCAACGAGGACGATGAGGGTCACGACGTACGACCCCCACACGTAAAGGCCATAGCCGCCCATGGCGAGGAAATTATCCAGGCTTCCCCAGTTCATGCTTTCACACCCACTTCTTCCGCCACCCACTCGGTGTGGCGCTCGCGCTCGAGGATCACGCTGCGCACTCGCGCTAAGACGGCGGAAATACTATACATCCAAAAACCGAGCGCCATGATCAGCATGCCGAGCAGCATGGTCGACGCCATCGTCGGCGCGCTCTTCATGCTCACCGACGCGCCTTGATGCAGCGTGCTCCACCACTGCACCGAAAAATAAATGATCGGAATGTTGACTACGCCCACCAGCGCGAGCACCGCACCGGCCTTGTCGGCGCGGCGCGGATCGTCGATCGCCGCCTGCAGCGCCATGAAACCGAGATAGAGGAAGAACAGAATCAATTCCGAAGTCAGACGCGCGTCCCACACCCACCAAGTGCCCCAGGTCGGCTTGCCCCACAGCGCGCCGGTCCACAGCGCGATGAAGGTGAACAGCGCTCCCGTCGGCGCGAGCGCGGTCGCAACCATCGACGACAGGCGCGTGTTGAGCACTAGGCCGACGCCGGACCAGAAGCCCATCACCAGATAGAGGAACATCGACATCCAGGCCGCCGGAACATGGATGAAGATGATGCGGTAGGACTCGCCCTGCTGCGCGTCGGTCGGCGCGACGAAGAAGCCGATATACAGCCCCCATGCGCACAGGATCGCCGCGAGCGCCGCGAACCAGGGCTGCATCTTCCCCGCCAGCGGATAGAACGTCTGCGGCGAGGAGAACCAATAGATACTGAACCTTCCCGAAGTTGCCATCACATCCTCATTCCATCGCGATGCGCAGCGCCGCTGCACTCGCCCAGGGCGCGAGCACCAGCGACAGCGCCAAAAAACCTCCCAACAGCAACAGATGCGCTTCCGAGCCGGTTCCCGCCGCCGTCGCCCCCACCGAACCCGCGCCGAACACCAACACCGGCACATACAGCGGCAGCACCAGCAGCGCGACCAGCACGCCGCTGCCGCGCACGCCCAGCGTGAGCGCCGCGGCCACGGCTCCGATCAGGCTCAGCACCGGCGTGCCGATCAGAAGCGACGCGCACAGCACGCCGAGCGCATCGGCCGGCAAATCGAACTGCAAGCCGAGCAGCGGCGCGATCAACACCAGCGGCAAGCCCGACACCAGCCAGTGCGCGATCACCTTGCCCACCACCAGCACCACCAACGGCTCGCCGGCGATCAGCATCTGTTCCAGCGTCCCGTCCTGATGATCGGGTGCGTACAAACGCGCGAGCGAAAGCATGCAGGCGAGCAGCGCTGCGACCCAGAGCACGCCCGGCGCCATGTTGCGCAGCTGACTCGCTTCCGGGCCAACGCCGAGTGGAAACAGGCTCACCACGATGATGAAGAACACCAAGGCGTTGACCACGTCGCCGCGGCGCCGAAAGGCGAGCATCAAGTCGCGTCGCAGCACCCATCCGAGCGCCCTGATCATGCGGCCAGCAATGCAGCGGCGTGCATGTCCAAATCGACGCGCACCACGGCGTGCGCCGCGACCGGTACTTCCTGATGCGTGGTCAGAACCACCATGCCTCCGGCACCGAGGTGGTCGGCGATCAAGCGTTCCAGTTCCGCCACTGCTGCGACATCGAGCGCCGAGAACGGTTCATCGAGTATCCACAGCGGCGCGGAAGGAGACAACGCGAGCCGTGCCAGAGCCACGCGCCGGCGCTGCCCCTGCGACAGCACTTTCGCCGGCAGCACGGCGCAATGCGCGACGCCGAAACGATGCAGCGCATCGAGCATGCGCGCACCCTCCGCCGATTTTCCGCTCAGAGCCGCCGCGACCTGGAGATTTTCCAAGGCCGTGAGATCGTCCTTCAACGCGTTCAGATGGCCGACGAAGGCGAGATTGCGGCCGTACTCCTCGCGATCCGCCCGTATGGGTTGGCCGCGCCAGCGCAGTTCCCCTGCGGAAGGCAAAAGCAGTCCGCACATGATGCGCAGCAGGCTCGTCTTGCCGCTGCCGTTGGCGCCGGCGACGCGCAGCAACTGTCCCCGAGCTAGCGTAAAGCTCAGATTGGTGAACAGCCGCCGCTCGCCTCGCGTGCATTCGAGCTGGCGCGCTTCAAGCATCGCCGCTTTCATCGTTTCAAAATGTCGTTCGACCGAATTCCTTGCTGGCGCGAGCCAGTGTATCTGCGCGTGGGTATTACGGTTTTGCGCTGCATCAAACCTTCCCCCCGCTCCCCAGCCATCGGGCGCGAGGACCGCCGCCGGGGCAGCCGATTTCAGGCTGATTTCATGCTGGCGCGCAGAACGGATGATCCGGGTTCGCGTACGACGCCGAGCGCATCCCGGGCGTCGCGCCAAGACCCGTCGGACGCAGTAGCTGAAGGGTCAAAATAAGCCAGCGAAAAACACTGGGCGCGATTATAAGGTGTTTGATGCATGGAGGAAATAGCAAAAGTACCCCTTCTCGGCCGGCCACGGCACCATGGAACCAAGTCGACAAACGGCGGCGAATTTGACCATGAACGGCATGGGGTCAAAGAGCGCGCAATCCCATACAGCTAATGCGGTTTAAGCGCAAAGGCACAAGACGGCACGGACCTAAGGCGCGAATGCGATTCAGAGCACCACGGGCGCGTTCGGCAGCTCGTTCGGGCGCGGCCCCGTCGCCGGAAAATGTACAGCCAGCAGATCGCTGATCGCCACGACGCCGCGGCCGATGCCCTGCTCGAAGCGTCCAGCGGCGAATGCCTGCTGCATCTCGCCACATATCGCCTCCCAGCCGGCATCGCCGACTTTGCGGTGGATGCCGCGATCGGCGACGATTTCCACCCGCCGGTCGGCAAGCAAGAGATAAATCAGCACGCCGCTGTTGTGTTCGGTGTCCCAGACGCGCAACTGGCCGAAGAGTTCGAGCGCGCGGCCGCGTGCGTCCTGGCCGCGCCATAACCGCGCCCAGGGAAGCGAAGCCTCGATCGCCAGCCGCAATTCGGCGCCGTGCCGCTTTTCCTGCTCGCCGATCAGATCGCGGATCGCGCGCATCGCTTTGCGCGGCAGCACTCGCCGCACCGACCAGTGATCGGTGAGCAAGTGCCGCATCACGCGCACGAGTCGCCTCATCTGTCTCCCCAACTACCCGAAGCGCCGCCGCCACCAAAGCCGCCGCCCCCACAGCCAAATCCCCCGCCGCCACCTCCCCCACCGAAGCCACCGCTGCCGAAGCCGACCCCCATGCCGCCGGGAAATACGCCCCGGCCGCCGCCGAGCAAGGCGATGAAGAAG
>CAZMGP010000066.1:0-22791 GCA_964565875.1 uncultured Enterobacteriaceae bacterium
TGGGAATTACGGGACGCAATTTCGCTGCCGGCATGTCGGGCGGCATCGCCTACGTATTCGACGAGAAGGACAGGTTTGCGCAGCGCTGCAACGCGGCGATGGTGCGGATCGAGCCGGTGCTGGCCGAAGCGGAGCAAGAAACGGCGCTGACGCGCGCCCTATGGCACCGCGGCACCGCGGACGAAGTCATCCTCAAGAGCTTGATCGAGGCCCACGCCCGTCACACGGGCAGCGCTCAGGCGGCGCGGATCCTGCAGGACTGGACCGTCTGCCGCAAGAAATTCGTCAAGGTGTTTCCCAACGAATACCGGCGCGCACTCGGCGAACTCGCCGCGAAACGCCGCATGGCGCTCGCCTGACGCGAAGCGGCGAGCGAACGAGGGCTCAGGGCCGGAAGCCCTGGAACAGCTTCTCGCGCCCGACCTTGATCTCGAATTTCCCGTCGTACATGAAGATGTCCGCGGTGGCGAAGGTGTCCCCGAAGGCCTCCGGGATGAAGGAACCCGTGCCGATCACGTCCACCGGCGCGCGTGCGTGGCCGAACATCTTGCACTTGAAGGGCGTGAAGCCGCTCGATGCGACGATGCGCGCTGAATTAAAGCCGGCGGCATCCAGCGTCTGGCGCATCTTGATTACGCTCGCCACCGACACTCCGGTGCCGAACAGCACCCGGCGCACCCGGTCCTTGACGATGTTCAGCGTGTCCGAGTCGTAGGCTTCCTCGCCCATCACCGCGCGCACCGCCTCGTATTCGTTCAGCACATGCAACCAGTTGGCGACGAGATCGACCGACTGCTCGTAGTCCAAGCCCTCGGCGTAGCGCTCGCCGTGGGTGTCGACGCGGAAGGCGAGGGTGCGCGCGCTGCGCGTATCGCCGGGCAGCACCTCGTTGTACCACCAGCGGCAGACTTCCAGCGCGTCGCTGAACTCGCGCGCGTAGTAATCCACCAGCACCGTGAGATTGTCCTGCGGATGGGTCTCCGCGTACATCTGCGCCGCGCGCAGGGTCGAGCCGGCGTAGCCGACGATGGCGTGCGGCATGGTGCCCAGCCCCTGTTGCAAACCGTAGAAATGCGCAGTCAGATCCTGCGAACCGCCGATAAAGCCGGTCGCGCCAGAGAGCTTGGCGATGCGGCTGCCGACCGAGGCGCCGTAAGCGGCAAGGAGGGAGAGATCGTCGCCGCAGGCATGGCGCGCGTGCATGTCGATGAAGGCCATCTTGGGCAGGTCCGTCGCCATCTTGTAGGCGTTGTAGGCCGACACGCAGGCGGTGCCGACACGGCGCAGGATCAGGGTCTCCAGCTCGGCCAGGGCGGCGAACGAACCGGTATAGGTGAAGATCGGCTTCTGATCCGGCACGAACGCACCCTCTTCGTACAGGCGCGTGATCTTCAGCGGCACGGCGTCCGGCGGATAGTATTCGCGCAGGATTTCCAGCGCGGGATTGACCGCGCAGATCGTCCCACGGCGCAGAAACACGCCATAAGTCACGGTCTTGTCGCCAAATTTCTCGACAATCTGGCGCGACTTGGTGAAATATTTGTCGGTGCGCGAGTGCACGTAGGCGGCGCGTTCGCGGCGCTCGGCTTCGAGCTTCAATTCGACGGGATTGTTCATGATGCACCACTTCACATGCTAAAAACGAACGCTCATTATGGACGCCGCGGCGCCCCTGGGGCAAGGGGCGGGGGGCGGGGCCGCGACCGGTGGCGCCGGAAGTTCCTTGACCCAAATCAAACGCGTGCGGCGGCCATTCCCATAGCATCGTCGGACGCGCATCGCAATAGGGGGTTGGCGTGATAACGGACAGAATCGACGCGGTCACCCGCATACCGCCGGAATACATGAAGGCGGCGCCTCCGGCTCCGAAAAGCGTGAAAATCGAAATCTCGCCGCGCTGCAATTACCGCTGCGGCTTCTGCGCCCTGCGCACGCGCGAGGTGCAGCCGAAGTGGGACATCGACTTCAATCTGTTCAAGCGCATTACGCGCGAAATGCGCGACGCCGGCGTCAGGGAGATCGGCGTGTTCTACCTGGGCGAATCCTTCATGGGCCCGCGGCTGCTCGTCGACTGCATCGAGTACCTGAAGCACGAAATCGACATGCCCTACGTGTTCCTCACTTCGAACGCGTCGATGGCTTTCCCCGAAGCGATCGAAGCCTGCATGCAGGCGGGGCTGGATTCGCTCAAGTGGTCGGTCAATGCGGCAGACGAAGCGCAATTCGAGAAGATCATGGGCGTCGCGCCGCGGCTGTTCCACCGCGCGCTCGAGAACATCAAGGCGGCGTGGGAGATACGTCGCGAGCGCGGCTACAAGACCGGGCTTTACGCCTCGTCGATCAGGTACGACGGCGCGCAGCAGGCGAAGATGGAGAGGCTGCTCACCGAGCGGGTATTGCCCTACGTCGACCACCACTACTGGCTGCCGCTTTATTCCATGGGTGCCTTCGCCACCGAGCGCGAGCAGCAGCTCGGCTACCGCCCCACGGCCGGCAACCAGGGAAGGCTGGGCGCCTTGCGCGAGCCCCTGCCCTGCTGGTCGGCATTCACCGAAGGACACGTCACCGCCGAGGGCAAGCTCTCGGCCTGCTGCTTCGATGCCACCGCCAACTGGACCATGAGCGACCTCAACAAGCAATCCTTCATGGAGGCGTGGAATGCGCCCGCCTTCGTCAAGCTGCGCGAAGCGCACCTGCGCCGCGACGTGACCGGCACCGTCTGCCAGAAGTGCGTCGCTTATTCCTAATGGGCCGACCCGGCGCATAGACCCTCCGAGTCGGAGCCGATCGAACAGCAGAGCCGCGGCGCGAGGGATGGGCAAACACCATGAACGGCGCTGAACGCTTACGCCAACTCGGCCAGAGCATCTGGCTGGACAATCTTTCCCGGGAACTGCTCGAAAGCGGTACGCTCGCGCGCTATTTGCGCGACTACGGCGTGAGCGGCCTCACCTCGAATCCGACGATTTTCGACAAGGCGATCAGCCAGACCTCGCACTATGACGAGACCATTCGCCGCGCGGCGCGCTCGGGCAAATCAGACGAGGCGATCTTTTTCGAGCTGGCGCTCGAGGACATCGGAGGCGCGGCCGAGCTCTTCCGGCCTGTGTACGCAGCCTCCGGCGGCGCCGACGGCTGGGTATCGCTGGAAGTTTCGCCTCTGCTCGCAAACGACACCGCTGCCACGATACGGCAGGCGAAGGAGCTGCATGCGCGCGCTGGGCTGCCCAACCTCTTGATCAAGATACCGGGCACGCCGGAAGGCATCCCCGCCGTAGAGGAATGCCTCTTCGCCGGCGTCCCGGTGAACGTGACCCTGCTGTTCTCGGCTGCGCATTATCTCGCTGCGGCGGCTGCCTATGGCCGCGCCATGGAACGCCGGCTCGCCGCAGGCCTGAAGGCGCCGGTGCAATCGGTGGCTTCGCTATTTGTCAGCCGCTGGGACAAGGCGGTGAACGACAGGATGCCCGCGGCGCTGCGCAACCGGCTGGGCATCGCGGTGGCGAAGCGCAGCTATCGCGCCTACCGCGAGTTTCTCGCCTCCGCAGCGTGGCGGCGCCTTGCGCAAGCGGGCGTTCCCGCCCAGCGCCTGCTCTGGGCTAGCACCGGCACCAAAGATCCGGGCGCGTCGGACGTGCTGTATGTCGAAGCGCTTGCCGCTGCCGAGACCATCGACACCATACCGGATGCAACGCTCGTCGCCCTGGCCGACCACGGAAGGGTTGAGGCAGCGCTGCCAGCGGACGGCGGCGATGCGCAGGCCGTGCTCGCCGAATTCGCACAGGCGGGAATCGACACGGAGACGCTCGCCAGTGTGTTGCAGCGAGAAGGCGCACAGGCCTTCACCGAGTCTTGGAACGACTTGATCGCATGCATCGCTGCCAAGCGCCGTGGCGTTTCTTTTTAGCCGGACGCGCTTCGCCTCAGTCCGAGAAAGAAGAAGATCAGCGCCATCCCGGCGTAGCCAATCACGAACGGCCAGGTGTGCGCTGGGCCGTAGGCGTTCACGATGGCGCCGTTCGCCAGCGCGTAGCCGTGCATCAGGCCGGTGGCGCTGATCGCGGCGGCGACGGCGGCCCATGTGGCCGCGGCGCGATAGCGCGTTTCGATCAGGCACACCGTCATCGCGGCAAGGATCATGGAAGTGAAGATGAATCCCCGTTCCAGGGAGATGAGCCCGGCGACGGGTAGCTGCATGCCGAGCGCCTTCATGCCTACTTGCTCCACATTGCTGCCGGCTGCGCGCAACGCGCTCTCCAGCATCAGCAACCCCCAGCCGGCCAAAGCGGGGAAGAAGCCGACGACCACCGCCGGCGCGTGCTCTCGCGGCGTCGCCTGAAAAGCCTGCGCGGCAATAGTGATTCCGATCCAGAGCAGGATGGCAGCGCCCGCCTCGACCGGGACCACGGCCGCGACGAACGCCACCAGCCCGAACAGGCAGAGCAAGGTGATGACGATGCCGTTGGCGATCGAATAGCCGGCGCCGGCCCCCATCTTCTTCCATCCCGGATGCCCGATATAGATGGTGGTCGGGAACACGCTGCCGCAGCAGGCGGCGACTATGGTGCCCAGGCCGTTCACCGCAAGGGAACTGCGCACCGGGTATTTGTCGCCGGCCGCTTCCGCACTCTCCAAGTTCTGCAAAGAGCCGAGCAGATTGAACAGCCCCATGGGCACAATCACCGGCAGGTAGGTGATCATGTAGGCAGAAAACGTCGTGGCGATCATGTCGTCGAGGAACAGATGCGGAGCGTGCAGCTTGATCTGCATCGCACTGGCGAGCGCGGCGCCGTCCATCCTTCCCAGGCCCCAGGCCAGCAGCGAGCCGATCACCACCGCGAGCAGCCCCGCCGGCACGCCCGCCGGCAGAGCGATGCGGCCTACGTACTGGACCAGGATGAATGCGAGGGGAATGAATCCCACTAGAGGATCGGCGAAGATGCGAAAGCAGAAATCCATGGAAATGAAGGTGACGGCGATGCCGGCGAGCGTCGCGAGCAGCGCGGCGCGCGGGGTGACGCGCTTCACCCAGCCGGCGACGAACGCGCCGCCGAGTTCGATCAAGCCCGAGCCGACGCAGGCGGCAAGCCCGACCTTCCAAGCGAGTTCGACGTCGTTCGTCTGATCGAGCACCGGCTTCATCACGAACAGGATGTAGGCGAAGAGCGACACCGTATTGACGCCGTAAGGAAGCGCAGTCACCTGCGCCTGGCCGGTCCTGCGGGCAAGCGCGCGCGCCTGAAAACCATAGAAGAGATTGCCGAGCAAGAGGCTCACCGCTACGCCGGGCATGATGCGCTCAAACACCAATTCGCCCGGCATTTTCAGGATCGCCCCGCAGAGGACGACGATCAAGATGAGTTGGATGAGATTGTCGACGAACAGACCGAAGAATCCGTCCAGGTCGCCCGCGCGCCACCAGCGAAATTGCCCTGTCGCTTCCATGCCCGCCCCTTTTCTTGAACTCTCCCGCGGATTCATTACTAAAGCCCAATTGCGGGGAAGTCAATATCCGGCCAGCGGAACCCGTCGATCGTCACATCGCTGCTGAATTGATCATTGTCAAATTCAAGGAGGCGCAAGCCGGCACTATTCGGGGGGCGATTTGACGATCGCCGCGCCGGCGGAGGAGACACATCCAGAGGAAGACGAATCAATACTCTGGCTCGATTATTGGGCCCGGACGCGCCCTGCTTTCTTCCGCATGGACACCAACCAATCCTACGACGCTGCAATCGCGCCAGTCGCTTACTCGCTGACGCCTACCACGACAATGTCATGAACACGATTTCCGCCAATTCGAACACCGTCGCTTCCACCCGTTATGGAATGCTTTTCCTCAGTATCGCGAGCCTTTTCCTGGTAATGGTCGGCTATCAGATTTCCGCCTCGCGCGCCACGGCAAAAGAAGCCGCGCTGGCCAATGCGAGGAATCTCACATTGGTACTCGAATCGAAGCTGAACGCGCAGTTCTCGACAGCAGCCCGGACGACCTCGGAACTCGCATCGACAGTCAGCGTGGACGCGCTACGCGCGAGCGAAATCGGTCGCTACCAAGCCCAGATCAGCACCTCGCTCAGAGATCGGGTCAAGGACATACCCACGGCATCTGCTCTGCGGTATTTCGACGCCAAAGGCGAACAACTGTATTCGAGTCGCAGCGAAGATGCGCAACGCAACATCGCCAATCGCGTGTATTTCCGTGCAATCAAGGAAAACCCTGCCCTCTCCATCGCTCTTTCTCGCGTCGATCTCGATCCCCTGACGGGCCACGCCACGCTTCATCTCGTCAAGCCCATTCGCGACGGGCAAGGGCGCTTGCTTGGCGTGGCAGAAGCGGCAATTGACCTCGCGTCTCTTCACGAACATTTTCGCAGCATCGAAATCGGCTCCGGCGGCGTCATCGCACTGCGCCGACTCGACGACGGAGCTTCGGTCGTGCGCTTTCCCGGACCGATCGAAGTCGACAACAAGCCTGCCCTCGGTCTGCCGGTCCGTGTCGCCATCCTGAACGACAAGCCTTTCGGAGCGATGGATATTGCATCCCGAGTCGACGGCAACCGCCGCATCTACGGATATGCGCGTATCGGCGCGTTTCCCCTCTTCGTTGCGGTCGGCATCGCCGCAACCGATTACCTGTCTGAATGGCGCCGGGATGCGTACGCCTTGCTAGGTGCGTCGCTGCTGTTCCTCGCAATCATAGGGATCGTGTTTCAACGCCTTGCCCTCGCCGAATCGAAGCGCAACACAAGCGAAGGGAAGCTGCGTGAAATCATGCGCGAGCAAAACGCTGTCCTCGACAGCCACGTCGTGGGTATAGCCAAGATCAAGGATCGCAAGTTCCTCTGGGTGAACGACGCCTTCGCGGAGGCGTACGGCTACACGAAAGCGGAAATGATCGGGCAACCCACCCGCCTCGGCTACCCAAGTGACGAAGCCTACGAAGAATTCGGGCGGAACGCGTATCCGGTCCTGACGCAAGGACGACTCTATCGCGGGGAACTCCGCAGTACCAAGAAGAACGGTGAGATCGCATGGTTCTCGGTGTCCGGCAGCGCGCTCCATCCTGGCAGCGACGAGTCCATTTGGTCGTTTGTCGAGGTGACGGACCGCAAGCGATTTGAACAGGCTCTGACGCGCAGCGAGCAACAGTTGATGGAGGCGCAGCGCATCGCGCACCTCGGAAGCTGGGAATACGATTTCGCGACAAAAGAATTGACCTGCTCGGAGGAGACGCTTCGGATCTACGGCCTGGATGTCGGGCACCGTGCGCCGGGCGTCGCGGAGCTGCTTGCGCGGGTAGCGCCGGACGATCGTTCGCTCATTCGACGGTCGTGCCGAGACGCGCTATCCGCCCGTTCGCGGATAGACCTGACCCACCAAACGCTTGCCTCCGACGGGATGCTTAGGTACATCCATCTATGCGGCGAAACACATTACTCCGATGACGGCACACCGCTTCGCTTGGCAGGCACGGTGCAGGACGTGACCACTTCGGTGCTGCAGGAAAAGCAGCTCAAGGAGAGCGAAGAGCGATTCCGCCACTTGACCGCATTATCGTCCGACTGGTACTGGGAGCAGGATAAGGACCATCGCTTCACTTTCGTGTCCCCGGGAGTGGAAGTGCAACAATGCAGCGCGGCCGACCACATCGGCAGGACGCGCTGGGAACTGCCGCATGTCGAGCCGGATCCGGACACGATGCGCGAGCACGACGCCCTGCTCGCCGCACGCATGCCGTTCAAGGACCTCGTGATCCGCTCCCTGGGACGCAACAAGGAGGTCCATTACTCGCTCGTCAGCGGCGAGCCCGTGTTTGACGAGCAGGGACACTACAAAGGCTATCGCGGGGTCGGCAGCGACATCACGGAACAAAAGCGCAGGCAAGACGAATACCGCAGCATCATCAAGGCGGCGACCGACGGATTTTGGATCACGGATAGCGCCGGGCGGATCCTGGATGCCAACGACGCGATAAGCCAGATTCTCGGATATTCGCGGGACGAGCTTCTCCGCCTATCAATCCGGGACATCGACGCAGACGAGTCTCCGGACGTGATCGCCGCCCGCACACGAGAAATCGTCGAGACCGGCAGCGCTCGCTTTCAGGTACGGCATCGGCGCAAGGACGGCACGATCGTCGACGTGGAGGTCAGCGCTCTTCACGTCCCGGCGCTCGGTCAACGCTTCTTCGCGTTCGTGCGCGACATCAGCGAGCGCAAGGCGGCCGAGCAAACGCACGCGTTCATGGAAGCGCCGTTGCGCGAGTCGCAAAAGATGGAGGCACTCGGCACCCTCGCTGGAGGCGTGGCCCATGATTTTAACAATATCGTTGCAGCGATCATGGGCAACGTCGAGCTGGCACAGCAGGACGTAGGCCCCGACCACCTGGCCCTGGAGAGTCTAGAAGAGATCAAGAAGGCAGGGCGCAGGGCGAAGGCGCTCGTGGACCAGATCCTCGCCTTCAGCCGGCGCCGACCATCGTCGCGTCAAGTCATTTCGCTCTCATCCGTCTTGGATGAATCGGCCCGGCTACTGCGCTCGACCCTGCCGGTCGGCGTAAGACTGAACGTAGACCACTCTCCCGACGCACCTCCGGTCCTCGCTGATGCGACCCAAATCGAGCAGATTTTGCTAAATCTATGCGGAAACGCGTGGCAGGCCATGCAGGGTTCGACGCAACAGGGCTTGATCGAGGTCAGGCTCGATCGCTACGATCACGTCCCCGGCACGGACGACAGCACCGATGGGCCGAACACACGCAGCAATCTGCGCGCGGGCCGCTATGCTTGCCTCACAGTCAGTGATAACGGACCGGGGATGGATCAGGCGACGCTGTCGCGGATATTCGAGCCGTTCTTCACCACCAAGCCGGTGGGTAAAGGCACTGGGCTCGGTCTGGCAGTGGTGCACGGGATCGTGCAGAACCACCGCGCCAGCATTCGAGTCGAAAGCCTCCCGGGCAAAGGCACTACGTTCCGCATTTACTTCCCGGCCGCGGAAAACCCCGTCGCCTTGGCCGCGGCACCCGCGCCCCGGAGTAATCCTGCCCGCAGTAAGGACAAGCACGTGCTTTACGTCGACGACGACGAATCCATAGTCTTTCTCATGACGCGGCTGTTGGAGCGCCACGGCTACCGCGTCAGCGGTTACACCGATGCGCAAGCCGCGATCTCGGCGGTTCGCGCTCGCCCAAGCCAATTTGATCTGGTGGTGACGGATTACAACATGCCTGGCATGTCGGGACTCGAAGTGGCGCAGTCGCTCAAAGAGATCAAGGCCAGCCTTCCGGTCGCCATGGCGTCTGGGTACATCACGGACGAGTTGCGCAGCCAGGCACCCGCCGCCGGTGTGAGCGCGCTGATCTATAAGCCGAACACGGTCGACGAGCTGTGCGAGGCGGTGGCGCGACTCGCCGCCAACTAACGCGGACTATCGTTCTCGCCCGGGCTCGAGTATCGACCCTCGGTTCAGGGAATTGCCGGCGCAGCCAAGTGCTCAGTCGATCAGCTTGCCGTTCGCGTCGTAGAAGGGAAAGCGCCCGCCGTAATCGCCGATGAAGCTCAAATGGCTTACAAGGCCGGTGCCTTCGATCCAGTAATGCAGCTCGCAGGTCGGCGGCTCGAGCACGAAATCGTGCGTGGCATCCGGATTCAGGTCTAGGGCGCAGGAGTGCGAGGGACTGGGCGCGATGCTCGCGCAGATGCCGTGCCAGGTGAGATGGATCGGCCGGTGCACGTGCCCGCAGAGCAATCGCTGCACCTGCGGATGGCGCTCGACGATCGCGCCGAGCGACTCGCCGTTGGCGCAATTCTGCCAGTCCATGTTGGCGAGCCCGGTGAGAAAGGGCGGATGGTGCATGAACAGGATCGTCGGCCGCTCCGGCGCGCGCGCGAGCTCGGCATCGAGCCAAGCGAGGCGCCGCGCACACAGCTCGCCGCGCGGCTCGCCCGGCACCAGGGTATCGAGCCCGATCAGGCGCAAGGGATAGCCTTCCACCACGTATTGCAGGAAATCGCCGCCCTGGGGCAAATAGGCCTGATCGGCGAATGCGGCGCGCATGGCCTCGCGCTCGTCGTGATTGCCCGGAATCGCATATAGCGGCATGGCGAGCGGCGCGAGGATTTCGCGCAGCAAGGCGTATTCCTCCGGCCGGCCGAAATCGACCAGATCGCCGGTGAGCAGCGCGATGTCGGGGCGCGGGTCGAGTGCGTTCAGGTGCGCCACGCAGTTGGCGAGCTTGGCCGCCGAATCGACCTTGCGGTAGGCGAGCCGGCCGGCAGTCTTGATGTGGGTATCGGTGATCTGGGCAATAAGCATTTAGGCGGCGCCTGGGAAGCCGGGCGAAGCGTTGCGGCGCCTAGTCGCGCAGGCGCAGGAGCGCACCGGGCTCGATGCGCAGGCCGATCGTCTGGCCGGCGCGGAATTCACGGTGCTCGCTCGTTTCCACTACCACGGTCTTGTCGGCGACGCCGGTCACGTGCAGCCGCGTGCGGTCGCCGAGAAAGAACTGCTCTTCGACCACGCCGCGGAGCGGAGCATCCGCCTCCGGCACGATGCGCGCGTCGTTGGGACGGAACAGCACCTGTAGGCTTCCCGATCCCTCCTGTCCCCAGTGGATCTTTCCGCCCGGAAGTTCGAGCGAACCCGCGGACAGCGTTCCGGTCACCCGGTTCATGGTGCCGATGAAATCGGCGACAAACGAATGCGCGGGCTTGTAGTAGATCTCGCGCGGCGTTCCGATCTGCACGATCGAGCCCTTGTTCATCACCGCGATGCGGTCGCCGATCGCCATCGCCTCGCCCTGGTCGTGGGTGACGTAGGCGGCGGTGATGCCGAGCGAATGCAGCAGCACGTCGATTTCGATGCGCAGCCGCTCGCGCAGCAGAGCATCGAGCGCCGTAAGCGGCTCATCGAGCAGCAGCACGCGCGGCTGCACTGCGATCGCGCGGGCCAGGGCCACACGCTGCCGCTGTCCGCCGGAGAGCTCGTTGATGCGCCGCGCGCGCAGTTCGCCGATCTGCATCATTTGCAGCATTTCGTCGACGCGCTTCGCGCGCTTCTCGGGCGGGACGCCGTGCACCTTCAGCCCGTAGGCGACGTTCTCCTCGACGTTCATGTTGGGAAAGAGCGCGTAGGACTGGAACACCATGCCGACGTTGCGGTGCTCGATCGGCAGCTCGGTCACGTCTTCGTCGTCGAAATAGATGCGCCCGCCGGCATCGGGCGCTTCCAGCCCCGCGATGACGCGCAGCAGCGTCGTCTTGCCGCAGCCGGACGGACCGAGGAATACCAGCGTCTCGCCGCCGCCGAGTTCAAGGGAGGCGGGCTCGAGCGCACGCGTGCCGTTGGGGAATGTCTTGGCGCAGGAGACCAACCGGATCCTTGTTCCCGTTTTCGCGTTCACGCGATCTTCCTTGTCTTGGTGCGCTCGACGCCGTAGCGCTGCAATGCGATGAGTAGCGGTGTGATCATGACGAAGAACACCAGCGTATAGGCGCTGCCGATTTCGAGCCGCATCGAAGCGTAGCTGTCGGCGAGCCCCACGGGGAGCGTCATGGTTTCGGGCGTATGCAGCATCCAGGTCAAGTTGAACTCGCCGATGGACAAGGTCACCACGGTGAGCGCGCCGGCGACGATGCCTGAGCGCGCGTTCGGCAGGATGACGCCGAAAAAACGCCGCCAGAAGCCGGCACCGAGGCTCGCCGCGCTTTCCTCGAGCACGCGGAAATCGAACGATGACAGCACCGCGAGAACCGAGCGCACCATGAACGGCAGAGTATACAGAACGTGGCCGACGAGAATGAACACCCAGCTGGTGCGAAAATCGCGGAATCCGCCGTAGGTGATGATCAGGGCGAGCGCCGTGGCCAGCCCCGGGATCGCCACCGGCAGCACCAGGAACTCTTCGATCAGGCGCGAAGCGAGACCGGGGCGCTTCGCCAGCACGTAGGCAGTCGGCACGCCCAGCACGAGCGTCACCGCGAGCGTCGCCAGAGCGATGTACATACTGCGCAGGATGGTCGGCGCATACAGCCCCCACACCACGCCGATCCAGCGGGTGGTCAGTCCGCTCTTCACGCCGACGAAGAAGTTTTCAGTCAGACCGGCGACGATGGACATCAGCACCGGCACGATCAGAAACGCGCACACGAGCAGGGTGAAGCCGAGCTGCAGGTAGAAGTGGCCGCTGCGGCGCATGGCCTAGTGTCCTGTGTCCTTGGTTCGTTGAATCATATACGCGAACGTCCGAATCGGATCCCGAGATGCGCCGCGTTCGCTGCCAGGCACGAAGCGCGACGAGACAGGGTTGGGCACCCGGCGAGGAGCGCGACAAAGCATGGTGGCGAACTGGCGCATCTTGTCGGCGAACTAAGGACTCAGGACACTAACCCGCCGCCGCCGCGGCCGTGCCCGCCGCCGCGCGGCAGGCGGCGAGCGTGACCCAGGTAATGACGCCCAGCACCATGGAGAGCGCCGATGCGAGCGCGATGTTCGCAAGCAGGGTGAATTCGGTGTAGATGACGATCGGCAGCACCTTGATGTCGGTGGCGAGCGTGAATGCCGTGCCGAACGCGCCCATGGAGGTGGCGAAGCAGACAGCGCCCGAGGCGATCAGTGCCGGCTGCAGCGCCGGCAGAATCACGTCGCGTATCACGCGCCAGGGCCCGGCGCCGAGAGACTTCGCCGCCTCTTCCAGCGCGGGATCGAGCTTTTCCGCCGCCGCCATGATGGTGAGGATGACGCGCGGAATGGAGAAGTAGATGTAGCCGGTGAACAAGCCCGCCATGGAATAGGCGAACACCAGGCGCCCCGCACCGGCGAGGTTGGTGAATTCGCCGATGACGCCGGTACGCCCCGCAAGCATGATCACCATGAAGCCCACCACCACGCCCGGAAACGCGAGCGGCAGCGTCAGCATGGAGACGAGCGCCTCGCGTCCGAGAAATCGATTGCGCTCGAGGAACACGCCGGCGATCCCGGCAATGACGAGCGTCGCGACGGTCACCGTGACCGAAAGCACCACCGTCGAGACGAGCGCCTGGAAATACTGCGGGTTGGTGAGCACCGAGGCATAGGCGAACACGCCGAGACTGCCTGTCGCGCCGACCAGCGCCAAGCGCGCGAGCGGCAGCAGGAAGAAAGCGGCGCCGACGATCGCCGCCGGAGCCACCATCAGCAGCAGAATGCGATTCTCGCGCTCGCGCTGAGGAACGCGCGACCGGCCGCCAGCGGATTGTTCAAGAATGCGCGCCACGCACGACCATGCAAGCAGTAATTTTTGCCCCCGGGCAGGCGAAGCGTACTTATGGGGTCCTGCCGGCGCGAATATAGCAGAGGTCTAGGGAGGTGGCGTAGGCCCCTTCCCTAGACCTTCTTCTCCCACACCCTTCTAGCGCACCTCTTTCTGGTACAGATCGCGGAAGGCGTTCTGTCCCGCTTCCATCTTGGCGTAATCGATGACCTTGGCGCGTTTGTATTCGTCGGCCGGCGGAAAGCGCGCGGCGACGTCTGCCGGCATGGCAGCGGCGCGGATCGGCCGCAGATAGGCGTTCGCCCAGATCGCCTGCCCCTTATCGGACATCAGGTAGTCGAGTACTTTTTTCGCGTTTTCCGGATGCGGCCCGTTCTTCACCAGGCTCATCACGTAGGGCAGCACGATGGTGCCTTCCTGCGGAATCACGAACACGCAGTTGCACTTGTCCTTGTACTTCGCGCGCAGAGTGTTGAAATCGTAGTCGAACATGATCGGGATTTCCCCCGAGAGCACGCGCGCGTACGAGGTCTGCAGCGGCACGATCGGACGGTTCTTCTTCAGTTCCTTGAAATAGTTGATGCCGGGGCGCCAGTCGCCGGTCGTGCCGCCGAGCGCGAGGTTCGCCGCGGTCGCGGCGGCATACCCCACGGCGGCGCTGGTCGGGTCGAGATAGCCGACGAGGCCCGCGTACTCGGGCTTCAACAGGTCCTTCCACGCCTTGGGCACCGGCACGCCGCGCAGCGCGTCGACGTTGACGAAGAAGCCGATGGTGCCGTAATGGATGGTGAACCAACTGCCGTCCGTTGCCTTGAGCCCTGCGGGGATATCGTCGAAATACTTGGGCTTGTACGGGGCGATCACGCCCGCCTCGCCCGCCTTGATGCCAAAGGTCACGCCGAAATAGGCGATGTCGGCCACGGGGTTCGCCTTGTCGGCGATCAAAGTCGAGAGCGTCTGCCCCGAATTCTTGTTGTCGTGGGGGACGTCCAGGCCCATATCCGACTTGATGGCTTTGAGCATCGTGCCCCAGTCGGCCCACTCGGGCGGGCAGTTGTAGCAGATGACGTCGGCCGCCGCGGCGGGCCCGGCGAGGGCGAACGCGGTGGCAAATCCAGCGAGCATTGATTTGATCTTCATGGCGACCTCCCTGATGTCGTGGGGAGAATCCTAGCCCGGAATCGTTACCGGCACTTGACAATCGTCAACGCGAACCGCGCCGGCAGCGAACTCAAGCTGCACTGTGCTTTTGCGGCAGGAGCAGGATCGCGTCGCGGTTGGTCCAGGAGATGGTCCGCTCCGCCGCCGCTTTCCAAGGCAGCCATTCGTAGCGCAGGTGCTCGGTCGGTTCGAGTTGCACCGGCAAGACGGCCGGGAGTTCCAAGCCGAACACGTGCTCTTCGTTGTGCGTCACGCCCTCGGCATAGCGACTGCGGTGTTTCTTGAAAATCTCGAAGTTGTTCCTGATGCCCCAATCCTCGAGCCGGTAGAGCGAGGCGTCGATGCCGGTTTCTTCGCGCACTTCGCGTGCGGCGGTCTGCGCGAGCGGCTCGGTCTCGTAGTCGACGCTGCCGGTCACCGACTGCCAGAAGCCTGGCCAGCCGGCACGCTCGAGCATGAGCACGTCGAGATCCCGCGTGTAGACCACGACCAGCACCGAGCGCGGAATCTTGTGGCCGCCCGACATCGGAAGCCGCTGCGATTCAGACCGCGGGAAACGCGGGCAGGCCGGCGTTCCAGCCGTCGGGCCCGCTCACGATCGCCCAGAAAGGTTTCCCCTGCTCCTGCCAGTACTGCGCCGCGCCTTCCAGCACTTCGGTCGCGGTGACGAATTCCTGCTTGTGTCCCGCGCCGAAATGCTTGGCGTGTTCGAGGAGCAGCACGTAGCCCGGCGCCGCATGCCAGGACAGGTCGGAGAGGCAGTCTTCCAGCGCGTCCCAGTTGCCGCCGAACCATTCGGGAAAGGCGAGCGCCTTGGCTACGAGGCCGGTGAAGTCGTTCCGGTCGTGCACATGGGCGATGTCGATGCGCCAGCAGGCAAGTCCCGCTCCTTGCGCCGCGGCGGCGATGGCGCGCGTATCCGGTCCGGCGAGGTAAACGCCTGCTTTGTCTTTGTCGAGCAACAACTGTTCGAGAGGACTACTCATGGATGCGCCTGAAGGAGTTGAAGTGATCGTCGCTGTAATAGTATTCGCCCGAAGTGCGCACATCGCCGCCGGGGCCGGCGCCCGCTATGATACGGCGCGCGCCGCGATCGCGCGCGCCCGGCGTCGGCACGGTGTATTCGCGGTAATAGCCGCGCGGCCGCGCGGGCAAAAACTTCTCGCGATTGCCGAAGACGCTGCCGTCTTTCCCGTAGGGAAACGGCCCGCCCGCCTTGATCAGAGTCAGCGTCTGCTGCGCTGCGCGCGGCAGCCGAGAGAGAGCAACCTCGCCTGCCGCGGCAAGCGCTCCCGCCGCGACGAGGATCGCGAGCGCTGCGGCGAACGCGAGCGCGTAGCGCCGCATGCAGCCTCCGCGTCAGCCTTTCGCCGCTTCGGACTGGCGCAGGCGTATGTGCAGCTCGCGCAGCTGCTTTTCGTCCACCGCGCTGGGCGCCTGGGTGAGCAGATCTTGCGCCCGCTGCGTCTTGGGGAAGGCGATGACGTCGCGAATCGAGTCGGTGCCCGCCATCATGGCGACGATGCGGTCCAAGCCGAAGGCGATGCCGCCGTGCGGCGGCGCGCCGTATTGCAGCGCATCGAGCAGGTAGCCGAATTTCGCCTTCGCTTCCTCCGCGCCGATGGCGAGCGCGCGGAACACCTTGGACTGCACTTCCTCGCGATGGATACGCACCGAGCCGCCGCCGATCTCGGAGCCGTTCAGCACCATGTCGTAGGCCTTGGCGAGCGCCTTGGACGGGTCGCTGGAAAGATAATCCTCGTGGCCGTCCTTGGGCGCGGTAAAGGGATGGTGCATCGCGACCCAGCGCTTTTCTTCTTCGTCGTATTCGAACATGGGGAAATCGATCACCCACAGCGGCTTCCAGCCGGCCTGTGCGAAGCCCTTCTCGTGGCCGATCTTCACCCGCAGCGCGCCCAGGGCGTCGTTCACCACCTTGGCCTTGTCGGCGGCAAAGAAGATGATGTCGCCGTCTTTCGCGCCCGAGCGCTTGACGATGGCTTCCAGCGCCGCGTCCGACAGGTTCTTCACGATCGGCGACTGCAGGCCTTCGCGCCCTTTCGCCACCTCGTTCACTTTGATGTAGGCGAGGCCCTTCGCGCCGTAGATCGCGACGAAGTCGGTATAGCCGTCGATTTCGCTGCGCGTGAGCAGCGCGCCGCCGCCGGGAATGCGCAGCCCCGCGACGCGGCCGCCGGCGCTGTTCGCCGGCGCCGAGAACACCTTGAATTCGACGTTCTTCATCACGTCGGTGAGCTCGGTGAATTCCAGCGCCACGCGCAGATCGGGCTTGTCCGAGCCGTAGCGCGCCATTGCCTCGGCATAGAGCATCACCGGGAAGGGGTCGGGCAGCTCGACGCCGAGCGCGTGCTTGAAGGTGCTGCGGATCAGCGCTTCCATGATGGCGCGGATCTCGGTTTCGGTGAGGAAGGAGGTTTCGATGTCGACCTGGGTGAATTCCGGCTGGCGGTCGGCGCGCAGGTCCTCGTCGCGGAAGCACTTGGTGATCTGGTAATAGCGGTCGAAGCCCGCCACCATCAGCATCTGCTTGAATAGCTGCGGCGACTGCGGCAGCGCGTAGAACATGCCGGCGTTCACGCGCGAGGGGACGAGGTAGTCGCGCGCCCCTTCCGGGGTGGACTTCGCCAGCATCGGCGTCTCGATATCGATGAAGCCCTGCTCGTCGAGGTAGCGCCTTATCGCCATCGCCACCTTGTAGCGCAGGCGCATATTCGCCTGCATCTGCGGTCGGCGCAGATCCATCACGCGATGGGTGAGGCGCGTCGTCTCCGACAGGTTCTCCTCGTCGAGCTGGAACGGCGGGGTGACGGCCGGGTTGAGGATCTCCAGTTCGTGGCACAGGACCTCGATCTCGCCGCTCGCGAGCTTGGGATTCACCAGGCCCGGCTCGCGCCGGATCACCTTGCCGGTGACGCGCAGCACGTATTCGTTGCGGATCTTCTCGGCGACGGCGAACATTTCCGGCCGCGTCGGATTGCACACCGCCTGCACGATGCCTTCGCGGTCGCGCAGGTCGATGAATATCACGCCGCCGTGGTCGCGCCGAGTATTGACCCAGCCGCAAAGAGTGACGATTTGGTCGAGCTGGGCGGCGCTGACCAGGCCGCAGTAGTGCGTACGCATAGCCTTCATTCGCAAGTGGTGATGAGAGATGGGTAATGGGTCGCGCAGCGGCCCATTACCCACGGCCCATCAGCCGTACACCGCTTTCCGCCTGCCGTTTCCCTGAGGCGCCGCGACGCCCATGGAGATGACGTATTTCAGCGCCGTGTCCACGCTCATGTCGAGTTCGATCACGTCCTTGCGCGCGATCATGACGAAATAGCCGCTCGTCGGGTTGGGCGTGGTCGGCACGTACACGCTCACGTAGTCGCCCTGCAAGTGGTTGGCAACATCGCCGCCCGGGGTGCCGGTGAGGAACGCGATGGTCCAGATGCCTTGGCTCGGCCATTGCACCAGGAGCGCCTTGCGAAACGCCTCGCCGCTGGAGGAAAACACCGTGTCGCTCACCTGCTTGACGCTGGAGTAGATCGAGCTCACCACCGGAATGCGATGCAGGATCAGGTGCCAGAGCTGCACTAGGCGCTGGCCGACGATGTTCGCACCGATGATGCCGGTCAGGAACACGATGAGCACGGTCAGCACCACGCCCATGCCCGGGACGTGGACGCCGAGCCAATTTTCGGTGCGAAACTCGGGCGGCAGCAGCAGCACGCTCTGGTCGAGCGTATCGACCACCAGCGCGAGCACCCAGATGGTGATGACCAGCGGAATCCAGATCAGCAGGCCGGTGATGAAATATTTCTTCATTCAGCCTTGGCCGGGCTCGTCGCCGGCGTCGCGGCGGGAGCGGGTGCGGATTCGGTCTTACCGGCTTCGCTCAAAGTTTTGCTCGCCGCGGGGCTCGAACTCTCCGTCTTTGCTCCCGGCTTTGCGCCCTTGTTCTTGAAGTCGGTCACGTACCAGCCGCCGCCCTTCAACTGAAATCCGGCCGCGGTCAGCATTTTGGAAAACGTCTCCTGCTTGCACTCGGGGCAGACGGACAGCAGGGGATCGCTCACTTTCTGCAAGTACTCTTTCTGGAACCCGCAGGACGAGCAACGATATTCGTAGATCGGCACAGGGCCCTCCAACACAAAAAGGTTGTAATTATAGCGGAAAAGCGGGGCTTACCCACGGTACACGTGGGGGCAAACCCTGATATTTCAATAGGCTATGCTTACTACCGGCCGCGGGAAGGAGCGCGGCCGGGCGGGGACCCGCCAGTCGGCGGCTTAGAACGGAATGTCGTCGTCCAGGTCTTGGAATTGCGCCGCAGGTTTCTTCGCCGGCCGCGATTCGCCTGCGGGCTCGCGCGGCTCGGCCGAACCCATGCCGCTCCTCGAGCCCAGCATCTGCATGGCGTCGGCGACGATCTCGGTCGTATAGCGGTCCTGGCCTTCCTTGTCCTGCCATTTGCGGGTGCGCAATTTCCCCTCGATGTAGACCTGGCTGCCCTTCTTCAGGTATTCGCCGCAGATTTCGGCCAACCGCCCGAAGGCCGAGATGCGGTGCCACTCGGTGGCCTCCTTCTTCTCGCCGGTGGCTTTGTCCTTCCAGGTGTCGGTCGTCGCCACCGAAAAGCCGCATACCGCCTTGCCGTCCGGCAGGAAGCGCGTTTCGGGATCCTTGCCGAGGTTGCCCACTATGATCACTTTGTTGACCGATGCCATGTGAAATCTCCTTTTATCGTCCTGCGTCCTGCGTCATCCGGCCGTCCCGTCGCCCATCGCCGCGCCTCCGACCGCGCGAACGCGTTGCGCGCGCCGCGGCACGCGCATGCCCAGTGCGATGATCCCCCAGACTACAATCAGTGCCGTGCCAAACGCAAATACCGGCACCCTCCCGTGATGCTGCATCAACCAACCGCCCAGTGCGCCGCCGACGAACAGCCCCAGCGACTGCGTCGTGTTGTATACGCCCAAAGCCGTGCCCTTGGCGTTCGCCGGTGCCGTGCGCGACACCAGAGACGGCAGGCTCGCTTCGAGCACATTGAATGCAACGAAGAAGCCCAGCAGCAGGATGACGATGGCGGCGAAATTTTCCAGCGACAGCGCCAGGCCGAGCTGCACCGCAGCCATCAGAGCGATCGCGCCGAGGAACACGGGCTTCATCTTGTCCTTCTTCTCGCCGTAGATGATGGGTGGCAGCATGAGGACGAAGGAGGCGAGCACCACCGGCAGATAGACTTTCCAATGCTCGCCTACAGGTAGTCCGCCCGCGCTTATCAGGGCGAGCGGCACCACCACGAATATCGACATCTGCACCACATGCAGCGAGAAAATGCCGAAGTTGAGCCGCAGCAGATCGCGGTTCTTCAGCACGTCCGCAAGCCGCGCCGGCTCGACCTTCTCCACCGATCGCGCGTGCACCGTGGGCTCCGCCGGCACCACTTTCAGCACTACCCAGATGGCGCCCAGCGCCAAGAGCCCGGTGAGGCCGAAGATGCCGCCCATGCCGATGTGGCGATAGAGCAGCGGCGAGCCGACCAGCGCCAAGGCGAACACGATGCCTATGCTCGAGCCCACCAGCGCCATCGCCTTGGTGCGGTGCTGCTCCTGGGTGAGGTCGGACAGCAGCGCCATGATCGGCGCGGAGATGGCGCCGGCGCCCTGCACCGCGCGGCCGAGGATGATGACGTAGATGTTGGTGTCCAGGGCGGCGATGAAGCTGCCCAGAACGAACAGGATGAGGCCGAGGATGATGACGCGCTTCCTGCCGTAGCGGTCGGAGGCCATGCCATAGGGGATCTGCAATACGCCCTGGGTGAGGCCGTAAGTGCCGAGCGCGATGCCGACCAGGGTGTGGCTGTCCCCGCCCGGAAGATGGGTCGCGTGCACCGCGAACACGGGCAGGATCAGGAACAGGCCGAGCATGCGCAGGCCGAAAATTGCGGCAAGCGACAGGCTTGCGCGGATTTCCAGCGCGGACATGCGATCGGGGGAGACAGCCGACATGAAACTAGCCTAGAGCAAGCGGAATCTCGTATATTAACAGGTTTGCATTGGCCTTCTGCTCCTGAAGCATGGACGAAATCCGGATTCGCGGTGCCCGCACGCACAATCTGAAGAACTTGAATCTCGATCTGCCGCGCAACCGGCTGATCGTGATCACCGGGCTCTCCGGCTCGGGTAAGTCATCGCTCGCTTTCGACACCCTTTACGCCGAAGGCCAGCGCCGCTACGTCGAATCGCTGTCGGCGTACGCACGGCAGTTCCTGCAGCTCATGGAGAAGCCCGACGTCGACCTGATCGAGGGTCTGTCGCCGGCGATCGCCATCGAGCAGAAGGCCACCAGCCACAATCCGCGTTCCACCGTAGGCACAGTGACCGAGATCCACGACTACCTGCGGCTGCTCTACGCCCGCGTCGGCACCCCCTATTGCCCGGAGCACGGGCTCGCGCTGGAAGCGCAGTCGGTGGCGCAGATGGTCGACCATGCGCTCGCTCTGCCCGAGGACACGCGGCTGATGATCCTCGCCCCGGTGATCGCCGCGCGGAAGGGCGAACAGGCGGATCTTTTCGCCGAGCTGCGCGCCCAAGGCTTCGTGCGCCTGCGCGTGGACGGCAAGGTCTACGACATCGACGCCCTGCCCAAACTCTCCAAGAACGTCAAGCACACGACCGACGTGGTGGTCGACCGGCTGAAGGTGAAGCCCGAGCTGAAGCAGCGGCTGGCGGAGTCCTTCGAGACGGCGCTGCGGCACGCCGACGGCCGCGCCATCGCGCTCGAGGTCGACACGGGCAAGGAGCACCTGTTCTCGGCCAAGTTCGCCTGCCCCGCCTGCAGCTACTCGCTCGCCGAACTCGAGCCGCGGCTGTTCTCGTTCAATAACCCCCTGGGGGCCTGCCCCGAATGCGACGGCCTGGGCACGATCGAATTCTTCGATCCGCGCCGGGTGGTGGCGCATCCGCACCTGTCGCTCGCGAGCGGCGCGATCAAGGGCTGGGATCGGCGCAACCAGTTCTATTTCCAGATGCTCACCAGCCTCGGCACGCACTTCGGCTTCGACGTCGAGCTCGCCTTCGACCGCCTGCCGCAATCGGCGCAGGACATCGTGCTCTACGGCAGCAAGGAGAAGATTCCCTTCTCCTATCTGAATGAGCGCGGCCGCACCGTGGTGCGCGAGCACGAGTTCGAGGGCGTGATCCCCAACCTCAAACGCCGGCATCGCGAAACCGATTCCATCGTGGTGCGCGAAGAACTGGCGAAATACCTGAATACCAAACCCTGTCCGAGCTGCGACGGCACGCGTATCCGCACCGAGGCGCGCCACGTGAAGGTCGCGGACAAGGCGATCTTCGAAGTGAGTGCCATGCCGCTCAAGCGCGCGGCGGAATTCTTCCGCGATATCCACCTGCCCGGCCACAAGGCGGCGATCGCCGAGCGCATCGTCAAGGAAATCGGCTCGCGTTTGAGCTTCTTGAACAACGTCGGCCTCGACTACCTGTCGCTCGACCGCTGCGCCGACACGCTCTCAGGCGGCGAAGCGCAGCGCATACGGCTCGCAAGCCAGATCGGCTCCGGCCTCACCGGCGTGATGTACGTGCTCGACGAGCCCTCCATCGGCCTGCACCAGCGCGACAACGGGCGGCTGCTCGACACGCTCAAGCACCTGCGCGACCTGGGCAATTCGGTGATCGTGGTGGAGCACGACGAGGAGGCGATCCTCACCGCCGACCACGTGGTCGACATGGGACCGGGCGCCGGCGAACACGGCGGTAAGCTCGTCGCTGCGGGCACGCCGCAGGAAATCATGGACAGCGCGGCTTCCCTCACCGGCAAGTACCTCGCCGGACGGCTGGAGATTCCCCTGCCGCGGCGCCGGCACCGTTACGACAAGGCGCGGGTGCTACATCTCAGCGGAGCGACGGGGAACAATCTGAGGGGCGTCGACCTCGATCTGCCCGTGGGACTCTTCGTCTGCATCACCGGCGTGTCGGGCTCGGGCAAGTCGACGCTGGTGAACGACACCCTTTACCAGGCGGTGGCGCAGAACCTCTACGGCAGCGCGGCCGAACCCGCGCCGCACGAGGCAATCCACGGGCTGGAGTTCTTCGACAAGGTGATCAGCGTCGACCAGAGCCCGATCGGGCGCACGCCGCGCTCCAACCCCGCCACCTACACCGGGCTGTTCACCCCCATCCGCGAGCTTTTCGCCGGCGTTCCCGCGGCGCGCGAGCGCGGCTACGGCCCCGGCCGCTTCTCCTTCAACGTCAAGGGCGGGCGCTGCGAGGCCTGCCAGGGCGACGGCGTGCTGAAGGTCGAGATGCACTTCCTGCCCGACATCTACGTGCCCTGCGACGTCTGCCACG
>CAZMGP010000067.1:0-17436 GCA_964565875.1 uncultured Enterobacteriaceae bacterium
CCGCGTAGGTCTCGAACAGGTCGGCCGCCATGCCGGCGCAGTCGCCGACGTTGTCTCCGACGTTGTCGGCGATGACCGCGGGGTTGCGCGGATCGTCTTCCGGGATGCCGGCTTCGACTTTGCCGACCAGGTCGGCGCCGACGTCGGCGCCCTTGGTGAAGATGCCGCCGCCGAGACGGGCGAAAATCGAAATCAGCGATCCGCCGAAGCCCAGGCCAATGAGCGGCTTGATCACTTCACTTAAGGCTAGGCCGTTGCCCGCCGCGTTCGCGGTGAGAAAGGCGTAGAAGCCGGTGACGCCGAGCAGGCCGAGGCCGACCACCAGCAGACCGGTGATGGCGCCGCCGCGGAAGGCCACGGTGAGCGCTTCGTTCAAGCCGGTGCGCGCGGCTTCTGCAGTACGCACGTTCGAGCGCACCGAGACGTTCATGCCGATGAAGCCCGTCGCGCCGGAGAGCACGGCGCCGATGACGAAGCCGACCGCAGTCGACGTGCCGAGGAAGACGGCGATGAGGATGGCGAGGATGACGCCGACGATGGCGATGGTGGTGTACTGCTTCGCCAGGTAGGCGGATGCGCCTTCCTGGACCGCCGCGGCGATTTCGCGCATACGCTCATTGCCGGTCGGCCGAGCCAGAATCCAGTTGATCGACCAGCCGCCGTACAGCAGTGCGAATACGCCGCATGCGAGTGCAAACCATAGTCCTGCGTTCATGAATTCCCCCTAAGTTTGGCCGACCAGCGCGGTCGGGCCGCAGGTTTTTTAAAGAGCGCGAAATTATAGCAGCGCACGCCCGGCCGGTATATAGAGCCCATGCCCAAGGCCGGCCAGGCCGAATATAATGGGCGCACGCCGCAAGGCCATGCGTCCTTGCCGCTAGCCATGTGCGCCGGCGCAAGCGGCGCCGAAATCGATCCTATCCATCCCTCCGCATCGCAGGAGCCGCAACCACATGCCGCACGGAAAGGTATTAGTCGCTCAAGGAGGCGGGCCGACCGCCGTCATCAATCAGTCCATGGCCGGTGTAGTGCTGGAAGCACGCAAGTTCCGCAACGTGGAACTGGTCTACGGCGCTTATCACGGCGTGTCCGGCATCGTCAAAGAGGAGTTTCTCGACCTGACGCAGGAAACCAGCCACAACCTGGAAATGGTGGCCAGCACCCCGGCATCCGCGCTCGGCTCGACGCGCGACAAGCCCGATCTCAAGTATTGCCAGGAGATCTTCAAGGTGCTGAAGGCGCACGGCATCGGCTACTTCTTCTACATCGGCGGCAACGATTCCTCCGACACCGTGCGCATCGTCAGCGAAGAGGCGCGTCGCGCGAACTACACCCTGCGCTGCATCCACATACCCAAGACCATCGACAACGACCTGGTGGGCAACGACCACACGCCGGGATTTCCTTCAGCCGCGCGCTTCGTGGTGCAGGCGTTCATGGGTGTGAACCTCGACAACGCCGCGCTGCCCGGGGTATACCTCGCCGTGATCATGGGCCGGCACGCGGGATTCCTCACCGCGGCCTCGGCTCTGGCTAAGAAGTTCCCCGACGACGGGCCGCATCTCATCTATCTGCCCGAGCGCACCTTCGATGTCGGCGAATTCCTCGCCGACGTGAAGGCGACCTACGAGAAATACGGCCGCTGCGTCATCGCCGCCTCGGAGGGGATACACGACGCGCAGGGCACGCCCATCATCACCAAACTCGCGAACCAGGTGGAAAAGGACGCGCACGGCAACGTGCAGCTCTCCGGCACGGGGGCGCTCGCCGACCTGCTCTGCGACGAGATCAGGGAGCATCTCAAAATCAAGCGCGTGCGCGGCGACACCTTCGGCTACCTGCAGCGCTCGTTCATGGGCTGCGTATCCGATGTCGATCAGCGCGAGGCGCGCGAAGTCGGCGAAAAGGCGGTGCAGTATGCGATGTGGGGCGATTGCGACGGTTCGGTGCAGATCAAGCGCACCGGCTTCTATTCCGTGGATTATCAGCTGGTGCCGCTCGAGGCGGTGGCGGGCAAGACACGGGTGATGGAAGACGAGTTCATCGCCCCGAGCGGACGCGACATCACCGACGCCTTCCGCCTCTACCTGCGGCCGCTATTGGGCTCGGGCATGCCGGACGCCTACCGCCTGCGGCTGAACAGCGTGCAGAAAATCCTCAAGCCCTGATCCGTCGATTTGCGCGTGTCTAGGACCCACGGGGGCCAAGGCCTGTCGGGGGGGCTAAAGCTCCGCGGGGGCGAAGTGCGGCGCTCGTGCAGGGCAGCCCGTTCAGCCAGGGGTCAGTCGCCGAAACTGATCCCCATGTCGCGCGCGGTCTGGACGGTGTCGCAGTCGAGCGGCACGCCTTTCATCCGCCCCGCGACATCCTCCAGGCGCACATAGTTCACGTTGGGGAAGGCGAGCGCCACCATGACGCCCGAATGTCCCTCCTCCAGGGCGCGCACGGCCGCGGTCCCAAAACGCAACGCCGCCAGGCGGTCGAACGACGTCGGGCTGCCGCCGCGCAGCAAATGCCCCAGCACCACCACCCGTGCGTCCTTGCCCGTCTGGTCGGAGAGCGCCTTGGTGACGCGCTCGCCGATGCCGCCGAGCCGCTCGGCGTGGCCGATCTCGGCCGGTTCCAGAACGGCCCTGTGGCCGTGGGCGGGCTCCGCGCCCTCGGCGACGACGACAATGGAATACATGTGTCCTTCCTTGTCTCGCTCCAGGATCTTCTCCGCCACCTTGTTCGGGTCGAACGGGATTTCAGGTATCAGGATCGCGTGCGCCGCGCCGGCAATGCCGGCGTGCAGCGCGATCCAGCCCGCGTAGCGGCCCATGACCTCGACCACCATCACCCGTTGATGGCTCTTGGCCGTGCTGTGCAGGCGATCGATGCATTCGGTGGCGAAACCCACTGCCGTATCGAAGCCGAAGGTGGTGAAGGTCTTGTCCAGGTCGTTGTCTATGGTCTTGGGCACGCCGACGACCTTCAGGCCCTTCAGGTGCAGTGCGTTGGCGATGGTGAGCGAGCCGTCGCCGCCGATGGACACAAGCGCATCGAGCTCCTTCTTCGCGAAGAACTCCAGGATCTCGTCCGTACGATCCATGTCCTTCGTGGTGCCGTCGGGCATTTTCATCGGAAAGTGCAGCGGGTTGCCCCTGTTGGTGGTACCCAGGATGGTGCCGCCCAGATGCCCGATGCCGCTGACCTTTTCTCGAGTGAGGCGGAACACGCCTCCTTCGGGATAGCGCTCGGGGAACATGATGCCGTTGAAGCCCTCGCGGATGCCGTAGCATTCCCAGCCGCGATTGGCGCCGGCGATGACTACGGCGCGAATGACCGCATTCAGGCCCGGGGCGTCCCCCCCGCCTGTGCAGATCGCGATACGGCGTATGGAGTTTCGCATGTGGATTCCTGAGAAACGAGGCGCAGAGCCGATCTTCGAGGCATTGCTGCGGGCTCGCGTGCTCCGCTCGGCGCCGGAAGCAGAGCGACGCGTTCCGGGCTCTACTTGATGGCGCCGAATATGCTGTCGCGGATCTGCTCGACGCTTCCCGTGCCCGCGACCTTGCGGTACTTGGGCGCGCTTGCGTCGCCCGTCGCCTGCCATTTCGAGTAGTAATCGACCAGCGGCCGCGTCTGCTGATGATAGACGTTCAGGCGCGCCTTCACCGTATCCGCAGCGTCGTCCTGGCGCTGGATCAAGGGCTCGCCAGTGACGTCGTCCTTGTCCGCCGCTTTGGGCGGATTGAACTTCACGTGATAGGTGCGGCCGGAGGCGAGGTGCACGCGGCGGCCGCTCATGCGCATGACGATTTCCTCGTCCGGCACGTCGATTTCGACCACGTAGTCGATCGCCACACCCGCCGTCTTCATCGCCTCGGCCTGGGCGATGGTGCGCGGAAAGCCGTCGAAGAGGAAACCGCTCGCGCAGTCGGGCTGCTTGATCCTCTCCTTCACCAGGCCGATGATGATGTCGTCGGAAACGAGCTGTCCGGAGTCCATCACCTTCTTCGCCTTCAGTCCGAGCTCGGTCCCCGCCTTGACCGCCGCGCGCAGCATGTCGCCGGTGGAGATCTGCGGGATGCCGAACTTCTTGGTGACGAAGCTCGCTTGCGTGCCTTTGCCCGCTCCCGGTGGCCCCAAAAGTATGATTCGCATGGTTTGCTCCTTGTTCTATCGAATCGTGCGACGTTTCCCCGACTAAGAGCTTATTACAAAATGAGGGGATACATCCCCTCATGCTCCCCTAAATCGGAGGCCATTTCGGTAATTCTGAAATGGCCTCTAAGCTAGGCCGCGCGGGGCTCCGCGGCGAAAATCCGGCGCACCCGCGCCAAATCCTCGGCAGTGTCCACGCCCGCCTCCGGCGCGCGCTCGCTGATGGCAACGGCGATGCGATAGCCGTGCCACAGCGCGCGCAGCTGCTCTAGCGCTTCGAAGCGCTCGATCGCGGTGGGCTCCAGCTCGCGATACAAGCGCAGAAAGCGCGCGCGGTAGGCATAGATGCCGATGTGGCGGTAGCTTGGCAGGCCCGGAGGCAGGCCGTCTTGATTTAACGCAAGGCCGTCGCGCGGGTAGGGGATGGGCGCGCGGCTGAAATAGAGCGCTTCGCCGCGATGATCGAGCACGACTTTGACCACGTTGGGATTGAGCAGCGATGCGCGATCGGCGATCGGATGGCAGGCGGTCGCGATGCTCGCATCGGCGTGCCCGGCGAGCGAGCCCGCGACGTCGCTGATCAGAGCCGGGTCGATCAAGGGTTCGTCCCCCTGCACGTTTACCACGATGGCGTCCTCGGCCAGGGCGAGCCGCTCGGCGACTTCGGCAATGCGATCGGTGCCGGTCGGATGGTCGGCGCGCGTTAGCATGGCCTGGTGACCATGGCTTTGCACTGCATCGAACACGTCCTGATGATCGGTCGCGACCCACACCGCCGTCGCACCGCTCGCCCGTGCGCGTTCCGCCACGTGCACGACCATGGGTTTGCCGCCGATGTCGGCCAAGGGTTTCCCCGCAAGGCGGGTTGAGGCGTAACGCGCGGGTATGACTACCAGGAAAGGGCCGCTTGGGCTCATGGATGCGGATACGCGCGGGAGGGAGAGGCCTATAAAGACATCATCTTAGCCGATTCGACCGGGCGCGAGCCAGAAGCCCTTAGCAGACGGCTCAGCGCGGGCGCCGTGAGAAGCCTATAATGCTTCCTTTTCCCAGGCGGGTCCGCGCGCACGCGTCGACCGCCCATTTCGACACCGCGTGAACACATCAACGCAAGTTCCCAGCGCCGCAGCGCCGGCTACCGCTTCCACGACCGCGTCTTCGTTTTCCGAACTCGGACTGTTGCCCGAGCTTCTGCAGGCGGTGACCGAGCGCGGCTACACCACGCCCACGCCGATCCAGGCGCAAGCGATCCCGGTCATCCTGAATGGGCTCGACGTCATGGGCGGTGCGCAGACCGGCACGGGCAAGACTGCGGGCTTCACCCTGCCGCTGTTGCAGCGGCTTGCGCCTGAGGCGAACACCAGTGCGTCGCCTGCGCGCCATCCCGTGCGCGCCCTCATCCTGACGCCGACGCGCGAGCTTGCGGCGCAGGTGGAAGAGAGCGTGCGCGCCTACGGCAAGCACGTACCGCTGCGTCCAGGGGTCGTATTCGGCGGCGTCGACATCGCGCCGCAGATCCAGGCCCTGCGCGCGGGCGTCGAGATCTTGGTGGCCACGCCGGGCCGGCTGCTCGACCACGTGCAGCAGAAGACGGTCATGCTCGGCCAGGTGAAAATCCTGGTGCTGGACGAGGCTGACCGCATGCTAGACATGGGTTTCATGCCGGACATCCGCCGCATCCTCGCGCTGCTGCCGGCGAAGCGGCAGAACCTGCTGTTCTCGGCGACGTTTTCGGAAGAGATCAAGCGGCTCGCGGACAACCTGTTGCACCAGCCGGTGCTGATCGAAGTCGCGCGACGCAATGCCGTGACCGAACTGGTGAGCCACGAAGTGCATCCGGTGCGACGCGACAAGAAGCGCGAACTCCTTGCCCACCTGTTGCGCAGCCAGGACTTGACCCAGGTGCTGGTGTTCGGCAGCACGCGCCTGGGCGTGAATCGCCTGGCGTATCAATTGCAGCGCGACGGAATCCACGCCGCAGCAATACACGGGGATAAGTCTCAGGCCGAGCGCATCCAGGCGCTTGCGGACTTCAAGTCGGGCAAGACGCCGGTACTGGTTGCGACCGATGTCGCCGCACGCGGCCTCGACATTCAGGAACTGCCTGCGGTGATCAATTTCGAACTGCCGGGCGCGCCCGAGGACTACGTGCACCGCATCGGCCGCACCGGCCGTGCCGGCTCGACCGGCCGCGCGATCTCGCTCGTTTGTGCGGACGAGCACGAAAAACTCGCGGCGATCGAGAAGTTCATTAAGATTCGGATACCGCAGGCCATCGTGCCCGGTTTCGAGCCGGATGCCTCCGGTGTCTCGGCGCTGATGCATACCGAGCGCGAGCGCCCGGAGCGCCGCTCGAGCCTCACCCGCGGCGAACGCGCGCACACGCTGCCGCAGAGGGCTAAGCCGCCAAAGAAACCGGTCGACGCGATCTTTTCCTCGCCCTACGTGCCGAGCGAGACATCGATCCCGGCAGCGGGAACGGCGCGTCAGGCGCCGCGCAAGCCCGCGCGGCAAGTCGCCGCGCTCTTAGGCGGATTGCGCAAGACCGGCTAGTCGCCGCGCTCAGAAGCTGTGTTCCGGGCCGGGGTAGCTGCCGTCCTTGACCGCTTGCACGTAGTTTGCCACCGCCTGCTGGATGCTCGTCGCGCCGTCCATGAAATTGCGCACGAACTTCGCCTTCCTGCCCGGGAACACGCCGAGCAGGTCGTAGAGCACCAGCACTTGGCCGGAGCAGTCGCGGCCGGCGCCTATGCCGATGGTGGGAATGCTCAAGGCCGCGGTCACCTCCGCCGCGAGTTTCGCCGGAATAGCTTCCAGCACGATCATGCCGGCGCCCGCGTGCTCTAAGGCGAGGGCGTCCTCGATCAACAGCTTGGCGGCGTCGGCGGTCTTGCCCTGGACGCGGAACCCGCCGAGTTGATGCACCGATTGCGGCGTCAGCCCCAGGTGGCCGCACACGGGTATCCCTCGCTTCACCAGGAACTCCGTGGTCTGCGCGAAGGTCGCGCCGCCCTCGAGTTTCACCATCTGCGCGCCTGCGGCCATCACTTGTGCCGCGCTGCGGAAGGCCTGCTCGAGGCTTTCCTGATAGCTGCCGAAGGGCATGTCGCCGATGACGAAGGCGCGCTTCGCGCCGCGCGCGACGCAGCCGACGTGATACACCATGTCGGTGAGGCTCACGGGAAGCGTCGTGTCGTGCCCCTGCAGCACGTTGCCGAGGGAATCGCCGACGAGCAGGCTTTCGACGCCGGCGCTCTCGAGCAGCGCGGCGAAACTCGCATCGTAGCAAGTCAGCATGGCGATTCTGCTCGCGTCGCGGCGCAGCTTGTGCATGTCGGTCAAAGTCAGGCGGCTGTCGCTCATGAGTAGCCTCGTTGGTCCGGTTTCACAGGAGCGCTATCTTACCTGCTCCGGCAGAAGCTGTAGTTTAGCTTTTGAACGGACTGTGCTCGTTCAGTTCGTCCACGTAGCGCTCGATTCCCAGGTGCTCGCGCGCAAGGAAGCGTTCCACCGCATCGGCGAACTGCGCATGCGCGAGCCAATGTGCCGACAGCGTCTTCACCGGCAGGAAGCCGCGGGCGAGCTTGTGCTCGCCCTGCGCGCCGCCTTCGAACAGCCCGATTCTTTGCTCGATGCAGAATTCCAGCGCCTGGTAGTAGCAGGCCTCGAAATGTAGGCAAGGGACGAATTCGAGCGCACCCCAGTAGCGGCCGTAGAGCGTGTCAGCGGAATAGATATTGAGCGCGCTCGCAATGGGCTTGCCGTCTCGTTCGGCGAGGACGAGCAGCAGGTGCTGCGGCATCGTCCGGCCCAGGCGGCGGAAGAATTCGAGGTTGAAGTAGGGCGTGGAGCGGTGCGCGCGGTAGGTGCGGTTGTAGCAGCGGGTGAAGAAGCTCCAGTCGTGCTCGTCGATCTCGGCTCCGCGCAGGCGGCGGAAGCGCACGCCCGCTTCTCTCACCTTGCGCCGCTCCTGGCGGATCTTCTTGCGCTTGTCGTGGGAAAGCTCGCCGAGAAAGTCTTCGAACGAGCCATAGCCGGGATTCGTCCAGTGAAATTGCACGCCGTGGCGCAGCATCATGCGGGCTGCGCGCATGTGTTCGGCTTCCTGCGGCTGCGGAAACAAGACGTGCAGCGACGAAGCCCCTTGCGCGAGCGCGAGCGCCGCGCGTACCAAGGCGGCGCGGTCCGCCTCCGATGCGGCGAGCAGACGCGGTCCGGAAACGGGCGAAAATGGGATCGCGGACAAGAGCTTCGGATAATAGGCGTAGCCGTGGCGCTCGTAGGCGTCGGCCCAGGCCCAGTCGAACACGTACTCGCCGTAGGAGTGAGACTTGAGATAGAGCGGCATCGCCGCGCGCAGCCGCGTGGCGCCCGTCTTTGTGCCCGCAGCAGCGGGCTTGTCCCACAAGGTGAGGAACTGCGGCGACCAGCCGCTCTCCTTGCTCGCACAGCCGGTCTGATGCAGCGCCTGAAAGAAGGCGTGCGCGAGCAGCGGGTGGCCGTGCGCGAGGCGATCCCACTGCGCGGCATCAACGCCGGACAGATCATCGAGAACACGCAACTGCGCTTCGGACACGTCGTCGACCCCTAGTGGCTGCTGCGCTCAGGCGGCGGGCAGAGGAAAGCGCGAAGACTTGCGTCGCGCGCAGAGAGCGCCCCGGGAACGGCGCTGCGCCTGATTATTGGCGAAGGAGCCCATGGCGGCAAGCGGTATAATTTAGCAATGAGCACTTCGATCAAGATCGCCGTGGCGCAAATCAACTGCGTCGTCGGCGACCTTTCCGGCAACGCGGCCAAGATCCTTGCTTATGCCGAACAAGCGAAAGCCGCCGGTGCCCAGGTGCTGCTCACGCCGGAACTGTCCTTATGCGGCTATCCGCCGGAAGACCTGCTGCTGCGTGAGGGCTTTTTTCGAGACTGCGCGCACGCATTGGACAAGCTCGCGGCGGAGGTCGCCGGGATCAAGGTCATCGTCGGCCATCCGCAGCTCGCCGCCGGTCACCGTTATAACGCAGCTTCGCTGCTCGATGGCGGCAAGGTCGCGCTGACCTACAGGAAACACAACCTTCCCAACTACACAGTCTTCGACGAAGAACGCTATTTTGAAGCCGGCAGCGAGGCGGCGGTGTTCGATGTGAACGGCGTGCGCTTTGCCATCAATATCTGCGAGGATTTGTGGGGCGAGCAGGGACCGGTGGAAGCAGGCGTGGGGGGCGAAGCGCATCGCGTCGTGTCGGGCCAGCCGCGACGCGTCTGGCGCGCGGAAGCGCCGCGGCTCGCGCACGCGGCGGGTGCGCAGGTTTTGCTCGTGCTCAACGCCTCGCCCTATCACACGCGGCAGCACGCGTCCCGCCTCGCCGTGGCGCGCAACCGTGCGCGCGAGAACGGGCTCGCCGTCGTGTACGCGAATCAGGTCGGGGGGCAGGACGAGCTGGTGTTCGACGGCGCTTCCTTCGCCCTCGATGCGGGCGGCGAAATCACCCATCAGCTGCCGCATTTCGAGGAGGTGCTGGATTTCATCGAGTTCGTGGACGGTGTGCCGCAGCCGGGCAGGCGCGAAGCCGAGCTTTCGCTCGAAGCCGCGGTCTACCGCGCGCTCTGTCTCGGCGTGCGCGACTACATAGGCAAGAACGGCTTTCCCGGCGCGATCCTCGGCCTGTCGGGCGGCATCGATTCGGCGCTGACGCTCGCCATCGCCTGCGATGCGATCGGCGCAGACAAGGTGCGCGCGGTGATGATGCCCTCGCAGTACACCGCCGACATCAGCTGGATCGATTCGCGCGAGATGGTCAAGCGGCTCGGCGTGCGCTATGACGAAATTCCGATCCGGCGGGCGTTCGACGCCTTCCTCACCATGCTGTCGGACGAGTTCAGGGGTTTAGCGGCGGACGCCACCGAGGAGAACCTGCAGGCGCGCATCCGCGGCACGCTGCTGATGGCTTTGTCGAACAAATTCGGCTCCATCGTGCTCACCACCGGCAACAAGTCCGAGATGGCAGTGGGTTATTCCACGCTGTACGGCGACATGGCGGGCGGTTTCGCCGCGATCAAGGACGTGGCGAAGACGCTGGTCTATCGACTGGCCGAGTACCGCAACAGCCTGGGCGAAGTCATCCCGCGACGCATTATCGAGCGCGCACCGTCGGCGGAACTGCGGCCCGGACAGACCGATCAGGACAGCCTGCCGCCTTACGATGTGCTCGATGCCATCATGTCGGCCTACATGGAACAGAACCTCAGCCCGGCGGAAATCGTCGCCGGCGGCCAACGCGCCGAGGACGTGGAGCGGGTGGTGGGACTGATCAAACGCAACGAATACAAGCGTAGGCAGGCGCCGGTCGGCATCCGCATCACCCAGCGCGGCTTCGGCAAGGACTGGCGCTATCCGATCACCTCCAAGTACCGCGAACGCTTCGGCGTCAACTGAGGCGCGGTTCAGCCTGCGCGCATCGGCACACAGCGCTCTGCATTGAGGCTTTTTGTTGATATACTTCGCGCAACTGCGCCACCGGAGAGTTTGTCATGAAGAAGATCGACGCCATAGTAAAACCATTCAAACTCGACGAAGTGCGGGAGGCGTTGTCCGAAATCGGGGTGAGCGGCTTGACCGTGACCGAAGTGAAAGGCTTCGGCAGACAGAAGGGGCACACCGAACTCTATCGCGGTGCCGAGTACGTGGTGGATTTTCTGCCCAAGGTGAAGATCGAAATCGTCGTCGCCGACAACATCGTCGATCAGGCAATCGAGGCCATCGTCAAGGCGGCGCGCACGGGCAAAATCGGCGACGGCAAGATTTTCGTCACCTCGGTCGAACAGGTCGTGCGTATCCGCACGGGTGAGACCGACGAAGCGGCGATTTAAAACCCTAATTCTTGAATGGCCGCGCCTCTGCGGCCACTTGCTCAAGAGCGTAACAGCACCAGCAGCGCACCGCCGCCGCCGTCCGCCGGACGCGCCTGGCAGTAGGCGAGCACCTCCTCGCGCTGCGCGAGCCAGTGCTTCACCTTAGTCTTCAGCACCGGCTCGCGATTCTTCGAACCCAGCCCCTTGCCGTGGACGACGCGCACGCAGCGCGCACCGCGCTTGGCGCAGTCTCTGAGAAAATCGGCCAGCGCTTCGCGCGCCTCATAGCGGTTGTGGCCGTGCAGGTCGAGTTCGCCCTGGATCACCCAGGCGCCGCTGCGCAGCTTGCGCAATACCTGACGCGATAGGCCGGGGCGCAGGAAATGCTCTTCGTCGCCGCTGTCGAGCCAGTCTTCCGTCGACCAACTGGAGGCGAGGCTCTCGCGCAGCGCCTCCTGCTCGTCTAGATAAGACTGCACCGGATAAGGCGGCGGGGCTTCCTTCGCGCGCACCGCCCTGCCTACATGGCGCAGCGGCCGAGCGTCGGCGACCGCTTGGCGGAAGAGTTCGCGGTCGGCGTCGGCTATCGGCTTCTTGGCGCGCTGTTTCATGCTCGCTCCTCGCTCGGGGCGGTCCGACGCCTGCCGTCCGGGGATACGCCGGGCTCAGGCGAGGCTGTCCAGGTACTTTTCCGCGTCCAGAGCGGCCATGCAACCGGAGCCGGCGCTGGTGACGGCCTGGCGGTAGACGTGATCCTGCACGTCGCCCGCGGCAAACACGCCGCGCACGCTGGTGGCGCTCGCATTGCCTTCGTGTCCACCGCGGGTGAGGATGTAGCCGTTCTTCATTTCCAACTGACCCTCGAATATCTGGGTGTTGGGCGAATGGCCGATGGCGACGAACAGGCCGTGCAGCGTGAGTTCCTGGGTCGCTCCGCTCGACACATTCTTGACGCGTATGCCGGTGACGCCGGACTGGTCTCCCAGGACTTCATCGAGCACGCTATTCCAGCGTATGGCGACGTTGCCATCCTTGGCACGGGCGAGAAGCTTGTCGATCATGATCTTTTCCGCGCGGAACTTGTCGCGGCGGTGAATCACGGTGACGCGGCGCGCGATATTGGAAAGGTACAGCGCCTCCTCCACCGCGGTGTTGCCGCCGCCGACCACGGCGACGTCCTGCCCCTTGTAGAAGAAGCCATCGCAGGTGGCGCAGGCGGAAACGCCCTTGCCCATGAACTTGGATTCGGACTCCATGCCGAGATAGCGTGCCGAGGCGCCGGTGGCAAGGATCAGCGCGTCGCAGGTGTAGACCGCGTTGTCGCCGTGCAGCGTGATCGGCTTCTTTGCAAGCTCGGCGGTATGGATCTGGTCGTAGATGATCTCGGTAGCGAAGCGCTCGGCGTGCTTCTGGAAGCGCTGCATCAGGTCCGGGCCCTGAACCCCGTCGAAATCCGCGGGCCAGTTGTCGACGTCGGTCGTGGTCATAAGTTGGCCGCCGGGCGCGAGACCGGTGAGCAGCGTCGGCTTCAGATTGGCGCGCGCGGCATACACGGCCGCGGTATAGCCTGCCGGGCCGGCGCCGAGGATGATGAGGCGGGAGTGCTTGTTCATGTGGAATCTATGGAACTTGGATATAATCGATTCGATGGCTGAGCGTGCGGCGAAAAGTGAAATTATACCGTCGCCGACCGGCCATACGCGGGAGGAGATCCGCTTAAGTTTTGACGCTTTTCCGTAAGCTGCGGCTAGTCATTACCGCCGGATCGCAGATGCCGTTCGAATCCGATCCGTAGAACAGCAAGAAGAGGCGCCTGCATTCCGATGAAAGTTCAATTCGCCGTGCCCGCAATCGTACTGCTGCTTCTGGCGGGTGCGTCTGCAGCGCTTGCTCAGGCACCTGCGCCCGCCGCCGCGCAAGGGGCCGCCCCTTCTGAGCCGCGTTTCGTCATCAATAAATTCACCATCCGGGGCGCCACCCTGATCAGCGACGCGGAACTGCAGCGCATCGTTGCGCCTTTCGTGGGCAAGGAGAAGGATTTCGGCGACGTGCAGCGGGCGCTGGAGGCACTGGAAAAGGCCTATACCAGCCGTGGCTACAGCGCGGTGCAAGTGGTGCTGCCGGAGCAGCAGATCGACGACGGCGAAGTCGAGTTCGACGTGGTCGAAGCCAAGATAGGCAAGATCAATATCGAGGGCAACAAGTACTACGACGACGCGAACATCCGCGCCAGCTTGCCCGAGGTGAAGCAGGGTCAATCGCCCAATATTTCCAAAATCGCGGACAACCTGCGCGTCGCCAACGACAATCCAGCGAAGCAAACCACCGTGCTCTTGCGAAGCGGCGTCGAGGAGGGGCAGGTCGACGCCGTGGTGCGGGTGACCGACGAGCGTCCGAACAAATTGAGCGTCACCCTCGATAACACCGGTACGCAGCAGACCGGGCGCTTTCGCCTCGGCTTCGGCTACCAGAACGCGAATCTGTGGAATCGCGACCATGTGCTGAATGCCCAGTACGTGACCGCGCCGAACGACGACGACCGCACCAATCGCCTCGGCTTGTATCCGAGCAAACATGTCCTGATCGTCGGGGCGCAGTATCGGATCCCGCTGTACCGGGAAGGCGACACCATCGATTTTTCCGCGGGCTATTCCACCGTCAATTCCGGCGTTGTGGCAAATCTGTTCAATATCAGCGGCAGCGGCACCATTTTCGGCGCGCGCTACAACCACAGTCTGCAGCGGATCGGCGATCTCGAGCACAAACTCTCTTACGGCCTGGACTGGCGCGCGTACAAGAGCACGGTGACCCAGATCGGCGTCGCCGGCTTCGGCTTGGTACCCGATGTGACCGTGCATCCGGTGAGCCTCACCTATGGCGGCATGTATCGCAAGAGCGAGAGCGACACCAATTTCTCGGTTTCCGTCAATCAGAACCTGCCGGGCGGCAACGACGCGGGAACCGGCGCATTCGAGGGGGATCCCTTTTCTGCGCCCGCCAGGCCGGCAGCGCGCGCCGGGGCGAATCCGCGCTATTTCCTGACTCGCTGGAGCTTCAATCACAACCGGGCATTGCCGCGCGACTGGCAGTTCCGCTGGGGCATGAGCGGGCAGTTCACCCGCGACACGCTCATTCCGGGCGAACAGTTCGGCATCGGCGGCGCCGATTCGGTACGCGGTTTTCTCGAGCGCGAGATCATCAACGACAACGGCTATCGCGGCACGCTCGAGTTCTACACCCCTGATTTCGGTGGCGAAGTGCCGGTAGCCGGCGGGCGGCTGCGCGCGCTCGCGTTCTACGACTGGGGGGCGGTGAGGCGCATCCGGCCTACGGTGCTCGAGATCCACGGCCAGCACGTGAGCAGCGTCGGGGTCGGTCTGCGCTTCTCCCGCGGCACCAATGTGAGCTTCCGCCTGGATCTGGCGACGGTCACCGACAGCGGCGGCCTGCAGAAGATCGGCGACGTGCGCCTGCACGGCAGCTTCGCCTATGTTTATTAGGGATTTTCTTGGCAGAGCGCAGGTTTGCACTAAGACTTGGGTTCGGTGGTCACCGTCCGGCGTCTCCGGCTAGGGGAGGAGTAGGGTTTCCCGTCTCCCTGAATGGTCCAAATGTGTGAAATAGTTCCTGTCCTATTCTGGGGCTAGCCCCTACGCTAGCTTAGGGGAGAGGTGTCGATTCGGAGTCGGTTCACGGTCGTGCGCTTAGCCAATTTACGCAATGGCGCCAAGCACATACGCGAGACTGTGCTAACATGGCCAAGAGGGTGAAGACCGGTCCGTTTCGCCCTCCCGAGAAGGGTGGCATGCACTGCCGATCGGAGCTAGGAAGGCTAGAAATCCGGCAGGCGTGAAAAGAAGGGGAATTCGTGAGAGCAAGACGCGCAGCGGCTACGTTGTTGCGGCAAAAAGCCCTGGCTATCGCCGTGGCTTCCTGCTTCGCCGGCTACGCCCAGGCGAACCCGACCAACCCCACCGTAATCAGCGGCGCGGCGACCTTCGCCGCCATGGGCAAGAGCCTTACCGTCACCAATTCGCCCGGGGCCATCATCAACTGGCAGGGCTTTTCGATCAAGGCGGACGAGCTCACCCGCTTCATTCAGCAGAATGCGCAGAGCGCGGTGCTGAACCGCGTCACCAGCCAGGAGCAGACGGCGATCCTCGGTCAGTTGCTGTCGAATGGCCGCGTCTATCTGATCAATCCCAACGGCATCACCATCGGCGCGAGCGCCCGCATCGACACCGCGGGCTTCGTCGCATCGAGCCTCAACCTGAGCGATTCAGACGCCCTTGCAGGAAGATTCAAGCTGCAGGACGCGGGCAGCTCGGGCAAGGTCGTCAACAGCGGCACCATCACCACTTCGAGCGGCGGCTTCGTCTACCTCGTCGCGCCCAACGTCGAGAATAACGGCGTCATCACCAGTCCCAAGGGCGAAGTCATCCTCGCAGCGGGCAAGAGCGTGGAACTCGTCGATTCGCAGCGGCCCGAGCTGCGGGTGCAGCTCACTGCGCCGGAGAACAGCGCCATCAACGTCGGCAAGCTGATCTCCGAGGCTGGCAGCGTCGGCATCTTCGCCGGCGTGATCAAACAGAGCGGCCTTGTCTCCGCGAACAGCGCCGTGGTCGGCGAGAACGGCAAGATCTTCCTCAAGGCGAAGAAGGACGTCACGCTCGATGCGGGCAGCAAGCTCGAAGCGAGCGGGCCGCAAGGGGGCGCGATCACGGTGCAAGCCGAGGGCGGGACGCTGCTCGCGTCGGGCGCAGTCGAAGCCAACGGCTCGGCGGGCGCCGGCGGCACGGTGCAATTGTTGGGCGATAAGGTCGGATTGATCGACAGCGCCAGCGTCGCGGCGAAGGGCGATACGGGTGGCGGAACGATACACATCGGCGGCGACTTCCACGGCGCGAATCCCGATGTGCAGAACGCGAGCCGCACCTACGTCGGGCCGAACGTCAGCATCAGTGCGGATGCGGGGGCGAGCGGGGATGGCGGGAAGGTGGTGGTGTGGGCGAACGCGCAATCCGACTTCCACGGAATGATCTCGGCTAGAGGCGGCGCTAATTCCGGCGACGGCGGTTTCGTCGAAACCTCTGGCAAGACCTATCTGAATATTGATAAAGCGCGGGTGGATGCGCAGTCGCCGCTAGGCCTTCGAGGAATCTGGCTTCTTGATCCTACCAACATCGATATCAACAGCACGGGCCCGAATGCGGCTTATTCCGACGTCAATGCGTTTGCCAATCCCGATAAAGGTGCAGGGTCGTCGACTGTAGCGCCAGCGACGCTGGACGGCGCCGGGGCAAGCGTCGTTCTTCAAGCGCAAAACGACATCACAGTAACAAGCGCGGTCAACCTGACGACAACCGCGAATGCGAATTTGACGCTGCAAGCGGGCAGAAGCATCACTGTCAGCAACTCGGTCGCGACGAATGGCAGCGGCAATATCACGCTGGTCGCCAATAATACGGCAAACTCGGAAACCGATGCGGCAGGCGCTGCGCTGACGGGTTCCGGTGGAACTAATCGCGGCACCGGTGCGGCGACACTTACCATCGCGAGCGGCGGCTCGCTTTCGACGGCGTCAGGAAATATAAAGCTTGTAAATAGTGCGAATGGCGGGGGTGCCGGTGATGTGATTTTGAATGGAGGTATCGCGATTTCAGCCGGTTTGACCTCAAGCGTCATATTTCTGAGTGCCGGTGGTGCGGTGACGGTGAATGCGCCGGTGAATGCGGGGGCGGGCACGATCACGATCAACGCGAACACCGCGGGCACGGGCACGGCGGGCTTCTCGCAGGGTGCGGGCGGCACGATCGCCACGGGCAGCACGGCTGCGACGGCGGTGGCGATCAATGTGAACGCGACCGGTGGCGGCACGGGTGGGGCGGGGCTGCGCGGGATCACCACGGGTGCGGGCGGCACGATCACGGTGAAGACCAACGTGGGGGGCAATACCTCTGGGGGGTCGATCACGGAGGCGGCCACTGGGGCGTCGCTGCTTGATACGGGTGTGGCGGGCACGGTGGCGCTCAGCACGGGTGCCTCGACGGCGGGCATAGGGGCCTCGGGCTCGCCGATTCTGGTGAAGGCGGACACGGTGACGGCGTCGACCGGATCGGCCGGTGCGTACATCACGGAGAACACGGGCTTACTCAAGACGAACCCGACGGCGTTCACGGTGACCACGGCCGGTGGGCCGATCGCGCTCACGACGACGGGCAACACGCTGAACATTGCGGGGGCGACGAACACCGGTAGCGGCGCTGGCGCGATCACGCTCTCGAGCGCCGACGGTGTGGCGCTCAATGCGGCGCTGGGCAACAGCTCGGCGGGCGACATCACGATCAACGCGAACACCGATACCACGACGAGTCAGAGCTTCACGCAGAACACGGGCGGCACGATCGCCACGGGCAGCACGGCTGCGACGGCGGTGGCGATCAATGT
>CAZMGP010000067.1:17536-22707 GCA_964565875.1 uncultured Enterobacteriaceae bacterium
CGCTGAACATTGCGGGGGCGACGAACACCGGTAGCGGCGCTGGCGCGATCACGCTTAATTCGGCTGGGGCTCTCACACTCAATAACGACGTCACGACGGGCGCGACGGGTAACGTGTACTTGACGGCTGCTGGCGGGATCAGCGAGACGGGCACGGCGAAGGTGAGCACGGGCGTGCTGGGGATGAACGTGACGAGCACGGGGGACATCGTCGCGAACAATGCGAACGCGGTGAACACGCTTGGTGCGCAGACGGCGAACGGCAACATCCGGTTCAAGAATAGCCAGGCGCTGGGCGTTTCGACAGTAGGAGCCTCGAGCAACTTTGCTGGCACGAGCGCGGGACTGGTAAGCACGACGGCAGGCAAGACCATCGATGTAACGGTGACCAGTGGTGCGCTGACGCTGAACAACAACGTGACCACGGGGGCGACGGGCAACGTGTACCTGACGGCGGCCACGGGGATCAGCGAGACGGGCACGGCGACGATCACCACGGGCACGCTGGGGATGAATGTGACGGGCACGGGCGCGATCGTGGCGAACAACGCGAACGCGGTGAACACGCTCGGGGCGCAGACGGCGAACGGCTCGATCACCTACCAAGGAGCAGCCGGCTTCGCCATCGGTACCGTAAGTGCGAGTGGAGACTTCACTTCCACGGTGAGCGGCATTCGAGCTGGAAGTGGGGCGAGCAATGTCACACTTACCTCAGGCGGCGCGGTGACGCAGGCGACTGCCGTGGACAACATCATCGCGGCCGGCTTGGAACTGAAGGGCAGCGGCCCGTACACCTTGACCAACGTAGGTAACGACATTTCTACGCTGGCAGGGAATAGTACCGGCGCGGTCGTCTACACGGATGCGAACAGCTTCACGCTGGGGACGGTGAATACGGTAGGTCTTACGTCGCAGGGGGACATCACGCTGAAGGCGCTGGGAGCCGGCGACATTACCGTTTCTAACAACATTCAAAAGGCGGGCGGCAGCGCGCAGACGCTCACGCTGCAGGCGAACGAGAACATCGTATTCAACGGCGGTGCCGGGGTCAGCGTATCCGGCTCGAACGCGTACAACGTCGTGCTGAATGCGGATCGCGATGCCTCGGCAGGTGGGGCCATCCAGCTCAATTCCAGCACGGTCATCAACAGCAATGGCGGGAACATTACCCTGGGCGGCGGAGCGAATCCGCTTACGACCTCGGCGAACGGTGTCGGCGCGCTTGCCGAAGGGGTGAAGCTCGATAATGCGCAGCTGATCGCGGGGGCGGGGACGATCAACGTTCGCGGCACCGGCCTCGCCGGCACGACCAACGCTCATGGCGTGAGTCTCGCGAACAATGCCTCGATCAGCAGCGGTTCGGGTGCGATCAGCGTGGTCGGGACGGGCGGCGCGGGCAGCGGCGGCGACCGCGGCGTCTACCTCACGAATGGCGCGAGCATCGCCTCGGCGACCGGCCTCATCACCATCGCTGGAGCCGGCGCCGGCAGCGGCGCGTCGAACCTCGGCGTGGAACTCTCCAACTCGAGCATTAGCTCTAGCGGAAGCACAATGATCCAGGTGACCGGCAGCGGTGCCGCCGGGGCCAACGACATCAAACTTTCTAGTGGCACGAGCGCTATCGGTGGGGCGAGCGCGGGCGGCGATATCCTGTTGAACGGCACGACCGGCGGCGGCACCATCCTTGGCGCCGGCGGAGGCGACTCCGCCATCGTGCAGACCACGGGCAATATCACCCTCAATCAGACAGGCGGTGGCGTCGCGCAAGGTAGCGGCTCGCTGCTCGCGAACGGACTGCGGCTCATCGGTTCGGGGGCATTCAGCCTCAACCAAGCAACGAACAATATCAATGTGCTCGTCGCCGATCTCACCGGCGCATCGACTTCGCTTTCGTATCGCGACGCGGACGGCTTCTCCATCGGCAGCGGTGTGGGCGGACTCGCCACGGCGAAGACGGTGGGTGCTGCGGTGGACACCACCAAGGGCATCACCGTCGGCAGCGCAGCGACCGCAGCGAACACGCTCACCTTGAACGCCTACGGTGCCGTGACGCAGGCGACGGCGCTCGATAACGTGACCGCAGGTGGGCTGCAACTGCTCGGTAACGGTCCATACACGCTCACCAACGCCGGCAACGACATCTCTACGTTTGCGGCGAACGTCGCAGGCAACATCAGCTATCGCGACGCCAACGGCTTTACCGTCGGCATTGTCGGCGATGCGCCCAGCGGCGTCGGCACCACCGGCATCAAGACGAGCGCGGGAGGCACGGTGACGCTCGACCAGGCGAGCACGCTGACCATCGCCCAGAACATCAGCAGCGACGGCGCGTTCGCGCAAATCAATTCCGCTGGCGGCGGCACGGTCGCGATCGCAAGCCCGCGCTCCATCACGACCACCGGCGACACGATGAGCTTCGCCAGCCCGGTTACGTTGACGGGCGGCGGCACGACCACGATCGACACGACGACGGGCGGCAATGCGGGTGGGGCAAGCGTCAGCTTCAACAGTACCCTGACGGGTACCGGCACGAGCGCCGAGCACTTGACGGTGAACGCCGGCAGCGGCGGCAACCTGACATTCGTCGGAAACGTCGGCGCGACCCGACTGGGCGACGTGTCGGTCACGAATGCGAACAACGTGAGCGAACTCGCGGGCCTGGCAGCGAAGTCCTTCACGCAAACCGCGGGCAGCAGCGCCACGACCTTCACCGGCAACGTCGATACCACGGGCAACACCAGCGTCACCACCGCAGGCTCGTTCGCGAACACCGGCACCCTCGGCGTCGGAAACGGCTCGACGGTGACCCTCAATACGACGACGGGCGGAGCGAACATCGCCGGCGCAGTGACGGCTCCGGCCGGATTCGCCTCGACCAACGGCGGTAGTTTCACGAATACCGCGGCGATCAGTTCTTCCGCTGGCCCGGTCGCCATTAGTTCAAGCGGGAACTTCAGCAATAGCGGCGCGATCAGCGGGGCAACCGGCGTCACGGCCAATGTGGGCGGGACGCTGACGAGCAGCGGCACGATCACCGCCGGCGCGGGCGCCAGCGTAACCGCGACGTCCGTAGGCGACATGAGCCTTAGCGGCAATATCACGGGCCCGGCCGGAGTGACACTGAACGTAACCGGCACAGACCGTGTGCTTACGCAAAGCGCGGGCACGATTTCGAGCGTCGACAATCCCATTCAGCTCATTGCCGACGAGATGGTGCTCACGGGCGCGATCAGTTCCGGCGCGGGCGCGGTGACGCTGAAGCCGAACAACGCCGCCGACGCGATCCAGCTCGGCGCGGCGAGCGCCGCCACCAACAACGCGCCGGCAACGCTCGAGCTATCGAATAGCGAAATCAACACCGTCACGACCACGGGCGGCCTGACTATCGGCGCGTCCAACAATACCGGTGCGATCGCGGTGCTGGGAGCGCTCACGCCGACTTCGGCGCAGAACGGCTTCACCCTACTCAACAACTCCGGCGGCATCGCCGTCAACGCACCGATCACCTACGCCGCAGGCAACGGCAATCTGACATTGACGGCGAACGGCGGAGGCGCGGCGGCCGGTGCCATCACCACCAATGGCAGCGCGCTCGACGTGGCCGGGACGCTGACGATGAACGCCGCGAGCGGCATCGGAACACTCGCGGCGCCGATGGTGCTCGCGCATGCCGCCGGCACCACCCTTGCCGTGACCAACAGCAGCGGCGGTGGCGTGTTCGAGCGCGCGGATTCCGGCGATTTGAACGTGAGTTCGATCGCGAATAGCGCGACTACGAACGGCGGCATCAACCTCAACGTCGGTACCAACCTCAACATCAACGGCACGGTGCAAAACAGCGTCGGCAACATCCAGTTCGTGACCGGCAACGACGCCGCCTACACCGCCTCCGGCGGCTTCGGCCTTTCGCCTGCGTCTGTCGCGGTGGGAACACAGGGCAACGTTAAGCTCGCCGGCCGGGTGATTGCGCGCAATGGCGGGGCCATTTCGATTTACGCGACGGGCGGCGTAAAGCAAGATGCGACGGCAGCTGCGGGACTGCAGAGCGTGCCGGCGACGGGTGCCGTGACACAAGGCGCGCTCAAAGTGCGCACCTTCAATAACGGTACGCAGGTGGGCGTGATCGACCTGCAGAACAATGTCGCCGGCACCGGCAACAGCATGGGGCCGATCACGCTGGAAGCGCGGCTTGCGGGCTCTCTCAATCCGCCGCCTTATGCGCAAAGCAACATCGAGTACAAGAGCATCAACGGGACCAACATCTCCGGCATCGGCACGGCGGCCGACTTCTCCCTGGTGGCTCCGAGCCAGACGATCGACCTGGCGCCTGGCGCAAGCCTTTCGGGGACGAACGTCAGCCTGATCGCGACCGCGGGCGACGTGACCGTGAAGTCGGCGATCACCAATAGCCAGATCAACGGCGGCCAGACCGGCGGCTCGCTCAATCTGTACGCCACCGGCAACATCGTGCTGAACAATCCGGGCGGTACGAGCAACGGCGTCGTCATCGGCAAGGATCTGGGTACCCTCGACCTCCTGGGCAACCGCCAGTTCGAGAAATTCGACCACACACTGAAGCTCGTCGCGACGGGCGACGTGAGGATCTTCGGCACGGTGGAAGTGATGGGCGATCTATCGCTACGCGCCAACGCGAGTGCAAGCGAGGCGTCCGGTTCCGCCGGCGTCGCCGGTTTCGGCGCCGGACTCGGCAGCGTCATCATCGCCGGATCGGCGGGCAACCCGGTCGAAGTGCGCGCGAAGAACATCGTGGTCGGCGTGAAGGACGCGAGCGGCAAGCCGCTGCCGGTGCAGAACCTGGTGATCGACAACAGCGCCAACACGGCCGAGACCGGCCAGTTCATCGATACCGTGCTGCGCGCGGACGAGAAGCTAACCGTCTATCTCAACGGCGACCAAAACGGCGCAGGTACCTCGGGCAATCTCGTCATGACGGGTGGTACTTCTGCAGCGGCGTCGACGGCGAATGTCGCAAAGAGCTCGGCGATCGCGGGTCTTCGTGGCACAGATATCACCATTCTGGGCGTGAGGGGAGGAACGGACACGACGCCGAGCAACGTCCTCACCAATCCTGTGAATACTGCGGCGTCTTACACGACAAACAGCAGTAGCATCACCATGACCGGCGGCAGCGCCACGAGCGATACGCGGGCG
>CAZMGP010000068.1:0-22604 GCA_964565875.1 uncultured Enterobacteriaceae bacterium
ACAGAAATCGAATCAAGTTAACAGCCCCTCATTTCATTTTGAAACCAGTTCTTAGCGTGCTAGCGGCGGGATTGGCCGCGGGCCTGATCATGCTGATCACGGACGCGGCGCTTGCCGGCGGGGTAGGCCAGGTTACGCACATGTCCGGCATCCTGTCGGCGAAGAAGGAAGACGGCACGAGCAAGCTGCTCGCGGCCAAATCCGAGGTGCAGGAAGGCGATCTGCTCACGAGCGAAGCGAACACCTATGCCCGCATCAAGTTCGTCGACGGCGGCGAAATTGTTCTGCGCCCCGGCACTCAGCTAAAGATCAAGGCGTACAGCTTCAACGAAGACAAGCCGCAATCCGACAATATCATCCTCAACATGCTGAAGGGCGGGCTGCGCGCCGTCACCGGCCTCGTCGCCAAGCGCAGCCGCGACGCCGTTACCTACAACATGCCGACCGCCACCATCGGCATCCGCGGCACCGATTGGGGTGCCCTGTTTTGTCAGAACGACTGCGGCGGATACCACACCAACGAGGGGAAGACACCGCAAAACGGCCTGTACGTGGACGTGGTCAGCGGCAAGATCGTGGTCACGAATAGCGGCGGCGCGCAGGAATTTACGCCCGGCCAATTCGGCTTCATCGGCATCAATCAACCGCCGATCATTATGCCGCCGAACGCCGGCGTGCCGATCTCGACCGACAAGGGGACGAACAAACCGCCGGAGAATGTTTTAGGCAACCAGCCGAATCAGAAGGACTTCCAGTGCACGGTGGACTAGCGCTGGCGCAGGTTCGCGCTGACCGTCAGGCCTCGGCTTTCGCCCAACTGTTCAGCTCTTTCCCTTCAAACGTGCCTTGAGGTCGGCGAACGCCTTGTAAGTGGACGGCGCATCGGCTGCGCCGGAATCGCCCCCGCCGCCCGCCGCGGAGTCGAGATAGCGCGCGTGCTCGTTTTCGTGGCAGTAGATGCACAAAAGCTCCCAATTGCTGCCGTCAGGCGGATTGTTGTCGTGGTTGTGATCCTTGTGGTGCACGGTGAGCTCGCGCACGTTAGCTCGGCTGAATTCGCGCGCGCAGCGGCCACAGACCCAGGGCAGGATCTTCAGCGCGCGCTCGCGGTAGTCGCGCTCGCGCAGCTCGCGCTGGCGCCGCGCCTCGGCGACGACGCGATCCAGCCGGTTGTTCGACGGGGGCTTGGGAGAGGACATACACCCGTTCTCCAATGCATGCGGGACCAGGCCATGTTACTGCAGTGCGCCTGGTAGCGCGCGGCGAGGTTGGCGCTGGACGATGGCGTTCCGCTATAATCGCGGTTTATCGGCGCGCGTTCGTATGGCTGAAATCCTCAAGCTGCGCGGGAGCCCGGCGCTCTCCGCGTTCCGTCTGGAAAAGCTGCACGCCCGTCTGGGCGCAATCGCCCCGGGCGCCCGCATCGTCGGGGCTGAATTCTGGCATTTCGTCGAAACCACCCATGCGCTCGATGCTAGAGAGCGCGCTGTGCTCGACCAGCTGCTGACTTACGGCGAGGCGCGCTTGCCGCAGGCACCCGCGGGGGAACTCTTCCTCGTGGTTCCGCGCATCGGCACTATCTCGCCGTGGTCGTCCAAGGCGACGGACATCGCGCGCCAATGCGGGCTGCCCGCCGTATTGCGCATCGAGCGCGGCATCGCCTATTGCGTCGAAGGCGGTCGCGGCAAACGCGATGCGCTCGCTGCCTTGCTGCACGACCGCATGACGGAGACCGTGCTCGATGCGGTGGATGCCGCCGAGCAACTCTTTCGCCATGTCGAGCCGCGGCCGCTCGCCTCGGTCGACGTCCTCGGCCGGGGGCGCGCCGCACTGGAAGAGGCCAATCGCGGCATGGGCCTCGCGCTGTCGCCGGACGAAATCGATTATCTGCTCGCGAATTTCCGCGCCGCCGGCCGTAACCCCACCGACGCCGAGCTCACCATGTTCGCCCAGGCGAACTCGGAGCATTGCCGGCACAAGATCTTCAATGCCTCCTGGGTGATCGACGGCAAGGCCGAGGAGGCGACACTGTTCGGCATGATCCGCGAGACCGAGCGCGCGAATCCGCAAGGCACGGTGCTCGCGTATTCAGATAATTCCGCCATCATGGAAGGCGCCGAAACGGCGCGCTTCTATCCCGACGCAGCCGGGCGCTACGGTTTTCACCGCGAAGCCACGCATACGCTGATGAAGGTGGAGACGCACAACCATCCGACTGCGATCTCACCCTTTCCTGGCGCCGCCACCGGCTCCGGCGGCGAAATCCGCGACGAGGGCGCGACCGGCCGCGGCGCGAAGCCTAAGGCGGGCCTCGCCGGTTTCTCGGTGTCGAACCTGCGCCTGCCCGACGCGATCCAGCCCTGGGAGGCCGATCACGGCAAGCCGGGGCGCATCGCCTCCGCCCTGGACATCATGATCGAAGGGCCGATCGGCGCCGCTGCCTTCAACAACGAATTCGGCCGGCCCAACCTCGCCGGCTATTTCCGCAGCTTCGAGATCGAGGCAGCGGGCGAGCTGCGCGGCTACCACAAGCCGATCATGATCGCGGGCGGCGTGGGCAATATCAGCGCGCGCCAGTCCTTCAAGGAAGGCGTGCCGGCGGGCGCGGCGCTGGTGCAGCTCGGCGGGCCGGGCATGTTGATCGGCATGGGCGGCGGCGCCGCTTCCAGCATGGACACCGGCGCCAATATCGAGGACCTCGATTTCGATTCGGTGCAGCGCGGCAACCCGGAGATCCAGCGCCGGGCGCAGGAAGTCATCGACCGCTGCTGGCAGTTGGGCGAGGCAAACCCCATCCTGTCGATCCACGACGTCGGCGCGGGAGGACTTTCCAACGCCCTGCCCGAACTCGCCCACGGCGCAGGCCGCGGCGCGCGCCTCGCCCTGCGCGCGGTGCCGAGCGAGGAGCCGGGCATGTCGCCGCGAGAAATCTGGTGCAACGAGGCGCAGGAGCGCTATGTGCTCGCCATTGCGCCGGAACACATGGAGACGTTCCGCGCCATCTGCGAGCGCGAGCGCTGCCCCTACGCCGTGCTGGGCGAAGCGACGGCCGAGGCGCAGCTCGAACTCGCCGACGAGCGCTTCGGCAACAAGCCCGTCGACATGGACATGGGCGTGCTGCTCGGCAAGCCACCGCGCATGCTGCGCGAGGTGCGCCGCCGCGTACGCCCGTTGCCTGCCTTTTCCGCCAAGGGAATCGAGCTCGCCGAAGCCTGCTATCGCGTGCTGCGCCATCCGACGGTGGCGGACAAGACCTTCCTCATCAGCATCGGCGACCGCAACGTGGGCGGGCTGTGCTCGCGCGATCCGTTCGTCGGACCGTGGCAGACACCGGTCGCCGACTGCGCGGTGACGCTCTACGGATTCGAAGGCTACGCCGGCGAAGCCTATTGCATGGGCGAGCGCGCGCCGCTCGCCCTGATCGATGCGCCGGCCTCGGGACGCATGGCGGTAGGCGAAGCGCTCACCAATCTCGCTGCAGCACCGGTCGAGCTCGCGCGGGTGAAGCTGTCGGCAAACTGGATGGCGGCAGCGGGCCACGAGGGCGAAGACGCTGCGCTATTCGACACGGTGCGTGCGGTGGCGCTCGAGCTTTGTCCAGCGCTCGGCATCGGCATTCCCGTGGGCAAGGATTCGCTGTCGATGAAGACCACCTGGGAGGAAGCCGGGCGCAAGAAAGAGGTCGTCGCGCCGCTCTCTCTCATCGTATCCGCCTTCGCGCCTTGCGCGGATGTGCGCAGAGTGCTGACGCCGCAGCTGCGCCTGGGTGCTGGTGCGAGCGAACTCCTCTTCGTCGACCTCGGCGTGGGACGCAACCGCCTCGGCGGTTCGATCCTCGCCCAAGTGTACGGCCAGATCGGCAACGCCGCGCCCGACGTCGACGCGCAGGCGCTCAAGAACTTCTTCAATACAGTACAAGCGCTGAACGCGGACGGCCTGCTGCTCGCCTATCACGACCGCTCTGACGGCGGCCTCTTTGCCGCGGCATGCGAAATGGCCTTCGCAGCGCATTGCGGCCTCACGCTCGATATTGGCGCGCTGTGCTCCGATGGCGGCGATACTGGGGCAGTGCTCGCCGCACTCTTCGCCGAAGAACTGGGTGCGCTGCTGCAAGTGCGCGCCGCCGACAAGGCTGTGGTGCTCGCGCGGCTAAACGAAGCAAGGCTCGCCGCGCACGCACTCGGCGCGCCGAACGAAAGCGGAGAAGTCCGCATCCTGCGCGGCGGAAGACCGGTCTTCGCCGCGAAGCGCATCGAGCTGCAGCGCGCCTGGGCTGAAATCACTTGGCACATGCAGACCCTGCGCGACAACCCGCAATGCGCGCGCGAGGAATACGACCGCATTCTCGATGCGGGCGATCCGGGGCTGCACGCCGTGCTGAGCTTCGATCCGGCCGAGGACATCGCCGCGCCCTATGTGGCGAAGGCGGCGCGTCCGGCAGTCGCCGTCCTGCGCGAGCAGGGCGTGAACGGGCAGGTGGAGATGGCAGCCGCGTTCGACCGCGCCGGCTTCGAGGCGGTCGACGTGCACATGAGCGACATCATCGCCGGCCGCGTCTCGCTGGCTCGCTTCAAGGGCGTCGCCGCGGGGGGCGGGTTTTCCTACGGCGACGTGCTCGGCGCGGGCGAGGGCTGGGCGAAATCGATCCTGCTGAATGCCCGCGCCCGCAGCGAGTTCGAGGCTTTCTTCGCGCGCGGCGATGTGTTCGCCCTGGGCGTGTGCAACGGTTGCCAGATGATGAGCAATCTGCAGGAGATCATTCCCGGCGCCGAACACTGGCCGCGCTTCCTCAAGAACAAGTCCGAGCAGTTCGAGGCGCGTTTCGTCATGGTCGAAGTGCAGTCTAGCCCTTCGCTTTTCTTCGCCGGCATGGAAGGCAGCCGCCTCGCGGTGGCCACCGCCCACGGCGAGGGCAGGGCGGTGTTCGCCGATCCGGCCGCCGAGTCGACGGCGCTGGTCGCGCTCCGGTTCGTCGACAACCGCGGCCGGGCAACCGAAACCTATCCCGCCAACCCCAACGGCTCGGGCGCCGGCATCACCGGGCTCACCACTGCCGACGGCCGCTTCACCATCCTCATGCCGCATCCGGAGCGCGTGTTCCGCAGCGTGCAGCAGTCCTGGCACCCTCAGGGCTGGGGCGAAGACAGCCCCTGGATGCGTATGTTCCGCAACGCGCGCGCCTGGGTCGCCTGAACGCGAGCCCTATGTCCGGGCATCCATCGCTCAAGCCTTCCCCCACTACGGAGCGCCACGCGCCGGGCCCGGCCATCCTCGGCGACCGCGTCGAGCTGCAGCTGCTCACCACCTTGCGCTGCAACCTGAAGTGCAGCTATTGCTCGCTCGGCGTCGGCGACGTCCTGGGCTCGCAGCGCAATGTCACCTACTCGCTCGATGCGCTCGATGCGTTCATCGAGACGCATCTCTCGCGGCACGAGATTTACGTCACCTTCTACGGCGGCGAGCCGACGCTGAACCTGGAGCTGATGACCGCGGTGATGCGCCGCCATCCGAATTTCCGCTATCAGCTGCAGACGAACGGAACGCTGCTCGACGGCCTGCCAGACTGGGTGCTGGGCCGCCTCTCCAATATCCTTGTGTCGATCGACGGGGGGGAGACGGTCACCGACGGCTACCGCGGCCGTGGCATCTACCGCCAAGTGCTGAAGAATGTCGACGCCGTGCGCGATCGCGTCGGCGGCACGCTCACCGCGCGCGTCACCTGGAGCAGCCCGGATACGAGCTTCGAGGAGCTGGACGAGCTCGCGCGCACGTTCGATTACGTCTATTTCCAGTTCGTCGCTCAGGACGGCGCGTATGCGGCAGAAACGCTGGAGAAGAAGCGCGCGGTGCTGGCGCAACTGGTGCGTCGCTTCTTCGAAAGCGAGGACCTCTACCCCTTCATTCCCATCATGGGTACGGTGCGCAACAAGGTGCTGCCTTCGCGCGCGCGCGAGCTCTACTCCGGCCTCACCCAGTGCCGCGCGTCGACGCACATATTGAACGTCATGCCAGACGGCAAGGTCTACCCTTGCCCCGACCTCATGTACCTGCCGGAAATGCTGCAGGGAGACGTGGTGGACAACTGGCTGAAGCGCAGTCCGCTGCAGCCACACCCGAGCATGCCTTGTGAAGGTTGTAGCGCATTCGGTTTCTGCCGGCGCAACTGCATGAAGAATCTGCACCTCGCCTACGTCAAGGGCGACGCGCGCTACCGCGAAAACGTGGTCGAGCCGATCTGCGACCTGGTGCGCTTCCTCGGCGAAGAGGTCGACCGGCATGATCCGCACGCCTGGTTTGCGCGCATGCCGCTCGCGGTGCGCGAACTGGTCGCAGGTTGCCCGGTGTACGAGTACGTCGAAGTGATGCCCTGAGCGCGCTTCAGCGCAGGGCGTGATTCGCGAACAAGGCGGCGGTCAGCAGGAGCAAGGCGCCCGCCTGATGCGCCGCGGCGAGCGGCACCGGCACCACGAGAAGCAGCGTCGCGATACCGAGTGACACCTGAACGGCGAGCATGAGGGCTAGCAGATGGCAGGCGAGCCGTCCTCGCGGGGGAAGCACCTCGCGCCGCGACCTCAGCCAGAACCAGGGTACGAACAGGGCGAGCAGCCACGCGCCTAGACGGTGGTCGAACTGCACGGTGGCCATGTTGTAGAAGAAATTGCGGTACCAGGGATCGAGCATGAACAGCTCGGGCGGCAGAACATAACCGTTCATCAGCGGAAAGCTGTTGTAGGCAAAGCCCGCGCGGATGCCGGCGACAAAGCCGCCGGTAGCGATCATGTAGGCCACTGCCGCGGTGATGATCCAGGAGAATTTGCGCAAGGCCGCCTGCGATCCGCCCGCATTGCCTTCGGCCCGGTAGAACAGGTCGAGTGCCGCCCAGAGCATGGCGGCATAGATGGCGACCGCGATGGAAAGGTGCGCGGTAAGGCGGAATTGCGATACGCGCGGATCGTCCACCAGGCCCGACATCACCATGTACCAGCCCATTGCGCCCTGCAGCGCGCCGAGCGCGAATATGGCACCGAACTTGAGAGCGAGCGGCCGGTCGATGCGGCCGCGAAGCCAGAACCAAAGGAGAGGCAGCAGGAACAGCGCACCAATTGCGCGGCCGAGTAGGCGGTGGAAATACTCCCACCAGAAGATCGACTTGAATGCGGCGAGGCTCATGCCCTGGTTGACCTGGCGGTATTCCGGGGTGAGCTTGTATTTTGCGAACGTCTCCGCCCATTGCTGATCGTTGAGCGGCGGTAATGCTCCCACAATGGGTTGCCATTCCACGATCGACAGGCCCGAGTGCGTGAGGCGGGTGACGCCGCCGACCACGACCATGGCGAACACCAGCGCGCAGCAGGCGAGCAGCCAGACGGCAACGGGCACGTTTGGCCGGGCGGGGAATGGCGGGGCGGTGGCCGGAATCGCGCCGGGGAGGACGGTTTCTGTCACGATTCTTTTGGGAACTTGGCTGCGTAGTCGCAGCGCCTGCCTAAGGGTAATCGAAACCGCAGCGGCTATCCAGCCGCAGCGCGCTTCTCGAGGTGTGCATGCCGGCAGACCGGGCCAGTGGCGGCGCGTCCCGCGCTTCTGCTATAATCCGCCCCTCGCGCCTGTAGCTCAGTTGGATAGAGTACTTGGCTACGAACCAAGGGGTCGTGGGTTCAAATCCTGCCAGGCGCGCCAATTACTAGTGTCAAATTAAGCGGTTAGGCGGATCCTGCCTAACCGCTTTTTCTTTGACTGTACTATTCAACCCCCTTTGTACTATTCAACCGACGCCGCCTAGCGGTTTTACGACCTCGGGCCTACGTCGGTAGATCGCATCTGTGGTCCGTGCATCGGCGTGCGAAAGCAGTGCCCTGGCGTGTTCCAGCGATGTCGCATCACTTGCGCATTTGGCGCGCAGGTCGTGCTCAGTAAATCGGCTTTCGACTTTGGTTTCTGCGATTACGCGGTCCATGAACCTTTGCCACATGCTGTCCCACCCGTGCGACTCTCCAGTTGCTTCGTCAATATATCCGTCGCCGTTACGCTTACAGAAGAGAAATGGAGAGATAACTGGCCGCATCGCTTTAACCAACTCAACTGCCGCGCGCAATTCCGGGGTCCAAGTGTAGACGGTACGCTTGCCAGTGCTTGTCGCGGTTTTGTGTCGCTGGATGTGTATTCCATCGTCCTTGATGTTCGATACCGTCAAACGCAACATATCCGACCGTGCCATCCCAGTCATCAACTTGAGGCGAATGTATGCCTGGATTGCCGGCACACTGCCTTTCTTGCGCATTGCCTTGAGTGCCAAAGCCTCGATGATTTCCCAATCCTCGACGTAACGGTCGCGCGGCTTTTCGCCCTTAAGGCGCACTTCGCCCTTGAACGGATGCCGGTCGATGTAGCCCCATTCGACGGCTTTGGTAAATGCGTGACGCAAGACCTCGATTTCGCGATGGGCTGCTACGGGCCCTCCGGTAACACGACCTGCCTCGCTGGTCTTCTTCTGGCTGCGCTTATCGACGTATTGATAGACATGCTGCGGCTTAATCGCGCTGAGCGGCATCGCGCCGAAAACTGCTCTTAGTTGCTTGATCCAGACTGCGTTTAGTGTCTGGTTCTTGGGTGCTTTGGTCGGCACAATTTCCAACAGATAGCGGTCGAGGAGGGCGCCAATATCGCGAACTTTGTCCAGTTCGCCTAGTCGGCTGGACCAAGTGCGATAGGCTTCCGGCAAAGTTTTGCCGAGGCGGAACAGCTTCTTGCCTTCCCATAGGTATTCGAGGCCAGGCGGCACTTGGAAGTAATAGGCCCCATGCGCCAGCCTCCAGCGGGAAGGGAGCCCTTTATTTTCCGATTTACGCGTGCGAGACACTAAATTGCGCTCCAGTTTGGTTTAGATTCACTATCACGGGCACTTACATGGGTATCGCCCGAGAGGACGCGCTCTGCGTGCGCGCGCAGTATGACTATACTGCCATCCGGGCGAATACGGTGTTCAATTCCCATAGAACGCAGCGTCTGAACTTGCGTTGACCTTCGCACGCGGCCGGTCAGCTCGCGTACTTCGGAGGGGGTCAGGAGGAAGTCAGACACTTCATCCTCAGGCCGGTAGATGCAAATTGGATGTGATCGCCGTCAACTCTGTCGTTGAACGCTACCAGATTGACTACGACGGCGCTTCTCGCGACCAAGGATGTGGCAAAACTGGGCATGTGGTCGGTTAACTGGCCGGCTATACCCGGGCGTAGTTCAATCATGTTCACCTAGAGCTCTGCTTGCATTCTGTAGACGGATTTGTATTTATGCGGGGAGCCCTCAGTGCAGACCTGCACAGAGTGGAAAGAACCCACTCCAAGTGAAGCAACCGTTTTTATACGCGATCCAGATGGATCCAAAGGGAGCGACCACGGCACATAGCAGCGGGATGCAATCAAGAGGCTATGCGCGTCGCTGAGCCCGACCAGCTGCCCTTTGATCTCATACGTCCGCAGGAACTAAGGCGACGAAATTGGACCGCTAGCCCGTACGGGCTCATCTTCGGCTAGTGGTTTCACCCCAGTGTCCCGTGTCGGGAATTCAGCCGCAGCTACTCGCGGGCGTGCGTGCGTTTGGAAGCGCACACGCTTAGGAATTGAAATCATGATTCAGCAGGCTGGACACGTAACGATCGGCTGCGGGAGCTTTGTGCGCTGTATTTCAAGAGCAAGGCATTGGGCGCGTGCGTCCTGCCGGCTTTACGGCGCCTCTATGTGCGACTGTCTGGCTGATGCATGAAGCTGTGCCTCATTGATGCTTCGGCTGCCGCTCAAGGGTGGCAGCCGGCCTTGCTCGCCTGCGTGTGGCACCTTGACAGGAATCGCGTCGTGTTATATGATTAGCATACTTTTACGACTAATCGTGTTTTACGTCTAACTTAAGATGGAACGATTGACGCTTTCCGACGATACAGGAGCGAATCCCGATGACCGGCAGCCGCGGCAGGGCCGCTGGGGGCTAGACCGGCGCCTCGAGTTCATCGAATTTCGCTTGCTCTGGGAAGGCAAGATCAATCGCGGCGAATTGGCGGATTTCTTTGGCGTGTCCATCCAGCAAGCCTCTCTGGATTTCGCCAAGTATATGGTTCTGGCCGAGGGCAATATGGAATACGACCGGAGCGAGAAGGTGTACCGTGCCGCCGGAGAATTTGCTCCCCGATTCCTCGCGCCCGATACGCAAACGTACCTCAACCAGTTAGCCAACCTAACCACCGGCACCTTGTCTCCGACACTGAGCTTCCTCAGTTCGCGGCCGCCATGTGACGTGGTCACACTGCCTACGCGCCGCGTTCGCACAGACGTCCTGCTGGCAATTCTATGGTCTATTCGGGATCATGCAGAAATCGAGGTGACCTATCAGTCGATGCGTCGGCCATTGGCCACCAAGCGCTGGGTCGCTCCTCACTCACTCGCCTTTGATGGCAGCAGATGGCATGCGCGCGCCTGGTGTCACGATGCCAAAGCATTTCGTGACTTCGTGCTCACCCGAATACAAGATATCCACGGACGCCGAAAAAGCGATATCGATCCTTTAGCGGACTCCGACTGGCATACGCAAGTAGTGGTAATTATAGAGCCGAGGCCGGACCTGACCCTTTCCCAGCGCGATTCAGTGATCACGGATTACGGAATGCAGAACGGGAAGCTCTTCCGGACCCTCCGCAGAGCCCTTGTTCAATATTTTGTTCGACATCTGCGGATTGACGGCCCAGAACCGACCGGACAGCCAATCGTTTGGGCGAACCGCGACGAACTGAAGGACTTAGTGGACTTACGCAGGTTGTATTAGGCATAAGTGACTTTCTTGATCAACATCGATAGATATTACGGAGGTACCTGAAATGACCGACAGCAAAGAAGACAAAGAGGGCAAGGACAAGACGAAACTCAATCATTTCTTCGTCGATGCCAAGAAGTATGAAACCGCTCAAACGGCGCTAACGGGAGCGGAAATCAAGGCTATCGCGGGAGTCGCCGCGAATTACCAGCTCTTCCTCGAACAGCCGGGAAATGATCCGGATAAAGCCATCGGCGATGGCGAGGCGGTGAACCTTGCCGAGCGGGTAAAGCACTTTTTCGCCGTTCCGCCGGCGACCTTTGGTGCGTAGATGATTGACGAACAGTTTGCCCAGATCCAAGTCTACCTCCGGGATGAAAAAGGGCTCGATGCAAGCATCGAGCGCCTGAGCACCGGTGGCCACCTTGTTACGATCAAGGATGTGCCCGTCAGAGGTGGTTGGAATTGCGAGAAGGTCGGCGTCATGTTCGTCGCACCGCCCGGTTATCCTGCCGCAAAACCGGACTGTTTCTGGGTGACACCAAACCTGCGGCTCGCCAACGGCGCACTTCCCCAAAGTGCCAACGACGGTACTCCCATACCGGGTGATCCGTCGCCCGGCCGACCACTCACATGGTTCTCCTGGCATCTGCAAAGTTGGGACCCCAACATAGACAAGCTGACGACGTTCTATAGCGCCATCATGCAGCGCCTAATTCCAGCGCGATGATTCAAATCAGCATCTCCATGGCTCACGCGGAGGAAGTCGCCGGCGCCGTTCTTGGGGGAGATGTCGAGCGTTGCGCAGTGCTCTATGCCTCTCGGGCATTATCCGAAAGCGGCGACTTGCGCCTAGTCGTCAAAGAAGTTGAAGTCCCCGAGTCGGATAGTTACTCGCAGCAGAGCAAATTTGCAAGCGAACTCAATCCGGCGTTGGTTGCAAAGATTAGTAAGAGAGCAAAGTTGCGCGGTGAGTCGATCGTCTTCGTCCACTCACACCCTGGTGACGAACCACCGCAATTCTCCCGAGTCGACAACATGGGGGAGCGCCGCTTGGCGGAGTTCTTGGCCACGAGGACGCCTGATATTCCTCATGGCGCTATCGTGATTAGCGCCGGCGGATGGCGCGCGCGCAAGCTCGGCACCTCTACTCCCGTAAAGGTCGTTTCGATAGGAGTGCAACGCCAAGTACTCTTCGATCCCAACGAATACGATAATTCGATTACCGCTGCTCTATTCGACCGCCAGGTAAGGGCGTTTGGCGAGGCCGGACAGCGTGTCATTAGCTCGCTGACGGTTGCAATCGTCGGCTTGGGCGGTACGGGGTCAGTGGCCGCCGAACAGCTTGCTCACTTGGGCGTGCGCCGCTTCATCCTCATCGATCCCGACGCAATAGAGCAAACTAACCTGAATCGCGTCGTAGGCGCCTGTCATGCCGATATCGATCGTCCGAAGGTTGATGTCGCGGCCGAGCACATTTCTTCGATAGTTCTGGACGCCGAGATAACGCGAGTCTACGGTGATGTAACTCGCACGCGTACCGCGCGTGCGTTACTGCCTGCCGACTTTATTTTTTCCTGTACAGACTCTCATGGCAGTCGTGCCGTCATTCAGCAGGTCGCCTATCAGTACCTAATCCCATGCATTGATGTTGGCTCAGTGCTCACGGCTACTGCGGGCCGGGTAACGGGTATTCACGGACGAGTGCAGGCACTGGCGCCGGATCTACCGTGCTTCACCTGTAGTGGGCTCATTGACGCGGAACAGGTTCGGCGAGACATGATGAACGACGAAGAGCGGCGCCTCGATCCGTATATTCAGGGGGCACACGAACCGGCTCCGGCAGTCATTTCCATCAATGCCACCATCACCTCCTTGGCGGTGACCATGTTTATGGCGATCATGGTCGGCGTTCCCAGTGACGGGCGCTACATCCTATACAACGCGAAGGGGCCGTCGCTTAGATCGGTAAGGGCCGCTCAGAACCCAGCCTGCTACATTTGCTCGCCGCGCGGGGTGCTCGCCCGAGGTGATTCTCAGTCGTTATTTACCAGGGACGAATAACGTGGCTATTCGAGAATTCTCACCCGACGGTGTGCCTCGCCTGAAAATCGCGTTCTTCAGCGAATTGCCGGAAGGGTCAATCGAGGCCCGATTTAAGGAGCGCGGCTTTGTGTGCGTAGACTGCACCGAATCCCAACTCGCCGATCGCACCTTTGTTTCGCTCCTGGACGCCGTCGTGCTCTCCCAAAATCCCAACAAACGTCGGGGTTTAAACAAGGCACTGGAGCTCGTACCGTTGCTTCTGAATTGTGACGTGCGCGTGTACGTTCGCATTGCGGCGGACCCAAATAAGACTTCCGCTGCGCGTGATCAGGTTGTCAGAACCTTGCTGGACTTGCAGGTTCCGATGGCAAATATTTCGAGGGATGAGTGGCTGCAAATTCCGGAAGCGAAACGTGAGCGGGAGAGGGCATTCCTAGCTCCTTATGTCTACCTGGTCGATGCATCCGCCGACTGGAGCAAGATCGCTCACGTCATTTGCGACCGGCCGGCTGGAGACACACCGAATACGGCGTTGAAGATCTATGGCTCGGCCGACCTAGCAAATGGCCAAGACCCGGCGATTCACCAAGAGCACCTCCTGCTCTTGCAACGGGCCTTCCATGATTGCGATGAATTGCACGTCCAACCTATGATTGACGGGTTGTCTGGGGCACCTGTTTTTAAGGTGTACGCGAAGCTACAAAACGCACAAGGAGCCCTGCCGAGCAAATGGCCGTATCTTTACTTCGTCAAGTTGGGCCCGCGCAAGAAGATTGCAGACGAGTATGATCGCTACGTGGGGAGGGCGATCCATCACGTACCGTTCCATCTCGGTCCAAGGTTGCGTCTGGGACGATGCAATCTAGGGGCGTCGCAGGGCATTTTGGTAGGGGATTTCGTCGAAGGTGCCGAGTCCATTCGTGACTGCGCGTCCGCCGGACGCGCAGGACATGCAATTGCAAACTTGTTCGACAAGACGCTAGGGCCTTGGCGAAAGCAGGCAAACGATTCGAAACGTTCTCTCAAAGAGTACCTAGGGAAGAAATGGCTGACGGAAGACAGACAGGAGATTGCGCTTCCGCCTGAACGTGCAGCAATAGTCACGCGACTTGGCGGCACTCCCGACATAGCACCGTTGCGCAGGGCGTTTGAGCAGATCGCTGACCACCCTGGAACCATCTGTGGCCCCGCTCACGGGGACTTGCACGCGACGAACGTTCTCGTCCGCAACGGCGATGCGATCATTATCGACTTCGAGAAGATGGAGGATGAGTTCCCGATGCTCTACGACCCGGCGTCGCTGGAAGCAGGCTTGGTCGTAGATGGATTCGTGCGCGATAAGCGAGCCGAAAACGCACCCGACAAATTATTGGAATTAATTCGTCCGCTGTATACGGGAGATGCGCTGACCGCACTAACGGCCCCATATCACGCCGCGAATCCTGCATCCTGGCTCTTTGATTGCGCGGCCCAGATTCGGGCTTTGTCGCGGCACGCAGAGTGTGCCACTGGACAATATGCGATTGTTCTTGCACTTTGCCTCATTCGAAAGGGTTGCAATCCGCATGTGTTCGGGCCGATTTACGAAAACCTCCGGGCAATTTCGTTTGTCCTAGGCCAAGGCGCCCTCCTGCACCTCGCCACAGTGCTCACGGCTCAAACGCGTACTGTTTGCCGGAACGAGGCTTGTAGCGAACGGATTGCCTAATCGACCTCCCAATGCCGAAGCTCAGACTCCAAGCGACTATTTCGTCTCGAAGTTCCGCGGAAGCATTCCTGAAGGCGCCAGGAGACGCAGTCATAGTCGATCGAGAAGGGCTTCGTTGGCTCTTTCTGAGTTGCCCATGTGGTTGCGGTACCGCCATTCCGGTTAACCTAGACCCGCGAGCGGGTCCAGCGTGGCGCTTGTATCAAGGAAGGGGAGGAATAAGTCTTTACCCCTCGGTTGTGCGGCGCACGGATTGCAGGAGCCACTTCATCGTCCATCGTGGCTCCATCATGATGCTAGGAACCCGGTACGATAGTGACTGGTTTTACGGCGACGAAGACTTGGGCAACCTGGAAGATGAGACGCTCACTCATCTTTCATCGCGACGCGCGACGAGTGTGGAAGAAATCGCCGATAGCATAGCTAACAGTGTCCCGTGGGACATATTGCAATGTTGCAGACGACTTGTTCGAAAAGGACTCGCTGTCGAGGGGCGGGGCCGTAACAGAGGTCGATTTAAGAGAGCACTGAAAATGTAAGCGCGGAGTTATTGTTTCCGTGTCGCGCTCCACTGAACGATTGACCACTACGCCAAGATATCGATTCTTCCTGTCGGAAATGGTGCGCCACCCTCTGAGTCACATCTGCGGAAAAGTCCCTGCTTTCCCTCAATGGCGCGTCGCTGGCGCACAAGTGCGTGACATGCCCACAACACTTCCCAAGGGATCCAACTAAGCTTTTCTGCGATTGTTTCGAAGCTTGTAAAATCATTGTTACCAAGTTGACTAAGTACGGTCGACAATAATTCTTCATCGAAGATCGGCTCGGTAGTCCCGAGGGAATCGGGCCAAAGAATCTGGTCCCTCCAAACGATGAAGTGCGCGCAACACCCAGTGTCTCGCCAGACTGACGGGAAGATTGTCAGGGCTTCGCCGGTGTTATAAGTCCGCCACGCCTTGCCTATTCGCCGGTCTAGATTGATCGGAAGAATTTCGCCGCATCCGTCTGGGCAGGACATCACGATGGAACGCGGGACACCACGCATCACAACAACGTAGTCCCCTGGGACAACGAGCTTCGGAACAGCTTCCGAGAACTTTGAAGTACTTCCTTTTGAACTAATCCGATGAGCTAGTCCCATTGCGCTCGCTTCGCGTTGCTGCCCGGCTCCCATTGTAAGGCCGTTAGGGCGTCGCCGCGGGCGTGGATAGCAGATACTCACCCTTCGGTATTGGCGCGCAGCGTCGCCTTTTGTTTTCCTAAATGGAAGAGTTTTCACACAAGCTCGCCGAGGCGCTGTCCCCGTGGCGACGCTTCGAGATGTCCGCTCAACCACATAGCAACCACATAGGGCAGCCATTGAGCAGCGCCGGGCCAGTGATCGCGGCGTAGCACGGGTAAGAATCCTGGGGCCTCGCAAGAATGCTTCCCCGCCAATTTCGAGAACTCCTATCCCTGCGGCGCACCACTGGCAGCACCCTTTGCATGGCTTTTTGGCGTTGCCGAGGGCGCGCCAAAGGGTCTGGAAACAGGGATGCCTCGGCCGCGGGCAAGGTTGGCCTGACGGCACCTCCTGCTTCGCCTGAACTATTCCCAGAACGTCCTGCCTTGCAGATCCCAGCGCCTACATTCTGACGGACCAGCCTGCATTCACGGCGGCGTTCCCGCCGACCTTGACCGCACGCTTTGGTGGCAATGGTGGTCGCCCGCCTAAGCCGAAAGCGCAGGCGAAGTGCCCTTGAACGCACGGCTGGGAAGACGCCCTTTGCTGCGAGGCCTGCGCGGGTTTGCTGCCGCAAACCCCCGCAGCGCGCCTGTTGGGCACACGCCTTGACGGGGTAATGGGGCTATGGGGGAACGGTGCCTTTGAGGGGACGCGTTGGGTCGCGTCAGCGGCGGGGGTTTGCGGCAGAAAAGCCGCCGACGATGCCCCTTATTTTGACGGACGGCCTCGCCGGAAACTAAGGGGTGGCGAGCCGTGCGAGCCACGACTGGCGCGGTCGATGGACGCATTGTCTTTACCGCGTCGGTCGGTCCCCGCTCCGATCGGCGGAACCGAGGACTGCTACGCCCTGCATCGCAATGTCCTGTTGCAATGCTCCTTCGCGCCCATTGACTACCTATACATATGTGACGACGACGGATCTTCGTTGGCGCAGATGGAGCAACTCGATGGACGAATCGCGCAACAGCACATGCATCAACGACGGTGGAACCACTGATGCGATCAGCGCACCAGTTGCCGTCAATTCGGCAACACGCATCTTCGGCAACCCTGGCGCACTCCAGAAAGCACGCTTCGAGAGCCGTGATACGCGCGCCGTTGGTCTGCAGGCAAGCTTAAGCGCATTGCTGCTGATGGATCGCCTGCGTTTCGTAAGAACGCTGGACCTTGCGTTCCATCTGTACGCTTGCCGTTCGTTTTCTGCGGCACTTGCAGCAGCGAATAACCTGATGAAACGCCTGATGCGCAACGGTTTCGTAACTGCGCATACCAGCCGAGTTGGCGGCATGCGCATCTACGGCATTGCTCAAAGGGGGGTCAACTTCCTCCGCGACCACACCGGACACGAAGCGAAGGCACATCGCTCGTTGAAGGACATCAAGAATCCGGAGCATAGGCTATGGGCGAACTTGCTCGTGATCGCCGCAGAGGCGCGTCGACTCACTGCGATGACGGAAAGCGAAGTACTTGCCTATGAGCACAAAGCGGGTAAGGCTGTGCGCGACGAAAGTGGCAAGGAGCGCATCATTCCTGAGAAGCTCCTGACTGTTCCGGATATGCGCGACCCCGGGGGTAGAAAGGGGCTTACGCCCGATGCGGTGCTGTCGTACGGGGAAGAGCGAATCTTTTGCGAGATTGACACCAGTAAGCGATCGTCTCAGCGCATCGCCGATTTACGTCAACTTGCATCAAGTGTGGGCTCAACGCTTTCTGATCAGACGCGTTTGGAAAGAGTGGTCGTGTTCACCAAGGAGCGACGTTTCTACACGCACATTGTAGGAGTGCTCACAAGGATGACCGAGGAGCACGTCGAGCGCGCGTCAAGCTATCTGAAACTAAGCGCGGACGAGGGCGTCTTTGACGCTTGGTATCGCCCCTCCGTGGCAGACGACAGGCCGGGCCGGCCGGCACGGGATTTTCAGTGCGGCCGCGTGCAGGTGCAGATGCTGCCGGACATCCGCGGTAGCGGGGAAGGATGGTACGACCAGAATTGGCTTCCATTTGCACTTCACGATGAATCCGGCTGGCCGATGATTGTTGATTGCAACGACGATTAGTTGGCTATCCAACACCGCGGCGACCCTAACATGTAGGGTTTGCTGCAATGCGAGATTTATGACCGCTGGCGGTTTCCTATGCGGCTCACTTGAACAACATAATCGAGGCCACTATTTGCCCGTGGATTCGCATTGAGGAAAGATTGAACGTCGGCCCATGCTGCTGCTGGCAGCGATTCCCGCGACGCCGACTACGCTGATCGCAATGCTCCGCGCAATCGCGTACGGTTGGAGGCAGGAGGCGGTCGCGCACAACGCGCGGGAGATTAGCGAGCTCGGGCGCGAACTGCACGAGCGGATCTCGGTAATGACCGGACATTGGAGCAAGGTTGGCAAGAATTGCGGTGACGCCCTGGGGGGCCTATAACAAGGCCGTCGCTCCACTCGAAAGCCGTGTCGTAATCTCAGCAGGCGCTTTAAAGAGCTGAAGGCGGTACCCGACGGACGGGAAATCGTCGAAGTCGCGCTGGTGGAAGTGCTGCCGCGGACTCTCCAAACGCCAGAGTTCGGGGTGCAGCCCGCCTGATCGGCCATTTCCCTCTAGAGCGGACGCCGCTCCAACTGAAGGGCCGCCGCTTGGGCCCGCAGCACCGCGGCCTTGCTTCCAGAGGATAAACAAGATATAGTATGAACCTGGGTTAGTGGCACTAAATATTGGGTCTTATGAAGAACCAAGAAGCGATTTCTACCCTCACACCGCTTTTGAAGGCCTCAGCGGAACCATGTCCTGTCCTATTGCTTGGCGCAGGAGCGTCCTTTCGATCCGGCGTACCGACCGCAGCCGAAGCTGTGAAGCAGATCGCACGACGCGTGTACTCCGAGCGACAGCTCAGAGGAGCGCGACCTCCAGAGCGGGTAAAGCCTAGCGAGTGGGAACCGTGGCTGCAAAGTTTTCCATGGTTCATAAAGGGAGATGATCGCCTTGCGGAGAATTTCCCGCCGGCAGTAGAGCACCTGTTGGTTCCAGCTGAGTTTCGAAAACGCGTCATTCTCGACCTGATGACGCCGGGCAGTGGGATGAGTACCGGCTACAGGAATTTGGCCGACATGATGATGCGAGGACTCGTCCACACAGTCCTAACCACAAATTTCGACACCTGCCTTGTTGACGCACTGAAGGAACGGCATCCACACATTCGTCACATTCACGAGGTTAACCGCGGGCCAGGTGACTACGACCAATTCAACGTCTATAGCAGATGCCAAATTGTGTGGCTTCACGGGCGAGCAGAACAGTATTCGGACAAGAATGCAGCCGGGGAAGTAGACGCCCTTGATCAACAACTCATTTCACTAATTCGTCCCTTACTTGGAGCGCCGATCATCGTTATCGGCTATAGAGGGGCCGAGCCCTCTGTTATGGAGGGTTTGTTTGGGCAGAGTAGGGAAGGCCGCCTTGACTTCCCGCATGGGGTGTACTGGTGTGTACGTCACGGCGAAGCGCTTCACCCAAATGTCGAAGCATTGAGGCGGCGCCTCGGGACGAATTTTCGACTCCTCCAAATTGAGGGATTCGACGAATTGTTTGCGGAGCTTTCGAAGGAGCTTTCGGACGAAGACCGCTATGTACATGGTCGTCCGGCTGCGTCGTCCTGCAGCGCGCGAGATCAATCATTCGACGAGCGAATCGTCTCGCAGGTGTCCATTGCGGATCTCGACATGGACCTCGCATTGTCGGTACTACGGCAGTATTGCGAAAAATTAGGGCGAGCGGCTGTTACGCGGGACACGTTGTCGGCCCTAATGTGCGAGCAGGGACTTCTGGTTCGCGAAGGTGACACAGAAAAGGTAACAGCCGGAGCCGTTCTGCTTTTCGGGAAGCATCCGCAGGCTATTTTTCCGCATGCTGTGGTATCAGTGACGGAAGCAGGGAAGAAACGGGAGATCTACGACGGGAATCTCATTAGCCAGCATCGACGATTGCTTGAGAAGTTGGATGGGGAGGAAGTCAATCCAGTGCTCAAGGTGAAGCGGCGACGCCAGCATGAAGAGCGGAGAGCTTACCCGCCACGGGTGCTGGTCGAGCTTCTCATCAATACGCTCGTGCACCGCGATTACGAGGGACCAGAGCCGAGTCGCATCGAAATTATTCCTGGCGCCGAAATCGCTTTCGTCAATCCTGGAGGGCTGACGCAGAAGTTAGCCGGCCGCGTTTCACTGGAGGATGACGGGCGGTTTGTTCCGTCCGCGAGCATTACTGATCAGCGAAATCCTTCTCTTTGCGACATATTTTTCGGCATCAACGCAATGGAGCGAGCAGGCACTGGCCTTATCGACGTCAGCAAGTTGATGCTTGAATGGGGCGGCGCGTCGGCTTTTTATCACTTCAGCAAAGAGTATCAATTTAAGGCACGAGTTGTTCGGCCGGAGGCGTCTGCAGGATCACGGATCGTTGCGCGGTCCAACGTACCGACCGGTTTGTATGTTTTGAATGCGCTGCCCCTCACAGTCGTGCCAGATCACATATCGATTGTGCGACTGAAGACTCCGCTGCGGCACCGACCACTTTCGCTCGAGCTGTCTAACTGCGGCACGTTTATCGATCGCGGGAACGAGTTGTGGAGTTTTGTGCCGCTTGCAACGTTAACCGCATCTCTCGATGCGATTGTCGATCGCGAAGCAAGCACGAGCGCGGCACGCAAAAAGATGGAAGCGGTACCGGACACAAAACGGGTTGTGTCTTGGCTCCTAAGAAAACACTGGGAGCGCTTCGTAGAAAGCTTCAAAGAGCAGGGTCTTATCTTGGAGGAAGGCCGCAGACACCGCGCTTACTTTGAAGGGCGAGATGAGGACGGGCGTACGGTAATTTGGAACAGCTCGCAACGCCGCGGGAATCGCCGGGACGTGGTCAAAAAACGGGCGGACGGCCCCCGCACATGGTTCGAGAACGAAGGTTTTGGTTACGAAGTCATTGAAGTCGGAGGCATATGGTGCGTGCGCATAAAGCCCTTTTACATGTTTACTGGACGAAATGCCCGAACCCCGCTCCCTTCGTTCGCGCGCACGGGGAAGGCCACAAGTCGCATGAAATTCGATCGGAACAAGAATGTAGAGGCAGATCTTGTGTTTTGGAGTTCCTTCCTTGGTCGTGGGAGTGAGACTATTAACGTTGGTGGCCTCCACGTGAATGATCTCATTCTTGAAGCGTCGTTCCTGACCGTAGAGGTGCCTGAGATTGGACTGATTACTGATGACGCTGAATGTCAAAATCGAATGTCTGCGTGAACCGAACTTAGTTTTCGGTGGGGGCGAGATTGGTGTTGAACCGCGCCGCGTCTTGGCGAAAACCGGTGCGGTGGATAAGGAGTCGTGCAACGCGATTCTGATAGGTCTGGTTGGCCCAGACGAAGAAATTCAGCATGCGCGACGGTGGTTGCCACGGCTGAATGGGGTTTCTATCGCACGCGAGAGAAGCGCTAAGCGTTACCGCGACTGGCCGGGCGCACAGAGAGCGTTCGGCGTGAGCTTCATTGTTGAGGATCGATTCGTCCGGAATCTTGACCCTGATCGTCTCGCCCTTGCGCTTAACCGATCATCCGCGTCGGAGAAGTTTGAGGAATTGCTCGATTTGTATGATGCCCGAATTCAAGGCTTGTTTGGCGATGTGCGGCCCGATTGCATTATTGTCTGCCTCCCCGATGAGGTAGCTGACTTGAGAATCAGCAATCCACGTCTATCGGCGCACGAGCGTGAAGCGCTTGAGCGTCTCCAACGTGAGGAGGAGCAAGAACAGCTTTCTCTGTTTCAGCCGAGCCCTGAGGAATTGAAAGCAGCCGAGGATCTTCGCACTCAAGCGGAAGACCTGCTTTTCCGAAGCTTCTATCGGGCATTGAAGGCACGGATCATGACTCACCAAAATCCGGTGCCAGTTCAGATAATGCGACGTGATACCTTTATCCGCCCAGATGATGACGGACAAAGCTATGCCACCCGCGCGTGGAACCTTGCCACTTCGCTATATTACAAAGCAGGCAATGAACCCTGGAGACCCGCCGATTTGCCGAGTAACACCTGCTTCATAGGAATTTCTTTTCATCACTTAAAGCGCCGCGAAGGAGACGTGGTGTACGCCAGCGTCGCGCAGGCCTTCTCAAATGAAATTGAGCCCTTCGCTTTGAAAGGGTCGACACTTCCGCACGACCAGCGGAGAGACCGCCAGCCGTACTTGGATGAAGCGCAAGCAGGGCAACTAATGAAAGATGTTCTGGATAAGTACGAGGCTCTTGCCGGCATCAAACCAGGGCGCGTGGTGGTTCACAAGACAAGTCTTTACCAGCCAGAAGAAGAAAAGGGGTTTCGTTCCGCCGCACAGGCTCGCGTGCCAGTATGCGATTTGATCTGGATGCGTAGTACAGCTTTTCGTTTGATTAGAAAGGGCACTCAAGAACCGTGGCGTGGCACGCTTTGCATGATCGGCGACGAATCCTACCTCTTCACGAGTGGGTACGTGCCGTGGTGGGATGAATATCCCGGACCACACATTCCCGCCCCTTTGCAGATCGGATCATGTGGGCCGGCGGATATCCGCTTGCGGGCTCGGGAGATTCTCGCTCTAACGAAAATGAACTGGAATTCGAGCGAGGGTATCGGCCGCCATCCCATCACAATTTCATTTGCTAGAAAGGTAGGAACGCTGATGACGGAGCTTTGGGAAACGCAGATTACGAATCCTTCATATAGGTTCTACATGTCGCAGGTGATGCAATCGGCAGCATGGCACTACTGGCGCTGCTGGGTTGAAAGGGCCTACCGACTGAGATTGTCATTT
>CAZMGP010000069.1:0-22172 GCA_964565875.1 uncultured Enterobacteriaceae bacterium
AACCCGGGTGCCGTTCTCCAGTTATGAATGGTCCAAAATTCCCTGGGCAGGTCAGGAGCTCGTGATATCGGCCTTCATCTGACCCACAAGCTTTCATCAGGTAAAGAGCGCCTCTCGTCAGCGCTTTGTTGGTTCCAGATGAAAGGCATCATGGCTGCGACCCTTTCGAAGAAGGCTTTTGAAAAGACGGACGAGGTCAAACTGTCGTTGGAGGTAAGTCACCTGCGCTACTGGTTCCTCCAGCCAATACCTACGTATCTCGTCGTGTACATTGAGAGCGCGGATACGTTTCTAATCCAGAATATTCGAGACTACGTCGCCAAGACTTGGGGAAAAGCAATACTCACCTTGAATCAGAAGACTGCCACTGTGTCGATTTCGAAGAACAGTGTTCTAGACGAACAGGCGTTTAACCTTCTTCTCAGGCAAAGCGACGTCAATGAGTGGGTTAGGGCATTAGAGACTGACGAGGAGTCCGCTCAGCTGTGCCGCCGCGATTACGACCTTATCTGGCACTTTGGAACTGCTCCGGATCGCAAGGTAAAGCACCGGGTCAATTTCTGGAATTGGCAAAGTAAGACCCGAAACCAGTTCTTCATTCAAGAGAAACCGATTGACGGAAAGGGTGATTGGGAAACCCTTAGAGAGCATTGGCAGTTGCAATCCCGTGCGTCGGATCTGGAGGAGGCGTATCCGTACCTGGAGTTTTTCGCACTTGAAGATGTGGACGAGGAGGAATCCTGGGGCGACGAAGAGGCTGAGGACGCGCCTGTTCTTGCGCTATCAAATGGCGATGTAACTGTAGGCGTAGATTGCGCCGGCGAATACTTTGAGTTTGTCCTAGGGGTGCGTCTGAACGAGTTGGGGCAACGTCTCTTCGAATCAGTCTCAACATTGGAGAAAGTCGGACTAATAGAGATCAGGCGAGGCATCAAGGAATGGGTCAGCATTGCGCCTTGGCATCATCGTGAGGTCTAACCGCCGCTTGCACGCAGACGCGTGGCCCGCGGGCCGCGCGTTGGTGAAGCGGAACGTTAGCTAGAATTAAAGGGGCCAGGCCTCTTTTCTCTCTTCTTTCTGCCTTTCTTCTGCACCGATGAGCTTGGGCGTTAGGTGCACTTAGGTCATGGACTCCAACATTGCGGGCATTCTCTTCGATATTGGTGGGGTCCTTGTTGACCTCAACGGGGTGCCATCTATGGCGAAGCTACTCGGCGTGCGGCCGGATCACGAAGCTCTCCACGCGATGTGGCTCGCTTCGCCATCGGTCGTGGCACACGAAACCGGCAAAATTGATGCGGCAGCGTTCGCAGCCGGCGTGGTCGAGGACCTCAGATTGCCGGTCACGGCCGGTTACTTCCTGCAGGAGTTTTGCAGTTGGCCCACGGAACTCTTACCAGGCGCGCTGCGGCTGTTGGATGAAATACCGGACACCTATGAACTGGCCGCACTGAGCAACACGAGTGCGGTGCATTGGGACAAGATGCAGGCGATGGGTTTAGTGGACCGGTTCGATCGGACGTATCTGTCGCATCAGATTGGATATTTGAAACCCGCCGCTGAGGCCTTTCGAATCGCGCTCGAAGGAATGGGTCTGTCGCCATCGCGCGTTCTCTTTCTGGACGATGGCCAACGGAACATCGATGCCGCGGCGAACCTGGGAATGCATGCTCATTTGGCAAGAGGACCCGAGGAGGCGAGACGTGTTCTCGCACACTACGGCGTCGTTCCTCCAGCGACCGAGCCTAATGCCTAAGTGCGCTGGACGCGCGCTAGAACGGCGCGCGCCGGTAATTGCTAATGTTAGTCCCCTATGTCCGCTACCGATAAGTGCGAAGTAAAGATTCAAGCGCTCATCGAGCGATAACTTAAGCTCCTGACGCTATCAAACTGTCGGGCTCGCGCTGCCTCCGTACGCGCAAACCGACATCGACTACGGTGGATCAGGGTTTCTTCGCAAGCACCGCCCGCCAGCGGCTGATCTCGGCTAGCAGGAACTTGCCGAATTCCTCGGGGGTGCTGTGCTTGGCGACCAGGCCCATTTCGCCGAATCGCCGGCTCAGGTCGGGATTGGCGAGCGCAAGGCCGATTTCACTATTCAGCTTTTGCACCACCTCGCGCGGCGTTCCGGCCGGCGCAAACACGCCGCCCCAACTGGCGAAATCGTAGCCTTTCACGCCGCTCTCGGCTGCAGTGGGCATGTCGGGAAACGCCGGGTAGCGTTGGGACGTCGTGACGGCGAGGCCGCGCAGCGCCCCGGATTTGATGTGCGGACCGGCGGCGGCGAGCGGATCGATCATGAACGTGAATCGGTTGCCGATCAGGTCCGGATGCGCCGCGGAGCTGCCCTTGTAAGGGACTTCCGTCATCGTGCCGAGGCCCGCCGTTTGCGCAAACAGCAGCGACGCCAACTGCTGCGGGCTGCCTTCGCCGGTGGTGCCATAAGTGATCTTTCCGGGGTTGGCCTTGATGTAACTAACGAGCTCCTGCAGCGATTTCACGCTCGACTGCGCACTCACCACGAACACGTACGGGGTGACGTGGGTGAGCGACACCGGCGTGAAATCCTTGACGACGTCGAAGGGCAGGTCGCTCATCAGAATCGGGAGGGTGGCCATATTGGCTGCGGCTTGCAGCAGCGTGTAGCCATCGGGTTCGGCCTTGGCCACCATGGCGGAGCCGATGGTGTTCGACGCGCCGGGACGGTTCTCCACGATCACCGGCTTGCCGAGCGAAACGGCGAGCCGCTCGGCGAGCAGCCGCGCCACGATATCGCTCGGGCCGCCGGGCGTGACCGGCACGACCAGGCGAATGTTCTTGCTCGGATAGGCAGATTGGCTGTTTGCCGCAAGCGGTGCAATGGCTATGGCAAGCGATGCAATTAGGATCGACCAGAAACGCATTGATCTCCTCCTGAGAGATTGATAACCAGTGCTGAAGCCGATCATACCCCGACCGAAAAGCGGACGCTCGTATCGGCATTGAAACCAACGCCATAATAGCGTAGGCTCTTTCGCAACAAGAAACGGAACAATGACGGATCGGTACGGGAGGCCGAGTCCCAATAATAATTTCCGGCCGCAGTGCCCGCTCTTACGGTACATGTTTGTACCATTCTGCAAGATCGCGGCAGCACCGCGCCGCGTGCGATCGTGAAGCCGCACCTCCTGCACTCGTCTTGACCAAGAATCGACAACAGATATAACAAACCGCTGCGCCGATTTTCTATCCAATCTGGAGGAGATCAGACATGAACGTTATTGTTCGCGGAATTTGCATACTTTCCTGCATTGTCTTTCAAGCGTCGTCCCTGGCTCACGCCCAGGCTCCGGCGAAGGCGGCTTTCGATTTCAAGAGCATGGGCGACATGGCGGACTTCGATCCGGCCAATCCGCGCATACCGACGGGAGACACCATCAAGATCGCCATCGTCGCTTCGTTTTCCGGACCCGCCGCGCTGGTCGGACAGATCTATTGGGCTTCGGCGCTTTGGGCCGCGCACGACATCAACAAACGCGGTGGAATACTGGTCGACGGCAAGAAGAAGATGGTCGAGCTGATCAAGGCGGATCACATGTCCAAGCCGGATCAGGCGAAAAAGATCACCGAGCGCATGGTGCTGCAGGAAAAAGTGCACGTCCTCTGGGGAACGGACGGCAGCAACCTGCAGAAGATCATCAACGAGACGGCCAACAAGTACAAGGTCATTTCCATCAATACCGCGTCGCTTTCGGACGATCTGCAGGATGCGACCAATTTTTCCCGCTACGCGTTTCAGAGCAGCATGTCCGCCGACCAACTGGGCCGTGGGCTCGCCTACTTCTACGGGCAGACGCGCAAGAAAGAGAAGAAGTTCTACATTCTGTGCCAGGACTACTCCTTCGGCCACGTGCTCGCCGACGGTTTCAAGAAGGGGCTGAAAGAGTTCTACCCGGACGCGCAGATCGTCGGCGAGGATTACCACAAGCTGTTCCTGACGGACTTCGCTCCGTATCTGGAGAAGATCAAGGGCTCGGGCGCCGAGGTCGTATTCACCGGCGATTGGATCCCCGACGCGGCCAATCTATTGAAGCAAGCGCGGCAAATGGGAATCGGCCTGCCGTTCGCGCACATCTTCCTGGACGAGCCGAACTTCCTGCACGAGGTCGGCGTCGACGGCACCAAGGGTTTGGTCCAGATCAGCCAGTACGGCACCGAGAACCCGGCGTTCAAGACGGACGAGTACACCAAGTACTACAAGACTTGGAACAACCTGTGGAAGACCAAGTGGAAGACGCCCCCGTTCAACAGCCGGCTGTTCGAGCATGGAACTGGAAACATCGGGTCGTATATTGAGCAGACGTACTGGCTCCTCAATGTAATCGCACGTGCCCAGAGCACGGACGCGGAGAAGATCATCAAAGTGTGGGAAGGCGACAGCTACCGCTACGCCAACGGCAAGGTGATCGCGATGCGCGCCTGCGATCACAAGGCGATACAGAATCTGCAGATCCTGGAGTTCGTCACACCCGACCAGCAGAAGCAGTCGTTCAACATCCCGCCCTATTACTGGTACACCGGTGCCTCTGCAACCGGACCGTCGACCACCATTCCGGCCAAAGCGGTGCTGCCGTGGATGGACCCGAACCTGGAGCGCTGCAAAGGCAAGAACCCCGCAGAAGGCTGGTGACCGCGGCCGTGTCCGAAGCGCAGCGCGCAATGCCCGGATGTTGCGCGCTGCGGTCCCTCACCGACTGACGACCCATCCATGGATTCGATTACCGCAATGTACGTGGCCCAGGGCATACACGGGCTCGCCTACGGCATGGTGTTGTTCCTGATCGCTTCGGGACTCAACGTCATTTTCGGCATGATGGGGGTGCTCAATCTCGCGCACGCCTCGTTCTTCATGCTGTCGGCCTACTTCGGTTTCCAGTTCGTGAGCATGAGCGGAAACTTCTGGATGGCGCTGCTGCTGGCGCCGCTGGCGACGGCGGTCTGCGGCGTCCTGATGGAGCGCTTCCTGCTGCGTAAAGTGCATGCCTTCGGCCATATGGGCGAATTGATCCTGACCGTCGGCGTCGCGCAGATCGTGCTGGCAGCGGTAAAAGGCATTTGGGGAACGGAAAACCTTCCGCTCAGGATGCCGCCGATCCTCGAAGGGCAGATCTCCCTGGGAGGATTGAACTACCCGATCTACCGGCTGTTCATCATCGGGCTGGCATTGGTGGTCATGGCGATCATGGCCATGCTGCTGTACAAGACGCGCCTGGGCAAGATCGTCCGCGCCGCGGTTTCGGATGCAGGAATGGTGAATGCGCTCGGCATCAACATTCCGCTGGTGTTCACGCTGGTCTTCGGCGTCGGCATTTGGATGGCCGGCATCGCGGGCGTAGTCATCGCGCCGATTGTGACGGTATTCCCCGGCCTCGCGGACCAAGTCGGCATGGATGCCTTCATCGTGGTGGTGACCGGAGGCTTCGGCAGTCTGACCGGTGCGTTCATCGTCTCCGTCATCTTCGGGCTGCTGAGTTCCTACGGGGTGCAGTTCGTATCGCAGTTCGCCCCGGTCTTGATCGTGGCGTTCATGGCGATCGTGCTCGCAATTCGCCCGCACGGACTGTTTGGCGCGAGGGAGGGATGAAGACTTTCGTCAACCGCTTCGGCTGGATTGCCGTGCTGTGCGTGCTGGCGGCGATTCCCAGCGTACTTGGCGCCTACTACACGAACCTGTTCGTCACGTTCGCGGTATTCGCCGTATTTTCCGTGTCGCTGAATCTGTTGCTCGGTTACACGGGTCTATTCAGCTTCGGCCACGCCATGTTTTTCGGGGCAGGAGGCTACGGCACCGCGCTCGCCTTGAAGCACATCTCCGGCATTGCGCTGCTGCCGGCATTCGGCGCCGGGGTGCTGGCGGCGGCTTTGCTCGCCTTGATCCTGTGTCCGATCGTGGTCCGGCTCGGCGGCACGGCGTTTGCCATGCTGCACCTCGCGTTCTCCCAGGTCATGTATGTGCTCGCGCTCAAGTTTCGCGGCATCACCGGGGGCGAGGACGGCATCGCCAACTTTCCCATTCCGCCGCTGACCATCCCCGGCGTGGCCTCGTTTCCGATGAAGGATTCGCCGGAGAACTTCTATTACTTTGCAATCGGCATACTGGGCCTGAGCCTGTGGCTCATGTGGTTCTTCACCAAGACGCCGTTCGGGCAGATTCAACTCGGCATCCGCGAAAACGCGAAACGCGTCGACTATCTGGGCTTCAAGGTGCCGCAATCCAAGGCGGTGATCTACGTCGTGTCCGCCGCCTTCGCCGGGGTCGCCGGATCGATCTACGGTCTATTCCATAACCTGGTATCGGCGGACGGTTCGCTCGGCGCGCTGGTTTCCTTCGCCCCGATCATCAATATCATGATCGGCGGCATCGGCAGCTTTCTCGGCCCGGTGCTGGGCACCGCGATATTCCAGATCATCGAAGAACTGGTCAGCCGCTTCACCGACAAAGTGGAACTTGTCATGGGCTTGACACAGGTGCTGGTCATTCTGTTCGCGCCGATGGGGGTGCTCGGCATGATCAGGACGCTGAAACAGAAATGGTCGGCGGCTGCTGCCACCGCAACAGCGATGCGCGAGAGATCGTGAGCATTCTCGAGACCAGGGATCTGTTTCACCACTTCAGCGGCCTGCAGGTCCTGTTCGGCGTCAATCTGCAGGTCGAAGAAGGGGAGCGGCACGCGATCATCGGGCCGAACGGCGCGGGGAAGACCACGCTGTTCAACATCATCACTGGGACCTACAAGCCGAGCAAGGGACAGGTGTTGTTCAAAGGCCGCGACGTCACCGGATTCCAGCCCAACGAGCTGTCGCGCATCGGCATGGGCCGGTCGTTTCAGATCACCAGCACCTTCACCCGGCTCACCGCCTTTCAAAACATACGACTGGCAGTCCTGTCTAAGCGCGGCATCCGCTTCAATCTCTTCCGCCGCGTCGACAACATGCACGAAATCACGCGGGAGACCGACGCGATTCTCGATCGGATCAATCTGACCGCCGAACGCGATCGCGCGGCGAGCGCGCTCTCCTATGGCAAGCATCGCGCGCTCGAGATCAGCCTGGCGCTGGCGGGCGACCCCGAGCTGGTGCTTCTGGACGAGTTCGCGGCCGGGATGTCGCGCGACGAAACGCATTATGCGGTCGGATTGGTGAGGCGCCTCACCGAAGGCAAGACGGTGCTGATCATCGAACACGATATGGACGTGGTGTTTTCGCTGGCGGATCGCATCACCGTGCTTCATCGCGGCGAGATTCTTGCGACCGGGACTCCCGCCGAAATTCGCGAGAACCAGGCCGTCAAGGATGCGTATCTGGGAGAGCTTGAGGTCTGAATTACTTGGGCGTGTACGAGCATGCTGCTGCAAATCCGTGAATTGAATACCTACTACGGCGCGAGCCACGTGCTGCAGGGAATCAGCCTTGAGGTCGCCGCGGGAGAACTGGTGGCCCTGTTGGGAAGAAACGGCATGGGCAAGAGCACGACGCTCAAGACCGTCATGGGCCTGGTCAAAGGCCGTTCGGGTTCGGTGACTTTTGACGGTCGCGACATCACCGGTCAGGCACCGTACAAAGTCGCGCAAGCGGGCATCGGCTATGTGCCGGAAGAGCGGCGCATCTTTCCTGAATTGTCCGTGTTGGACAACCTACTGTTGGGCGTGAAAGGCGGCAAGATCGCCGATGCGGGCGATCCCAGGGTGTGGACCATCGAACGGATATTTCACCACTTCCCGCGCCTGCAAGAGCGCGTCGCTCAGAAAGGAAAGTTTCTCTCCGGCGGCGAGCAGCAAATGCTCGCCATCGGCCGCTCGCTCATGGGCAATCCGAAACTCTTGCTGGTAGATGAACCGACGGAAGGGCTGGCGCCGCTGATGGTGAAGGAGGTGCGCAATGTCCTGTTTGAAATCAGCCGCTCGGGCGTATCCATCCTCCTGGTCGAGCATAACCTCAAAGTGGCGCTGTCACTCGCGCACCGCGTATACCTGATGGGCAAAGCGCATATCGGATTTTCCGGCACGGTGGAGGAACTCAAGGACAATCGGTCCGCGCGCGAGAAGTATCTGGAAGTCTGATCGGCCGTCGACCCCTCGTTGCCTGCCGTGGTGACAAAAGGCACACAGCGGCGTAACATGGAGCAATGAAACCGTTTCGCTGGAATCCTGAGAAGAATGAAGTGCTCAGGAAAGAGCGTGGTGTCTCGTTCGAAAGCATCGTTGTTTCGATCGAGTCCGGCGGACTGCTCGATGTCCTCGACCATCCGAACCGAACAAAATATCCCAAGCAGCGCGTGCTTGTTGTCGCTTGCGATAACTACGTCTACTTGGTGCCGTTCGTCGAAGAGGAAGAATATTTCTTCCTCAAAACGGTCATCCCGAGTCGCAAAGCGACGAGGGAGTATTTGAAACAAGGTGATCCCGATGGCAAAGATTGACGAATATGAACGTGAAATCCTTTCCGCCTACGAGAAGGGGCAACTCAAGTCCGTCGCTAGCAAAGCCGAGCTTGCGAAGTTCAAGGCGGCGGCGCGCGCGACGGCGATCAAAGATCGGCGGGTAAATATTCGTCTGTCTTCCGGCGATCTAAGCGACATTCAAGCCAGAGCGCTCGAAGAAGGAATGCCGTACCAAACGTTGATCGCCAGCGTGCTTCACAAATACGTCACCGGGCGCTTGTCCGAACCGGTTGCTGCCAAACAAGCTTCTGGCGCGGCAATGAAGCGACGCTCGAGCCGTCGTTCGAGCGGCCCTCGCGCATAAGGATACGCGAGGCCGCTCAATTTCGACGTTCTAGTCACGATGAATGTGCTGCCCGATGTTCTTGCCCCGGGGCTCGCTGTCGTATTTTGCGGCACTGCAGTCGGCACAGCGTCTGCTCGACGTGGCGCGTACTACGCTGGTCCGGGCAATGCGTTTTGGCGAACTCTTGCTAAGGTCGGCCTTACGCCCGCGCAGCTAGCGCCTGAGGAATACAAAAGCATTACGAGGTATGGCCTGGGACTCACGGATCTAGCAAAGACGATTTCGGGTTCGGACCGTGTTCTCTCTGAGACGTATTTTGATCGCAATGGTCTACGATCCAAGGTCCTGCAATACGGCCCTCGCATCCTCGCGTTCACAAGCAAGCGCGCGGCCGAGGAATTCATTCAGCATTCGGTCGACTACGGTCTCATGGAGGAGACTATTGGCAACACAATCCTCTTTGTACTTCCGTCACCTTCGGGCGCGGCACGCCGTCACTGGGACGAGAAACTTTGGCGTCAACTTGCGCAACTGCAAAGTGAAGCCGAACCATTCGCTACACCAAAGCCGAGGCCATAGAATCCGGCGCCAGGCTTAGACGGGCATCTCCCTCAAACCCAGTAGCGACGCGGCTTTCCAGGCGATTGCCGCCTATTTCGCTTCCGCGTGGCGCTTCTCGAACTCCCACACGTCGTCGAATCCGACCAGGGTGTGCAACTGCTTCATGTCGTAGGCGGGCACCGGCGAGCCCTCGGTGCTGCCGTGCTTGAGCAGATACTGATATGCGGCATCCAGGGCCGCGCAGGCGGTGCCCATGCCGGCGCTGGGATAGATGGCGATGGAGAAGCCGAACGCCTTGAGCTTTTCCGCGCTCACCACCGGCGATCTGCCGCTCGGCACCATGTTCGCGAGTAGCCAGGCCTTGCCTTTCAGCGCTTCGCCGACGCGGCGGAATTCGTCCTCCGACTCGGGCGATTCGACGAAGACGACGTCGGCGCCGGCCTTGGCGAACGCCTTGCCGCGATTGATGGCTTCGTCCAGTCCCAAGCCGGTGCGCGCATCGGTGCGTGCGACGATGAGGAAGTCGTCGCTCTTCCTCGCTTCGAGCGCGACTTCGATGCGCTTCACTGCGTCGGCGAGCGGCACCACGCGCCGGTTGGGCGTGTGGCCGCATTTCTTCGGCATCTCCTGGTCCTCGATCTGGATCGCCTGCACGCCCGCGGCTTCGTAGCCGCGCACGGTCTCGCGCACGTTGATCAGCCCGCCGAAGCCGGTGTCGGCATCGGCGATCAAGGGTTTACTCGTGCCTTGGGCGATGGTGCGCGCGCGCTCCACCATGTCGCGGTAGGTGACGAGCCCGGCGTCGGCGACGCCGAGGTGCGAGGCCGAAATGCCGTAGCCGGTCATGTACAGGGCTTTGAAGTTCATGCGGTCGGCGATCTTCGCCGAGAACATTTCGAACACGCCGGGCGCGATGACGAAATCGCCCGCGGCGAGCAGCTGGCGCAGTTTGGTGCTCATGTTTACTCGATCTTCACGTTGGCTTTCTTGACGACGGGACCCCAGGCATCGAGGTCGGCTTTGATCTGTGCGGCGAATTCATCGGGCGTGTTGCCGACGGGATTGATGCCGAGCACGGCATAGCGCTCCTTCACGTCCGCCAATTGCAGCACCGCGGCGATTTCGGTCTGCAGGCGCTCGATCACGGCGCGCGGCGTCTTCGCCGGCGCGAGTACGCCCATCCAGGAGTTGACGACGAAGCCGGGCAGGCCGCTTTCGATGAAGGTGGGCACCTCGGGTAGGCCGAGATCGCGCTTCTCGCTCGTCAGGCCGAGCGCTTTCAGGCGGCCGCTCCTGACGAATTGCTGCGCCGTGGCGATGGCGGTGCATACCAGCGGAATCTGCCCGCCGACGACGTCGGTGATCGCCTGGCCGCCCCCTTTGTAGGGCACGTGGACGAGTTCGATGCCGGCGCGCTGGTTGAGCATTTCGCAGGCGAGGTGGGCGGAGCCGCCGGTGCCCGACGAGCCGAAGTTCAGCTTGCCGGGCTTTTCCTTCGCCAGTGCAATGAGTTCGCGCAGGTTGTTCACCGGCACGGAAGGGTGTGCCACGACGATCACCCCGGCGTCGCCGAGCTTGGTGACCGGCGCGAAATCCTTCAGCGTGTCGAAGGGGAGCTTGGAATAGACGTGTGGGTTGACCACCATGGTGCCGTCGTAGGCCGCGAGCAGCGTATAGCCGTCGGGGTTGCTGCGCGCGACCTGCTCGGTGCCGATGTTGCCGGCGGCGCCGGGGCGATTTTCCACGACCACCGATTGCCCCAGGCGCGCGCCCAGCCGGTCGGCGATGGCGCGCGCGCTGCTGTCGGCGAATCCGCCGGGCGAGAACGCGACGACCAGGCGGATGGGCTTCGCCGGCCAGGTCTGTGCCGCTGCTGCGGGAGCGAGGGCGATGCCGAGGACGAGGGCGAGAGCGGTTAGCGGCGCGTTGCGCATGGTGTTCCTCCTTGTGTTTGCGTCTGAGCGTCTTTGCGCTCGTGTCGCGTAACTGTACCGTGTCGCGCGGCAATCTCCAAACCGGCGGGCGCGGCGCGCAGCGCAGCTCAGCGCATTGCGCCGGGGGCCTCGGAGTGGGAAAGCGCCGAGCGGATGGTATCGGCGACGCGTACCAGGCGCGGCGCGACTTCGTTCTCGAAGGTCTTCACCGGAATCACCGCGGCGGGCCCGCCGCAGGTCAGGGCGAAAATCTGCGAGCCGACCGCGGGCTGGACCGGAACGGCGATGGCATTGATCTCCGGATGGTAGGAGCCGCCGCTCAGCACGTAGCCGGTCTGCTGATAGCGTTCGATCGCGGCGCTCGCCGTGTGCCACAGCGCCGTCCATTCGCGCCTGCCGTATTGGCCCTCCAGCCGTCGCAGCAGGCGCGCGCGCTGCGTCGGCGGAATCACCGCGAGGTAGGCCCAGCCGATGGTGGATGCGCCCATGGGCAGGCGCGAGCCGACTTGCAGGTTCACCACCAGGCGCGAATTGCTCTGCGCGCGCTTGACGATCACCATGTCCAGCCGATCGGGCAGGGCGAGCGACACGGCGGCGTTGAAGTCGTCGGCGACGCCCTGCATTTCGCGCTGCGCCATGTCGCCGATGTCGATGGTGCCGATCGCCTCGTAGCCCAGGCTCAGCACGCCGACGCCGATGCGCAGCCGCTCGCCGGTGGGCGAGGGCGAGAGATAGCCCGATTTCACCAGGGTGTGGCATAGGCGCCACACCGTCGGCTGCGGCAAGCCGGTCAGCTGGGAAATTTCCGTGGTGCCGAGTTCGCGCCGGCCGGAACTGAAGCAGCGCAGGATTTCCAGGCCGCGCGCAAGCGCGGTCACGAACTGGCGATCCGCCTTCTCCTCGGCGACGTCGATGCCGTTGTCGTTCGCTATGGTCGTCGTCATTTCTCTGCTCAAGTGAATCGTGACGCTTGGCGCGCGCCAAGTTGACGGAGCATACCGCGTCGGCTAGTATAATTCACTATACAAATTATATATTCGCTATGCGAATTAAGGCAAGCGCCGGGCGGCGCGGCCGGCGCAGGTGCGAAGACACGGGGAAGAGGAGTCGATGGCTGAGCACGAAGCGCCGCTAGCCGGCATCAAGGTAATCGAGGTCGGCGTCGCGATGGCCGGCCCTTTCTGCGGCATGACGCTGGGCGACTACGGCGCCGACGTGGTCAAGGTCGAGCGCATCGGCGAGGGCGACGAGACGCGCCACTGGCCGCCTTACTTTCCCGGCGAGGTCGGCTATTACTTCGCCGCCGCGAACCGCAACAAGCGCAGCCTCGCAATCGATCTCAAGCAGCCCGAAGGCGTGGAGTTGCTGTGCAAGCTCGCCGCGGGCGCCGACGTGCTGGTCGACAACTTCCGCGTCGGCGCGCTCGATGCGCTCGGCATCGGCTATGAGGCGCTCTCCGCGATCAACCCGCGCCTCGTCTATTGCGGCATCAGCGGCTTCGGCCCGACCGGGCCGCGCAAGCACGACCGCGCGAACGACATTTTCATGCAAGCTTTCACCGGCAACATGAGCATCACCGGCGAGGAGGGGCGCGGACCGGTCAAGGCCGGCATTTCGCTCGCCGACGTGGGCGGCGGCATGTTCGGCGTCATCGGCATCCTGCTCGCGCTGCAGGCGCGCGCGAAGACGGGCGTCGGCCAGCGCGTCGACACTTCGCTCATGGAAGGGCAGCTGGCGATGCTCTCCTACCATCTGACTTCCTATTTCGCCACGGGGCGCGTGCCGGTGCGCCGCGGCGCGTCGTCGCAGCTCTCGGTGCCGTACCAGGCGTTCCAGGCGAAGGACGACTGGGTCGTGGTCGCGGCCTTCACCCAGCGCATGTGGCAGGGTGTGTGCCGCGCCATCGAGCGCATCGAGTGGGCGGACGATCCGCGCTTCGCCACCGCGAACCAGCGCGCCGCGAACCGCACCACCCTGATCCCCATGCTCGCCGAAGTGTTCGCGACGCGCACCGTCGAAGAATGGGTGAAACGGCTCTCCGCAGAGGGCGTACCCTGCACCTCGGTGAATTCCATCGACAAGGTGGTGAAGGAAGAGCAGGTCGCGGCGCGCGACATGATCGTCTCAGTGCAGCATCCGACCGCGGGCACCATCCGCATGGCCGGGCTGCCGGTGAAGCTCTCGGCGAATCCGGGCAGCGTCAGGCGCCACGCGCCGCTGCTGGGCGAGCATTCGCGGGAAGTGCTGCGCGAAATCGGCTGCGACGAGGAGAGGATTGCGGCGCTGGTCGAAAAAGGCATTATCGGCACGCCTGCCTGAGCCCCGGGCTCATTCGAAAGGAGGATTCATGGCATTGCTCACTGAAGCCTTGAAGAAATACATCGGGCTGCAATCGGAGACCGAGATCGCCTGCGATCCGGTCGAGCGCGGCGCGGTGCGCCGCTATGCGCAGGCGATCATGGACGAGGATCCGATCTTCGCCGAGCCTTGCGCGAACAACGCGCGCTTCGGCGGACCGGTGGCGCCGCCGCTATTTCCCACGCACATGTTCCGCCGCAAGTTCGGTGCACCCGATCCGATCCAGGAGCGGGCAAGCGATCCGAACTTCGACGGCTTGGGCGCAACGTCGTCGCAGGGCCTGCCCGAGCTTGCGCCGATCAAGCATCTGGCTTTGCTCAATGGCGGCTCGGAAATCGAATTCTTCCGCTACGCGCGCCACGGCGAGACGGTGAAGCTCTCCTCGCGCTACGCCGACATCGTGGAGAAAGAAACCAGCAAGGGTCCGATGCTGTTCGTGACCATCGAGACGGAATACCGCACAGGCGAGGGCGAGCTGCTGATGAAAGCGCGCCGCACCCTGATCAGGAGATAAGCCATGGCGATGGGGAGCCCGTTGTATTTCGAGGATTTCGAGGTCGGCGCCGCCTTGCCGGTGCTCACCAAAGGGCCTCTCACCACCGCGCACCTTATGCGCTGGTCGGCGGCGATGGAGAATTGGCACAAGATCCACTACGACAAGCCGTTCGCGATCGAGCACGACAAGCTGCCCGGGCTGCTCATCAACGGCTCGTTCAAGCAGCAGTTCATCCTGCAGCTATTGAAGGACTGGGTCGGTCCCACCGGTTGGGTGTGGAAAGTGAGCTTCCAGTTCCGCGCCATGAATCTCGTCGGCGAGACCATGTCGGTGTGGGCCAAGGTCAGCGACAAGCGCGAAGGCCCGGGCTACGGCCTGGTCGACATCGATCTCGGCATCACCAACGACGCGGGCAAGGAGTCGACGCCGGGCAAGGCGACGCTCGCCGTGCCCCACCGCGGCGGGCAGCCTGTGCCTTATCCCTTCGTGCCGCCGCAAGCCTGAACCGCTCAACAGATAACGGAGCCGAACCATGTCCGATCTACCGAAATACGTCCGCATTAACGAAGAAGGTCCGCGCGAGGGCTTCCAGTTCGAGAAAGGGCCGATCGCGACGGCGCGCAAGATCGAGCTGATCGACTCGCTGTCGAAGACCGGCTTGAAGCAGATACAGACCGTGTCTTTCGTGCCGCCGAAGAACGTCCCGGGCATGGCCGACGCGGACGAAGTGGTGAAAGGCTTCACCCGCGCCCCCGGCGTGCGCTACACCGGCCTGTGGCTGAACGACCAGGGGCTGAAACGCGCTCTCGCGACGGGCAAGCTCGACGTCACCGGCACGCTTTCGCTCACCGCCTCGGAGAAGTTCCTGTTGCGCAACCAGAAGCGCACCTTGAAGGAAAACATCGAGGCGCAGCACAACATGGTGAAGATGTACCAGGAGAACAAGGTGCCGGTGAAGCGCGCCGGCCTGATGGCGGCCTTCGGCTGCAATTTCGAAGGCGACATCCCGGTCGCGCACGTGGTCGACATGGTGCAGCAGATGCTCGACATCGGCACTCAATATCAGCTCGAACTCGAAGTCGTGTCGCTCGCCGATACCATGGCCTGGGCGACGCCGCTGTCGATCAAGCGCGTGGTGGGCGCGGTGCGCGACAAGTTTCCCAAGCTGCAGATTTCGCTCCACCTGCACGACACGCGCGGCATGGGCATCGCCAACGCCTACGCCGGCATGGAAATGGGCGTCGCCATCTACGACGCTGCGGTCGCGGGGCTGGGCGGCTGTCCGTTCGCGGCGCACCGCGGCGCGGCGGGCAACGTCTGCACCGAGGACCTGGCGTTCATGTGCGAGGAGATGGGCATTGACACCGGCATCGATCTGGAAAAGCTGATCGAATCCGCGCTGCTCGCCGAAGAGGTGGTCGGCCATCCGCTGCCTGGCTGCGTCATGAAAGGCGGCTCGCTCGCCAAGCTGCGCGAAAAAGTGCGCCAGGCCGCGTAAGGCGCGCCGGGAGACGCATATGCCAGTCGCATTGACCCGCGGGCTCGGCCGCTTCATCGCCGGGCTGCGCTTCGAGGACGTGCCGGCAGAGGCCGTCCGCTTCATCCACACCGGCTTTGCCGATTGCGTCGGCGTGATGATCGCCGGCGCGCGCGAACCCGCTGCGCAGCTCCTGAAATCCACGCTCGCTCCCATGGGCAAGGAAGCGACGCTGCTCTTCGGCGAGGGGCGCGCCTCCGCGCCGGAAGCGGCCTGGATCAACGGCACGGCCGCGCATGCGCTCGACTTCGACGACGTCGGCCAGCGCGGGCATCCGAGCACGGTGCTGGTGCCGGCGATCTTAGCCGAGGCCGAGGCGCTGGGCGCATCGGGCAAGGCGATGATGCTCGCCTATGCGGCGGGCTACGAAACCTGGGCGGAACTGGTGCGGCGCGAAGCGGGTTTTCATCACACCAAAGGCTGGCATCCCACCGGCATCTTCGGCGCGGTGGGCGCGGCTGCGGCCTGCGCGTCGCTGCGGCGCCTGGATTCGGAGCAGGCGGCGCACGCCCTTGCGCTCGGCGCTTCGCAAAGCGCGGGCCTGATGTCGAACTTCGGCACCATGACCAAGCCTTTCCACGCCGGCAAGTCGGCGCACGCCGGAGTGATGGCGGCGCGGCTGGCGGAGAAGGGCTTCACCGCTGCGCTCGACACACTCGAACATCCGCAGGGTTTCCTCGCCGCGGTCTCGCCCGCGGGCAAGCTCGACATGGAATCGCCGATCGCGGCGGGCGTCGACTGGAAACTCGCGCGCGACCGGCTCTCGGTGAAGAAATATCCCCTGTGCTTTTGCACCCACCGTGCGTTGGACGGCGTACTGGACCTGCTCGCGGCCGAGCGCGTGGACGCGGCCAAAGTGCGCAGCGTCACCGTGTCGACCAGCCGGCGCAACGCCACCATGCTGCGCAATCACCTGCCGCAGACCGGCCTGGAAGCGAAGTTCAGCCTCGAGTTCGCCATGGCCTCGGCGCTCGTGGCCGGCCGCGCGGGATTGGCGGAATTGACCGACGGCTTCGTGCAGAAGCCCGAGGTGCAGGCGCTGATGCAGCGTGTGACGGTGAAGATCGACGAGCAGGAAGACCCGGCGCAACCCGGTTGGGCGATGTACGACGAGGTGACGCTCGAAGCCGAAGACGGGGCCAGGCGCAACATCAAGGTGAACGCGGTGCGCGGCGGGCCGCAAGCGCCGCTCACGCGCGAGGAACTGTGGACCAAGTTCGAGGGCTGCGTGCAAGTGGGCGCGGCGCGCGTGGCGGCGAAGCCCTTGTTCGACGCGCTGATGGCGCTGGAGAACGTCACGCAAGTCTACGATCTTCCCGGCCTCGCCGCTCGCCGCGCTTAAGCAGCGCAATCCCGAATTCCCAACAGCATACAGACGAGAACAGGAGCACATTGTGGATACCACCGCTAGCACCGAAACGCCGTTCAAGCTGCCGCCGGAAATACAGGAATATCAGGACCTCGCAAAGAAGATGGTGCGCGAGGAACTGCTGCCGCTCGAGCAGGAATACCTGGCGCATCCGGGCCACGCCTACGGGGTGAAGGAAACCATCAACCTCAAGGCGGTGTTCAAGAAGAGCGTGGTCGATCATCTGGTGAAGCTCTCGCGCGACACCGGCCTGTGGTACATGATGGTGCCGGAGGAGTACGGCGGCTCCAGCCTGTCGATGCTCGCGCAGGTGGTGATCCTCGAGCAGTTCATGTACACGCCGGTGCCGTTCCCCTTCGCCAACGTGCCCAACATCCTCTACGCCTGCCGGCCGGAGCAGAGGGACCGCTTCTTGAAGCCGGTGATCGAAGGCGAGAAGACCACCTGCTTCGCGCAGACCGAACCGAACGCGGGCTCCGACCCCGGCGGCATGATGCAGACCAAGGCGGTGAAGGACGGCAAGCACTGGGTGCTGAACGGCACCAAGATGTGGATTTCGATGGCGGCGGAGTCCGACGTCATCATGGTGCAGGCGGTCACCGATCCGGCGCTGCGCCAGCGCGGCGGCATCACCATGTTCCTAGTCGATCGCAATAACCCGGGCGTGCACATCGAGGAGCCGGGCCTGCGCACCTGGCTCGGCCCCAAGCCCTCGCAATACATCATCCGCTTCGAGAACTGCCGCGTGGCGGAAGAGGACGTGCTGGGCGAAGTCGGCAAAGGCTTCACCTTCGGCCAGAAGTGGCTCACCATCCACGACCGGCTGCTGCGCGGCCCCTACTGCCTGGGCAAGATGCAGCGCGCGCTCGATCTCTCCATCGACTGGGCGAAGCAGCGCGTCACCTTCGGCAAGCCCATCGCCGAGCGCCAGGCGATCCAGTGGAAGCTGGTCGACATGCATATCGACATCACCGCGCTGCGCGCCATGACCTACGAAATGGCGGCGCGCGCCGACGCCGGCGAAGACGTGCGCGCCGAGGCCGCGCTGGTGAAACTCACCTCGACCGAATGGGGTGCGCGCTGTCTGGATCACGCGATCCAGATCCACGGCGCCATGGGCGAGTCGCTCGATCTGCCGCTCACGCTTTTCTACCGCTACGTGCGCCACGCGCAGATCGGCGGTGGCACCAGCGAAATCCAGCGCGTGCTGATCGCGCGCAAGCTCCTGGGCAAATAGATATGGCGGCATTCGCGGACAAAGTGGTCTGGATCACGGGCGGCGGCACGGGGATCGGGCGCGCGGTGGCGCGCATGTTCGCCGAAGACGGCGCGTGCATCGTCTTGATGGGACGGCGCGCGGACAAGCTCGCCGCAGCGCTGGCGGAAGTCAAAGCGGCGGGCGGACGCGGTGAATGCATCGAGCTCGACGTGTGCGATCGCAAGTCCGTGCAGGGTGCGGCCGCCCGCTTGCTCGCGCGCCACGGGCACGTCGACGTGCTGGTCAACAATGCAGGGCAGAACGTGCGCGGCCGGAAGCTCGTCGTCCTCACCGGGGAAGATTGGGACAGCGTGGTGCAGACCAATCTCACCGGCGCGTTCAACATGATCCAGGCCGTGCTGCCCCCCATGCGGCAGCAGAAAGACGGGCTGATCGTCAATGTGTCCTCGATGGCGGCGAAGCGCGTCTCCGGCATCGCCGGCACCGCCTATACGGCATCTAAGCACGGCATGAACGGCCTGAGCCTTTCGGTGTCGGCGGAGGAGGGCGGGAACGGCATCCGCTGCACCACTCTCATGCCGGGCGTGGTGAACACCGAAATCCTCGCCAAGCGCGCCGTCACTTACAGCGAGGAGGAGCGCGCCCGCATGGTCCAGCCGGAGGACGTGGCGCTCGCGGTGCGGCTGCTCGCGCTCCTGCCGGCGCGCACCACCGTGCCGGAGATCGAGATCGTGCCCACGCTGCCGCGCGTGCCCAAGCCGGGCGAAGTGATATTCAGCTAGACCACATCCGATTTGCAGTTGTCATGCCGCTCGTGCAGAACGATAATGGAAGCGCTTGAAGCGAAGCTAGGAGGCATAATGAAGACATTCGGTCTGGCGCTGCTCGCGTTGCTTGCGGGCTGTGCCTCGTACAGCGGCAGCGGCTTGGTGGCGGGAAGCGCGACGGGCGCGGACGTGGAACGGACGATGGGGCAGCCGGCCGCGCGCGTGGCGAAGGCCGACGGCAGCAGCGTGCTCTATTATCCGCGCGGACCGGCCGGGCGCGAGACCTTCGCCGCCGTGCTCGGGCCCGACGGCAAGCTGCGCGCGATCGAGCAGCTGCTCACCGACGCCAATATCGCCAAGATCGCGCTGGGGACGACGACGAAAGACCAGGTGCGCGAACTCATCGGGCCGCCTTCGGCGGTGACGCGCATGCCGCGGCTGCCGCGGGACGTGTGGGAGTACAAGATCGGCGAGAACGCCGATCCCTACGTCCTGTGGGCGCAATTCTCCGACGACGGCATCGTGCGCGAAGTGTTCCGCGCGAAAGATCCGGAAGTGGAAGGAAAGAGCGGCCCGGGCCTGCCCTGAGGCGCTGTTTCGAGCCGTGGTCTAAGCCGCCAAGGCGGCGGCGAGCTTCTTGTCTGCGGTGAGAATGTGGTGGCGCAGCCACTCGGTGAGGAATTCAATCAACGCCGGGGCATTGAGCTTGCCGCCGGCGTCGATGGTCGCCTGCAACTCCACGACTTGATCGATGAGTTTGGCGTGCTCGGAATGGTGCGCGAGCGCGGCGACGTAACCCGTGCGGCGCATTTCGGCTTCCTCGCGCCCGAAGTGTTCCCTGGTGTAGGCGACGAGTTCGTGCATGTGCCTGCCGACGATGTCGTTCGCCTGCCCCTTCGCCAGGGCGTCGAACAGCGCGTTGAGCAGGGCAATGAGTTTACGGTGATCGCCGTCGATCAACGCGTTCCCGGTATGCAGATCGTCGGTCCACAAGATGTGTTCCATGGCGCGGGTACCTCCTGCGGACAGTCTTGCACGCGAGCGGGCGGCCGTGCTTGACCTGAGTCAAACACGGCCTAGAACCGCCGCCTCAAAGACTTAGGAACCTCTGAACAAGGCTCGCTAAGCGGCACGACCTCGATAAGGTTCCCTCTGATGTGGGGGATATACGCCCGAAGGAAGTCCCCTTGGGGGACAAGGGGGCATCGCCCCCTTGTTCAAACCTTTCCTAACACAGCTCGAAGCCGAGCGCCTTCATCATAGCGCGCATGCGCTCGCGGCCGTTCATGCCTTTGAGGGTGGCGAAGCGCCCGAGGACGCGGCCGGTCCAGGTGATGTCGCCCAGGCCCTGGCTGCGGGAGAAGGCGGCGAGCGTCCGATCGTAGCGCTTGAACTGTTCGATTTCGTCCTTGGGCGCGTAGCGCTCGCGATGCAGCACCAGGCCCTGCGGCAGGCGCGGCTTGACGGCGGCGGGCTTGGCTGGATCGGGGTAGCCGACGCACAGGCCGAACACCGCCATGGCCTGGGGCGGCAGGCCCAGCTCCGCCGCGACGCGCTCGGGGTCGTTGCGCAGCGCGCCGATGAACACCGTGCCCAGTCCCATCGACTCGGCCGCCACTGACGCGTTCTGGGCGGCGAGCGCGGCGTCGATGGCGGCGACGACGAAGGTTTCCAGATACTCGCAGGCCTCGAGCTTGCCGCCCAGCGCCGCGGCCGCGCGCTGCAGGCGCGACAGGTCGGCGATCCAGGCGAGAAACAGCGGCGCCTGTTCGACGTGCTCCTGGCCTCCGGCGACCTGCGCGAGGCGCGCCTTGCGTCCCGCATCCTCGATGGCGACCACGCTCCAAGCCTGGAGGTTGGATGAACTCGGCGCCGATTGCGCGGCGGCGACGAGCGTCTCCAGAGCCTTGGGAGGCAGAGGGCGAGGCAGATAGGCGCGCACCGAGCGATGCGCAAGCTGCTGCCGCAGCACCTCGTTCATCGCGCCGACGGCGGGAGCTGCGTCCGCGCCGTAGCGCGCATGCAGCAAGTCCGCGTCGCTTACCCGCGCCGCGGCGGCTTCAATGGTGGACATGTTCGGTCACTCCGGTTTCACGCCCAGCTTTTCCAGGAAGGTCTTGTAGAGCTGGTAGTCGCGCGTGGTTTCCTTTTCCAGTTGCGCGCGGTCTTTGTAATCGTAGGGGATCTCCAGCCGCGTCAGTGTCTTCTGGAAGTCCGCGCTTTCGCCGACCTTCTTTACCGCGTCGGCGAGGATCTTGTAGACGGCATCGGGCAGTCCCTTGGGGCCGATCACCAGATAGCCGAGCGCGGGCGCGTCGGGGCAGCCGATGTCCTTCATGGTCGGAACGTCCGGCTGGGTCGGATCGCGCTGATCGGTGTTGAGCAAGACGAGATTGCGCAGCCGCCCCTGCCTGACGTAGGCCATGTGCTGGCCGGAGCCGGCGGTGAAGTCCACGTGACCGCCCAGGAGCAGGGTGTTCGCTTCGGCGCCGCTCTTCGCGGGGAGATGGACGAGATTCAGGCCCTTGCAGATGCGGAACTGCTCGACGCCCATCATCTGCTGGGTATAGTTGCCGGAAGAACTGTACGACAGTCCGGGGTGGGCCTTGGCGTAGGCGACGAAGTCGTCGACGGTCTTCAGCGGTGAATCGCCGCGCACGGTGAGCGCGCCGATATAGCGCGAATACTGGGCGATGAGGGTGAAGTCCTTCAGCGGATCGTATTGCGCCTTGTAGATGTGCGGGCGCACGGTGACGACGCCGGTGGAGACCACGCCCAGGGTGTAGCCGTCGGGCTTGGCCTTGGCCACCATGGTGGCCGCGACGCCTGCCGCCGCGCCCGGTTTGTTCTCCATCACGAAAGGCTGACCCAGCACTTTCTCCAGGCCTTCGCCCAGGGCGCGCGCGCTGAGATCGGTGGTGGCGCCGGGGCCGTAGCCGATGTAGACGCTGACGGGCTTGGCCGGATAGGTCTCGGCTTGTGCAAATTGCGGGACGCATGCGAGCAGCGCGGCGAGCGCCGCGGTTTTGAATCGTCCTCCTAGCAGCTTCATGTCTTGTCTCCTCTGCGTATGGTGCTTTGAGCCGTTGCAGGATCAATTCTGCAACGGCTGACTTAGAACCGGTTTCAAAATGAAGTCTGAGACTGCTGTAGCCTGCGCCAGCAT
>CAZMGP010000070.1:0-21876 GCA_964565875.1 uncultured Enterobacteriaceae bacterium
CGCGACAGGAAATTCGCCGAGCCGGTGGCGCCGAACAGGCTGCCCGAGGCGCCGCTGCCGAAAGCCGCTCCCATGTCCGCACCCTTGCCGTGCTGCAGCAGCACCAGAAAGATGATGCTCAGCGCAACCAGCACATGCACGCTCAAAATCAATGTCAACCAAATATCCATTCTCTACTCGCTATGAGTCATCCGCCGCTCGGCGAATGAAAGAATCGCACTGTGCTGCTAGGCCTTGCCCGCCGCCGCGCAGATTGCGATGAACTCCTCCGCCACCAGCGATGCGCCGCCTATCAGGCCCCCGTCTATGTCCGCCATGGCGAACAGCTCCCGCGCGTTGGCGGCCTTCACGCTGCCGCCGTACAGGATGACCAGCTCGGCGGCGAGCTTCGCATCATGGCGCGCGACGATGCTGCGAATGAACGCATGCACGGCTTGTGCCTGCTCCGGCGTCGCAGTGCGGCCAGTGCCGATCGCCCATACTGGTTCGTAGGCGATCACCGCATTCGCCACCGCCCCGACGCCGCTCGATTCGAACACCGCCGCCAGCTGGCGCGCGACTACGATCTCGGTCACGCCGCTTTCCCGCTCCTGCAGCGTCTCGCCCACGCACAGGATCGGAATCAGACCCGAACCTTGCGCGGCCTGAAACTTGGCCGCAACCTGCTTGTCCGTCTCGCCGTACAGCGCACGCCGTTCGGAGTGTCCCACCAAGACATAGCGGCAGCCGAAGTCGCGCAGCATGGCGCCGGATACTTCGCCGGTATAAGCACCCTGCGGCCATTCGCTGAGATTCTGCGCGCCCCAGGCGATGCAGCTGCCGCTTAATGCCGCTTCCGCTTGCGTGAGGTACGGATAAGGCACGCACACCGCATACTGCACGCCCGCCGCGGCATGCAGGCCCGCCTGCAAGCCCTCGAGCAGGCGCTTGTTCGCGGCCAAGCTGCCATGCATCTTCCAGTTGCCCGCGACGAGCCGGCTACGCATTGCCCCGCATCCCGTAGAAGCCGCCGTTCCGGCGCCAAATCCGTGTAATTTTACAGCTTTTGCGCGAAGCCGGTCAATTAATTAGCACCCGCCTCGCCTGTGCGCAGGGGCGTTTTTTGCGCAGACGTGGTCAGTCTCCGGGAGCGACGACTTGAATGTGCTCCAAGCTGACGTCGATGAACGGCGCGTTCAGCACGTGGCGATTGCCGAGCTCCCACACCTCGGCGTCGGTCAACGCAATGAAGTCCTTCGACTCCCGCAAGTAGTCGGTCACCCGCGATCCGGGCAGAAGATCGATATAACCCTTCACGCGGTAGGTACCGGTGAGGATGGTCACCCTGGTCTTGTTCTCTTCTTTGGTCATGAATGCGCTCCCTGGCCGTGCACCGCGGCGCGCAGCCGCAGGACGAGATCATTCTGCGCCTCGCTTTTCCAAGGTTCAAGCAAGCGGCAGACGAACGCGAATGGCGAAGGAAGGCACGTCTGCCGAGCGAGCAGCCCATGCAAAGTCCCCTAGCCGACTGACAAAGTGGAGCTGTCCGAGCGGTCTCCCCGCTTCTCGAAGCGACTCCTAGGCGCAGGCGAGCAGGCGCGTATTGCCGATGCCGCGAGCGAGCAGCGCGGCGAATTCCTCGGCCGGAACGGCGGGACTGAACAGGTATCCCTGAAAGAGTTCACAGCCCTGCTCGCGCAGGAACTCGAGCTGCAGCGGCGTTTCCACTCCTTCGGCGATGAGATCGAGCTTCAGGCTTTTGCCCATGGCGACGATCGCGGTGGCGAGCGTCGCCGCATCCTCGTCATGCGGCAGGTCGCGCACGAACGAACGGTCGATCTTCAGCGTCTGCAGGGGAAAGCGCCGCAGGTAGCTGAGCGACGAATAGCCGGTTCCGAAATCGTCGATGGCAAGCCGCACACCCAGGTCGCGCAGCCCGGTGAACAGCGCGAGCGTCGCCTCGAGATCGCGCGCGAGCACGCTTTCGGTGAGTTCCAGGCTGAGCCAGCGTGCGTCCAGACCCGACGCGGCGAGCGCCGATTGCACCGCGTGCGCGAGATTCGCGCGCTGCAGATAGGCGGCCGAAACGTTGACCGCGACGTGGATGGGTGCGAGCCCCGCGCGCTGCCAATCGCGCATCTGGCCGCAGGCAGCGCGCAGCACCCAGTCGCTCAAGGGAACGATCATGCCGGTCTCCTCGGCGAGCGGAATGAATTCGCTCGGTGCCGCCAGGCCCATTTCCGGATGGCGCCAACGCAGGAGCGCCTCCGCCCCGACGATGCTCGCATCGCGAATTCTGACGATGGGTTGGTAATGCAGCGTGAATTCGCCGCGCTCGAGCGCTTTGCGCATGCTCGATTCGAGTGCCAGCTTCTGGAATGTCGCCGCGCCGATGGCATGGCTGTAGTACTGGTAGTTGTTGCGGCCGTGCTCCTTGGCGTGAAACATGGCGGCGTCGGCGTGGCGCAGCAGCGTCTCGACGTCGCGGCCGTCGTCGGGGAACACGGCGATGCCGATGCTTGCGCTGGCAACGATTTCCTGCACGCCGAGCGCGAACGGCTGCGCCAGCGCGGCGAGCAGCCGCCGCGCGATCAAGGCGGCATCGCTGTCCTGCTTCAGATCGGACACGAACAGAGTGAATTCGTCCCCGCCGTGCCGGCCGACGAGCATCGCCGAATCGTCCGCTTGCGTGAGCGCCTCGGCGTAGTTGCGTCCGGTAGTGTCGCCCTCGCGCAAGCAACCGCTGATGCGCTCGGCCACCGCGGCAAGAATCTGATCGCCCACCGAGTGGCCCAGGGTGTCGTTCACCCGCTTGAAATTGTCGATGTCGACGAACATCACCGCGAGGCGCTTGTCCGAACGCGGTTCGCGCTTGAGTGCACGTGCGAGCTGCTCGCAGAACAGCGTGCGGTTGGGCAGCCGGGTCAAGCTGTCGTAATAGGCGAGGTAGCGAATGCGCTCCTGTGCCAGATGGCGCTCGGTCACGTCCTGGATCGTGCCGGCGAGTCCCACGCAGTCGCCAGCCTCGTTGCGCACCACCTCGGCCTGAAGCTGGAACCAGCGCAGCGCAGCCCCGTGCGGCGCAATGCGCACTTCGGTGCAGAACGGCTCGCCAGTGGCCACCGCGCGGCGCACCGTTTCCGCGGTTTGCGCGCGATCGTCCGCGTGCAACAGGCGCAGCACGCTGTCGCAGCTACCGTCGAGCCCGGCATCGCCCAGCCCGAGCACGTCCAGGGTTTCCTCGGAAACGGCAAAACGCTGTGCGTCCGCACGCCACTCCCAGCTTCCCATCTGCGCGATGCGCTGTGCCGAGGCGAGGCGCTGCCGGCTCTCCGCCAGATTGGCGAAAGCGCGGCTTGCGCGCAGCATGTAGCGCACGCGGTGCGCGAGCAGCCCCCAATTGTTCGACTTGGCGAGGAAGTCCGTGGCGCCGGCTTCATAGGCGCGCTGGATCGATTGCATGTCGTCGTGCCCGGTGAGCATCAGCACCGGCAGTTCAGCCCCGCGCGGCAGCTGACGCAACTCGCGACAGCATTCGAAGCCATCCATTCCTGGCATGGTGACGTCGAGGAGCACGATGTCCGGCCGGCGCGCGGCGTAGGCCGCGAGCGCCTGTTCGCCGTCCGCGGCCTGCTCGACATGCAAGCCCGCGTCGGTGAGGGCGATGTCGATCAATAGCCGTGCCGCCTCGTCGTCGTCGACGACGAGCACGCGCGGCGGCTCTTCGTGCAAGGCATTCATGCCGCACCCCGTTCGATCTGCTCACGCACCAGATGGTCGGCCGCTGCATGGGCGCCGAGCACCGCCTGCACGAGCCGCGCCATCTCCGCCACCGCGCGCTCCGCTGCCGCCCGCTCCAGATCGCGGCAGATGCGCGACAGTTGCGTCGCGCCGACGTTGCGGCTGCTCGACTTGAGCGAATGCGCGGCGCGGCCCACGCGTTCCCAGTCGTTCGCCGCCGCCCCGGCCTCGATGTCGCCGGCGAGCCCCGGCGCGTTCCTGAGGTAGATGTCCAGCACGCGCCGCAGCACGCCGCGCGTGCCGTCGCGATCCAATGCGCGCAGCGCTTCGAGCGCGCCCGCATCAAGCGCTTGCGCCGGCTCCTCGCCCTGCGCCTCGGTCGCGCCCGACTGCGCCGGCGCAGAACCCAGATGGCGCCTGATCTCCGCGCCGAGCGCCTCCTGGGCGAAGGGTTTGATGACGTAGCCGTCCATGCCCGCTTCAATGCATTTATCCCGGTCCCCCGTCATGGCGTGGGCGGTGAGCGCGACGATCGGCAGGCGCGCGCCGCCGGCGGCAAGCCCGGCGCCCTCCGCTTCGAGGCTGCGGATGGCGCGCGTCGCGTCGAAACCGTCCATTTCCGGCATCTGGCAATCCATCAGCGCGAGCGCATAGCGACGGCTGCGCGCCGCTTCAATCGCGGCGCGTCCGTGCGGCGCGATGTCGCAGGCGTAGCCGAGCGCTTCGAGCATCTCCTTGCCCACCGCCTGGTTCACTTCGTTGTCCTCGACCAGGAGCACGCGCACGCTGCACGCGGCGGGGCGCAGCGGCAGCGCGGCATGCGCCCGCGGCGTTGACGCCTCCCGCCCCTCGAGCAGGGCGTCGATCGAGGTGAGGAGTTCCGCCTGCCGCGCCGGCTTGGCAAGCCAGCGGCGCACGCCGAGCTTGCGCAAAGTGGCAATGCGAATGTCCTGGTCGACCGAACTCAGCATCAGGAGCTCGGTGCGCGCGAGGCCCGCATCGTCGCGAATGCGCCGCGCGAGCTCCAAACCGTCCATCTGCGGCATGTGCATGTCGAGCACCGCGACGCGGTAAGGATCGCGCAGGCTCGCCGACTGCAACATGGCGAGCGCCTGCGCCCCGCTTGGCGCGCTGTCGGCGCGTATGCCTTCGGCACGGAGCTGTTCGCACAGGATGTCGCGATTGGTGGCGTTGTCGTCGACGACCAAGGCGTGCAGACCGCGCAAGCGTCGCCAGCCGGGACGCACATCAGACTCCTGCTCGGCGACGCGCTCCAAGCGCAGTTCGAACCAGAACGTCGATCCGGTTCCCAAACGGCTGTCCACACCGATTCTGCCCTGCATCAATTCGACCAGCTGACGGCAGATCGCCAGTCCCAATCCGGTGCCGCCATAGCGACGGGTTGTGCTTGCATCGCCTTGGCGGAAAGGCTGGAACACGCGTTCGCATTCCTCCGCCTCGATGCCGATGCCCGTATCCGCGACTTCGAAGCGCAGCGCCACATCGCGACCGCTCGTCGGCAGCGCGCTGATGCGCAGCAGCACCTCGCCGCCGTCGGTGAACTTGATGGCGTTCGAAAGCAGGTTGCTGAGTATCTGCCGCAGCCTGCCGGGATCGCCGTACAGGATCGACGGCAGGCCGGGCTCCAGGTCGTTGATCAGTTCCTGGCGCTTCTCCAGCGCGCGCTCGGCAAACAGCTCCAGCACTTCCTCGACCACGCGCTGCAAATCGAAGGGCGTGCGTTCGATTTCGAGCTTGCCGGCTTCGATTTTGGAGAAATCAAGTATGTCGTTGATGACGGTGAGCAACGCCGATCCCGACTGGCGCACGGTTTCGGCCAGCCGGCGCTGGCGTTCGGAGAGCTGCGTCTGCAGCAGCAGTTCGGTCATGCCGAGCACGCCGTTCATCGGCGTGCGGATCTCGTGGCTCATGTTGGCGAGGAACTGCGACTTCGCGCGGCTTGCCGCTTCCGCCATGATCTTCGCCTGCAGCAGTTCCTGTTCGCGCAGGCGCTGCTCGGTGATGTCGACGCTGGTGCCGGTGAGCCGCAGGACGCGTTGGCTCGCGTCGCGCTCGGTCACGCGGCCGCGATTCTGCAACCAGATCCAGCCGCTGCCCGCCACATCGCGCACCCGGTGCTCGGTCTGGTAGTGGGATAGCTCGCCCTTCAGCGCCCGCAGCAGGGTTTCCTTCAGCGGACGCCGGTCATCCGGATGGATAAGGGTTTGGAGTTCGTCGACGCCGATCCGCGTCGCCTGTGCCGGTCCTCCTCTTTTTTCGGACCAGCGCTCGGATAGGAAGACTGTGCCGTTCGGGACGTCCCAATCCCAAAGGACCAGTTGCGATGCCTCGAGCGCGAGATTCAGGCGCTCGCCGCCGCGCAAGATCTCGCGATCGTGCGCCTGCATGCGGTCGAGCAGTTGGTTGACGGCCACCGCCGCGGCACCAAGTTCGTCCTGTGCCGTAACCGGCACGCGATAGGTCCCGCCGGCGGCAATGGAACGCATCGCCTGCGCCAGAGCGATCACCGGTCTGCCGAGCGCATCGGCGACGCGCGCGCCCAATAAGCACGCAAGTCCGGCTGCCACGAACGCCGCCACGAGGTACAGCGCCGCGCTGCGCCCGAACCCGCCGGGGCTTGCTCCCACCACCGGCGCTAATGCTGCGGCGGCGATGATCGCGAGGCTTGCCAGCGCCACCCCGGCCACGGCGCAGCACGCGAAACCGAGCGTGAGCCTGCGCGCAAACGGCGCGGTGACGCGATCGCGCCGCAGCGCCGCTAGACGCACGCGCCCTCCCGCCGCAAGTGCCGCACGCCCGGCGAGCGGAGCGCGCGGGCATACATGATGCTGGCAATACTCGCCATTAGCGTAGTTTCCCGTGCTGCTGCCGCGCACAACGGCAGTCGACATACTTGTTCTCTAGCGAAGCTCTACACAAAGGGGCAAGCCCCCTTGCACAACCCCCAATTCAGAGGGAAGCCCTGCTTGCGTTTCCGGAAACTTAATCAGAGCTTCCCTAGTCATCCTTATCGGCCATCTCGCCGCATACTTGAGCGGCGCGCGGACGTGCATCAGCGCCGGCGGTCGCTGCGCGACTGCCGGATGCCACGACGCACATCACCCTAACAGCGGCACGCAGCGCCAATCGCCGAAGAAGAGCCGGATTCACCGCGCAATTTCCGCGTCCGCGGCGCCCGCGCTTGTGCCGGCGGCCTTCAGGCGCCGTGCGATCTGGCGTATATTGAGCATGCCCCGCGAGAGCGGAGTTGGACGAGTGCGGCCGCCGGCTGGTCTCGTCCGCAAATTCATGGGAACGGCGATGCTGATCGGCGTGCCGAAGGAGATCAAGCCGCAGGAACACCGGGTCGGACTGACTCCGGCCAGCGTGCGCGAACTGGTCGACCATGGCCATCAGGTGCTCGTCGAGCATGGCGCCGGCGCGGGCATCAGCACCGCCGACAGCGCCTACCAAGCGGCCGGTGCAGGCATCGCCGCCGATGCAGTCGAAGTGTTCGCGCGCGCCGAATTGATCGTCAAGGTGAAAGAGCCGCAGCTAGCCGAGCGCAAGCTGCTGCGGCCGGGACAAGTGCTGTTCACCTACCTGCATCTGGCGCCGGATGCGGAACAGACGCGCGACCTGGTGCAATCGGGCGCGATCTGTATCGCCTACGAAACCGTTACCGCGGCAGGCGGCGGCCTGCCGCTGCTCGCCCCGATGTCCGAAGTCGCCGGGCGCATGGCGGTGCAGGCGGGCGCGCATAACCTGGAGCGCACCCAGGGCGGCATGGGCATCCTCCTCGGCGGCGTGCCGGGCGTGCCCAGCGCCAAGATCGCCATCCTCGGCGCCGGCGTGGTCGGCTCGAATGCGGCGCAGATCGCGGTCGGCAGCGGCGCCCAGGTGGCGGTGCTCGATCGCAACGTCGACGTCTTGCGCCGCATCGATCGGGAGCTGGGCGCGCGCGCCATGACGGTGTATGCGAATCGCGACAGCATCGAACGCCATGTGCTGTCGGCGGATCTGGTGATCGGCGCGGTGCTCGTTCCCGGCGCCGCCGCGCCCAAGCTGGTGACGCGGCAGATGGTGGGCGCAATGAAACCCGGCGCGGTGGTGGTCGACGTCGCCATCGATCAGGGCGGTTGCTTCGAGACCTCGCATCCGACCACGCATTCCGATCCGATCTTCGTCACGGAGCGCGTGGTGCATTATTGCGTCGCCAACATGCCGGGCGGCGTGCCGCGCACCTCCACCTTCGCCTTGAACAACGCCACCCTGCCCTATGTGCTCGCACTCGCCGGCAAGGGCTATCGGCGCGCCCTGGAGGAAGATCCGCACTTGCGCGCCGGCCTCAACGTCTGCCACGGAAAGATTACCTGCCGCGGGGTGGCGGAGGCCCTCGGCTATCCCTGCCACGATGCGCTAGAGGCCCTCGCCGCATGAACGCCGCAGCTAGCCGCGCGTACTGACAAGGAAGCTCGGATTGGAAATGTCGCCCCTCGTCACGGCGCTGGTGCTAGGCTCGGCCCTGATCCACGCAAGCTGGAACGCGATCATCAAGTCGAGCCGGGACGCGATGCTCGACACCGCGCTGATCGGTGCCGGCGCAACGCTCCTCTGCCTGCCGGTGGCGGCGCTGGGTGCTGCGCCCAATCCGGCGAGCTGGCCGTATATCGCCGCTTCCGCGGCAATTCACGTCGGCTACTTTTCCACGCTCGCCGCCGCCTACCGCGTCGGCGATCTGGGCCATGCCTATCCGCTGATGCGCGGTACCGCGCCCCTGCTCGTCGCACTCATCGGCCTGCTGTTTCTGCATGAGCGGCCGAGCGCGAACGTGTGGCTGGGCATCGTGCTCATCTGCGGCGGCATCTTGAGCCTGGGCCTGTTCGAGCGCGGCAGGGCACAGCGCAGCGCCACCCTGTGGGCACTCGCCAACGCCGCGATCATCGCGTGCTATACGCTGGTCGACGGCGCCGGCAGCCGGCTCTCGGGCAATCCCGCCACTTACGGCGCCTGGCTGTTCGCGCTGCAGGGCCTGCCTTTCGTCGCCCTCGTCTTCGCCTGGCGCGGCCGGGCGGCCCTCGATTATGCGAAACGCCACTGGCAGCGCGGTCTCGGCGGCGGCCTGTGCGTCGTCAGCGCCTACGGCATCGTGCTGTGGGCGATGACCCAGGCCCCGGTCGCCGCGGTCGCGGCGCTGCGCGAAACCTCGGTCATCTTCGCCGCGCTGCTCGGCAAGGTCTTGCTCAAGGAAGGATTCGGGCGCCGTCGGCTCCTCGGTGCCTGCACGGTCGCGCTGGGGATCGTCGCTTTGCGCAGCTAAGCCCGCCACACACGCCCTCGAATCGGGAAACGGCAGTCGGAGATCTACGCGCTGTCATACTCGTGTAACAAAGCACTCCTAGGATGGCGGCCTGAGTTCAAGGCAAACATAGGAGTGCTCTTCATGATTCATCGTCGTTTCATCGCCCCCGCGCTGCTTGCGCTGGGCCTTTGTTCAGGCGCGGCCGTTGCAGCCGACATCACCGGCGCGGGCGCCACCTTCCCCTACCCCATCTACGCCAAATGGGCCGAGGCCTACAAGGCGAAAAGCGGCACCGGCATGAACTACCAGTCGATCGGCTCTGGCGGCGGCATCAAGCAAATCACGGCTAAGACCGTCGATTTCGGCGCCTCCGATATGCCGTTGAAACCCGAGGAACTCGACAAAAGCGGCCTGATCCAGTTCCCGACCGTGATGGGCGGCGTCGTGCCGGTGGTGAACCTCGACGGCATCGCTGCAGGCGAGATGAAGCTCACCGGCAAGCTGCTCGCCGACATCTATCTCGGCAAAATCAAGAAGTGGAACGACCCGGCGCTGGCGGAACTCAACAAGGGCTTGAAGCTGCCGGCTACCGACATCACCGTGGTCAACCGCTCTGACGGCTCGGGCACGACCTTCATTTTCACCAACTATTTGTCCAAGGTGAGCCCGGAGTGGAAGGACAAGGTCGGCAGCTCAACCGCCGTCTCCTGGCCGGCGCCGACCGCGACCGGCGGCAAGGGGAACGAGGGCGTGGCCTCGTTCGTGCAGCGCCTGAAGGGTTCGATCGGCTACGTCGAGTACGCTTACGCCAAGCAGAACAAGCTTGCCTACACCCTGTTGCAGAATCGCGAGGGCCAGTTCGTCAAACCCTATGACAAGAGCTTCCAGGCCGCGGCCGCGGGGGCAGACTGGAAGAAATCGCCCGGCTTCTACGAAATCCTCACCGACGAGCCGGGCAAGGAGAGCTGGCCGATCACCGGTGCGACCTTCATCCTCATGCACAAGGCCCAGGCAAATGCTGCGAGCGCGAAGGAAGTGCTCAAATTCTTCGACTGGGCTTATAAAGACGGCGACCAGCTGGCGTTGAGCCTCGATTACATCCCCATGCCCGATCCGGTCGTCAACCTGATCCACGGCGAATGGAAGGATAAGATCAAGGATACGAGCGGCAAGTCCCTCTGGTAAAGGCTAAGACAGGGGTATTACGCGCGGGTTAGAATGAACATCGTTGAGCAAACGCTGGAGGCCCCGCAAGGGGCCTCTTTGTCAATGGGCATGCTTCGTTCCATCCCCGACTCCCAACTCAAGCGGCAACACCTTTACGACTTCGCGTTCCGCAACCTCACGCGCGGGTTCGCGTTCCTGGTGCTGGCCTTGCTGAGCGGCATCCTCGTTACCCTGGCGATCGGCAGCTTGCCGGCGATCAAGGCATTCGGCTTCGGCTTCCTCGCAAGCTCGGAATGGAATCCGGTCACGGAGAAGTTCGGCGCCCTGGTGCCGATATTCGGTACCGTCGTCACCTCGTTCATTTCGCTGCTGATCGGCATCCCGATCAGCTTCGGCATCGCGGTATTTCTTACCGAACTCTCGCCGCCGTGGCTGCGGCGGCCGATCGGCACCGCCATCGAGCTGTTGGCGGCGATCCCGAGCATCATCTACGGCATGTGGGGCCTGTTCGTGTTCGCGCCGATCTTCGCCGATCACGTGCAGCCCTGGCTGACCGAGCACTTCGGTCCGATCTGGCTGATCGGCCCGCTGTTCCAGGGAGCGCCGCAAGGCATCGGCTTGCTGACGGCGGGTCTCATCCTCACCATCATGGTGATCCCGTTCATCGCCTCGGTCATGCGCGACGTGTTCGAACTGGTGCCGGCAATGCTGAAGGAATCGGCCTACGCGGTCGGCGCGACCACTTGGGAAGTCGTCTGGCACGTGGTGCTGCCCTACACCAAGATCGGCGTGGTCGGCGGCATCCTGCTGGGCCTGGGGCGAGCGCTGGGTGAAACCATGGCGGTGACTTTCGTCATCGGCAACGCGCATCGCTTGGGAACGTCCCTGTTCGCACCCGGTACGAGCATCGCGTCCGCCCTGGCAAACGAATTCACCGAGGCTGTGGGCGATCTCTACACCTCCGCGCTGGTCGAGCTGGGCCTGATCCTGTTCCTCATCACCTTCATCGTGCTCGCGCTGTCCAAGCTGCTCCTCTTGCGCCTCGCGAAGGCCGAAGGCACGCGGAGCTGAGCGGCGCATGAAGGCCCTTACCCTTTACCGCCGCCGGCGCATCGCGAACTTCGTCAACCTGGGGATTTCCCTGCTCGCCGTGCTGTTCGGCCTGTTTTGGCTGGTGTGGATACTGTGGACGCTGCTCGACCAGGGCTTGCACGCGCTCAGCCTATCGCTGTTCACGCAGGATACGCCGCCGCCGGGAAGCGCCGGCGGCCTCGCCAATGCCATCGCGGGTAGCCTGCTCATGTCGCTGCTCGCAACGCTGATCGGCACGCCAATCGGCATCCTCGCCGGCACTTACGTTGCGGAATACGGCCGGCGCGGCTGGCTCGCGCCGGCGACCCGCTTCATCAACGACATCCTGCTCTCCGCCCCGTCGATCGTCATCGGCCTGTTCGTCTACGCCGTTTATGTCTCCCGGGTGAGACATTTCTCCGGCTGGGCGGGCACCTTCGCTCTCGCGCTGCTCGTCATCCCGGTAGTGCTGAAAGCTACCGAGAACATGCTGCGCCTCGTGCCCGACACCATGCGCGAGGCCGCGGCCGCCCTAGGCGCACCGCAATGGATCGTCATCTCCTTCGTCACCTGGCGCGCCGCGCGCGCGGGGCTGGTCACCGGCATACTGCTCGCGATCGCGCGCATCAGCGGCGAGACCGCTCCGCTCTTGTTCACTGCGCTCAACAACCAGTTCTGGTCGACCAACATGGATGCGCCGCTGGCGAACCTTCCGGTCGTGATCTTCCAGTTCGCAATGAGCCCGTACAAGGACTGGGAGGCGCTCGCCTGGGGCGGCGCGCTGCTGATTACGCTCGCGGTATTGGCGCTTAATATCGTGGCGCGCGTGTTGTTCGCGCAGAAATCCTCCAACAATTGATCCAGGCGACAATCCGAGACCATGGAAGCCTTCGTCCCACCGCCTCCCGCCCCGAGCAAGATCAAAGTCCGCGACCTGAGCTTCTATTACGGCGGCTACAAGGCGCTGAACAACGTCAATCTCGACATCGCGGAGAAGCGCATCACCGCCTTCATCGGCCCCTCGGGCTGCGGCAAGTCGACGCTATTGCGCACCTTCAACCGCATGTATGACCTCTATCCCGGCCACCGCGCGACGGGCGCGATCTTGCTGAACGAGGACAACATCCTCGATTCCAGCCAGGACGTGATCGCGCTGCGCGCCAAAGTCGGCATGGTGTTCCAGAAGCCAACGCCGTTTCCCATGTCGATCTACGAGAACATCGCCTTCGGCGTGAAGCTCTACGAGCGCCCGAGTCGAGGCGAAATGGACGAGCGCGTCGAATGGGCGCTGCGCAAGGCGGCACTATGGGAAGAAGTGAAGGGCAAGCTGCGCCAGAGCGGCCTCAGCCTCTCTGGCGGCCAGCAGCAGCGGCTGTGCATCGCGCGCGCAGTGGCGGTGAAACCCGAAGTGCTCCTGCTCGACGAGCCGACTTCGGCGCTCGATCCCATATCCACTGCGAAGATCGAGGAACTGCTCGACGAACTCAAGGCCGACTACACCATCGCCATCGTCACCCATAACATGCAACAGGCGGCGCGGGTGTCGGATTACACGGCCTACATGTACCTGGGCGAGCTGATCGAATTCGATGTGACCGACAAGGTCTTCATCAATCCCGGCAAGAAGGAAACTGAAGATTACATCACTGGTCGTTTCGGCTGAAACGACCAGTGATGTAACGGCGTAGGCTAACTTTTGCGCAGCAAAAGTTAAGGACCCGCGGTCCGGCCGTAGCCACTACATGGCCGATTCGGCTAATCGGCCGGTTATGTAGCGGCGTAGGCTAACTTGCGCACAGCGCAAGTTAAGGCCCGTCAGGGCCGGCCGGACGCATTGCGGGGCCGCTTCGGCTAACGGGAAACCGGGCTGCGGGGCTCTTGCGCTGTAGGAGCGAGCTTAGTCGCGACCGCAATCGCGAGCAAGCTCGTTCCCACGATACGCGGAATTGGAGGCGAGACTAGGCGTGCGCGGCGGCGCGCACGCTTTCGGCAAGCAATTCCGCGAGCGCACCCACTTTAGCACCGTCCTCGCCCTCGACCATCACCCGCAGCACCGGTTCGGTACCAGAAGGCCGCAGCAGCACGCGCCCCGCCTTGCCTAGCGTCTGCTCTGCCGCCTCCTTCGCCTTGCGGACTGCCGCGCTCGCCTCCCACTTGAAGCCCTTTTCGACTTTGACATTGACCAGCTTCTGCGGATAGAGCCGCAACTCGCGGCAAAGCTCGGCGAGCGTGGCATCGCGGCTGCGCACCGCGGTCAGCACCTGCAGCGCCGACACCAGCCCGTCGCCGGTGGTGTGCTTGTCCAGGCAGATGATGTGGCCGGAATTCTCCCCGCCCAACTGCCAGCCTTTCTCCTGCAGCAACTCGAGCACGTAGCGATCGCCCACCCTGGCGCGCGCAAATGCAATGCCTTCGCGCTCGAGCGCGCGCTCGAGCGCGAGATTGGTCATCAGCGTCCCAACCACGCCGGGCACCGCTCCCTGCGCGGCGCGCAGGCGCACGATCACGTACAGCAGTTCGTCGCCGTCGTAAGTGCGGCCGTCGGCATCGGCCATGAGCAGGCGGTCGCCGTCGCCGTCGAGCGCGATGCCGATGTCGGCTTTGTGCTCCCTCACCGCCTGCTGCAGCGCCTGCGGGCTGGTCGCACCGACCCGATCGTTGATGTTCAAGCCGTCGGGGCTGACGCCGATCGCCGCCACGTCGGCGCCGAGTTCGTGAAATACATGCGGCGCGATGTGGTAGGCCGCGCCGTTGGCGCAGTCGACGACGATCTTCAGTCCGCGCAAATCGAGCGTACTGGGGAAGGTGCTCTTGCAAAATTCGATGTAGCGGCCCGCCGCATCGTCGACCCGCTGCGCCTTGCCCAACTGCGCCGAGGCGCGGCAGCGCATCGGCTCGGCAAGCTGCGCCTCGATCTCGGCCTCGACCGCGTCGGGGAGCTTGTTGCCGTCGCCGGAAAAGAACTTGATGCCGTTGTCGGGGTAGGGATTGTGCGAAGCGCTGATCACCACGCCCGCCTGCAGGCGCAGGGCGCGGGTGAGGTAGGCCACCGCGGGCGTCGGCATCGGCCCCGACAGCATCACGTCCACGCCTGCTGCCGAAAATCCGGCTTCGAGCGACGCTTCGAGCATGTAGCCCGAGATGCGCGTGTCCTTGCCGATTAGCACCGCGGGTCGCTGGCCCGCCGCTAGATGCGCGCGCCGCACCAGCACTTCACCCGCCGCATGGCCCAGGCGCACCACGAAGTCCGGCGTAATCGGCGATTCGCCCACCAGGCCGCGAATGCCGTCGGTGCCGAAATAACGTCTAGTCAAGACCACCCCTTTGTCTGTGGCGCGGCATAAGCCGCCTCCCCGCAGCGTCGAACGCCGGTCAACCGGCCGTGGGCGAGTTCATCATCGCTTGCAAGACGGCAAGTGCGTCTTTGGTCGCCGCTACGTCGTGAACGCGTAGGATTCTAGCGCCATTTTGCGCGGCGATCAGCGTGGCCGCCACGCTTGCGGCCAGGCGGTCGCCTGTGGGCTTGCCGATGATCTTTCCAAGCGAGGATTTGCGCGACCAGCCGACGAGGATCGGAGCGTGCAGTGCTTCGAACTCCCGCAGCCGGCGCAGCAATTCCAGATTGTGGCCAAGCGTCTTGCCGAAGCCGAAACCGGGGTCGACGACGATGCGCTCGGGCGCGATCCCGGCAGCGTGCGCGGCAGCGGCGCGCTCGGCCAGATAGGCCTTCACTTCCGCAACGACGTCGGCGTAACGCGGATCGAGCTGCATGGTGCCGGGCGTGCCTTGCATATGCATCAGGCACACGCCGGCTTCGCTCGCGGCGATCGCTTCGAGCGCACCTTCTCCGCGCAAGGCGTTGATGTCGTTGATCATCGCCGCACCTTCGGCAAGTGCGGCGCGCATCACCTCGGCCTTGACGGTATCGACCGAGATCGGAACCGGCAGGTCGCGCAAGCCCCGCAGAACCGGCTCGAGCCGCCGCCATTCCTCCTCCGCGCTCACCACCACGGCTGCGCCGGGGCGGCTCGACTCAGCGCCGAGATCGATCAGATCGGCGCCTTCGGCAACGAGCTCCAGCGCGTGTGCGATCGCCGCTGCCGGATCGAGAAATTTGCCGCCGTCGGAAAAGGAATCGGGGGTGACGTTCACCACCCCCATCACCAAGGGGCGATTGAGTCGCAGGCGGAAGCGCCCGCAATGCAGGCTGCCGTTCATGGGATGGACGGAGCGCGGGCGGAAACGGCGCGCGTTCCCCGCCCGCCTAGCCGATCAGGTCGCGAGCGGCGCCGCGTGGCCGGTCGAACCGCCGCCGTCTTTCTGCTGCGGCGGCGGGCTGCCCGACTGCGCGGGCCGCGGTGCACGCGGCTCCCTCCCGGCCATGATGTCGTCGATCTGCTCGGCATCGAGCGTCTCCCACTCGAGCAGACACTTGGCCATGGTCTCGACCTTGTCGCTGTTTTCCTGGATCAGCCGTCGCGCCAAGGCGTACTGCTCGTCGATGATGCGGCGGATCTCCTGGTCGACCTTCTGCATGGTCACTTCCGACACGTTCTTGTGGGTCGTAACCGAACGCCCGAGGAAGACTTCGCCTTCGTTCTCGCCGTAGACCATCGGCCCCAACGCATCGGACATGCCCCATTGCGTCACCATGCGCCGGGCCATTTCGGTGGCGCGTTCGAAGTCGTTCGACGCTCCGGTGGTCATCTGGTGCATGAATATCTCTTCGGCGATGCGGCCGCCGAACAGGACCGCGATGGTGGCGAGCAGCCGCTCGCGGTCCATGCTGTAGCGGTCTTCCGTCGGCAGCTGCATGGTCACGCCCAGCGCCCGTCCGCGCGGAATGATGGTGACCTTGTGCACCGGATCGGTCTTCGGCAAAAGTTTCGCCACCACGGTGTGGCCGGACTCGTGATAGGCGGTGTTCCGCCGTTCCTCTTCCGGCATCACCATCGAGCGGCGCTCCGCGCCCATGATCACCTTGTCCTTGGCGCGCTCGAAGTCGTCCATGTCGACCAAGCGCTTGTTCTTGCGCGCGGCGAACAACGCAGCCTCGTTCACCAGATTGGCGAGGTCCGCGCCGGAGAAACCCGGCGTGCCGCGCGCGATGATGTCGGCCTTGACGTCGGGCGCCATCGGCACCTTGCGCATGTGCACGAGCAGGATTTGTTCCCGTCCGCGGATGTCGGGCAGCGGCACAACGACCTGGCGGTCGAAGCGCCCGGGGCGCATCAGCGCCGGGTCGAGCACGTCGGGACGGTTGGTCGCGGCGATGACGATCACGCCGGCAGTACCTTCGAATCCGTCCATCTCCACCAGCAACTGGTTGAGCGTCTGCTCGCGCTCGTCGTTACCGCCGCCCAGGCCTGCACCGCGTTGCCGCCCCACCGCGTCGATTTCGTCGATGAACACGATGCAGGGCGCATGCTTCTTCGCCTGCTCGAACATGTCGCGCACCCGCGCCGCGCCGACGCCGACGAACATTTCGACGAAGTCCGAACCGGAAATCGAAAAGAACGGCACTTTGGCTTCCCCGGCGATGGCGCGTGCGAGCAGCGTCTTGCCGGTCCCGGGATTGCCGACCATCAGCACGCCCTTGGGAATGCGCCCGCCCAGTTTCTGGAACTTGGACGGGTCGCGCAGGAAGTCGACGAGTTCGGACACCTCCTCCTTCGCCTCCTCGCAGCCGGCGACGTCGGCGAAGGTCACGGTGTTGTTCGATTCGTCCAGCATGCGCGCGCGCGACTTGCCGAAGGAAAACGCGCCGCCGCGCCCGCCGCCCTGCATCTGGCGCATGAAGAATACCCATACGCCGATCAACAGCAGCATCGGGAACCAGGAGACGAAGATGTTCATCAACAGCGACGGCTCCTCTTCGGGCTTGGCCTTGATCTTGACGCCATATTTCAGCAGGTCGGACACCAGCCAAATGTCGCCGGGCGAATAGGTGGTGACCGACTTGCCGTCGGTCGTCTTCGCCTTGATGTTGCGGCCCTCGATCACCACGTCGGCGATGCGCCCGGCCTTCACTTCCTCGTAGAACTGGGAATAGTCGATCGGCGCCTGGCTCGCCTGGCGCGTATTGAACTGGTTGAACACGGTCATCAGCACCAGGCCGATCACCAGCCAGATCACGAGATTCTTGAAGAGATTGTTCACCGAATTCCTTTACTGCCTCTACAGGTAAGCAGATATTTTAGACGCATCATCGGAAAGCGACTAGCGACTTGATGCAAATCAGGATTTCCCTATAAATTACGGGGTCTTCTCGCCACGCTCTTTCGCACCTCTTCCTGGGCCAAGACGCCTCGCCCAAGCCTGCCTCACTTACTGCAAATCGCCCCCTGCCCCCGCCTTCAGCCCCTTTCCCAGCAAATACAGCTCGCTCGATCGATCGCGCGATGCGCCGGGCTTGCGCGATTCGACCTTGGCGAAACTGTCGCGCATGGCGGCGAGGAATTCGCGAAAGCCTGCGCCCTGAAACACCTTCAGCAGCAGCGATCCGCCTGGCTTCAGGCAGCGCTGGGCAAAATCCAGGGCCAGCTCACACAAATGGATGGACCTTGCCTGATCGCTGACGCCGATGCCTGAGATATTGGGGGCGAGATCGGAGATTACAAGGTCCGGCTTGCGCCCGCCCAGAGCGCCGAGCAACGCATCCAGCACGACCTGTTCGCGAAAATCGCCTTGGATGAACTGCACCCCGCGCAAGGGCTCCATGGGCAGCAGGTCGACCGCCACCACCCTGCCCGCGCCGCCGACCCGCTCCAGCGCCACCTGCGACCAGCTTCCCGGCGCCGCCCCCAGGTCGACGACCAGTTGCCCGGGTCGGAACAGGCGGTCTTTCTTATCGATTTCCAGCAGCTTGTAGGCCGCGCGGGAACGGTAGCCCTCCGCCTTGGCCTTTTGCACATAGGGGTCGCTGACGTGTTCCTGCATCCAGGCGCGACTGGTCTTGCTCCTCATGACTTAGTTCCGCCTGTTGCCTTTGGTCAGGCTGTTACAATTGAGTTTTCCCATTGTATCCTTTATGAAAACTCTCACTCCGGCGGAACGCCAGCGACTGAAAGGCCGAGCGCACGCCCTCAATCCCGTGGTCGCGGTGAGCGGCGATGGGCTGTCTGCAGCCGTGCTCAAGGAGATCGAGACGAGCCTCAAGGCGCACGGCTTGATCAAGATCCGCGTACTCGGCGAGGACCGCGACGCGCGCCAAGCACTGCTGGATGAAATTTGCGAGCGCACCGACGCCGCGCCGGTGCAGCACATCGGCAAAGTCCTGGTGATATATCGCGAACCGGAAGAAGACGAAGTGGCGGCACCCGTGCGCAAACACCCGGCGCGCAAGCAGCCGCACCGACCAAAGCGCAGTTTCCAGAACGACTGAGAGGCGGGCGCCCGAAGCTCCCGCAACCGATGCTGCGCCGCGCGCTACTCGTAGCGCACGTCCATGATTTCGAACTCGCGCACCCCGCCCGGCGCCTGCACTTCTACCACGTCGCCCGCGACCGAGTTTACGAACGCCGGCGCCTTCCCCTCATTCATAGCGCACGTCCATGATTTCGAACTCACGCACCCCGCCCGGCGCCTGGACTTCCACCACGTCGCCGGCGTATTTCCCGATCAGCGCCCGGGCGATGGGCGAGCTGATGGAAATCTTGCCGTGCTTGATGTCGGCTTCGTCGTCGCCCACGATCTGATAAGTGACCTTCTCGGCACTCGCCTGCTCTTCCAGGTCCACGGTCGCGCCGAACACGCAGCGGCCGTCTGCATCGAGCAGCTTCGGGTCGATGATCTGGGCATTGGCGAGCTTGCCCTCGACCTCGGCGATACGGCCCTCGATGAAGCTCTGGCGCTCCTTGGCCGCGTCGTATTCCGCGTTCTCGGACAGGTCTCCGTGGGAGCGCGCTTCCGCGATGGCATTGATCACGGTGGGGCGGTCGACCGTCTTCAGGCGTTGCAGTTCGACGCGCAACAGCTCCGCGCCCTTGACCGTAAGGGGAGTCTTGCTCATTTAGTGCAATCCTTCTAGACCAGCTCTTGGTGCAGGCCCTGCAATGAATAGGGTACCAGACCCTGGATATGGCGCATGCCGGTGCATGCAGCCCGGGCGCCTGCAATCGTAGTGTAATACGTCACGCGCCCTTGCAAGGCGCCGTTGCGTATCGACCAGGAATCCTGCACGGCGCTGCGCTTCTCGTCCACGGTGTTCACGATCAGGCTGATTTCGCCATTCTTGATCATGTCGAGGATGTGCGGACGCCCCTCACCCACCTTGTTCACCACGGTGGTCTTGATGCCGTTGGCGTTCAGCACCTGGGCCGTGCCGCGCGTGGCGAGCACGGTAAAACCCAGTTCCAGCAATTCGCGCCCGATCTGCACCGCCGCGTTCTTGTCGGCATTTCTCACGCTCAGGAACGCCTTGCCGCTTTTCGGCAGCTTGACGCCGGCGGCGAGCTGGCTCTTGACGAAGGCTTCGCCGAAGCTCTCGCCTACGCCCATCACCTCGCCGGTGGACTTCATTTCCGGGCCGAGGATGGTGTCGACCCCGGGGAACTTGATGAAGGGGAACACCGCCTCCTTCACCGAATAGTAGGGCGGGCGCACCTCCGCCGCGACGCCCTGCTCGTTTAGGCTCTTGCCCACCATGCAACGCGCCGCGATCTTGGCGAGCGGCATGCCGGTGGCCTTGGACACGTAAGGCACTGTGCGCGAGGCGCGCGGATTCACTTCAAGGACGAACACCGTGCCGTTCTGGATGGCGTATTGCACATTCATCAAGCCGACCACGTTCAAGGCCATCGCCATCTGCACGGTCTGCGTCCGCATCTGCTCCTGCAATTCCGGCGAAAGCGAATACGGCGGCAGCGAACAGGCGGAGTCACCCGAATGCACGCCCGCCTGTTCGATGTGTTCCATGATGCCGCCGATCAACACGCGCTTGCCGTCGCAGATTGCGTCGACGTCGACCTCGATGGCGTCGTTGAGAAACCGGTCGAGCAGCACCGGGGAGTCGTTCGACACCTTCACCGCCTCGCGCATGTAGCGCTCGAGGTCGCGCTGCTCGTGCACGATCTCCATTGCGCGTCCGCCGAGCACGTAGCTCGGGCGCACCACCAGGGGATAGCCGATCTCCTGCGCGAGGCGCAGTGCGTCGGCTTCGTTGCGCGCGCTGCGGTTGGGCGGTTGCTTCAAGCCGAGTTCGTGCAGGAGCTTCTGGAAGCGCTCGCGGTCTTCGGCCACGTCGATCATGTCGGGACTGGTGCCGATGATGGGCACGCCGTTCGCCTCGAGGTCGCGCGCGAGCTTGAGCGGCGTCTGCCCGCCGTATTGCACGATCACGCCGTACGGCTTCTCCTTGTCGACGATCTCGAGCACATCTTCGAGCGTGAGCGGCTCGAAGTAGAGGCGGTCCGAGGTGTCATAGTCGGTCGACACCGTCTCCGGATTGCAATTGACCATGATGGTCTCGTAACCGTCCTCGCGCAGCGCGAGTGCGGCATGCACGCAGCAGTAATCGAACTCGATGCCCTGACCGATGCGGTTGGGTCCGCCGCCGAGCACCATGACTTTCTTCTTCGCGCTCGGCTCGGCTTCGCACTCCTCCTCGTAGGTGGAGTACATGTAGGCGGTGTTGGTGGCGAATTCCGCGGCGCAGGTGTCGACGCGCTTGTACACCGGCCGCACGTCGAGCGCGCGGCGGCGCGCGCGCACCGCCGCGTCGCTCGCGCCGAGAAGTTTCGCCAGTCGCCGGTCGGAAAAGCCGTTGCGCTTAAGCGTGAGGAGCGTGGCGCGGTCGAGTTCTTCCAGGCGCCTGCCCTTCAGCTCCCCTTCTTGTCTCACGATGTCCTCGATCTGTGCGAGGAACCAGGGGTCGATGCGGGTGTCGCGTTGTACCTGATCGAAGCTCACGCCGCAGCGCAAGGCGTCCGCCACATACCAGATGCGCTCCGGCCCGGGGTCGCCGAGCTCGGTCTCGATGATCTCCGCGTCGGTAGTCCTCTCGTCCAGTCCATCGGCGCCGATTTCCAGGCCGCGCAGGGCTTTCTGGAATGATTCCTGGAAGGTGCGGCCGATCGCCATCACCTCGCCCACCGACTTCATCTGCGTCGTCAGGCGGCTGTTCGCCTGCGGAAACTTCTCGAAGGCGAAGCGCGGCACCTTGGTGACGACGTAATCGATGGTCGGCTCGAAGGAAGCCGGCGTCGCCCCGCCGGTGATCTCGTTGGCGAGCTCGTCCAGCGTATAGCCGACGGCGAGCTTCGCCGCCACTTTGGCGATCGGGAAACCCGTGGCCTTGGAGGCGAGCGCCGAGGAGCGCGACACGCGCGGGTTCATTTCAATGATCACCATCTTGCCGTCGTCCGGATTGATGGCGAACTGGACATTGGAGCCCCCGGTCTCCACCCCGATCTCGCGCAGTACCGCGATCGAGGCGTCGCGCATGATCTGGTATTCCTTGTCGGTGAGCGTCTGCGCCGGCGCGACGGTGATCGAGTCGCCGGTGTGCACGCCCATCGGATCGAGGTTCTCGATGGAGCAGATGATGATGCAGTTGTCGGCCTTGTCGCGCACCACCTCCATCTCGAATTCTTTCCAGCCAATCACCGCTTCTTCGA
>CAZMGP010000071.1:0-20918 GCA_964565875.1 uncultured Enterobacteriaceae bacterium
GTGCTTGAGCCGGTCCAGGCCAATCCGACCATCATCGAGGACAACTGCTTCATCGGCGCGCGCTCGGAAATCGTCGAAGGCGTGATCGTGGAGGAGAACTGCGTGGTGTCGATGGGCGTGTTCATAGGGCAAAGCACCAAGATATTCAATCGCGAAACGGGCGAGATCCTCTACGGACGCGTACCCGCAGGCTCGGTAGTCGTGTCTGGCAACCTGCCCGCCGCTGATGGAAAATACAGCCTTTACTGCGCCGTCATCGTCAAGCGCGTGGACGCGAAGACGCGGGCGAAAACCAGCATCAACGAATTGCTGCGCGGCGACTGACGCGGGTGGCGCGCTGCCGCGCCGCGGTAGAACAATCTAGCGGGAAGGGAGAACTGATATGTCTGCGATGAAGCGCCTGTTTCAGCTGATGGCCGACAAGAAGGCATCCGACATCTTCCTGTCGGTCGGCTCACCGATCAACATCAAGATCAACGGCACGGCGATGCCGATCAATCAGCAGACAATGGACGCGGAAAACATCACCGCGCTGCTGTATGAAGTCGTCACCGACAAGCAGAAGAAGGAGTACGAGGATACGCTCGAACTCAATACGGCCTTCGCCATGCCCGGCGTCGGCAGCTTTCGCATCAGCGCCTTCCGCCAGAAGAATACGCCTGCGGTGGTGGTGCGCTACATCCCGGGCGAAGTGCCGAACATCGACACCCTGGGCGTGCCGCCGGTGCTGAAGGACGTGATCATGGAAAAGCGCGGCCTGATCCTGATGGTCGGCGCCACCGGCTCGGGCAAGTCGACCACGCTCGCCGCCATGCTCGATTTGCGCAACCAGTCGCGCTCGGGCCACATCCTGACGCTGGAAGACCCGGTGGAGTTCATCTTCACCAACAAGAAATGCATCGTCAACCAGCGCGAGGTCGGCACCGATACGCTCGACTTCAAAGTCGCGCTGAAGAACGCGCTGCGCCAGGCGCCGGACTGCATCTTGATCGGCGAGATCCGCGACAAGGACACGATGGCGGCGGCGATCGCCTACGCCCAGTCCGGCCACCTGTGCCTCGCGACCCTGCACGCGAACAACAGCTACCACGCCATGAACCGCATCATCAGCTTCTATCCGCTGGAGAACCGCCCCGCCCTGCTGCAGGACCTTGCCGCCACGCTGAAGGCGGTGATCTCGCAGCGCCTGATCAAGAACCTGAAAGGCACGCGCTCTGCCGCTGTCGAGGTACTGCTCAACACCCGCTACACTGCGGAGCTGATCGACAAAGGCGAGATCAGCGAGATCAAGGACGCGATGGAAAAGAGCATGACACCCGGCTCGCAAACCTTCGAACAAGCGCTGTTCAAGATGTATCAGGACGGACTGATCAGCAAGGATGAAGCGCTCGGCAACGCCGATTCCGCGACCAATCTCTTGTGGTTGATGAACCAGTCCGAAGGCGGTACGGCAGCACCTCCGACTGCCGCACAGGAAAAGAAACCCGAACAAGCTGCTTCCACCGACGGCGGCTCGTTCAGCAACTTCAAGATCGTCGTCGACGAGAAGGCCTAGTGCGCGACGGTCAAGCTCTACGGCATTCCCAGCTGCGATAATTTGTTGGCATCGAAATGAGCAAGACGCTAGAGCTCGCGCAGGACTTGATCCGCCTTCCCTCGATCACGCCGCTAGACGCGGGCTGCCAGGACGCGCTCGGCACGCGGCTGCTGCCGCTGGACTTCGAACTGGAGACCTTCCGCTGCGGCGAAGTCACCAACCTGTGGGCGCGCCGCGGGCAAAGCGCGCCCGTCCTGTGCTTCGCCGGCCATACCGACGTCGTGCCTCCGGGTCCGCTCAAGGAATGGGCGTCCGCGCCGTTCGAACCCAGCGTGCGCGACGGCAGGCTCTACGGGCGCGGCGCCGCCGACATGAAATCCTCCATCGCCGCCTTCGTCTGCGCCGCGGAGGAATTCGTCGCCGCGCATCCGGACCATCGCGGTTCGATCGCGCTGCTCTTCACCTCCGACGAAGAAGGCGTCGCGGTCGACGGCACAGTGCGGGTGGTCGAGGCGCTGAAAGCGCGCGGCGAGCTGCTCGATTACTGCATCGTCGGCGAACCCACCGCAGTCAATCGCGTTGGCGACACGGTTAAGAACGGCAGGCGCGGTTCGCTCTCCGGCACGCTCACCGTCAAGGGCGTGCAAGGCCACGTCGCGTATCCGCAGTTGGTGAAGAATCCGGTGTTCGAGTTCGCACCGGCGCTCGCCGAACTCGCCGCGATCGAATGGGACCGCGGCAACGAATTCTTTCCGCCGACGAGCTGGCAGATATCCAATATCCACGGCGGCACCGGTGCGACCAACGTCACACCGAACAGCCTGGAAGTGCAGTTCAATTTCCGCTACTGTACGGCGAGCACGGTCGATAGCCTGAAACAGCGGCTGACCGCGGTGCTCGACCGCCATGGCCTCGATTACGAACTGGACTGGCTGCACGGCGCCGCGCCTTTCCTCACGGCGAAGGGCGAGCTGGTCGAGGCGGTGAAGGGCGCAGTGCGCGCAGTCACCGGCGGCGAAGCGGAACTCTCCACTACCGGCGGCACCTCGGACGGACGCTTCATCATCGACATCTGCCCGCAGGTGATCGAACTGGGCCCGGTGAACGCCTCCATACACAAGCTGAACGAGCATATCGAACTCGCCGCACTCGATGAACTCGCCGCCATCTACCGCAAGGTGCTCGAACGTCTGCTACTTCCCGTCTGAATTCGAGCCGCGCCCGGCCACTCACGCTCGGCGCCCTGCTGCGCGAAGCGGTAAGTGAGTTCCGCCGCGCCGGCCTCTTCTTCGGCCACGGCACGCATAACGCCCGCGACGAGGCGGCCTACCTGATTCTGCACACCCTCGGCTTGCCGCTCGATGCGCTCGATCCGGTGCTTGGCCGCGAACTCGATCCCGATGAAGCCAAGAGAGTGCGCGCAATCCTCAGGCGGCGCGTGCACGATCGCACCCCGGCCGCCTATCTCGCCCACGAAGCCTGGCTGGGAAAGTTCAAGTTCTATGTGGATGAGCGGGTCATCGTGCCGCGCTCGTTCATCGCTGAGTTGCTGCGCGACGGACTCTCGCCCTGGGTCGACGACGCGCAAGGCGTGCGCGACGTGCTCGATCTGTGCACCGGCTCGGGTTGCCTCGCTATTCTCGCCGCGCACGCGTTTCCAAGCGCGCGCATCGAAGCGAGCGATCTCTCCCGCGCCGCGCTCCAGGTCGCGCGCAGGAACGTGAAAGACTATGCGCTCGAGCGCCGCGTGAAGCTCAGCAAATCGGATCTGTTCGCGCAGTTGGGCACTCGACGTTACGACCTCATCCTGTCCAATCCCCCCTATGTCCGCGCTGCCTCCATGCGCACGCTGCCGCGCGAATACCGCCGCGAGCCGCAGCTCGCGCTCGCCGGCGGCAAAGACGGCCTCGATATCGTGCGTCACATCCTTGCCGAGGCGCCGCAGCGCCTCAAGCCCGGTGGCCTGCTGGTGGTGGAGATCGGACACAATCGCAAGGACCTGGAACGCGCCTATCCGCGCCTGCCCTTCACCTGGCTGGATACGAGCGCAGGCGATCAATTCGTCTTCCTGCTGCGCAAGGAAGACTTGGAAGCTAGCACTAGGCCTCGGATTCGTTCACACTAGCCGCGCACTGTCTCTATCTGCCACTCTCCCGCTCGCTAAAATGAAAACTCTCAACGATTTTCTCACTCTCGATAGCCTTCCCGTCGATTGGCGCGAGGCGACGCTCGTCGGCCGCGCCTGGATTCCCGGCGCGCTCGCCGGCCCGTCCCCGATCGCCGTGCGTTCGAACGGCGACGTCGTCGACCTCGCAACGGTCGAGCCGACTGTCAGCCAATTGCTGGCGCGTGAAGACTGCGTCGCGCTCGCGGCGCATGCGCCGGGCAAGCGCATCGCCCGCATCGAAGCCCTGCTCGCCAATAGCGGCGACGGCCGCGACCGGAATAAGCCTTTCCTCCTCGCGCCCATCGATCTGCAGCCGATCAAGGCGAGCGGCGTCACATTCGTACAAAGCCTGCTCGAACGAGTGATCGAGGAGCAGGCGCGCGGCGACACCAGCAAAGCCGAAGCGATCCGCGCGCAAGTGATGCGCATCATGGGCAACGACCTCGCTTCGATCCGGCCGGGTTCCAAGCAAGCCGAGGAAGTGAAACGCGTGCTGGTGGCCCAGGGTGCTTGGTCGCAGTATCTGGAAGTGGGCATCGGCCCAGACGCCGAGATCTTCACCAAGTCGCAAGTGATGTCCGCGGTCGGGCACGGCGCCGACATCGGCTTGCATCCGAAATCGTCCTGGAACAATCCCGAACCCGAGATCGTGCTGGCCGTGAATCCGAAGGGCGAGACGGTCGGCGCGACGCTCGGCAACGACGTCAACCTGCGCGACTTCGAAGGCCGCAGCGCGCTGCTCCTCGGCAAATCCAAAGACAACAACGCCTCCTGCGCCGTCGGTCCCTTCATCCGCCTGTTCGACGCGAAATTCGACATCGAGGAAGTGCGCCGCGCCGAACTCGCGCTCTCCATCAGCGGCAAGGACGGCTTTGTCTTGAACGGGTCGAGCCCGATGAGCAAGATCAGCCGCGATCCGCTGGACATCGTGACTCACGCCTTCAGCCCCAGCCATCAATATCCCGACGGCTTCGTGCTCTTCCTCGGCACCATGTTCGCGCCGGTGCAAGACCGCGGTGCGCCGGGCATGGGCTTCACCCATGCGCTCGGCGACCTGGTGAGCATTTCCACGCTGAAACTCGGATGCCTGGTGAATCGCGTCACGACCTCGGATCGCGCCGCGCCCTGGACTTTCGGCATCGGCGCGCTGATGAAGAACCTCGCCGCGCGCGGCCTGCTGCGCTGAAGCTGCGCGCCGGCAGACATACAAGCATTCCGCATAGGAGGATCGAGCATGTCAGCAGAAGAAACCAAGTCGCTGCGCGCCGCAGTGGTCCAAGCGGGCGCCGTGCCCTTCGATACTCAGGCCTGCATCGACAAGGCCGTGAGCCTGATCGGCAAGGCAGCCGGCATGGGCGCAAAACTCGTCGTCTTCCCCGAGGCCTTCGTCCCCGGCTACCCCAAGGGCATCAACTACGGCCTGGTGGTCGGCGCGCGCGATCCGGTGGGAAGAGAGGAATTCCGCGTCTACCTCGAGGCTGCGATCGCTGTGCCCGGTGCGGAGACGCAGCGTCTGGGCGAAGCAGCGGCGGCGCACGGCGTCTACGTGGTCATCGGCGTGATCGAGCGCGACGGCGGCACCTGCCATTGCACCGTGCTCTTCTTTGGTCCCGACGGGAGCCTGCTCGGCAAGCATCGCAAGCTCATGCCCACCGTGATGGAGCGCGTGATTTGGGGTTTCGGCGACGGCTCCACCCTCACCACGGTGGACAGTCCCTACGGCAAGATCGGCTCGGTCATCTGCTGGGAGAACTACATGCCCATGCTGCGCATGGCGATGTATGCGAAGAACGTCGCGCTCTACTGCGCGCCGACAGCAGACGACCGCGACACCTGGATTTCCTCCATGCAGCACATCGCACTCGAAGGCCGCTGCTTCGTCCTCACCGCCTGCCAATTCCTGCGCAAGAAAGACTTTCCCGCTAACGTGCGCGTGTCCCTGGGGGATTCGCCCGACGCCGTGCTGATGCGCGGCGGCAGCGCCATCATCAATCCTCTGGGCAAAGTGCTCGTCGGGCCGCACTTCGAAGGCGAGACAATACTCACTGCCGACCTCGACCTTGGCGACATCGGCCGCGGCAAGTTCGACTTCGATGTCACCGGGCATTACAGCCGGCCCGACGTGTTCCAGCTCGCCGTGAACGAAGCGCCGATGCAGGCGGTGTGCGCCAAGCCCTAAGCTCAAGCGCGACGGCGCTCAGCGCTTCGCTTCCAGCTCTTCCCAGCGCGCGAGCGCGGCAGCGAGTTCGACTTCGATCGCCCCGAAGCGCTCGCTCAGGCGCCGCGCTTCCTCGGGGGAGTCGCGATAGATTTCGCCGCGCGCAAGCTGCTCGGTGATCCGCGCCTGCTCTCTTTCCAGGCCATCGATCCGCTCTGGAAGAGCCTCGAGTTCGCGCGCTTCCTTGTAGCTGAGATTCACCTTGGCGGGCTGCAAACGCCGCTCCGCTTGCTTGGTGCGAGCCGCGTCGACTTGCGCCCGCCGCGGTACTGCCGCTTGCGCTTCTGCCGCAGGCTTGACGCGCTGCCAGTCGCTGTAGCCGCCGGCGTATTCTTTCCACAGCCCGCCTCCTTCGGCTGCGATCGTCTGGGTGACGACGTTGTCGAGAAACGCGCGGTCGTGGCTCACCAGGAACAGCGTGCCGCTGTAGTCTTGCAACAGCTCTTCCAGAAGCTCGAGGGTCTCGATGTCGAGGTCGTTGGTCGGCTCGTCCAGTACCAGCACGTTCGCCGGTCGCGAAAACAGCCGCGCGAGCAGCAGCCGGTTGCGCTCGCCGCCGGAGAGCGACTTGACCGGTGCCCGCGCGCGTTCCGGCGGGAACAGGAAATCTCCGAGATAGCTGATGACGTGCTTGCGTGCACCGTTGATTTCGATGAAATCCCCGCCTTTGCTGATGGTGTCGGCGAGCGTCGCTTCCTCGTCCAACGCGGCGCGCAACTGGTCGAAATAGGCGAATTCGAGCTTCGTCCCCAGCCGCACCTGCCCGGCATCGGGCTCGAGTTCGCCCAGGATGAGCTTCAACAGCGTGGTCTTGCCGCTGCCGTTCGCGCCGATCAGCCCGACTTTGTCGCCGCGCAGGAAGCGCGCCGAAAAATCGCGCACTACCGGCTTGCCGCCGTAAGCTTTGCTCACTTTGTGCAGTTCGGCCACGAGTTTTCCCGAACGCTCGCCTTCATCCAGAGCCAGCTCGACCTTGCCCACGCGCTCGCGCCGCGCCGCGCGCTCGAGGCGCAGCGCTTCGAGCCGCCGCACCCGGCCCTCGTTGCGCGTACGGCGCGCTTCGATGCCCTTGCGGATCCACACCTCCTCCTGCGCGAGGAACTTGTCGAACTTGCGCTGGTGCACGGCTTCGGTCTCGAGTTGCGCCGCTTTCTCCATCTGATAGCTCGCGAAGTCGCCGGCATAAGTGGCCAAGCGCCCGCGATCGAGTTCCACGATGCCGGTCGCGACGTGATCGAGAAAGCGCCGATCGTGGGTGACGAAAAGCGCGCTGCCCTCGAACGCAAGCAGCGTCTGCTCCAGCCATTCGATCGATGCGATGTCGAGATGGTTGGTGGGCTCATCGAGGAGCAGCAGATCCGGCTCGAGCACCAGCGCCCGTGCAAGGGCGACGCGCTTCTTCAGCCCTCCGGAAAGCTCCGCCACGGGCCGCTCCGGATCGAGTTCCAGCCGCGACAGCGTCCCCGCGACCCTGTGCTCCAGTCTCCAGCCGTCGCTCGCCTCGAGTTCCTCCTGCAGCCGGTGTAGGCGTTCGAGCAGCGCGGCGTCGGCCTCGCCGCCGGCCGCGTGGGCCGCCGCGATCGCCTGGGTGGCGGCGTGATAGTCGAGGAGGCGATCGCGCGCTTCGCCCAAGCCGTCGGCCACCGCCTCGTAGGTGCTCTGTCTCGGGCGGAACTCCGGCTCCTGCGCGACGCGGGCGAGCTTCAAGCCCGGTGCGCGCCAGATCTTGCCGTCGTCCGGCGCAGCGCTGCCGTCGACGAGCTTCAGCAGGCTCGATTTTCCGGTGCCGTTGCGGCCGATGAGACCGACGCGCTGCCTCGGCTCCAGCACCAGATCGACGCGATCGAGCAAGGGCACGTGGCCATAGGCAAGCGAGACGGCGGAGAGCTGGATGAGGGGCATGGTACGGCGGGAAACGCACTTGCGCGCTAAGCGGTTCGCACCGCCCTGCGCGTAGCTCGGGATCAAAGCTCTAGGATAACCCAAGGCGGGGCTATTCCCCCGCTCCTTGGGTTCAGGCGACTGCTTTTACCGCACGGATTTCCGTGATCGGCAACATGGCGATGTCGCGCAGCTTCTCGTAGCGTTCGCTGGTGAGGTCCAACATCGCCCCGAGCTGCGAGTAGGAGGAGGCGACGAAATGCTCCTGCTCGTCCTCGCCTCTGCGCGAAATGCCGAAATCGACCGCCGCCCGCTTGTGGGGCGCAAGCTTGCTCAGCAGATTCTTGGTGGCCCAAATGGTGCCGAAGCGCGCGAATTCGGACAGGCGCGCGGCGTGATTGATGGTGTCTCCCAGCACCGCGAATTCCACGCTGGTCGCCGTCTGGAACGTGCCCAGCCACTCCTGCCCCTCGTGCAGGCCAGTGTTGAGATAGAGCTCGTTCAGCCAGTTCTTCTTCAGCTGCCATTTTTTGCTGATCTTTTTGATTTCCACCTTTAAGTCTTGCGCGCAAGCAAGCGCGTTGAAAATGTAGTCGCTGTCGGGCTGGGGAAAGAAGTAATAGACCATGCCGTCGCCGACGTGCTTGCCGTAGGTGCCATAGTACTTGCGGAATATCGGCCCCATGCTGGTCCAGATTTCGTTGATCAGCTCGAAATACTCCTCGGGCGGCAGCTCCGAGCAGATCTTCACCGAGTTCTGCAAGTCGGCGACCAGCACCGCGAGCGGCGTGAGCACCGGCAGGCGATTGCGCATCAAGTCGCGGATCACCACGTCGCGCTGGCTGAGGAAGTCGAGCAAGCTCGCGTTGTACTGCTCGGCCGGCGCGTAGACGATGAATATGCCTTCGCGGAAGAAGGACGCGAACACGTGCCAGTTCTCCACCCGGCCGGCGGCGTCGGGCAATTCGACCGAGAAGTCGAGGATGGATTTGCGCTCGGTCGGCACCGTCGCGTCGTCGAATTGTCGTTGTGCCTGCGCAAACGCCTCGCGATCCAGGCCGCGCAGCAGCCCCAGGACGGCGGGCTTGGCGAGCCGGCTTTTTGCCAGTGCCAAATGGATGCGCAGCAGTTCGGTGCGGAAATAATCGAGCGGCTGCGATCCCCCCTGAAACAGAAGCAAGAAGAGATTGCGCGCCTCGCTGTTGGCCGGCAGCTCGTCCAAACCCTGGAGCATGCGGCTGCGCGCCGCCTCGTTATACCAAGTGAGCTCGAAGTTGTAGTTCACCATATAGGCCGGATGAGGCACCTCCTCGAGCGTCAGCCGCAGTTCGCGTCGCGGTTCGGCTGGAACCTCCTGCACCGGCGCGCGCGGCGCTGGTGCCGCCGCGGCGATCGGGCCCGCCTGCTCGACGGCGGCCACCCCCGCCAAGAACTGCGTCTCCCCCATGCGTGCGGCCATTTCGGCCATGGTCAAACCCTCCTTTTTCCAGCGCTGGACCTGTTCGATCCGGGCTACGGTGTCGTCGGGAAAATACCCCATCAAATTAGCCTCGCCTTCCTCCGGACGCGGCTGCTTCAAGTGCGGCTTAGACAGCAAACCTAGTTTAATGTAATTGTTTAATGTTGCTCTTGAAATACCGGTTATTTCTAATATTTCTTTGCTTGATTTCATCGCGAATTGAGCGCCAAACGAAGCTGCGAATCAGGCGGATTTCCCTCAGTTATTTGGACTGTCTAACACATAATTTAGACAATTGTCTAATACATGTCAAGGGATATTTGGACAGTCTAACTCGCCGTTTGGAAGTCGGCCTTAGCGGACTCGCGCCCGTGGGCCGGAAATCGAAAGTGAGCACCCTTCTAGAACCCGCGGATTCGAGCCCTTAGGCCGGCTTGCACCCGATGGGCGTTGTGACCGAAATCAAGCTCGCGGCTAGGCCCCGGCGTTAAGGTAATTCGCACGATCCCCCTCGAGTTTCCAGCCATGCCCAAGCCCGCCTCCGCCCGCCTACCTACTCCTGCGACGTCGTCCGGCATCCAGGGCGGCCCAGTTGTTGGCTGCCTCCATCGAAGGAGGCACGCACCATGAGCGCCCCTGCCGCCCTGCCGATCGCCGAGCTTGCCCATCGCTGCGATCCCGCACAGTTCGGCTTCGCGACCACCGACGAACTCCAGGACCTGGGCATCGCTCTCGGTCAGGAGCGTGCCATCGGCGCGATCGAACTCGCGGTCGGCATCGAACGCGACGGCTACAACCTGTTCGTGATGGGCACTCCCGGCTGCGGCCGGCATACCCTGGTGCGCCGGCACATCGAGGAACGCGCAAAAGAGGCGCACCGCCCTGCCGACTGGGTCTACGTCAACAACTTCACCCATCCGCACCAGCCGATCGCCATCGAGCTACCGCCCGGTCGCGGCGCCGAGCTGCGCACCGACATGGCGCATCTGATCGAAGAGTTGCGCAGCAACATCCCCGCCGCATTCGAGGGCGACGAATACCGCTCCAAGGCGGACAGCATCGACGCCGAATTCAAGGAGCGCCACGAAAAAGCCTTCGCCAAGCTGGGCGACGAAGCGATGAGCCAGGGCGTCGCGCTGTTACGCACACCGGCCGGATTCTCCTTCGCCCCGGTGAAGAACGGCGAAGTGATGGGCGCGGACGAATTCGCCAAGCTGCCCGACGAGGAGCAGCAGAAGATCAAGACCTCGATCGAGGCGCTGCAGACCAAGCTCGAGCACCTGATCCGCAATACCATGCGCTGGCGCAAGGAGCGGCTGGAGCGGATCCGCGAACTGAACCGCGAAATGACGCTGTTCGCGGTCGGACATCTGGTGGACGAGCTGAAGCAACGCTATGCGCCCTGGCCGCGCGTGGTGGAATACCTCGAGGCGGTCCAGCACGACGTGATCGAGCACGACGACGATTTCCGCAAGTCGGAGGAAGAGTCCTCGCCGCTCGCACAGCTGATGCAGCACGAAGAACCTTCCCTCAGACGCTATCAGGTCAACGTGCTGGTGGACCACGGCGCCCCCGACGGCTCGCCCGTGGTCTACTGCGATCATCCCACCCTGCAGAACCTGGTCGGGCGTATCGACCACATCTCGCGGCTGGGCACGCTGATCACGGACTTCAGCCTGATCAAGCCCGGCGCGCTGCACCGTGCGAACGGCGGTTATCTGCTGGTGGACGCGATCCGGCTGCTCACCCAGCCCTTCGCCTGGGAGGGGCTGAAACGCGCGCTCCTGCGCCACCAGGTCCGCATCGAATCGCTGGGCGAAGCCTACGGCCTCACCGGCAGCCTGTCGCTCGAGCCGGAGCCGATCGCGCTCAAGGTGAAGGTGGTCCTGGTCGGCGAGCGCATGATCTATTACCTGCTACAGGCCTACGACCCCGATTTCGGCAAGCTGTTTCGCGTGGCGGCGGATTTCGAGGAGCACCTGGAGCGCACGGCGCAGACGAGCGAGCTCTTCGCCCGCCTCATCGCCACCCGCGCCCGCGGCGACAAGCTGCTGCCGCTCGATCGCGAGGCGGTCGCGCGCGTGCTCGATTTCGGCTCGCGCGAAGCGGGCGACACGAAGAAGATCACCGCCAACCTCGAGCGCCTGGACGAGCTGCTGCACGAGGCCGATCACCGCGCCCGCCATGCGGGCAAGCACGCGATCGGCGCCGACGCGGTGCAGGGCGCGATCGACGCCCAGCGCTACCGCGCCGGGCGCCTACGCGCCCAGGTGCAGGAAGCGATCCTGCGCGGCAAGGTGCTGATCGACACCCAGGGCGCCGCCGTCGGCCAGGTAAACGGCCTGTCGGTGTTCGACCTCGGCGATTTCGCCTTTGCCGAACCGGTGCGCATCACCGCCACCACGCGCCTGGGCGAAGGCCAGGTAATCGACATCCAGCGCGAAGTCGAGCTGGGCGGCGCGATCCACTCCAAAGGGGTCATGATCCTGTCCTCGTTCCTCGCGGCGCGCTTTTCCGGCAACCTGCCGCATTCGCTCGCGGCGAGCCTGGTGTTCGAGCAGACTTACGGTCATGTCGACGGCGACAGCGCTTCGCTCGCCGAACTCTGCGCGCTGTTATCGTCCCTTGCCGACGTGCCGATCCGCCAGGTCTTCGCCGTCACCGGCTCGATCAACCAGTTGGGCGAAGTCCAGCCCATCGGCGCCGTGAACGAAAAGATCGAAGGCTTCTTCGACATCTGCCAGGCGCGCGGCTTGAGCGGGGAGCACGGCGTGCTCATCCCCGCTACCAACGTCGACCAGTTGATGCTGCGCGACGAGGTGCTCGCCGCCGCGGCCGCCGGCAAGTTCCGCGTCTACGCCGTGCGCACGGTGGACGAGGCGATCGAACTGCTGACCGGCGTTCCCGCGGGCCTGCCCGAGGACGCGACAAGCGGCCAGCAGTCCACGGTCAACGGCCGCGTGGCGGCGCGGCTGCGCGATCTCGCGGCGCTGCGGCGGGAACATCCCCGCCCCGGGCAGGTCATAAGGCGCATCGCGCAAGCGCGCGGAAAGCACAATGCCCACTGAGGCGAAGAAAGTCCGCCGCATCGTCATGGCGCTGGACACCGCGTCCTCGGCGCTGCCTGCGATCGAGGCGGCAGCCGGGCTCGCACTCGGGCTCGATGCCGAGCTGGCTGGCCTGTTCATCGAGGACGAGCGGCTGCTGCGCTTCGCGGGGCTTCCCTTCGCGCGCGAACTGGGCACCGCCTCGGCGCGCGCGCGGCCTCTCGCACCCGAGTCCGTCGAGCGCGCACTGCGGGCACAAGCCGAGCAATTGCGCCGGCTGCTCGCGCAGACGGCCGAGCGCCTGTCCCTCGTTTGGACGCTTGAAGTCGTGCGCGGCGAAGTGCTGCGCAGCGTGCTCGAGCGGGCTAGCGCCTCCGACTTGCTCGTGCTCGGCCGCCCGGACTACGCCTTGCCACGGGCACACCACCGCGCCAGGCCGACCGAGCGCTTTCCCGCGCTCGCCGCGCGCCCCGTCGCCGTGGTGTTCGACGGCTCGCCCACGGCGCTACGCGCCCTCGTCGTGGGCAGCACCTTGGCCGAAGTGACCGGCAGCGAGCTGATCGTCTTCGTCGCCGCAGCCGGCGCCCAAGGCTTCGTCGATCTGCGGCAGCGGGCCACGGAGCATCTGCCTCCCCGCTCGGCAGCAAGTTATCTGTATCTCCCCGATAGCGGCGCGGCCGCCGTCATCCGCACCGCGCGCAGCCGCCACCTCGGCGTGTTGCTGTGGCCGGGCTGCCTGGAACAGCTCAGTCCGCTGCAGTTGTCGGAAGTTCCCTGCCCGGTCGTCGTTTTTCATTGACCCCGGTGCGCTAAAAGCGCTCCTGCTGGACAAGTCACTCGATTTTCCGGTACTGTATAAACATGGCGCAGTTTGCATTGCGCATTGCTTTCGTCCATACTCCCTCGAAGAGCTACGGAGGCCAGCAATGCGTACGGACCACTTCAATCGGCTGCTTGCCAGCCTTGACCGACTGACCGACGCGCAGGTCGCCCTTTTGCACGAGCGCGTTCAATCGCGACACCAGCACACTCACGCACTGAAGGCCGTCGAGGAGGCGAAGCCGGCCCACTGGTGCGTGCACTGCGGCAGCGAACAGGTCGTGAAGAACGGGCACAACAGAGGCCTGCAGCGATACCGCTGCCGAGCCTGCAAAAAGACCTTCAACGCGGCCTCGGGCACACCGCTGTCGCGGCTTCGCAACAAGGAGCTGTTTCTGCGTCAGGCCGAGTGCATGGCCGAGAGCATGCCGATACGGGCAACCGCGGCCGAGCTGGGAGTATCCGTCAGCACGGCGTTTCGATGGAGACACCGATTTCTTTCCACCGTCGTGGAGCACCAGCCAAAGAGCGTGCAAGGCCTGCTCGAGGCGGACGAGACCTACATCCTTGAATCGCAGAAGGGAAACCGCCATCTCACCAGACCGGCGCGCCGGCGAGGTGGAAAAGCCAGCAAAGCTCCGGGAAAGAAATTCAACGACCTCGTGCCGGTGCTTGTCGGTCGGCTGCGAGGTCAGCCTCACATCGTCGACCGCGTCCTGCCTCGAATGAACGGTGAGAATGCCTTGAACGCGCTGCGCGGTGTCGTAGGTCGCGACACACTGCTTTGCACCGACGGCAACGCTGCCTTCCTGCGTATTCAGAGAGAGCTCGGCGTACCGGTCAAATCGGTGGCGACGAGCTGGCACGGCCCCGTGCTGGACAACATCTACCATGTCCAGTCCGTCAACAGCTATCACGAGCGGCTCAAGTCGTGGGTGCAGCGCGGCTTCAGAGGCGTATCGACAAAGTATCTGCCGAACTATCTCGCCTGGCGGCGCGTGCTGGAGTGGTTCAAAGACGACGTGCGACCGGAACACTTCATCACGTCGGCGATGGGGCGGCAGGTCATCAATGCGTAACGAGAACTGCGCCATAAACATACAGTTTTGGAAATGCCATGTCGAGCTTCACCCTTCGGTTCAAGCGCGGGAACGGCCGCCGATGAGCCTCGCTGCCGAACTCCGCCAGCACCCGGGCATCTGGCGCGGGGCCGAACTCGCGCGCACCGGCAACCCCGGCATTGCCACCGGTTTTGCCGCGCTCGACGCCGAGCTGCCGGGCGGCGGCTGGCCCTGCGGCGCGCTCACTGAAATCCTGCCGCAGCACGAAGGCATCGGCGAGCTGCGCCTGCTCGGCCCGGCCCTTGCGCGGCTTGCGGCGCAAGGGAAATTCATCGCCTGGATCGCCCCGCCTTACCTGCCTTATGCGCCTGCGCTCGCCGCCGCCGGCATCGATCTCGCCCGTGTGGTGATCGTCAAAACCGCCAAGGACGGCGACACCCTGTGGGCGGCGGAGCAGGCACTCAACTCGGCGGCTTGCGGCGGCGTGCTCGTCTGGCCGCGCGCGCCCCGCTTCGTCCAGTTGCGGCGGCTGCAGCTTGCCGCCGAAGCCGGCCGCTCGCTCGCGCTGCTGTTCCGGCCGAGCGAAGCTGCGCGCGAGCCTTCGCCCGCGGTGCTGCGCATTGCGCTGGCCACCCATGCGGGAGGGCTCGCCCTGTCGATTTTCAAGCGCCGGGGGGCGCCGCTCTCCCGGCCGATTTTGCTGCCGCCAGATCTTTCTTCTCCTTCATCCGATGCTGTGGATCGCCCTACATCTGCCGCAGCTGCCGCTGGAAGCCTTCCAGCGCGGCTTGCCCTCGCCTGAGCCCTGCGCCGTCGTCGAGGAGCAGCGCCTCCTCGCGTGCGACGCCAAGGCCGCTGCACGCGGCTTGCGCCCCGGCATGGGAATCAGCGCAGCCCTCGCGCTCGCGCCCAAGCTGCGCCTGCGCGAGCGCGATGCGGCAGGCGAAACCGAAGCGCTCCTCGGCATCGCCGCCTGGGCGATGCAATGCACGCCCCATGTCGCGCTCGCTTTCCCGGATCTGGTATTGCTGGAAGTGGCGGGCAGCCTCAAGCTCTTCGGCGGCCTCGCGAACATCGAGGCGAGGCTGCGCCACGGACTCGCCGCCACCGGCTACAGCGCGTGCCTTGCCGCCGCGCCTACGCCGCGCGCCGCCTCCTGGTTCGCGCTCGCGGGCAAAGAGCTTTCGATCGGCGATGCGATGCTCCTCGAGCGCGCGCTTTGCACCCTGCCCGTCTCGGTGCTGCAGAGCGAGCACGAAGAAGCGCTCGTCGCCATCGGCGTCGGCTCGATCGGGGAATTGCTCGCGCTGCCGCGCGACGGGCTCGCGCGCCGCTTCGGTCAGAAGCTGCTCGATGCCCTGGACCAGGCCTTGGGGCACCTGCCCGATCCGCGCGGCTATTGCGTGCTGCCGGAAAAATTCCGCGCCGCGCTCGAACTGCCGGCCGAAGCCACGCAAGCCGAAGCGCTGCTATTCGCGGCAAAGCGCCTGCTCGCCCAGCTCGAAGGCTTTCTCGCGGCGCGCGCTGCCGGCACGCGGCGGCTGGTGCTGAGCCTTACGCATCGCGATGCGCCGGCGACGCGCATCGAGCTGGGCATGGTCGCCGCCTGCCGCGAAGCCGATCACCTCGCACTGCTCCTGCGCGAACGGCTGCAGCAGACTGCGCTTTCCCTGCCGGTGCGCGCCATCGCCGTGGACGTGACGGCGCTCGAGCCGCTCGCGCAGCGCAATCAAGCCCTCTTCGCCGAGGAAGCGCGCGAAGAAGAGGACTGGCCGCGCCTGATCGAACGCCTGCGTGCACGCCTGGGCACAGCCTCGGTGCACGGCGTCGGCGTATGCGCCGACCACCGGCCGGAGCGCGCCGCGCATTCCACCGAGCCCGGCGCGAAACAGCTAGCCCTGGATTTCAACCTGCGCCCGTTCTGGTTACTCGAAGAACCGCAGGCGCTCGCAGAAAACGATTCCGTTCCCTGTCACCACGGCCCCTTGAAACTCGTCGCCGGCCCCGAGCGCATCGAGTCCGGCTGGTGGGACGGGGCGGACGCCGCGCGCGATTATTTCATCGCCCGCGCCGCGAACGATGCGCTGCTGTGGGTGTATCGCGAGCGCAACCCCGCCGGCGCCTGGTATCTGCACGGCATTTTTTCCTGAGGCGCGCCGTGCCCCCTTCCCCGCCCGCCTATGCGGAGCTGCACTGCCTCTCCAATTTCAGCTTCCTGCGCGGCGCCTCGCATCCGGAGGAACTCATCGCCCGCGCACAAGCGCTCGGCTACAGCGCGCTCGCCCTCACCGACGAATGCTCGCTCGCCGGCGTGGTGCGGGGGCACGCTGCCGCCAAGGAATGCGGCCTGCCGCTCATCGTCGGCAGCGAAATCGTTCTTAGCGACGGACCGAAGCTGGTGTTGCTCGCCACCGACCGCGAAGGCTACGGCAATCTGTCCGAACTCATCACCCGCGGCAGGCGGCGCAGCGCGAAGGGCAGCTATCACCTCGAAGCGAAGGACCTGGATGAAGGGCTTCCCGGCTGCCTCGCCCTGCTCCTGCCCGAGGCGGAGCCGAGCATCGATCATGCGCACTGGCTCGCCGCGCGCTTTCCCGGACGCGCCTGGATCGCAGTGGAACTCTTGTGCGGGGCGAACGACCGCGCGCGCCTTGCGCGCTTGCGCACGCTCGCCCAAGCCTGCGGCCTGCCGCTCGTCGCCTCGGGCGACGTCCACATGCACTTGCGCTCGCGCAGGAAACTGCAGGACACGCTCACCGCGATTCGCCTAAAGAAGCCCGTCGCGCAGTGCGGCCACGCCCTCTACCCCAACGCCGAGCGTCATCTGCGCCTGCGGCTGCGCCTCGCGAACCTCTATCCCACGAGCCTGCTCGAAGAGACGCTGCGCATCGCCGCGCGCTGCACGTTCTCTCTCGATTGCCTGCGCTACGAATACCCGGAGGAAATCGTGCCGTCGGGTGCGACGCCCTCCGGCCATCTGCGCGCGCTCACCGAAGCCGGCCTGGCACAGCGCTTTCCCGGCGGCGTGACGCAGCCGGTCCGCGACTTGGCCGAGCGCGAACTCGCGCTCATCGCCGAACTCGGCTACGAGCCTTTTTTCCTCACCGTCTATGACGTGGTGCGCTTCGCCCGCAGCCAGGGCATCCTGTGCCAAGGCCGTGGCTCGGCCGCGAACTCCGTCGTCTGCTACGCGCTCGGCATCACCGAAGTCAGCCCGGGGCGCACGAGCATGCTGTTCGAGCGCTTCGTCTCGCGCGAACGCAACGAACCGCCGGACATCGACGTCGATTTCGAGCACCAGCGGCGCGAGGAGGTGATCCAGTACATTTACGCCAAGTACGGGCGCGAGCGCGCGGCGCTGGCGGCGACGGTGATCTGCTACAAGACGCGGAGCGCAATCCGCGACTGCGGCAGGGCGCTGGGGCTGGAAACCGCGCAGATCGAGCGCCTTGCGAAATCGCTCGCCTGGTGGGACCGCCGCCAGGCGCTGCCCCAACGCCTCGCCGATGCCGGGTTCGATCCGGAGAACCCGACCATCCGCCGCCTGCTCGTCCTCGTCGGCGCGCTGATCGGCTTTCCGCGCCATCTGTCGCAGCATGTCGGCGGCTTCGTCATCTCGCGCGGGCCGCTCGAACGCCTGGTGCCGATCGAGAACGCCGCCATGGCGGAGCGCAGCGTGATCCAGTGGGACAAGGACGACCTCGATGCGCTCGGCCTGTTGAAAGTGGACGTGCTCGCGCTCGGCATGCTCTCCGCGATCCGACGCGCATTGGAATTCATCGGCCGCGAGCGCGGCGCGGCGCTGTCGATGAGCGATATCCCCGAGGATGATCCGCGGGTCTATGCGATGATCCAGCAGGCCGACACCGTGGGCGTGTTCCAGATCGAATCGCGGGCGCAGATGTCGATGCTGCCGCGGCTGAAGCCCGAAAATTTCTACGACCTGGTGATCGAAATCGCGATCGTACGTCCGGGCCCGATCCAGGGGAAGATGGTGCATCCCTATCTGCGCCGCCGCCAGAAGCCGGAAGCCGTCGACTACCCGAGCGCCGCAGTGAAGAAGGTGCTCGAGCGCACCCTGGGCGTGCCGATATTCCAGGAACAGGTGATGCAGCTGGCGATGGTTGCCGCAGGGTTCACCGCCGGCAGAGCCGACCAGCTGCGCCGCTCGATGGCGGCCTGGAAAAGGAAAGGCGGCTTGGAGCATTTCAAGCAACCCTTGATCGACGGCATGCTCGCCAACGGCTATGCGCGCGAGTTCGCCGAGCGCATCTTCGAACAGATCCTCGGCTTCGGCGAATACGGCTTTCCTGAATCGCATTCGGCGAGCTTCGCTCTCCTCGCCTACGTCTCCGCCTGGATCAAGCTCCACCATCCGGCAGCCTTTCTCGCCGCGCTCTTGAACAGCCAGCCCATGGGCTTCTACAGCTCGGAGCAACTCGTGCAGGATGCGCGCCGCCACGGCGTCGAGATCCGCCCCGTGGATGTGCTGACGAGCACCTGGGAATGCACGCTGGAGAAGAGCGCGCAAGGGGCGCCTGCCGTGCGCTTAGGGGTGCTCATGATAAAAGGCCTGTCGCAAGACTGCGCCGAACGCATCGTGCAGGCGCGAACGCAAGGCGGCTTCTCCTCGGTGGAGGACCTCGCGCGCCGCGCGCGCCTCAATCGCCACGAGCTCGGCTGCCTCGCGGCGAGCGGCGCGCTGTCCGCCCTCGCCGGCCACCGCCGGCTGGCCTATTGGCAGGCGGCGGGGGTGGACACTGCGGCGCATCTACTCGCCGCTTCTCCGGTGCAGGAGAGCGCGGCGTCGCTGCGCGCGCCGAGCGAAGACGAAGACCTCGTCGCCGATTACGCGAGCCTGGGGCTCACCCTCGGCCGCCATCCGCTCGCGCTGCTGCGGCCGCGCCTTACCCACATGCGCCTCGCCGCCGCGGCCGAAGTCCGCCGCTTGCCGCACGGCAGCCGCGTGCGCGCCGCCGGCATCGTCGTCGGCAAGCAACGGCCCGGCACCACCTCCGGCACCATCTTCGTCACGCTCGAGGACGAGACCGGCTGCGTCAACGTCATCGTCTGGCGTGACCTCGGCGAGCGGCAGCGGCGCGAGTTGCTCGGCGCGCGCCTGATGGCCGTGTATGGGTCGGTCGAGCGCGAAGGCGAAGTGGTGCACGTCATCGCCAGGCGGCTAGCGGATCACAGCGAGCTGCTCGGCAAGCTGGCAACGCGCTCGCGGGATTTTCATTAGCCGCCGCTTGCTCAATGCATTGGAGGGCACTGGCTGAAACTCCACGTCGCTACTGGCTTTCCAGCCGACTATCGATCGCGACGCTCAGCGCGAGAGGCTACCCATGCCGTGCTAATTCGCCTGGCACTGATCGTCTTTGGCCGCGCCTATGCCCTGGCCGCGAGTGTAGTTCTGGCTGATGCTGGTCGGCATCACTACCTGGATGCCTTGCTGCGGCGGCACGATGATGGGCTTCGCCGCTGCGCTTGCGACAAAGCCGAACTGGCCGGCCGCAATCACCTGCTGGCCCGCCTGGTTCTTTACCACGATGGCGCCGTCGGCGACGTCCAAGTGCAATCCGTTTGCCGGCGGCTTGCCGGTCGCCGTTGGGACTTTACCGCAGTCGTTCTTGCACAGCAGCGCGCCGAAATGCGTGCCGCGAATGCCGATCGTCGCGGTGTTCGTCGCAAAATTCACCGCATCGTGGTTGCGCTTGCCGATGAGGCCCGTCACCGCGCGCAATCCACCCTTGAGCAAATCGAGAAGAACATTGTCGGACGCGGGCTTCGCCGCATCGAACGTATAGGACGCGACCTTGAGCTGCGAACCCGGCCGCAGCACGATCTCGGCGCCGTCGACGAACTTCACCCGCGCATAGGTATCTTCCTGGGTGGTGAGCGTGTCGCCTTCCTGCACTTCCGATCGGACAGAGAAAAGCTTCGACGTGCCGTCCGCGCGCTTGGCAGTCAGCACGCCGGAGAGATGGGTAACCTGTCCGGCGGTGGCGGCGAACGCGGAGTTGCCCGTTGAAGTGATCGCCATGAGGAGCATCGTCCAAACGAGAATTCGCATGCTCATCTCCCTAGGCCGGACGCCCGCACATGCCCACCTTTGTGGCGGGCGCCTTGCGAGGTGTGCGCGAATCCGCGGGCGGAGGCGTCTGGCTCTGGCTGCCGCCGAAGCTGCCTGCAGTGCCGCCGATGGTATAGCCCGGATCGGCGAGCGTAGCCGGTCCGGCTGTGCCAGATGCGATCAGTGGCAGCACCACGGCAGTGCTCGGGGTACTGGTAGCGGTAATCGTTGAATTACTTTGTAGTACGACCTGGCTAACGGTTTGCGACACATGATCATTCACGGACGTGCGGTCGAGCACCGTGATATTCAGCTTTGCCGTTTGGTAATCTTCCTTGTACCCGACTGGCAGCAGCATCGACGAAAACGTACCGGTGTAACTGCCGTAGTACAACACGGGAACCGAGGTATTGGCACCTGGTTTGAAATCTGCTGCAGGGGAGAACGACAATTTGCCGTCCAATGTCGCCTTCCCGATTACCCCTACGATGTCGTTGGTTTGTCCGATAGCGTCTAGAGCCAATATGCTGCGGGGACCTACCATCTGCAGTTGGCCCACGCTCATCGTGCCGATGACCCCGGGTCCTCCCGGTGAGAGTGTGCTGTTGATTTCCACCCAAATTTGACCCGGGGTTTCCATTTAAAAATGACCCGCA
>CAZMGP010000072.1:0-15344 GCA_964565875.1 uncultured Enterobacteriaceae bacterium
AGGAGATGTTCTGCGGCACGGTCGCCGACCAGGTGCAGGCCTACCAGGAGATCGCCGCGGGCAAGCCGCCGCGGCGCGAAATGTTGCAGATTACGCTGCCGTCGCTGTTCGATCCGTCGCAGGCGCCGGCGGACAAGCATTCGGTGCTCGTCTGGCAGTACGCGCCTTATGCCCTGGCGCCCGACGGGCCGGCCGGCTGGAAGAAGCTGCGCGACGAGTACGCCAGTCACTGCCTGGAACTGTGGCGCTCCTATGCGCCGAACATGACCAAGGACAAAATCCTGGCCATGAGCATCCAAGACCCCACGGACACGGAGCGCGAGAACGACAACATGGTCAACGGCGTCGACGTCGTGGGCGACATGACGCCGGATCAGATGGGCTATTTCCGCCCCTTCGCCGGCTGGTCGAGCTACCGTTCGCCGATCGAGGGCTTGTACATGGCCGGCGGCTATTGCCACCCGGGCGGAGGCGTGCATGCGGGGGCTGGCTACAACGCCGCCGGCATCCTCGCCGAAGACTTCAAACTCAAGAAGTGGTGGGACTGATGCCGCGGCGCGAAGCAAGCTTCAGCGTGAATGCACCGCCGCGGGAGTTGTGGCACTTCCTGCGCGATTTCGAGTCGCTGTGCACCTGCATCCCTGGCGTCGAGAAAATCAAAGTCATCGACGAGCGCAATGCCGAGTTGACGGTGAAGGAGAAGATCGGCGTGATCCCGATGATCCTCACCCTCAAGGCGCAAATCGAGTCGGAAGAGCCGCCGAAGCGCCTCCACGCCGTCGCGCGGGCCGAGCATCTCACCATGGCGATCGACGTGGAACTGAAAGCCTCCACCGTAGGCACGGACTTGCGCAGCGTGTTCGACGTGACGGGCACCGGCCAGCTCAAGCCCATCGTCGACCGGCTGTTCGAAAAGCGCGCAACCGAGCGCACCGCGCAGTTCGCCGAGTCCCTGGCACAGCGCTTCAGCGGCGCGGCTCCCGTGGAAACTGCAGCGCCGGAGCGTGGCAGTTGGCTACGCCGCCTGCTCGACTGGCTTAGGCACCTGACTTCGTCTTCTTGAGCCCGCGCTAACAGCAGGCCTGGTGGCGCTCGCGGCAGATGGAGAGAACCTCGTCTGGATCGCGTTTCCACCAATTCTTGGCGGAGAAGATCTCCACTTCGTGAAAGCCGCGATAGCCGGCTGCCTCGACCCAGGAGCGGATGAGGGGGATGTCGATCACGCCGTCGCCCATCATGCCGCGGTCTAGCAATAGATCGCTGGTAGGCACCAGCCAGTCGCAGATGTGGAAGGCGAGCAGGCGCTTGTCGCCGGCGCGCTCGATCTCCGCCTTGAGGCGCGGATCCCACCAGACGTGGTAGACGTCCACGGCGAGCCCCAGCCCTTCGCCCAGCTCGTCGCAGAGATCGTTCGCCTGGGCGATGGTGTTGACGCAAGCCCGGTCGGCCGCATACATGGGATGCAGGGCTTCGATCGCGAGCGGCACGCCGCTGCTGCGGGCGTGGTCGAGCACGGTGCCGATGCCGTCGCGCACCTGCTCGCGCGCCCCGGCGAGGTCTTTCGATCCCTGCGGCAGTCCGCCCACCACCAGCACCAGGCACTTGGCTTCCAGCACGGCGGCGTCGTCGATGGCACGCAGATTGTCCTCAATCGCCGCGCGCCGGCCTCTTGCGTCCGCGGCGGGAAACATGCCGCCGCGGCACAGGCCGGTGACGGTGAGGCCGTTGGCGCGGATCATTTTCGCCGCTTCCTTGGCGCCGATTTCGGCCAGCTTGTCGCGCCAGGGCGAGATGCCGCGTATGCCGTGGCGCGCGCAGCCTTCGATCATCTGCCGCAGGTTCCACTTCTCGCGCACGGTGGCGGTATTGAGCGAGAGCAATTCGGAATTAGGCGGAGAATACTTCATCTATGCGGCGTGAGCGCGGTACTTATTGCGTGATGCCATGCACGGCGAGGAGCGCTCGCATGCGCGCGCAGGCGAGCTCCGGGTCGCGCAGCAGCCCCGCCGCATCGGCGAGCCGGAACAACTCGGCCAGATGCAGGATGGAGCGCGCGCTTTGCTGCCCACCCACCATGACGAAATGGTCCTGATGGCCGTTGAGCCAGCTCATGCACACCACGCCGGTCTTGTAGAAGCGCGTCGGCGCGCAGAAGATGTGGCGCGATAGAGGCACCGTAGGCGCGAGGATGGAATGGAAAGTCTGGCGCTCGTCTGCGGCGAGGGCACCGAGCGCCGCCGAGGCGGCCGGCGCGATGGCGTCGAAAATGCCGAGCAGGGCGTCGGAATGCCCTTGCGCGTCGCCTTCGATCAGCTCGGCGTAATTGAAGTCGTCGCCGGTGTACATGCGTACCCCCGCCGGTAGACGCCGGCGCATGGCGATTTCCTTGCCCTTGTCGAGCAGCGATACCTTCACGCCGTCGACCTTGGCCGCATTGCGGGCGATGACCGCGAGTGCGACTTCCATCGCCTGGTAATGGTCGGCATGCCCCCAGTAGCCCGCGAGCGCGGGATCGAACATCTCGCCCAGCCAGTGGATGATGACCGGCTCTTTCACTTGGCGCAGGATGCGGTCGTAGACGTGGTGGTAATCGTCGGGCGACTTCGCCACGCGGGCGAGTGCGCGGCTCGCCATGAGTATGATGCGGCCGCCCAGCGCTTCGATGGCGGCGATTTGCTCCTCATAGGCGCGGATGACATCGTCCACGCCGCGCGCCGCCTCTGCGGGAAGGTGGTCGGTGCCGGCGCCGCTCGCAAGGAGGGCGCCCTTGTAGTCGCTGCTCGCGTCGATCGAGCGGCGGATGAGTTCGAGCGAGGCGGGCCAATCGAGCCCCATGCCGCGCTGAGCCGTGTCCATGGCCTCGGCCACTCCCAGCCCCAGATTCCACAACCTGCGGCGATAGGCGATAGTCGCGTCCCAGTCGAGGGCGCAGCCTTGCCAGGGATCGGCGGCGGCGAACGGGTCGGCGACAACGTGGGCGGCGGAATAGGCGACGCGGTTGAAGGCGCGCGCGGCCTTCAGCGGAAAATTGCGCGGGACGGAGAGCCGGTAGGATTCAATCCGACCGTCGGCGAGCGGCAATTTGATGCTCAAGCCGAGCTTCTCTGGCGCATTCATCGCGTCAGGCCTCCAGCTTTGGCACGTCCACCCAGCGCCGCTCGGCCCAGCTCTGCAGCGCGCAATCGACGAGTTGCACGCCTTTGGCGCCTTCGAGCAGATTCCATTTGAACGGCGTGCCGTCGAACAGGTGGCGGATAAAGAGCTCCCATTCGGCCTTGAACGCATTGTCGTAGGCGATATTGTTCGGCACTTCCTGCCAGGTGTCGAAGAAATCGATGGTCTGCGGCACGTCGGGGTTCCACACCGGCTTAGGCGTGTTCACCCGCGCCTGGCTGAAGCAGCGCTGCAGTCCGGCCACGGCGGAGCCGTGGGTACCGTCCGCTTGGAAAGTGACGAGATCGTCGCGACGCACGCGCACCGCCCAGGAACTGTTGATATGGGCGATGACGCCGCCTTCGAGTTCGAAGCTGGCGTAGGCGGCGTCGTCCGCCGTCGCCTGGTATTTCTTGCCGTTTTCGTCCCAGCGCTCGGGGATGTGCGTGGCGCCGATGCAGCTCACGCTCTTCACTTCGCCGAACAGGTTGTCGAGCACGTAGCGCCAATGGCACAGCATGTCGAGGATGATGCCGCCGCCTTCTTCCTTGCGGTAATTCCAGCTCGGCCGTTGCGCCGCCTGCCAGTCGCCCTCGAACACCCAGTAGCCGAACTCGCCGCGCAGCGACAGGATGCGCCCGAAGAAGCCCGCGTCGCGCAGCATTTTCAGCTTGAGCAAGCCGGGGAGCCAGAGTTTGTCCTGCACTACGCCGTGCCGGATGCCGGCTTTCTTCGCTGCGCGGTAGAGATCGATCGCCTCCGCCAAGCCGGTGGCGACTGGCTTTTCGCAATAGATGTCCTTGCCGGCGGCGATGGCCTGCTTGAGCACAGTCGGCCGCAGTTGGGTAGAAGCGGCATCGAAGAACAGCGTATCGTCCTTGTTCGCGAGCGCCGCTTCGAGGTCGGTGGTCCAGCGCGCGACGCCGTGCGCCTTGGCCAGGCGCTCGAGCTTGTCGCCACTGCGCCCGACGAGGATGGGGTCGGGCATGACGCGCGTGCCGTCGGCAAGCGTCACGCCGCCTTGCGCACGGATCGCCAGTATCGAGCGAACCAGGTGCTGATTCGTGCCCATGCGCCCGGTCACGCCGTACATGATTATTCCCAAGCGTTTCTCAGCCATCGATTTGCTCCATGAAGATCCGTCGCTCCAAGATCATTCCATGCCCAGCAGCTTGTAGATATGCCGGGTGTAATCGCCGAAGTTCTTCTCGGTCTTGAGATCCAGGCTGCGCGGATGCGGCAGCCGGATCTCGATGTTGTCCGCCATGCGTGCCGGTCCGGCCGTGAGCACGATGACGCGCGTGCCGAGGAACACGGCCTCCGATATGCCGTGGGTGACGAACACGATGGTCTTCTGGCTCTCCTTCCAGATGCGCAGCAGCTCAAGATTCATCTTTTCGCGCGTCAGCGCATCCAGCGCGCCGAACGGCTCGTCCATCAGGATCAGCTTCGGATCGTGGACGAGCGCACGGGCGATCGCGGCGCGCTGTTGCATGCCGCCGGAGAGTTCGTAGGGATACTTGTGCTCGAAGCCGGTGAGGCCGACCAGATCGAGCAGCTTCATCGCCCGCTCGCGGCTGGCCTCGAGCGGCAGCCCGAGGATTTCCGTCGGCAGCAGCACGTTCTCCAGGATGCGCCGCCACTTGAGCAGCAGCGGCTGCTGGAACACCATGCCCACGTCGCGCGCGGGGTTGAAAGGGTGGGTGCCGGAGCCGATTTTGAGCTCGCCGCCGTCGTAGCCGTGCAGGCCGGCGAGGATCTTCAGCAGCGTCGTCTTGCCGCAGCCCGACGGACCGACCAGCGCCACCAGCTCGCCCGGCATGACGTCGAAGCTCGCGTCGGATATCGCCAGGTGCTCGACATTGCGCCGCCGGTAGGTCTTGCGCACGCCGGACAGATGAATGAAAGGCTCAGACATCGGCGGAAGTCGCTCTCGGTCGCCCAGTTCCTTGCGCGTCGGCCCGAAATGGGCGCGGGCTCTGCTCCCCGGACGCTGTTTCCATTATTAACCAGCTGGTTAAATTAGACACGATGTGCCGAGCAGGGTCAATAAAGCCATGGCTTTCTCGATCCGCGGCACGTTTCATTTCTCCAAATAGCCCAGCACCAGCTCGGTCATGTGCGCGAGGCGCTGCTTCAGCGCCTTCGACTGCGCTAAATCCTTGCCGAAGATCGTGGACAGGGTGTGGATATTCGAGAGATAGAAGTATCCCAAGGAAGCAATCGAAATATAGAGTTGGATCGCGTCGACGCCGGATCTGAACTCACCCATGCGCCTGCCGCGTCGCAGCAGGCCTTCCAGCATCGCCACCAGCGGCGAATGCAGGGCGCGGATCTTCTTCGATTTGCGCAGCAGTCGCGCTCGATGGAGGTTTTCGCTGTTCAGCAGCGAAATGAATTCCGGATGGGCGAGGTAATAGGCCCAGGTGAACTCCACCAGGCGCCGCATGCCTTCGGCGGGGTCCAGGTCGGTCAGCATGAGCGCTTGTTCTGCTTTGCGGATGTCCTCGTACGCCGCTTCGAGCACGGCGAGGAACAGCGCCTCCTTGCTGCCGAAGTAGTAATAGATCATGCGCTTGTTGGAGCCGGCGCGGGCGGTGATCTGGTCGACGCGCGCGCCGCCGAGACCGCGGTGCGCGAATTCGATGCGGGCCGCCTCGAGTATGCGCGAGCGCGTGCGCCCGGGGTCGCGCCGCACGCGCTTCCGTCCGCTGCTCGTCTTGCCGCTTGTCGCCTTCTTCTTTTCAGCCATGCTGCCGCGTTAAATTGTGGCACCGCCCTCGATTGCAGGATGATACTGGATAAATGCTGAAAGTTTTATCCAGACGGTTAATAATTCAGACCTCGCGAATTCCTTCAGGAGATGACATGGCCGCGCCGCGCATTCTGACCACCGTAGTCGGTTCCTACCCGATACCCGACTGGCTGGCGGCCAGCCCGTCCGAGCAGGCGCTTGCCGACGCGACGCGGGTAGTCATCGCCACGCAGGAACAGGCCGGCATCGACCTCGTCTGCGACGGCGAGATGTACCGTTTCGACATCAATCATCCCGAGACCAACGGCATGATCGAATATTTTGTCCGCCCGATGGCCGGCGTGCGGCGCGAAATCGGCTTCGAGGAACTGATCGAATACCGCAAGGCCGGCGGCATGCTGTTCCGTGCGCGCCCGCCGGGTGTCGTCTGTGCCCCCCTGGGTAGCGGCACGCTCGACCTGCCGTCGGCCTGCGCCCGCGCCAAGGCGCTGGCGACGCGGCCGCTCAAGTTCACCGTGACTGGTCCCCACATGCTAGCCAAGACTCTGCTCGATAAGCATTACCCGGATACCCCGGCGCTCGCGCACGCCATCGCCGAGGTGCTGGCCGAGCAGGTGCGGCATGTCGATGCCGAGGTGGTGCAGATCGACGAGGCCAATCTGCCGGGGCATGCGGACGAGTGGCAATGGGCGGCGAGCGCGATCAATCGCGTGCTCGATGCGGTGAAGGGCAAGCCCGCGGTCCATCTGTGCTTCGGCAATTACGGCGGGCAGTCGATCCAGAGAGGCAATTGGGCGAAGCTGATGGGCTATCTCAACGCCCTGCACGCCGATCATGTGGTGATGGAATGCGCGCATCGGCCGCCGGAGGAGTTGGCGGTGTTTCGCGAGCTGCGGCCGGAGATCGGCCTGGGACTGGGCGTGGTCGACGTCAAGCGCACGGAAGTGGAGTCGGCCGCCGAGATCGCGCGCGCGATCGAGCGCGCGGAGAAGCTGCTCGGTCCGGGGCGGGTGAAGTATATTCACCCCGACTGCGGCTTGTGGAACCTGAAGCGCAACATGGCGGACGGCAAGATCCGCGCGCTCGTGGAGGGGCGAGACTTGTACGAGGGACGCAGCCGAACTTAGGACACGCGGGCGTCCTGCACCACCAACAGGCGCTCGAGCAGCAGCACCAGTCCGTAAAGCGCCACGCCGATGAGGGTGATGAGGATGACCGCCATGAACATCGCGGCGGTGTCGAGTGTCACCTGCACTTGCAGCATCAGATAGCCCAGTCCTTTCTCAGAGCCGAGGAACTCGCCGACGATGGCGCCGGCGACGGCAAGCACCGCCGCCACCTTCATGCCGGAGAAGATGTAGGGCAGGGCGCCGGGGAGCTGGATCTTCTTGAATATCTGCCACCGCGATCCGCGCAGGGTGCGCACCAGATCGAGCAGTTCCGGCTCGACCTCGCGCAGGCCGCGCGCCGTGGTGAGCACGATGGGAAACACGCCGATCGAGAAGGCGATCAGCATGTTGGGAAACATGCCGTAGGAAAACCAGACGATGATCAGCGGTCCGAGCGCCACCTTTGGGATCATGTTGAGGCTGACGAGCAGCGGCATCACCGCGTCCTCCCACATCCGCGACCAGGAGAACGACAGCGCCAGCCCGACGCCGACGCCCACGGCGAGAATGTAGCCGCCGAATATTTCGACGCAGGTGACGAACACGTTGTCCCACCAGCGGTAGTTGCCCGTGAACAGCGCGCCGAGCGTCGCTTGCGGCGAGGGCATGACAAACTTCGGCACCTTGGCGATTTCGATGAACAGGTACCACGCGAGCAAGAGCAGCGCGTGCGACAGGATGGCAAAGGCGTAGCGGCGCGTCGTGTCATTCATGGTGGGACCCAGTCGCGGCTTAGAGGTTTTGGATTGTGCCAGCGCAGGCCGGCTCACGCCAGCCGCGCCTCCGTATCGGTGTCTTCATGCACGATAAGCGTCGTCGGCGCGTGGCGGCAATCGCGGGCGGTCGCATCCCGGCGAGGGGCAGCGGCCGGCGAAGTGGAGCAGGGGCCCCATCGGTACGATGGGGATGCGACCTGAGCCCGGACGCACAGGGGCGCCGGCCGCTCATGGTCGCCTTCGGGGTCAGATCCCCGACTCGCGTCGGGGTCCCTCTTCCGCCCTTCGGCGCCCCCTGCTCCCTGCTCATGCCAGCCAACGCTCTAGATTCGCTTTGACGAAGGCGCTGTCGTCGAATTCCGGATAGCTGGCGATGACGCGGCTGATCTCTTCGGCCTGGCCGGGTGACAGCCCTTCGGCGGGGTCGAGGCACCAGGTTCCTGCGAATAATCCTTGGCGCCGCAGCACCTCGTGGCAGCCGGCGATGCAGCCGTGGAAATCGTGCGCCACGTCGAAGAAGGCGCTGTTGCAATCCGTCACTTTCGAGTCGAGCGCGAGCAGCGCCTGCGGCACGGCGCCGCTCGCCACCGCCGCCCGGATGCGCTCGAGCAATTCGACTGCGGTCTTGGTCCACACACTCCAATGGCCGAGCAGGCCGCCCTTGATGCGCACCTGCACCTCTTCGCCCGCGCGCTTCACCGCGAAGGGAGTGATCAGATCGAGCACGATGTGGTCGTCGTTGCCGGTGTAGAGCGTGATCCGCTCCTCGGCGCGGGCCTCCACCACGCCGCGCACGACGTCGAGCGTGCGATAACGGTTGAACGGTGCCATCTTGATCGCCACCACGTTTTCGATCGCGGCCAGGCGGCGCCAGAAGGAGGCGGGCAGGTGCAGGCCACCCACCGCCGGCTGCAGATAGAAACCCACCACCGGGATTTCGGCGGCGATCGCTGCGCAATGGGCGACGATTTCATCCTCGGAAGCGCTCTTCATCGCCGCGAGAGACAGGAGCCCAGCGTGATAGCCGAGTTCACGCGCGATGACGGCTTCGTCCCGCGCCTGCGCGGTCTTGCCCGCGAGGCCGGCGACCATGACCAGGGGCCGCTGACACCAGGCGCGGGCGGTATCGATGGCGAGCTGCAGCACGGGCTGATAAAGGCCTGCCTCGCGGATGGCGAACTGGGTGGAATGCACGCCCACAGCCAGGCCGCCGGCTCCGGCATCGAGGTAGTAGCGCGCGAGCGCCCGCTGGCGGCGCAGATCGAGTTTGCGGGTGGCGTCGAGCGCGAGCAGATGCGCCGGAATCACCGCGCCGCGACGCAACACGGCGAGCACCTCGGCCGGCCAGTCGGTCCAACGCAATCCCATCGCCGAACTCCCTTTTCTCAACTATTAACCGCCTGGTTACTTTTGCATACATCCGGAAAAGCTGTCAATAGCATTGAGGCGAGCGCGAAACGACGCGCTTCGTTGACAGTAAAAATCGCCCTCGGTACCATGACCGTTCGCGCTCTGCCTGCACACAATAAGCTTTCCGAATTACTACCGAGGAGAAACCCATGACCGCAATTCGCTTCAGCCGCCTCGCCGCGGCAGCTACCACCGCGTTCACTCTCGCCGTCAGCGCTCCGGCACTGGCGCAAAAAACCGAAAAGATCGATTTCATCCTCAACTGGATCGCCGGCGGCGACCACGCGCCCTACTACTACGCGAAAAAGATGGGCTGGTACAGCCAGGCTGGGATCGACCTCAACATCGAGCAGGGCAAGGGCTCGGCGCTCGCCACGCAGAAAGTCGGCGCCGGCGCCACTCCCATCGGGCTCGCGGACATGGCGGGGGTGCTGGTCGCGCGCGGCAAGGGCGCGCCGCTGGTGGGCGTGTACAACGTCTACGCCAATTCGCCGCAGGGACTTTACTGGCTGAAGAGTTCGGGCATCAAGTCGGTGAAGGACCTGGCGGGCAAGAAGATCGGCAATCCCGCGGGCGACGGCGCGCGCATCATGTGGCCGGCGCTCGCAAAAGCGAACGGCATCGACCCGAACTCGGTGACCTGGGTCAACATCGATCCAAACAGCAAGCTCGCGGCGTTGAAGGCGAAATCGATCGACGCCACCACCTCGTTCTACAACCTGCACCATGTGTTCCACGCGGAACTGGGCGCGGACATGGGTTTCCTCGCCTGGCGCGACGCCGGGTTGAATCCTTACGGCAATTCCATCATCGTCAACGCCGACTACCTGAAGTCGCACAAGGCCACGGTGGCGAGCTTCGTCAAAGTGACGCAGAAGGCATTCGCCACTTGCGTCGCCGATCCCAAGCCTTGCATTCAGGCGCTGGTCGACGCGAACGGCGCGCTCAAGTACGACAACGAGATGACCAACTGGAAGCTGGTGGAAGTGCTGATGAGCGACAAGACTTCGCGCACGGTGGCGCTCGGCTGGCACGACGATGCGCGCATGGCGAACGACTACGACCTGGTCAAGACTTACCTCGGCCTGGACAAGCCGTTCAGCATCAAAGACGCCTACACGAACGAGTTCCTGGACAAGTCGATCAAGATGACCAAGTGACGGCGCCCGGCGCCGTCCCGACTCGATCTGGCAAAGGGGCGGGCTAGCCGAGTTCGGGGCCGGCCGCGAGCATCACCGTGGCCGGATCGCCCGGCGCCCCGCCGATTCCGTACACCATGCGGGTGAACGGGCGCTGCACGGCGAAGCCCTGCTGCAGTGCCCAAGCGCGCAGCCCGGCTTGGCGATCGAGGAGGTCGATGTAGAGCGGCGCGCGCACGCGCTGCAAGGCTTGCCAGAGCAATGCTCGTGCCGTGTCTTCATCCCGCGCGACGAGCGGACCGAGCTGGCGCGCCTCGCGTCCGTCGCGACCGCAGAGAAAACCGCAGATCCGCCCGGCGCGCTCGGCGACGAACGCAGCCTCGGGCAGGCGCGCAGACAGGGCGCGCAGCAGCGGCTCGCGGCTGGCACCGAAGGCGGGTAGGTCCAGGGCGAGAAGTTGCGGCCAGTCGTCTTCGGCGAGTTCCCGTACATTCAGCCCCGGGACGTCGGGTGGGGCCGATGCCGCGGCGCGTTCCTCCAGCCGGTAGCGCTGGAAGCCCCAAGTGTCCTTCAGGCCTTCGCGCACATACACTTCGTGTCCCGCGGGCGTGGCGTCGAGCACCCCGGCAAGCCGGCGCGACTGCAGCTCGGCGAGCCCGCGCCGCAGCATGCGCGAGGCGTAGCCGAGACGGCGATGCAGCGGCGACACCAGCACCATGCTCATCCAGGCGAACTTGTCCCCGTAGGGTAGCAGCACGATGCTGGCAACCAGGGTACCGTCGGCGGCGGACAGGCCGTAGCCTTTGCCTAGGCGCAGCATCATGCGCCAATCGGCTTCGTTCTGGTTCCAATTGGCCGCACGCGACAACTCCATGGCGCCGGCAAGATGCTCTTCGCCCAATGCGTGCTCGCGCACTTCGCTAGCGGCGTTCATTGCGCTCTCCGTTCCGGCCGTCGCCTGATTCTCCCGAAAACGCCCGTCAATACTTGCCGTCGCGGGAATCGAAATGGGTGTCCTTGCCCAGGCTCGCGCCACCGCGCGCGATCCAATCGGCCTGCCAGGCGATCAATGTTTCCAGGGGCACGCTGGGCGGGCCGAACAGGCGCTGCGCCTGAGCGCTATTCACCAGCCAGGCCGTGTCCGCTTCTTTGCCCGCGAACACTGGCGGACGCTTGAAATGCCGGCCGAAGGCTTCGGCAAGCGCGCGTACGCTCACCGTCTCCGGTCCGCTCAAATTGAGCGCGCTCGCCGGCGCAGTGCAGTGGCCGAGGGCGCGCAGCGCCATGCTGTTGGCGTCGCCCTGCCAGATGACGTTGACGTGCCCCATGGTGAGATCGATGGTCGTGCCGGCATGAACCTTCCTGCCCACGTCGTGGAGCACGCCGTAGCGCATGTCGATCGCGTATTCCAGGCGCAATAGGCGCCCCGGAGTGCCGAATTTACGCGAGAAATATTCGAACATGCGCTCGCGGCCGACGCAGGAGTTCGCATAGTCGCCCGGCGGCGGCACGGCGGGCACGTCTTCGGTCGCGCCGCCCGAGGCGACGTCGACATAGGGATAGACGCAGGCAGTGGAGAAGGCAACGATGCGCGAGCCGCGAAACACCTCCGCTACCTGCGCCGGAACCATCACGTTCATCGCCCAGCTCAGGTCCTCGCGGTCGCTGGAGCCGAACTTGCGTCCGGCCATGAACACCACGTTCTCGACCCGCGGCAGGCGCCCGATCGCATCGCGTTCGAGCAGGTCACAGGCGATGCACTCGATGCCCCAGGACTCGAGTTTCTCGCGCAGGCCGGGCTCGGTGAATCGCGCCACGCCGATCACGCGCTTGGTCGGAGCGGCGCGCTTGGCCATCCGCGCGAGGGTGGGACCCATCTTGCCGCCGATGCCGAGAATGAGGATATCGCCGGACAAGGCGTTGAGTTCGCTGCAAAGCGAAGCCGTAGGCGTGGTCATGACGTCTTCGAGCTGCGCGACGTCGGCAATTCGTTGTGGAAGTTTCAAGGGGAGCCCGTTCGCTGAAATTGCGATGCGGCAATATTAACCATGTGGTTAATTCCATGCAATCGCCATGCATTTCCCGGCGCGTTTGGCGGAATTCACTGTCACGAATTGGCCGCATTCGGCGCCGCAAGCGGTGAGCCTTGCTGCGCCGCGGTTTGCGGTGAAACAAGGGGAACCTCGGGAACGCGCGGCCGACTGAATGTCGCAAAAATTCAAGCGTTCCGGCCGGTATTTCGCTACCTTCGGGCGCAAACAGCCACAGGTGGGTTTGCGCAATGGATTTTCGCTGAGTCTATTCGGGGAAAAGTACAACAGGGCGCGGGCCGGGCCGGTGTGTGGCGAACCGAGGACGGAGGGACGCATGCGAACGTTCCGATTGGCGCCGCTCGCCGGCGCGCTCGCAACACTCTTTGCAGCCGGGGAGGCCCTGGCCCTGCCGACTGGAGCTGCAGTCAGCGGCGGCCAGGGGGCTGTCTTTTCGCCCGACGCAAAGTCCGTCGTCGTCCGGCAAGACAGCCCGCGCCTGGCACTTGATTGGCAGAGCTTCGGCATCGCTGCCGGAGAGTCGGTGCGTTTCTTGCAGCCGAGCAGCGCCGCGATCGCACTCAATCGTGTTCTTGGCAACACGCGCTCCGAGATCTACGGCAATCTTTCGGCCAACGGGCAAGTGTTTCTGGTCAATCCCAACGGCGTGCTGTTCGGACCGGGCGCGCAGGTGGATGTCGGCGGACTGGTCGCCTCCACTCTCGATCTCAGCGCCGCCGATTTCATGGCCGGGCGCACGACTTTCAGCGGCAACAGCGCCGCCGGCGTGCTCAATCAGGGTCGAATCAGCGCAAACCCCGGTGGTTACATCGCCCTAGTCGGCCCGACGGTGCAGAACGACGGCGTGATCGAGGCGCGCCTGGGCACGGTCGCGCTCGCAGCGGGCGGACAGGTGACCCTGAATCTCGGCGGCGCGAGCCTTGTCGGCTTGAGCGTGGATCGCGGCGTAGTGGGGGCGCTTGCCGAGAACCGGCAGCTCATCCAGGCCGACGGCGGGCGCATTTGGCTGAGCGCTCGGGCCGCTGACGACATTGTGCGTGCAGTGGTCAACAACTCCGGGGTCATCGAAGCGAACACCGTCAGCAAGGTCAACGGCGTTAACCGGCTCGAAGGCCTCGGCGCGAGCACCGTCACGAATTCGGGAACTATCAGCGCGCGCGGCGCCGATGCCGGCACTTCGGGCGGCAGCATCGAGATGCTGGGTGAGCAGGTCGGGGTCATGTCCGGCGGATCGCTCGATGCCTCCGGCCGCTCCGGCGGCGGCACGGTGCTGATCGGCGGCGACTATCAAGGAAGGAACCCGCTCATACAGAACGCGGCTCGCACTTACGTCGCGCCGGATGCCGCCATTCAGGCCGATGCGCTCCAAAACGGCAATGGCGGCAAGATCGTCGCCTGGGCCGACGACACGACGCGATTCTTCGGTTCGTTGAGCGCGCGCGGCGGCCCCGTGGGCGGCAACGGCGGCTTCGTCGAGACTTCCGGCGGAAGGCTGCTCGAGGCCTATGGCGTCGTCAATGTCGGGGCACCGCAAGGGCGGCATGGAGAGTGGCTGCTCGATCCCGACAACATCAGCATCTCAACTGCCGCGAGCAGCAATATCTCGGGGAGCACTCCATTCATAAGCAGCGCGACGACTTCGGTTCTAAACAACACCACGCTTAGCAACGCGATCACGAATGGCACTTCGGTTACGGTTCAGACCGCGACCCGCCCAGGGGGCGTCGGCAGCATCACCGTAAGCGCTCCCGTCACCACTGGCCTGACGACGGCAGCCAATCAATCGGCGACGCTCACGCTCAACGCGCAGGGCGATATCATTTTGACTTCCGCCGGGAGCATTGCGACGAGCAACGGCAAGCTCAACGTCAATCTGAGCGCCGGCATCGACAGCACGTTTGCTACTCCCGGAACAAATGCCAGCGCGATCGGCATGGCGAATGGTTCGAGCATCGCCACCGGAGGAGGAAACATCATCGCCGTCGCCAAAACGAACGGCATTACGTTGGCGGGCATCAATACGGGAACGGGCGGAAACCTGACGGTCAATTCGAACGGTGGCGCCATCGCGCAAAACAGCGCGATCGTCGTCGGCGGCCTATCCAGCTTTACCGCCGGCGCGAACACGATCAGCTTGACGCAGTCCGGGAATTCCTTCGGCGGCAACGTCAGCCTGTCGAACACTGGCAACAACGGCGCTTCGATCACCGCGTCCGGTGCGCTGCCGCTCGGCGTGTCCACTATAGGCGGCAATCTCCAGGTGACGGCTGGCGGAGCGGTAACGCAGGGCACCTCGCTCAGCATCGGCGGCACCACTAGCGTGACTGCGGCAAACAACGCCACGATCAACTTGAACGGGGCCAACAATTTCGCCGGCGCGGTGAGTCTGGCCTCCGGCGGGGACATCAGCATCCAGGCATCCCAGGCATCCGCGCTGACACTCAATCCGATCAGCAATGCGGGCTCGATCTATGCCCAATCCATCTTGAGCCCGATCAATCTGTCGGGCAGCTATACCACGCGCAGCTGCGCCGCTGGCAGCGGCGGCGCCGGATGCACGACCGGCAACATAGGGATCCGGGGCGGCACATTTGGTGCGACCACCACGAGTCCGGTCGTGATCACCGGCGCGACCACGCTGGACGCGAGCCAGGTGATCGGCGGCAGCGGCAGCAGCGGGGGCACGGTTGCCGTCAACGTCACCGACATTACCGGCAGCGGAACGCTCACCCTGAAGTCCGGCCTGGGCGCCATCGATCTGAGCAGCACGACCATCGGCCAGTCCGCCGGCGGCAGCCTGGGCGGACTGACCATTAACACCGCGAGCACGAATTCGCTAGCGCTGCCGCTCGCCACGATCAGCGGCAACCTGCAGATCAGCACTGGCGGAGCGGTCACGCAGGGCACCTCGCTCAGCATCGGCGGCACCACTAGCGTGACTGCGGCAAACA
>CAZMGP010000072.1:15444-17033 GCA_964565875.1 uncultured Enterobacteriaceae bacterium
ATCTGAGCAGCACGACCATCGGCCAGTCCGCCGGCGGCAGCCTGGGCGGACTGACGATCAACACCGCGATGACCGGCACGCTGAGCCTTCCGATTGCCGCGGTTTCCGGAAATGTCTCAATCTCAGATACCGGCGGCGCTATTGCCCTCAACTCGTCGCTTGCGGCTACGGGCACCGTGCAAGCAACGACCAGCGCCGGCGATCTCACACTGAGTCCCGGCGCCGCGCTTAGCGCGGGAGCAACGGGGAATGCGCTGGTACTCGCGGCAAGCGGCAATCTCGTGAACAACGTCGGATCGGGCGTCCTTTCCACGCCATCCGGCCGCTGGCTAGCGTATTCGACCAGCCCGGGAGGTTCGACCGAGAACGGCCTCGCCGGCCGAGCCGACGCGGCCATGCCGCGGCTATACAACCGCACTTTCGCAGCAAACGGCCCGAGCACCATCACGCAGTCGGGCAATCACCTGATCTACAGCTACCAACCGACGATGAGCGTGACGGCGAATGCTGTCGGCCGGAATTACGGTGATGCGAATCCGGCGCTGACGTACGTTGCTTCAGGCACGTTGGTGACCGACGATGGCGTCACCGATCCCGCTTTCGGCCTGACGGGCACGCTCGCAACCGCAGCGGTCGCGAGCAGTCCGGTTGCGGGCACTCCGTACGCGATCACACAAGGAACGCTCGCCTCGGCCGTCGGCTACGGCGTCACCTACACCGGGGCTAATCTCACCGTCAACCCACGTCCGGTGACGGTGACGGCGAACGCAGGTCAAAGCAAGATTTATGGCAATGCTGATCCGACGCTCGGCTACTCGAACACGAGCCTTGGCGCCGGTGCTGCGCTCGTCGGCGCGCTCGGCCGCGCTGTCGGCGAGAACGTCGGCAGCTATGCCATCGGTCAGAACACCCTGACCAATGCCAACAATCCTAATTATCTCCTGAGCTTTGTCGGCGACAATTTCGCCGTCACGCAGCGCCCGGTGACGGTGACGGCGAACGCAGGTCAAAGCAAGGTGTACGGCAATACCGATCCTGCGCTCGCCTACTCGAACACGAGCCTCGGCGCCGGTGCAGCGCTGGTCGGCACCCTTAGCCGCGCAGCGGGCGAGACCGTGGGCAACTATGTCATCGGGCAAGGCACCCTTACGGTCGCAAACAACCCGAATTATCTTCTCACCTACGCCGGAGACAATTTTTCAATCACGCAGCGTCCGGTGACAGTGACGGCAAACGCAGGGCAGGGCAAGGTCTACGGCAACGCCGATCCAGCGCTTGGCTACTCGAACTCGAGCCTCGACAGCGGCGCGGCGCTCGTCGGCAATGTGAGCCGCGCCGCTGGGGAGAACGTAGGCAGCTACGCCATCGGCCAGGGCACGCTCACGAGCGCCGATAACCCGAACTATCTGCTCACCTACGTTGGCGACATTTTCGCCGTCACGCAGCGCCCGGTGACGGTGACGGCGAATGCGGGGCAGGGCAAGGTCTACGGCAACGCCGATCCATCGCTCACCTACTCGAACACGAGCCTCGGCAGCGGCGCGGCGCTCGTCGGCAATGTGAGCCGCGCCGCTGGGGAGAACGTAGGC
>CAZMGP010000072.1:17133-20846 GCA_964565875.1 uncultured Enterobacteriaceae bacterium
CGGTGACGGTGACGGCGAATGCGGGGCAGGGCAAGGTCTACGGCAACGCCGATCCGGCGCTCACCTACTCGAACACGAGCCTCGGCAGCGGCGCGGCGCTCGTCGGCGCGCTCAATCGCGCCGCGGGGGAGAACGTGGGAAGTTATGCCATCGGTCAGGGCACGCTCAAGAGCGCCAACAACCAAAACTATTCGCTCACGTATGTCGGCGACAATTTCGTCGTCACGCAGCGCCCGTTAAGCATTATTGCCGACAGCAAAACGAAACTGCAGGGCGACGCGAATCCGCTGTTGACCTCCACCTATTCCGGATTCGCGCCGAATGAAGGGCCGGCCGATTTAAGCGGCGTGCTGACGCTAGCGACGCCGGCGGCGAATAGTTCGCTTGCAGGCAACTACCCGATTACGCTTTCGGGCCGGAGCTCCGGCAACTATGCCATTAGCTACGTCGATGGCGTGCTCAGTGTGAAATCGAACGGCATGGCGGAGCCGGTCCGAATATCCATCGACGACGCCGATCGCCGCCGGCACCAGGAGCGCGCCGGAGTCGAGGTTCGGGACGCAAGTACGAATACGTACCGGTTAATCGACGGCGGCATCAAACTGCCTGAAGGGGCACACTAAGTGCGCCTCTGGCACGGGGGAATCGCCGCGATCTTGCTCGCGGCGTTCGGCTGTGCCAGCGCGCAGCAAGCCCCGGACGCAGGAACCCTATTGCGCGAGACGCAGCAGCCATTTCCCGCGCCGGCCAAGCCGGCACCGCCGGTGCCGCGCATCGAAGTGCCGGAGCGCCCCGCGCTCGCGGCTCCGGCAACTGCACGCTTCCAGGTGAAGGCATTCCGTGTCAGCGGCAACTCCGCATTTGCTGCAGCGCGCCTCGAGGCGCTGGTAAGCGACCTCGCCGGACGCGAACTCGGCATCGCTGAATTGCAGGAAGCGGCAGCGCGGATTACGCGCTTTTATCGCGAAAACGGCTATCCGGTGGCGCGCGCCTACGTACCCGCACAGGACGTGCGCGACGGCGTGGTCGAGATCTCCGTGCTCGAGGGGCGCTATGGCCGCGTCGATCTGGAAAATCGCTCCCGCGTCAAAGACGAGCTCGTGCGGAGCTACCTCGCTCCGCTCGCGCCGGGGGCAGCGATCGCCGGCGCGCCGCTGGAGCGCAGCCTGCTCTTATTGTCCGATCTGCCGGGGGTCGTCACGCCCGATGCCGCGCTGCGCCCCGGCGCCAGCACCGGCGAATCCGATCTTGCGCTCCGTCTCGACGCCGCCCCGCTCGCGAGCGGCGGCATCGATATGGACAACTACGGCAACCGCTTCACCGGCACCTGGCGCGCCTCGGGAAACATCGCCGTCGCCAGCCCGACCGGTCACGGCGACCTCTTCAATGCGCGCTTGACCGCTGCCGGACCCGGGCTGACTTCGGGGAGGATCGCGTACCAGCTGCCGCTAGGGGGCGATGGCATGCGGCTCGGCGGCGCCTACGCCGACACGCAATATCGGCTGGTCAAGGATTTCGCGGCGCTCGATGCTTCGGGCTACGCGCACGTGAGTACGCTCACCGCTTCCTATCCCTTCGTGCGCTCGCTCGCGCTCAACGTCGCCGGACAGCTCGCGTTCGATGCCAAGCGGCTGGAAGATCGCATGCTCGCCACGGGAACAGTGACGCCGAAAAGGAACGACACGTTAACGGCAGGAGTCGCGGGGAATTGGCAGGACGGCGCGCGCAGCGCCGTGAGCGGATTTTCGCTTGCACTCGTTTCGGGCCGGCTGCGCATCGACTCGTCGGCGGCGCAGCTCGCTGACGATGCCGGCCCGCGCGCTGGCGGATCGTTCAATAAGCTCGGCTATGCGCTCACGCGGCAGCAGCAGATCGACGGACCGCTGTCCGGTTTCATTTCGTTGTCCGGTCAGGCGGCGGGCAAGAATCTCGATTCGTCGGAGAAGTTCCTGCTCGGCGGCCCCTATGGCGTGCGCGCTTATCCGCAAGGCGAGGCCGCGGGCGACGACGGCTTTATCTTGAACACGGAGTTGCGCTACCGCCTACCGCAGGCGTCCATACAAAATCTGGAGTTGATTGCACTGTTCGACTACGGCCGGAGTCGCATCAACCACAGCGCGTTCGCCGCCGGGACGAATAGCCGCGCGCTTTCAGGCGTCGGCGTGGGACTCAATCTGGCGAGCAATGACGGTTGGCTGCTGCGAACCGTCTGGAGTTGGAAAGCCGGGCACGAACCGGCGACTTCGGACACGCCGCGCTCCGGGCGCGGCTGGTTGCAGCTCGCAAAGTTCTTCTAATTTGTCGACATTTTTTGAGATGAGCGCGAAGTAGTTCCGCTACGGCCGCGAGAGCACCTGGGGTATATTGTGGATCAACAAGAAGCAAGAATCGGCAGTTGAAAGGGGGGGAGCGCCATGTCCCGGGTTTCCTGCATGACGCGCGTGCCGGTGCGCACGCGCGTGATCGTCGCTGCAATTTCGGCCTGCTTTGCCGGCGCCCCGGCCTGGGCCAATCCCATCGACCCTCAGCTCGTCAACGGCAGCGCGAGCTTTTCCCAAGCAGGCAAGTTGCTGACGGTGACCAACAGCAACGGCGCCATCATCAATTGGAATACGTTCTCCATCGGCGCGGGCGAGACCACGCGCTTTAACCAGGCATCGGCCTCGAGCAGCGTGCTGAACCGCGTGCTCGCGAACGACCCCTCGGTGCTGCTCGGCACGTTGAGTTCCAACGGCAAAGTGTGGCTCGTCAACCCGGCGGGGATTCTGGTAGGCCAAGGGGCCCGGATCGACGTCGGCGGCTTCGTGGCGAGTACGCTGAATGTTCGCAATGAAGACTTCTTAGCCGGTCGGCTCAACTTTCAGGCGACGCCGAATACGGGCAAGCTGGAGAACGCCGGCGCGATCACTACGCCCTCGGGCGGCAGCGTCTATCTCATCGCGCCCTCCGTCACCAACAGCGGCGTCATCCACGCGCCGAATGGCGAAGTGCTGCTCGCGGCGGGGCAGACGGTGCAACTCGTCGACACCGGCACGCCGGGCGTCAAGGTCGAAATCACTGGAGAGCAAGGCAGCGCCTTGAACTTGGGCGAGATCGTGTCTGAGGCCGGGCGCATCGGCATGGGCGGGGTGCTGGTGAGAAATATCGGCAATCTCAATGCCAGCAGCGTCGTGAGCGAAGGCGGGCGGGTGTTCCTGCGAGCGACAAAGAGCATCGCGCTCGATCCGAGCAGCCAGATCAGTGCCGACGGCACGAAGGGTGGGCAAATCGTCGCCAAGGTCGAAGACAGCACCGGGCTTGCCGGCCAACTCGTCGGACGCGGCGTGCTCTCGGCGCAAGGGAACGGCTCGAAGGGCAGCGGCGGCTTCATCGAGACTTCCGCTGCCAAAGTCGACTTGAACGATCTGACGGTCGCCACCCGCGGCGGGGAGTGGCTGATCGACCCGAACGATTTCACCATCGCCGTAAGCGGCGGGGACATTACTGGCGCAGCGCTCGGCACAATGCTCGGCGCAAACAGCGTGACCATTCAATCCGCCGCAGGCACAAATTCGGCGACGAACCGGTACGGTTCGACGGCAGGCAACGGCGACATATTCATTAACGATGCCGTCTCATGGAGCGCCAACACGCTCACACTCACTGCGGCGCGCGATATTGTTGACGTCCATCCAAAATTGACCCACTTAGAGGGATAGTTTCCATCGAAATTT
>CAZMGP010000073.1:0-20604 GCA_964565875.1 uncultured Enterobacteriaceae bacterium
CAGAAATCGAATCAAGTTAACAGCCCCTCATTTCATTTTGAAACCAGTTCTAAGGGATTACCCCTATTGACTACATTGGAATTTGTTCACGGTTAGGTTGATAGTTCACGGCGAGGTCGATTCGCCCGAGCGAGCGGATACCGCGAAGGTCACAGCGGCGGCGCGCCATGCACGAACTGTCTGCGCTAGGCTCTGCGTCGCGGCGCGAACCCAGCTAGCTTTGCGCTCTAGCGGCTGAAGCGAGGCTCGCGCGTCGTGCCGGCGACCGAGAAATTGGCCCGCGCCTGTGCCACGGGGGATTTGAGCTCGACTGAAAAGCGACCATTGATGTTTCGCGCGCCGTCGACGTCGGCAGCGCCACCCGCGGACATCGGTCCGGAAACCAGCAGTAGCTGGCGCAACTGAGTCTTGCCGGCTTCGCGCTGGAAATTGCCGGTCAAGTCGGCAAAGGCCGTCTTGCCGCCCGGGCCGCCGCCCTGCAACAGGCGTCCGAGATCGACGCCGAGCAGCGCGCCTTTGCGGATGGCGAAGCTGCCTTCCATCCGCGGTGCGGCAAACAGATCGTCGTAGCTCCTCGCGCGCATGCCATAGCGGGCCTTGCCCTCGAGCTTGCCTTCCTCCAGCAGCGCAGGCGCGAGGCGCGCCGGATCGATGGCGCGGGCGTTAAGCTCGCCCTCGAGGCTCCAGTCCGCGTTCCACTTGAGGACCGCGCTGCCGGAGAGATAGCCGTCGAAGATCGCGCCCTTGAATTCGGAAAGCTTCAGCTCGCCCGGCCGCAGCACGCCCTGCGCAACGAAATTCTCGAGGATGAACTCGGAGCTGAACGGCAGGCTGAATACATTGGTCTCGATCTCGACCTGCGCGCCCTCTTCCTTCGGCTGGAGCTGCACGCTCGTCTTGTGGTCGGGCGTCTCGAAGGCGATCTTGCGCCAGACGCCGTCTTCGCCGATATCGATCTTCGCATCGAGCGTGGGCAGGACGATGATCTTCGAATCGAGCTTGCCGTTCTTCACCGAAATATGGGCGACTTTGAAGTCTTGCCCCTGCGGCTTGCCGAAGAGCAGCGCCCGCAGCCCGTCCTCGCTTAACACCGGCGATTCGAGTTCGATCGATTTGAACACCTTCTTGTCGCCGAACATGCTGCCGAGTTCCGACGCCGCATTCACCTTCGCCGCGACGAGCTGTCCCTTGTCGCCCACGCTGACGCCGTCCAAGCGCCAATGCGGCTGCGGCACCAGCGACAGGTGCAAGGCCTTGATCTTCACCGGCTGCTGCAGGTACTCGCCGGCCAGCTTCTCGAACTGAGGAATGTAGCCGTCGAAAGCGACGAAGTGGACGGAGACGAGCCCCAGCAGGAGCAGGGCGAACAGGGAGAGCGCCACCGGCTTGCCCCATCGGATCGGCCGTCGATACGGCGTGCTCGGAATCTCGACTTCGGTCTCCGCGACCGGCTCGATGGGCGCCGCCTCGCGCTTGCGTTTGCGCGGCTCTTCGGCCGGGGGAGGCGGCGGCGGCTCGGTTTTGGCCGTCGCGCGCTCGGCTTCGAGTTCACGTTCCATGTCCGCGAAATGGCGCTCCGTTTCCTCCTCTTCGGCCTTCATGCGGGCAAGCGCCTCGGCGTGCTCGCGCGCACGTTCTTCCGGCAGCGCCTCTGGGCTAGCGGGCGCTTTCGCTTCGGCTTGCGCCGGTTCCGCTGCCCTCGGCGCTTCCGGCGCCGCAGTCTCGGCCTGTACCTGCTGCACTTCGGGCAGTTGCGGCAATTCGGCCTTGGCCGTCGCAACGGCTGCCGGCGGCGAGGAGGCAGCACCTGACCGGCTCCAAGCTGAATCGAGGTCGATTTCGACGTTGACCAGATGATCGAGCGAAGCGGCCGCTTTCGCCTGCTGCGGCGCTTCGGCTGCGACCGGGCGCTCTTTCTCTGCCGCAGTGCGCGCCTCGTCTTCCGCTTTCTCGCGCGCCTTCCGCTCTTCCCTAGCCCGACGATCGGCGTCGTCACGCGCACGTCGCTCGGCTTCTTCCTTCACCTTGCGCTCAGCCTCTTCACGCGCCTTGCGCTCCTCCTCCAGCTTGGCGCGCAAGACTTCGGCTTCCCGATTCGCCCGCTCTTCGACCTCTCTGCGTTCGTGCTCGGCCTGCTCCTTTGCCTTCAGTTCGGCCTCTTCGCGTGCTTTCTGTTCCGCGGCGCGAGCCAGGCGCTCGGCCTCGTCGCGCGCCTTGCGCTCCTCTTCCCGTCTAGCGCGCAATTCCTCGGCTTCCCGTCGCGCCTGCTCTTCGGCCTCTCTGCGCTCGCGCTCGGCCTGTTCCTTTGCCTTCAGTTCGGCCTCTTCCCGCGCCTTCTGTTCCGCGGCTCGGGCTAGGCGCTCGGCCTCTTCCCTTGACTTGCGTTCGGCCTCTTCGCGCGCCTTGCGCTCCTGTTCCAATCTGGCGCGCAATTCGTCGGCTTCGCGACGCTCGCGCTCGGCCTGTTCTCTTGCCTTGCGCTCGGCTTCCTCGCGTGCCTTGCGCTCCTCTTCGAGCTTCGCGCGCAGAGCTTCGGCTTCGCGCTGGGCTTTTTCCTCCGCTTCTTTGCGCTCGCGTTCCGCTTCCAGCCTCGCCCGCAGCGCGTCCGCCTCGCGCTTGGCCCGTTCCTCGGCTTCCTTGCGTTCGCGCTCCATTTGCTCGCGCGCGATGCGCTCGGCTTCCTCGCGCGCCTTTTGTTCCTCTTCGAGCTTCGCACGCAAGGATTCGGCTTCGCGCTGAGCTCTTGCCTCTGCTTCCTTGCGCTCGCGTTCGAGCTGTTCGCGCGCCTTGCGCTCGGCCTCTTCGCGCGCCTTGCGCTCCTCCTCCAATTTCGCGCGCAATTCGTCGGCTTCACGCCGCGCCTTTTCCTCCGCCTCCTTGCGTTCCCGTTCGAGCTGTTCGCGCGCCTTGTGCTCGGCTTCCTCGCGTGCCCTGCGCTCGGCCTCGAAACGCGCCTTCAGCTCGGCTTCCATGCGTGCGCGCGCCTCGGCTTCGCGTCGCGCCTGCTCCTCGGCTTCCTTCTTCGCCCGCGCTTCGGCTTCGGCCCTGGCGTGCGCCGCCGCTTCGGCCACTTGCGCTTTGGCCCTCTGTTCGGTTTGCGCCCTCGCCTCGGCTTCGGCTTTCGCTCTTGCGGCTTCGGCCGCCGCCGCGCGCGCATGCGCTTCCGCCTGAGCCTTGCTTCGAGCCGCTTCCGCCGCAGCCGCCGCGGCTTGCGCCTGAGCCGCCTCCTCGGCCCGCTTCGAAATCGTCTGCGTCGTCGGAGTCGCGCCGGTAAAGTCGAGATCCATCTCGCCCGCGTGCTGACCGGAGCGGGGCGGAGAAGGCGGAGGCGCGGCAGAAGGGCGCGCGGTCTGCGTGAACTCGCGAATGAAATCGCCGCGAGCGAGGGCGATCAACGCTTCCTGCAGCTTCGGTTCCGGCAGTTTGCCGAACCGGGTATGCATTTCGCCGACGGTGGCCTTGCCGTCGACTTCCTTGAGGATGTTGCGCAGATCGCGCGACAACGCACTGGTCTTGCCAGTCGCCTCCATCAGGCCTTTAGCGGTTTTGGTGAAGACTGTGCTGCGATCCATATCGCCTCGGTGGCTGAACAGCCTCTATCCAGCGATCCATTATAGGAAATTCGACCTGGCCGAAGCAGGCAATACGTCACCGATCTGCCAAAATTGATCAAATCGGCCCGCGGCCAATGCCGCGCGCGGCAGGCGCCTGTTTGCGCCGTTCAGCGCCCGCCTGCCGGCCTCCCGTAGCCGCCGCCGCCCGGGGTCTCGATGAGGAACACGTCGCCCGGCGCGAGTTCCGCCCGATCCGCGCCGGAAAGCTCGAGCACCGCCCCGTCGGACCGCTCGACCCGGTTGTGCCCAAGCGCACCGGGTTCGCCGCCCGCCATGCCGTAAGGCGGGATGCGCCGGTGGCCGGAGAGGATGGCGGCGGTCATCGCTTCGAGGAAGCGCACCCGCCGCACGACGCCGTCCCCGCCGCGCCATTTTCCCCTGCCGCCCGAGCCGCCGCGGAGGCCGAAGCTCTCCAGCAGCACCGGAAAGCGCCATTCCAGCACTTCGGGGTCGGTGAGGCGGGTATTGGTCATGTGGGTGTGCACGCCGTCGGTGCCGTCGAACCCTTCCCCGGCGCCCGAACCGCCGCAGATGGTTTCGTAATACTGGTAGCGGGCGTTGCCGAAGGTAAAGTTGTTCATGGTGCCTTGCGAAGCGCCCATGACGCCGAGCGCGCCGTAGAGCGCGTCGGTGATGCATTGCGAAGTCTCGACGTTGCCGGCGACTACCGCCGCCGGATAGCGCGGTCGCAGCATGGAGCCCTCGGGGATGATCACCTGGAGCGGCTTGAGGCAGCCGGCATTGAGCGGGATGTCGTCGTCCACCAGTGTGCGGAACACGTAGAGTACCGCCGCCATGCACACCGCCGAGGGCGCATTGAAGTTGCTCGCGAGCTGCGCCGAGGTGCCGGTGAAATCGATGCTGGCGCTGCGTGCGTTCCGGTCGATGCCGATTTTCACGCGGATCACCGCGCCGCTGTCCATTTCGTAAGCGAACTCGCCGGGCTTCAGGACGTCGATGACGCGACGCACCGCTTCTTCCGCATTGTCCTGCACGTGCTGCATGTAGGCGTGCACGACGTCCAGGCCGAAATGCTCCACCATGCGGCGCAGTTCCTGCACCCCCTTTTCGTTCGCCGCGATCATGGCGCGCAAATCCGCCAGATTCTGCTCGATATTGCGCGCCGGATATCTTCCGGAAGACAGCAGCGCGACGGTTTCTTCCTCGCGCAGCCGCCCTTCCTCGACCAGGAGGAAGTTGTCAATCAGCACCCCTTCTTCTTCCACCACCTTGCTGTCGGGCGGCATCGAGCCTGGCGTGATGCCGCCGACATCGGCATGATGCCCGCGCGACCCGACGTAAAACAATATCTTCTTCCCCGCGTCGTCAAATACGGGGGTGATCACGGTGATATCGGGCAAATGCGTGCCGCCGTTATAGGGCGCGTTCAACATGTAGACATTGCCCGGCTTCATGCGCCCGGCGTTCTCGCGCATCACCGTCTTGATCGACTCGCCCATCGAGCCCAGGTGCACGGGCAGGTGCGGCGCATTGGCGATCAACTGCCCCTGGGCATCGAACAGCGCGCAGGAAAAATCCAGCCGCTCCTTGATGTTCACCGAATAAGCAGTGGCCTCCAAGCGCAGCCCCATCTGCTCCGCGATCGACATGTACAGGTTGTTGAACACCTCCAGCATCACCGGATCGACTTTGGTGCCGATGGCGACCCGCGCCGGACGTGCCTCGATGCGTTTCAGCACCAAGTGGTCTAGCGCCGTCACTTCTGCTTGCCAGCCCGGTTCCACCACTGTAGTGGCATTAGCTTCGGCAATGATCGCCGGCCCCTTGATGCACTCGCCGGGATGCAGTTTCTCGCGCACGAACACCGGCGTTCTGTGCGACCTCCCGCCCGTGTGCATGTCGACGATGTCGGCAGGCTCAGGCGGCGCGCTGCGCTTCGCGCCCGCCGGCGCGACCTCGGCCGGCGCATCGGACGCACCGATCGCTTCCACCGAGACGGCTTCCGCGAGCAGCGCGCGCTTGGGCATGAGGAAGGAATAGCGCTGGCGGTAGGCGGCTTCAAACTGCCGCACCATGTCGGCGATCGAGCCGAAGCCGACGATCAGCGCTGAGTCCGTGCCGTCGTATCTCAAGTGCACGCGGCGGATCACGCGCACGCGCTCAGGCAGAACGCCCTGGCGCAGCACTTCCTCGCGCGCGGCGAGCGCCAGGGCATCCAGGCGCTTCTCGAGTTGCGCCTGGTGTTCCGCGGCGAGCGGCAGCTCCACCGCCTCTTCGCGCATGGCGGTGATGTCTGCCAGTCCCATGCCGTAGGCCGAGAGCACCCCGGCGAGCGGATGGATGAACACCTGGGTCATGCCCAAGGCATCGGCGACCAGGCATGCGTGTTGGCCCGCCGCGCCGCCGAAGCAACAGAGCGTGTATTCGGTGACGTCGTGGCCGCGCTGCACCGAAATCTGCTTGATCGCGTTCGCCATGTTGCCCACGGCAATGTCGACGTAGCCCTCGGCCACTTGCTCCGGCGTGCGCGCATCGCCCGTGGCGTCGCGAATCTCGCGCGTAAGCTCCGCGAATTTCTTGCGCACGATGTCGGCGTCGAGCGGCTGGTTTCCTTCCGGCCCGAACACCGCGGGGAAGAAATTCGGTTGGATCTTGCCCAGCATGACGTTGCAGTCGGTGACGGCGAGCGGACCGTTCTTGCGATACGACGCGGGTCCGGGATTGGCTGCGGCCGAATCGGGACCGGCGCGGTAGCGCGCACCGTCGAAATGCAGGATCGAGCCGCCGCCCGCGGCGACGGTGTGGATGCTCATCATGGGGGCGCGCATGCGCACGCCGGCGACCTGGGTCTCGAACGCGCGCTCGAATTCGCCGGCATAGTGCGACACGTCGGTGGAGGTCCCGCCCATGTCGAACCCGATGATCTTGTCGAAGCCGGCAAGCAATGAAGTACGCACAGCACCGACGATGCCGCCGGCAGGACCGGAGAGGATAGAGTCCTTCCCCTGGAAGCGCCGCGCGTCGGTGAGGCCGCCGTTCGATTGCATGAACATCAGGCGCACGCCCTCCAGTTCCGAGGCTACCTGGTCGACATAGCGGCGCAGGATCGGCGACAGGTAGGCATCGACCACGGTGGTGTCGCCGCGGCTGACGAGTTTCATCATCGGGCTCACTTCGTGCGACACCGATACCTGGCCGTAGCCGATGGCGCGCGCCATGGTGGCAATCTGCTTTTCGTGCTCCTGGTAGCGATAGCCGTGCATGCACACTACGGCCATCGAGCGGAATCCCTGGTCGTAGGCTTCCTGCAGCGCGCGGCGCGTGCCCTCGACATCGAGCGGCACGAGCACTTCGCCGTGCGCGCCGACGCGCTCCTCGATCTCGACCACCTTGCTGTAGAGCAATTCCGGCAGCTCGATGTGGCGAGCGAAGATCTTCGGCCGGTTCTGATAGGCGATGCGCAGCGCATCGCGGAAGCCGCGCGTGATGAAGAGCACCGTGCGCTCGCCTTTCCTTTCCAGCAAGGCGTTGGTAGCGACCGTGGTGCCCATCTTCACCGCGTCGATCCTGTCGCCGGGGATGGGCGCACCGGGCGCGACGCCGAGCAAGTGGCGGATGCCGGCGAGCGCGGCATCGCGGTAATGCTCCGGATTGTCGGAGAGGAGCTTGTGAGTCACGATGCCACCGTCGGGGCGGCGTGCGACGACGTCGGTGAACGTGCCGCCGCGATCGATCCAAAATTGCCAGCGTGGTTGCGTCATGGGGATATTGTGGCTGCGCCAGAGACGAACTGCTGCACGCGGCCCGGGGCTTCTGCTAGGATGCGCAAAATCATATCACGCGCGCCGACGATGAACCGCCCCGAAACCATGCCTACTTCGCCCCAGGCGATTCGGCGGCGCATCCGTGCCGGCGAATTCACCGGTCACACTTCCGGGCTCGCGCCAGGCTGCGTACAGGGCAACGTCGTCATCCTGCCTGCGGACTTGGCCGGCGATTTCCTGCGCTTCTGCCAAGCCAATCCCAAACCTTGCCCCTTGCTCGGAGTATCCGAGCCGGGCGACCCGTCGCTGCCCGCGCTCGGCGCAGACATCGACATGCGCAGCGACGTGCCGCGCTACCGCGTGTTCAAGCGAGGAGAACTGGTTGAGGAGCCGACCGACATCGGCCATCTCTGGCGTGACGACCTCGTCACCTTCATCCTCGGCTGTTCGTTTTCTTTCGAGTGGGCGCTGCTCGAGGACGGTCTTCCGCTCAAGCACCAGTCTTGCGGAACGAACGTGCCGATGTACCGAACCAGCATCCAAACCGCGCCCGCTGGACGCTTTCACGGGCCGCTGGTGGTATCGATGCGGCCGTTCCGCCCGGCCGATGCGATCCGCGCGATCCAGATCACTTCGCGCTTTCCCGGCGTGCACGGCGCGCCGGTGCATATCGGCAAACCCGAATCGATCGGCATCCGCGACATCGCCCGCCCCGACTGGGGTGACGTGGTCGCGGTCGCCGCGGACGAACTGCCGCTATTTTGGGCCTGCGGGGTCACGCCGCAGGCCGTCATTGCCGAAGCCAAACCGGATTTCTGCATCACCCACGCGCCTGGTTCCATGCTCATCACGGATCTCAAGAACAGCCAGTACGCGATTTTCTAAAACGTTAGGAGAGGAGATATCATGAAGAAGAGTCTTTTCGCCATCTGCCTTGCAGGCGCATTTAACGTCTCGGCCCAAGGCCTGCCCCCCGGCCCCAAGGTGACCGTCTCCGCGGTGACCCAGGTCGCCCCCACCGTGCCGCAGTACACGCGCGTCGACGTGCCGATTCTGCGTGAGGAGGCGGTGAAGAAAAGCGGCGGCCGAGTGGAATTCAATTTGAAGAGCTGGCCGGAGATGAACGTGCAGGGTCCGGAAGTGATCCGCCTGGTCCGTTCCGGCCAGGTGGACATCGGCGCCACGCCCTTGACGACCGTGTCCGGCGACGTGCCCATCTTGGACGGCATCGATCTCGCCGGCCTCAATCCCGATATCGAGCAGGCGCACAAAGTGGCGAACGCCCTGGTGCCCGTCGCCAACAAGGAACTGGAGCGGTTGGGCGTCAAGTTGATCGCGACCTATCCGTTTCCCGCGCAGGTGTTCTTCTGCCGCAAGCCGATATCCGGTCTCGCCGACCTGAAAGGCCTGAAGATCCGCACCAACGGCCCGGCTGCGGCGGATCTCGTGAATTATCTGGGCGGCCAGCCCACCGCGGTCGCCTTCGGCGAAGTCTACACGGCGCTCGAGCGCGGCACGGTCGACTGCGGCATCACGGGCACGGGCAGCGGCAACGGCGTGAAGTGGTACGAAGTCACCACCCATCTCTATACGCTCGCCACCGCTTGGTCCACCTCCGGCTATTTCGTCAACCTCGCCTGGTGGAACAAGCTCGACCCGCAGGTGCGCGGCTTTATCGAGAACACGCTCATGCAAGTGCAGGCCGCGCAATGGAAGCTCGGCGCCGAGGTCACGCAGGACGGCATCGACTGCAATATCGGCAATGCCGCCGGCTGCAAGATCCATACGCTGGTGAAGTCCAAGCCGATGACGCTGGTCAAGGCGAGCGAAGCCGACAAGACCAAGCTGCGCCAAGCGCTCTCCGCCGCCGTGCTGCCTTCATGGGTGAAGCGCTGCGGCGCGAAATGCGGCGAAACCTACAATCAGATCGTCGCGCCGATCTCCGGCGTCAAATACAGTGCCCCCTGAGCGGGGCCGGGCGAACGCGATGCTGCGGTTGATCGTTCCGATCAACCGCGCAGTCGACAAGCTGGCGCAGCGGATGTGCGCCTGCGCCGGCTGGCTGTTCGTGATCTGCGCGTTCTACGTCACCTTCGATGTTCTCGCGCGCCGCTTCCTCGGCTTCTCCTCCCAGTCGACCACCGAACTGTCGGGCTACATGCTAGGCGTCGGCATAGCCTGGGGCCTGGCCGGCGCGCTCGACGCGCGCGCGCACGTGCGCATCGACGTACTGATACAGCGCATTCCGCCGCATATCCGCGGCTATCTGCACTGGCTGGCGCTCGCGACGCTGGTGGTGTTCGTCGGTTTCGTCACCTACGGCGCCTGGCAGACCTTCAGTGAGTCCTGGGAGTTCAAGGCGACCGACAACAGCCTATTGAAGACGCCGCTCGTCATTCCGCAGGGCCTGTGGCTCGTCGGCATCGGCGTCTTCGGCTTGATGGCGCTGCTGCGCGTGCTCGAAGTCATGGCGCTGCTGCCCACGCGCGACATCGCGGCGATAGAAATACTCACCGGGCCGCGCAGCTACGTCGAGGAAGCCGACGAGGCCCTGGAAGCCATAGGCGCGGAACAGCATCTGACCGCAGCCGCCAAGCCGCATCACAAAGACGCATGATCGCCGTCGTCTTCCTCGTCCTCATGCTGCTCGTCACCGGCGGCGCCGTGCTCTTCGGCGGCGCCTCGGCGGGCAGCCTTCCCATCGGGCAGATCATCTTCCTGCTCGGACTGTTCTGCCTGTTCTTCGGCGCCGGGCTGTACGTGGCCGCCGTGCTGGGCGTGCTCGGCATCATTGCCGGCTTCGCGTTCTCGGCTCGGCCGTTCGGGGATTACCTGGGACAGATGGTATGGGGGCCGACCACCAACTTCGTTCTGGTGGCGGTGCCGCTGTTTCTGCTGATGGGCGAGATCATGCTGCGCGCCGGACTGTCGGACAAGCTCTACAGTTCGCTCAACCTGTGGTTTCAGCGGCTGCCGGGCGGCCTGCTGCATACCAATATCGCGGCGTGCAGCGTGTTCTCCGCCATCTCCGGTTCGAGCGTCGCCACCGCAGCGACCATGGGCGCGGTGGCCCTGCCTTATTTCAAGAAGACGCAATATTCGCCAGCGATGGTGCTGGGTTCGCTCGCTGCGGGCGGCGCGCTCGGCAATTTGATTCCGCCGGGCATCACCTTCATCGTCTACGGACTGATCACCGAGACCTCGGTCGGCGCGCTCTACATCGCCGCGGTGGGACCGAGCATCCTGGTGGTGCTGCTGTTCACGGCGGTGATATTCATGCACGGACTGCGCCATCCGCTGCCGCCGCCCGCGCCGGTTCCGCTATCGGTAAAGATCGCCAGTCTCCTCGACCTCATTCCCACCGTCATCCTGATCCTGCTTGTGCTGGGAACGATCTACGCCGGAGTCGCGACCCCGACGGAGTCGGCGGCGCTGGGCGTCGTCGGCTCCATAGTGTTCGCGGCGATTGCGCGTAAGCTCTCGTGGCGACTGCTGCACGAATCGGCCGCGGCGACTGCGCGCACCACCGCCTTCATCGGCCTGATTCTGTACGGGGCCTATATCCTCAATTTCATCCTCTCCAGCATGGGCGTGCCGCAGGCGCTGTCTAATTTCGTCGCCGCACTGCCCGTGCCGCCGTGGATGATCATGGCGCTGATCATCGGCTTCTATCTCGCGCTCGGCACTTTCATGGAAGGCTTTTCCATGATCGTCACCACCATCCCGGTGATCTTCCCGGTGGTCAAGGCGCTTGGTTACGATCCGGTCTGGTTCGGCGTCATCGTCACCATGCTGGTGGAGATCGCGATGATCAGTCCTCCCGACGGCACGGTGCTGTATGTGCTACAAGGCATGCGCCCCAATCCGGGGCCGATCACCGACATATTCAGCGGCGTGATGCCGTTCCTCGCCGTCTATGTGCTCGCCATCGTCATCCTGATGGCCGCGCCGGGGTTGTCGCTGTGGCTGCCGGCGGTGATGCGCTGATTGCGGGTGTGATGGCGTAAATCGAGTGCGTCCTCTGCGGCGCACGCCCGGCGCGCCTTGATGCGCAAAGACAGAGGGCGCCGTGCCCAGGGCAAGGGCGAGCTAGCGCTTGCGCAGGATCTTCTTGGTGGCCACGATGTTCGAACCGGTGCCCAAGACGTCGGCGACGACCACGTCGCCGATATTGACCGGCGCTTTCAGCACCACGTGCGCCAGATGCTGCATCACTTCGATCATCGATCCCTTGGGCACTGGCGGTTCCGTTTTCACGCTCACCAGCGGAAGTTCGCCGTCGGCTACACGCACGGTGCTGGTCACGGTTCGCCTGGGATCGAAGATTTCGCCGCGAACGAAATCCCACGCGAGCTTGCATTGCGAACGATCGATGGCGAGCAGCTCGGTTTCGTTCCACTCCGCATTGACGCTGCAACTCGTCGGACAAACGATGCATGTAAATTGGCCGTTCATGCTTCTAACTCCACTGTCAGCTCGTCGTTAATCTTCTGGAAGCGCTCGGCGCGCACGCGAAACCTGACCATCGACGACGGCGCCAGCACATTTTCCTTCATGCGCCTGAGCGTCTGGCCGTCGCTGCGGAACGCCACATAGCGGTCGTGGTCGGGCGCGGTGACGCGCATGGAGAAGTCGACGGCTTCGTCACCGCTGATGTAGTGCGGCACGACGTAGCGAATCCCTTTGCCCGGAAGGACCTTGATATGAGCGTGCGCGAGCTTGCCGTTTTGCGCGAACTCGCCCGCGGCGAGCCCTGCCCGTTCGGCTTCGAGCGAGACGTAGTCGACCAGGTCGTGCACCTGCAGCGCGTTGCCGGCGGAGAAAATGCCCGGCACCGAGGTCTGGAAGTGGTCATCGACGATGGGGCCGCCGGTGATCGGGCTCAAGCTCACGCCCGCCTTCTTCGCCAATTCGTTCTCGGCGATCAGGCCCACGGAAAGCATGAGGGTGTCGCAGGCGACGCGGCGCTGCGATCCCGGCACGACGCCGCCGCGCGGGCCGATCTTCGCCAGCGTGACGCCGGTGATGCGCTCCCGGCCGTGGATCTCGGTCACCGTGGTGCTCAGGTACAGGGGAATGCCGAAATCTTCCAGGCACTGCATCACGTTGCGGGTGAGCCCGCTGGGGTAAGGCAGAATCTCGGCCACGCACGGCACTTCCGCGCCTTCCAGCGTCAAACGCCGCGCCATGATGAGACCGATGTCGCCTGAGCCCAAGACCACCACGCGCCGCCCGACGGCGAGGTTGCGCATGTTCATGTAGTACTGCACCACGCCCGCGGTGAATACGCCGGCCGGGCGATAGCCGGGAATGCCGATTGCGCCGCGCGTGCGTTCGCGGCAGCCCATGCACAGAACCACGGACTTGGCGCGGATGCGCCGCACGCCGTCGCGCGAGCAGACGGTCAGCGTGCGCTCCGCGTTCAAATCCAACACCATGGTGTTGAGGTGGACCGAAACGCCGGCGGCGTGCGTCTGGTCGATATAGATCTGCGCATATTCCGGCCCGGTCAGGGCTTTGCCCATGTTCTTGGTGCCGAAGCCATCGTGTATGCATTGATTCAGGATGCCGCCAAGCTGCTCGCCGCGCTCGATCAGCGCGACGCGCGCCGCGCCTCCGCGCTTTGCGGCCACCGCGGCAGCCATGCCGGCGGGGCCGCCGCCGATGACCACTACATCTGCTTCTTCCGTACGCATGCGTTCCTCAGTTGCGCAAATCTTTGGTGCTGCCGGTGAAAATCCAGGATTCCTCGCCTTTCAGCGACATCTGCGTCGCCGGCAGGCCCAACTCTTCTTCCATGATCTCCTCGATGCGCGGGCCGCAGAAGCCGCCCTGACAACGACCCATGGTCGCGCGCGAGCGGTACTTGACGGCGCCCAACGTCTGCGCGCCCAGAGGGTTGTGGATGGCGTCGAGGATTTCCCTGCGCGTGACGGTCTCGCAGCGGCAAATCACCTGGCCGTAGTCGGGGTCTGACTCCACCCGCTCGGCCTGCTCCTCCGCCGGCAGTTCGTTGAACGGCACGGCGACTTTGCGCTCGGGATTGAACTTGTCGTTCGCCGCCAGCGGCAGATGCGTTCCCACCCATTTGGCGATGTCCAGCGCGATTGCCGGAGCGGAGGTAAGGCCGGGTGACTCGATGCCGACCAAATGCATCATGCCCGGCAATTCCGGCGCTTCTTCGATGGTGAAATCGTTGAAGCCGCCGACGGCCGAGCTGACGGTCTTGGCCCGCAGCCCGGCGTAGGAGGTGATGACGTCGCGGCTGCTCAAGCCCGGGAGCAGTTCGCGCGCCTCCTTGACGAGCTGGCGCGCCATCGCGCCCGTGGTGCCGTCGCAGGTCTTGCTGCGCACGTAGGCCGCGCTCGGGCCGATGAGGATGTTGCCGTCGATCGTCGGCGTCAGATGCACGCCCAGGCCCGATCCCCCTTTAGGGGGCACCGGATACACCATGCGCCCGATCAGGTCGCTTTTCGCCTTGTCGATGATCACGTACTCGCCGCGGCAGGGATACACCTTGTAACGGCGCACGCCCGCGAGCTTCGCCACCTGATCGGCATAGAGGCCGGCAGAATTCACGATCAACTTGCTCCGCAGCTTTCCCCGCGTCGTGGAGATCGTGAATTCACCCAGCTTGCCGGATATGCCCCTGACCCCGGCACCGAGCAAGACGTCCGCGCCGTTCGCGACTGCGGACTCGGCGAGCGCGATGGTGAGGCGGAAGGGGCAGGTGATCGCCGCAGTCGGCACGTGCATCGCGGCATAGCCGCTGATGTTGGGCTCCATCCGCTTCAACTGCTCGCCGTCGATGACCTCGAGCGCCGGAACGCCGTTGGCATCGCCGATCGCTTTTAATTTCTCCAGATCGGGGGCTTCTGCGGAACTCAAGGCCACGACCAGCTTGCCTACGCGCTTGAACGGGACGTTCAACACCGTGCACAGGTCTTCGAATAGGCTCGCACCGAGCACGTTCAAGCGCGCCTTCACCGATCCTCGTGCGACATTGAATCCGGTGTGCACCACGCCGCTATTCTTGCCGCTGGTGCCGCGCGCGACGTCGCTCTCCTTTTCCAGGAGCACCACGCTCAATCGATAGCGGCTGAGTTCGCGCGCAATGGCGCAGCCGACGACACCGCCTCCTACCACTGCAACGTCATACTCTTGCTTCATGCCGCTACGCCACCTCCGGGCAGTGAATGGGGAATCAATCGGCGAAGCCGTTGCGCTGCTGTGTTCAGGTGGGATTGATTTGCTGCAGATCGGGTGCCGCGCAGGATTTGCACCGAGGTTTTCATCGCGCTCGATTCTAGCACTCTACACAGGGCGGAAGTTATGCTGCAGAATTGCGGCCTGCGTGCGGATGGGTTCTCATTCGCACTATTAGACCAAGAAACCGCAAACAGAAGGATGCAATGACGGAAAAAGTGGATTGCGTTGTTATCGGAGCGGGCGTGGTTGGCCTTGCAGTCGCTCGTGCCCTCGCGTTGAGCGGACGCGAAGTGATCGTGCTCGAATCCGCCGGCTCGATCGGCACCGAGACGAGTTCGCGTAACAGCGAGGTCATTCATGCCGGCATCTACTATCCGCCCGGCTCACTCAAGGCGATTTGCTGCGTCGAGGGAAACAAGCTTCTCTACCGCTACTGCGAGACGCGCGGCGTCGCCCATCGCCGCTGCGGCAAGCTGATCGTCGCCACCGCGCCGGCGCAGATCCCGACGCTGGACAAGATTCGAGCGCAGGCCGCGGCGAACGGCGTCGACGATCTGCGCCTCCTCACGGCCGCGGAAGCGCAGAGGCTGGAACCGGCGCTGCGCTGCGTCGCCGCCCTGCTCTCGCCTTCCACCGGCATTATCGACAGCCACGGATTGATGCTCGCCTACCAAGGCGAGGCCGAAGAGCATGGCGCCATGCTCGCGGCTTTCAGCCCGGTCACGCGCGGCGAGATCGAAAGGGGCGGCATTGCGCTCGAGGTCGGCGGCGCGCAGCCGATGCGCATTCTCGCGCATACCGTCATCAACTGCGCTGGGCTGCATGCCCAGCGCGTCGCCGCGAGCATCGAGAGATTCCCTCGCGACAAAGTGCCGCCGACCTTTTACGCCAAGGGCAGCTACTACAGCCTGAGCAGCCGGCCGCCTTTCTCCCACCTGATCTATCCCATTCCCGAGGCCGCGGGCCTCGGCGTGCACCTCACGCTCGATCTCGCGGGCCAGGCGCGCTTCGGGCCGGACGTGGAATGGATAAGCGAAATAGACTACGATGTCGACTTGCGCCGCGCCGACGGTTTTTATCGTGCGATACGCGATTACTGGCCAGGATTGAAGGACGGACAGCTGGCGCCGGGTTACGCCGGCATTCGGCCGAAGCTGGGAGGGGCCGAGCAGCCGGCGAGCGATTTCGTGATCCAAGGTCCTGTCGAACACGGTGTGCCCGGCATGGTCAACCTCTTCGGCATCGAATCGCCAGGATTGACCGCGTCGCTTGCGCTGGCAGACCGAGTGGCACAACTCGTCGGCAAGGCTTGAACCGAAGAAGCAGAATCCTTGGAGAGGAGAACAATGATGAGACTTAGCAAATCGGTGTTTGCTGCAATCGCGGCGTGCTTGGCGATCGGCGGAGCGCAGGCGCAGACCAAGTGGGACATGCCCACTCCCTACGCCGACGGCAACTTCCACACCCGCAACGTCAGGCAGTTCGCGGAGGACATCAAGGCAGCGACGGGCGGCAAGCTCGAACTCACTGTGCACAGCAACGCCTCGCTCATCAAGCACCCGGACATCAAGCGCGCGGTGCAGACCGGCCAGGTGAACATCGGCGAGTTGCTGATCTCCATCCTGTCGAACGAGAATCCGATCTATGCGTTCGATTCCAATCCTTTCCTGGCGGCGAACTACCCCGCGGCGAAGAAACTGTGGAGCGTGGCCCGGCCCTACATCGAAAGGCGCTTCGATGCGCAGGGTATCAAGCTGCTCTATTCCGTGCCCTGGCCGCCGCAAGGCATCTATACCAAGAAACCGCTCAACTCGATCGCCGACCTGAAGGGCACCAAATTCCGCACCTATAGCCCGAACACTTCCGAATTCGCCAAGCAGATCGGCGCGATTCCGACCACGGTGCAAGTGCCCGAGGTGCCGCAAGCCTTCATCACCGGCACGGTCGACGCGATGATCACGTCGGGCGCAACCGGCGTCGACACCCAAGCCTGGGACTACCTCAAGTATTACTACGACACGGAGGCCTTCCTGCCGCACAACGTGGTGATCGTGAACAAGGCGGCCTTCGCCAAGCTCGATCCGGCGCTGCAGAAGGCGGTGATGGCGGCCGCAGCCAAGGCCGAAGAGCGCGGCTGGGCGACGAGCGCCGCGGAAAATCAGGGCTATATGAAGACCATGGCGGGCAAGGGCATCATCGTCGAAAAGCCGAATGCCAAGCTGCAAAACGAACTCAACGCCGTGGGCAAAGTCATGGCACAGCAGTGGGTGTCGAAAACGGGACCGGACGCGCAGGCGATCCTGAACGAGTTCCACCGCTGACAATTTAGCATCGAACGGGGGAGGCGCCCTGCCTCCCCCACCTCGTTCTCGCCGTCAGGAAAGCCCAGCTTGAGAAAACTCCTCGATACGCTTTATCTCGGCACCGGCGTGCTCGCGGCGGCGTTCCTGTGCGGCATTGGCTTGTTGATGCTGGCGCAGATCATCGGGCGCGAAATGGGCACGCAGGTGCGCGGAGCCGACGACCTCACCGCCTGGTTCTGCGCCGCCTCGGCCTTTCTGCCGCTCGCGCATACCTTCAAACGCGGCGAGCTGGTGCGCGTCGGCCTGCTGCTCGAAAACCTCGCTCCTGTTGGAAGACGCTATGCCGAGCTGTTTTCGCTTGGCGCCGCCGCTCTGTTCGTCGGCTACATGAGCTGGGCGGTGGTGCGTTTCGTCTATCAGAGCTACGAGATCAACGACGTGGCCCAGGGCATGCTGCCCTGGCCGATGTGGATTCCGCAGTCGAGCTTCGCTCTGGGCGTGATCGTGCTCTTCGTCGCCATCGTCGATGAGTTCGTGCTCGTCGTGCGCAGGCAGACACCCAGCTATGTGCGCGCCGAGGAAGAGCGGCGCGAGCGCGGCGAATTCGGCGAGTCGGTCTGATGCAGACTCTCGAAATAGCCACCTTCCTTCTGATCGTGATGTCGCTGCTGCTTACCGGCGGCATCTGGATCGCGATCACCCTCGCCATGGTCGCCTGGATCGGCATGTTCTTCTTCACCAGCACGCCGCCGGACCTGAATCTGTTCACCTCGTTCTGGGAATCAAGCGCGTCGTGGACGCTCGCGGCCTTGCCGCTGTTCATCTGGATGGGCGAGATCTTGTTTCGCACCAAGCTGTCGGAGCAGATGTTCGAGGGCCTTGCGCCCTGGCTCAACTGGCTGCCCGGGCGGTTGATGCACGTCAACATCCTCGGCTGCGGCATCTTCGGCTCGGTGTCGGGTTCGTCGGCCGCCACCTGCGCCACCATCGCCAAGGTGGCCCTGCCCGAGCTGAAGAAGCGCGGCTACAACGAGGAGATGTGCTTGGGTTCGCTGTGCGGAGCCGGCACTCTGGGCATACTCATTCCGCCTTCCATCATCATGGTGGTCTACGCGGTGGCGGCGGAAGTCTCCATCGTGCGCATCTTCCTCGCGGGTTTCCTGCCAGGGTTCCTGCTGATGGCGCTCTTTTCCGGCTACATCGTCTTCTGGGCCCTGCTGCACCCGGACAAGACGCCACGCTACGAGGACAATCTCTCGTTCAAGGAGCGCGTCGTCGCCACCGGCCAGTTGATTCCCTGCATCCTGCTCATCGTCTTCGTCTGCTGGGTGATGGTCGCAGGCTACGCCACCGCCACCGAGGCGGCGATGTTCGGGGTGATCGGGGCGCTGGTGCTCGCGGCCTGGGGCGGATCGCTCAGCTGGCAGAACTTCTACGACAGCCTGATGGGCGCGACGCGCCTGTCGTGCATGATCATGTTCATCCTCGCCGGCGCGTCCTTCCTCACCACCACCATGGGCTTCACCGGCATTCCCAAGGCGCTCGCCGAATGGGTGGTCTCACTCAACCCCAGCCCTTACGCGCTGATCGCGGTGCTCTCCTTCGTCTACATCGTGCTCGGTACGGCCCTGGACGGTGTGTCGATGATCGTGCTCACCACATCGATCGTGATTCCGATGATCCAGAAAGCGGGCTTCGACTTGGTATGGTTCGGCATCTTCATCGTCATCATGGTCGAAATGGCCGAAGTCACGCCGCCCGTAGGCTTCAACCTGTTCGTGCTGCAAACGATGAGCGGCAAGGACAGCACCTACGTCGCCAAGGCTTCGATCCCCTTCTTCTTCATGATGGTGATCTCCATCGTGCTGATCACCGTGTTTCCCCAGATCGTCACCTGGCTGCCGGACGTGCTCCTGAATAAATGACGACCGCCGCCCCCCGGCCCGTCTATTTGACGAGCGAAATCCGCGAACTGGAGGCGCGTGCCGCCGGTCCGGACGTCCGCCTGATGGAGCGCGCGGGGCTTGCCGCCGCCGAATTCGCGCGCGAACTGCTCGGCGCCTACGGCAAGAACGTGCTGGTGCTCGCCGGTCCCGGCAATAACGGCGGCGACGCGTTCGAAGTCGCGGCGCATCTGAAGCGCTGGTTCTATCGCGTCGAAGTCGTATTCGCGGGCGACGAGCACAAGCTTTCCGCCGACGCCCTGCGCGCCCTCGCGAAATGGCGCGAGGCAGGCGGCAGCACCTACGCCGCCCCACCTGCCGCGCTCCGCCCCGACCTGGTGGTGGACGGCTTGTTCGGCATCGGCCTTGCGCGCCCGCTCGCGGGTGCGCTCGCGGACTTGATTGCCGCCGTCAACCAATTGCCTTGCAAGAAGCTCGCGCTCGACATCGCGAGCGGCATCAATGCCGACACCGGCGCGATGATGGGCACGGTCTTGCGTGCGACCCATACCATCACGTTCATTGCGCTGAAGCCCGGGCTGCTGACCCTGGACGGGCCGGACCATTGCGGTGAAGTCCGCGTCGCCGAACTCGGGCTGGACGCGCCTGCGCTGCTCCCGAACAAAGGCGGGTCCATAGGTGAAGAACGGGTGCGCTGTCTCCGGCCGCGGCCACACAACTATCACAAAGGGCATGCCGGCGCCGTCGGCATACTCGGCGGCGCGAACGGCATGCTCGGCGCCGCCTTTCTCGCCGGGCGCGCCGCGTTGAAGCTCGGCGCAGGCAAGGTATTTCTGGGGTTGCTGACCGATCAAGCGCCCGCAGTCGATCTCGGGCAGCCGGAACTGATGCTGCGCGCACCGCGCGACCTGCTCGAAGCGGGGCTCGTCACGGTGTTCGCCGCCGGCCCGGGCATGGGCACGGCGAAGTCGGCGGAACAGTTGCTGCGAGAAGTATTGGAGAGCGACGTGCCGCTCGTGCTCGATGCCGACGCGCTCAACCTCATCGGCGCGAGCAAGACGCTGCAATCGCGCCTGCCCAAGCGCACCGCCCCTTGCGTGCTAACGCCGCACCCGGCGGAGGCCGCGCGCCTGCTCGCTTGTCCTACCGGCGCGGTGCAGGCCGACCGCGTGAAAGCCGCGCTCGCACTCGCCGAGCGCTATCGCGCGGTGGCGGTGCTGAAGGGTAACGGCAGCATCATCGCCGACGCGCAAGGAACGTGGCTCGTCAATACCAGCGGCAACCCCGGCATGGCCGCCGCCGGCATGGGTGACGTGCTCACCGGCATGATCGCCGCGCTGCTCGCGCAAGGCGCCGACGTGAGCGCGGCGGCTGCGGCAGCGGTGTGGCTGCACGGGGCCGCGGCGGATCGATTAGCAAGCGAAGGCAAGGGCCCGATAGGCGTCGCTGCAGGCGAGCTCATCGAACCGGCGCGCGCACTGTTCAACGCGGCGATCTACTCCTGCCCACGCGAATAGGCTCGACCTCGGGCCTTAGACCCCGATTACTTACGCTGCCCGCAGCTTCGACTCAGGCTCGGGATAAGGATAGAGGACGTTCAGGGCCACGCTCTGCGCGGCGCTCTGCACGATGCGCACGTGCTCGCGGCGCAGTTCGCGCGCATGCCGGCAGCCGCAGGAGTGCGCGATCATGTCGATCTCCTTGTTCATGCCGCTCGCGTACTGCGCCACGCGCAGGCATTTCTCCTCCACCACCAGGCCGCGCTGCAGCCGCGCATCGTGCGTCGCGACGCCCGTCGGGCAGGTGTTCTGGTGGCAGCGCAGCGCCTGGATGCAACCGAGCGAGAACA
>CAZMGP010000074.1:0-20311 GCA_964565875.1 uncultured Enterobacteriaceae bacterium
ACGATTTGACGGACTTCTCTACTTCTAACTGGTACGGCTGGCGGGAAGCAGGTCAGTTGAATCAGACCTTCGCTATAGTGAAGGACGCATTTCCATACTGGACGTGGGACGGTAAGGAGAACAAGGACAACAGCGCTAAGTGGAAGCTTATTCATGATCGCTTGGCGCGGGAGTTGGGTTTCACTGAACTTTCCCAAGTCTTTTACTCGTACACTCAAAAAGGTCCTGCTGGGCAGGAATGGCCCGTTTCCGGCAAGTTCAGTTGGGATCACGTTTGCGATCAGTTCGTCAACGCGCCTTATGATGCCGGTGAACGCGCCGGCGAAGGTGCCCGCGGTCATTCTGGTGCACGGCTCGGGCGGCATCGGCGCCGGGGCGGACGCCTGGGCGCGCACGCTCAACGAAGCGGGGATCGCCGCCTTCATCCTCGACACCTTCAGCGGCCGCGGCATCGTCAGCACGGTCGAGAACCAGGACCAACTCCACTCGCTCGCGATGATGGTCGATGCCTACCGCGCGCTCGACGTGCTCGCCGCGCATCCGCGCATCCGCGCGGACCGGATCGCGGTGATGGGCTTCTCCAAGGGCGCGGTGGCGTCCGTCTTCTCCGCGGTCGAGCGCTTCCGCGGCCTGTACGGCGGCGCGAACAAATTCGCGGCGCACATCGGCCTGTACACGCCCTGCAACACGCGCTTCAACGCCGACACCAAGGTTTCCGGCGCGCCGATCCGGCTCTTTCACGGCATCACCGACGATTACGTCAACATCGTTCCCTGCCGTGATTACGTCGCGGACTTGAAGGCCGCCGGCGCCGATGCCGCGCTCACCGAATACCCCGACAGCCCGCACGCGTTCGACAATCCGGTGAGCCCGCGCAGCGTCTTGATCGCGAAGGCGCAGAGCACGCGCAACTGCAGGCTGCGCGAAGCGAAGGACGGCGCGGTCGTCAACGCCGCGACCGGCGTGCCGTTTGGCATGACCGATCCTTGCGTCGCGATCGGAGCGCACATCGGACACAATCCGGACACCACGGCGGCGGCGCGCGTCGCGGTGGCGGACTTCCTCAAGCAGACGCTGCTCAGGTAAGGAGAAAGCGATGAGGCGCTGTTATCGGATGTTGCTTTGCACAGGCATCGCAGCCGCGGGATTCGGCTGTGCGAGCGCACCGGAATTCGGCCAATCGACGCGATCCGCGGAGGATTGGGCAAAGACCTGCGCTGCGCTCGAAGGACGCCGCGTCGAACCGTCGCGCATCGGTGTGCCGAGCGCTGCCGCGACGGTGAGCAGTGCGCGCTGGATGGTATCGGCAGCCGCGGCGCTGCGACCGGACGGTGCCCTTCAACCCGCCGCGCCGGATCACTGCCGCTTGCTCGGGCAGATCGCGCCGCTCGACGCCAAAGCGCCCTTGATCCATTTTCAGCTCAACCTGCCGCGCGATTGGAACGGCACGACGCTGCAGTACGGCGGCGGCGGATTCAACGGCGTCTTGATTACCGGCCTGGCCCCGCTGCGCGACGCGCCGAACGCCGCGCCGACGCCGCTCGCGCGGGGTTATGCGACCTTCGGCACGGATTCGGGTCACCAGGCGAGCGCCTATCCGGCGACCGAGGTCGCCGCCTGGGCGCTGAACGAGGAGGCGCGGATCAATTTTTCCCATGCGGCGTACAAGAAGGTCAAGGACGTCGCGCACGCGCTCGCCGCCGATTTCTACGGGCGAGAGCCTCGACACTCCTACTTCTTCGGCGGTTCGGAGGGCGGGCGCGAAGGCTTGACCATGGCGCAGCGCTACCCGGCCGATTACGACGGGATCGTAAGCGTCGTTCCGGTGATCAACTACATAGGGCTGAACCATTCGTTCCTGCGCGCACAGTTGCTGCAAATGGCGAACGGCGGCAAGGACTGGATCGATGCCGCGCATATCAAGGCGATCGCGGACGGGGTGACGCGCGCCTGCGACGCGCTCGACGGGCTGGAGGACGGCGTCGCCAACAACTACCTCGCCTGCGCGGCCAAGTTCGACCCCGCTGCCGTGCGCTGCGGCGGTGCCGACGCCGGAGCGCGCTGCTTGTCCGCGGGCCAGGTGGCCGTGGTCAAGGCGATGTATTCGCCCTACCGGTTGATCGAGCCGATGGCGAACGGCGTGACTGAATACCCGGCGCGCCTGCCGGGCGGAGAGGGCGTTGCCGGAGGCGGTTGGGACGTCTGGGTAGCCGGCAAGGCGGCGCCCATGCTTCCGGTCAGGCCGGAGGCGTCACGCCAGTGGCTCTATGGCGGCAATTTCATCCGCTACTTCATCGCGCGGGATCCGAACTTCGACCTCACCCGCTACGATCCCGCTCAGTTTCGCGCGCGCCTGCAGGAAGTCTCGCGCCTCATGGACTCGACCGATCCGGATCTGTCCAGGTTTTTCGCCAGGGGCGGGAAGCTGATCATCCGCGAAAATGCGAGCGATCTCGCGCAAAGCGCGCAGGCAGGCATGGCGTATTACCGTTCCGTCGTCGGCCGTTTCGGCCAGGCGAAGGTGGACGAGCACGTTCGTCTCTATGTTTCACCCGCCAGCACGCATGGCGGCAATGCGCGCTCGACCAAGGACGGGGCGGAAGTGCCCACGGCGCTCGATCTGCTCGAGGTCATCGACCGTTGGGTGGTGCGCAGCGAGGCGCCGGCCGACGCGCTCACCCAGGTGCTCGATGCGCGCACGCCGCCGCACGCGATACTCGCCTCGCGGCCCTTGTGCCGATTCCCGCACTATCCGCATTATGTCGGCGGCGATCGGCTGCGAGCCGAAAGCTACGTCTGCCGCGATTCGTGAAAGGGTGAGTAGGGGCGACTCATCAGTCGGCCCCGTTTCTTTTTGCCCTTCCTTCCCTTCGGAGTGCACGAACCTCTTGATCTGCGGCACTTAAAGTTGGGCCGCTATATCAGCTATGTGTCGCCTCGGCGTGCAGTCTCAGCCCGAGGGCATTTACCACTTTGAGGATGGTGTCGAAATCGGGACTGCGTTCACCGGAAAGCGCTTTGTAGAGACTTTCGCGAGACAAACCCGCATCACGAGCAACCTGCCCCATGCCCCTGGCTCGTGCAATATCGCCAAGCGCTTTGGCGATGAACGCTGCGTCACCTTTTGCCTCGTCAAGGCAGGCCTCCAAATAGGCTGCCATTTCTTCCGGTGTCCGAAGGTGTTCGGCGACGTCGTAGCGAGTAGTCTTTGTCTTACGCACCGTGTGCTCCTACAGGTTGTGTGCAAGGCGCAATGCAGTCTTGATGTCGGCGGACTGTGTGCGCTTGTCACCGCCTGCCAGCAGAATCACGACTTCGCGCCCGTGTTTCTTGAAGTACACCCGATAACCGGGGCCATAATCGATCCGCAATTCGGAAACGCCTTCGCCAACCGGCGCTGCATCCCCGGCATTACCCGCCGCGAGGCGTTCGATCCTTGCCTGAACCCTTGCTCGTGCGCGAATGTCACGCAGGCCGTCAAGCCATCGGGCGAAAGTGTCGGTCTTGCGAATCTCGATCACGAGGCAATGTAGCCTGCCGGCTACATGTTGTCAACGCGGAGAAGCGGCTTGCTAAGTAAGGAGCGCGGCACAGGCCCGACAGCAGACCGAACTCGGCCGCGATCAAGCGTAGCCGCGCCGGCGGTTTAACGCGCGACTGAAAATACCCTCGCTAGCCGCAGGCACTCGCGGCGACGGCGTCGGCGAACACTTGGCAGCCGAGAACGATGTCTTCCTCGTGGCTGTCTTCGGCGAAATCGTGGCTGATGCCGCCGATCGAGGGAATGAACAGCATCGCCGCCGGTAGGAGCGCGGACACGATCCCCGCGTCGTGGAACGCGCCGCTCGGCAGGCGCATCCACTTGTCCGGCGCATGCTTCTGCGCCGCGGCCTCGAGGTGGCCGCGCAGGCGTGCGTCCATCTGCGTCGGCGGGATCGGCGCGCGCGCCGGCATCGCCTCGATGCGCACGCCGCCGCTTGCGTTCATATCGGTGACGATGCGCAGGGCGGCTTGCGTGAACGCATCGAGCGGTCCCTCCGCGGCATCGCGGAACTGCAGGTCCAACTCGGCATAGCCCGGCACGATCGACGCCGCATTCGGCTCGACCTTCAGCCGCCCCATGGTCCACACCGAGCGCTCGCCCGCGACTTTGGGAAATTCCTGGTTGATGCGGTGCGCGAGTTCGTAGAGCGCGGCCGATGCGTCGCGGCGGCGCGACATCATGGTCGTGCCGGCGTGGTTCTGTTGGCCGCGGAAAGTGAAGCGGATGCCGCGCAGGCCGACGATGCCGGTGACCACGCCGATGCGCTTGCCGCTGTCCTCGAGCGTCGGTCCCTGCTCGATGTGCGCCTCGAGAAATCCCTTGTAGCGCTCGCGCGAAATCCTCGCGCGCGGCGCATCGGCGAGTCCAGCCTGCTGCAGCGCCTCCGCCAGAGGCACGCCGTCCTTGTCCGCCGCACCGCGCTCCATCTCCGGCGTCAGCGCGCCGATGAGCGAGCGGCTGCCGAGGCAGCCGACGAAGCGCGATTCCTCGTCCTGGAGTGACACGACGTCCACCGCCAGCTCGCGCGTGGCGCTGTCCGCGTCGAGTGCGCGCGCCGCTTCCAGCGCGTAGATGACGCCGAGCGCGCCGTCGAGCCAGCCGCCCGTGGGCTGGGTGTCGGAATGCGATCCGAGGAGCAGCGCCTTGCCGGACTTGCGCGAGCGGCCGAGCACGTTGCCGACGCCGTCGATCGTCGCCTCGAGGCCCGCGGCCTCGTAGCGCATTGCCAGCCAGCGCCGCGCTTCCATGTCCTTTGCGCTGAACGCGGGCCGCACGACGCCGATTCCCTGGGCGCCGATTGCGCGCAGCGCTTTTAGGTCGGACAGCAGGCGATCGGGATCGATGCGGGGCATGGTGCCGGCATTATACGAGAAGCGCCGGGGCCGCCTTGTCCCGCCGCGACGCAGCGCGGAAGGGGCGGCGCGCTTGCGCTGCGCCGTAAAACGAAAGAAGAAGAAAAAGAAAAGGGGCCTGTCTCCCTTTATTGCTATATTGCTTCCTTTCGCCTTCTACCTTTCTTCCTTATGTCTATTCCCGAGGGATTCGAACCGCTCTTCCGCACCAGCCCCGTGCTCGACCTGGTCGGTCCGATCTACGCCAAGGGCAAGGGCGCGGAACTCGTGCTCGGCCTGCGCGCCGAAGAAAAGCACTGCAACGCCCGCGGCACGGTGCACGGCGGCATCCTCGCGACGCTCGCCGACGTCGCGCTGGGCTACACCATCGCGTTCGCGTCCGATCCGCCCGCCGCCCTCACCACGGCCAACTTGAATCTCGACTACGCCGGCGTGGCGAAGCGCGGCGACTGGCTGCACACGCAGGTCGATATCCAGAAACAAGGCTCGCGCCTGTCCTTCGCCAACTGTTATATCTGGGTGGGCAGCCAACGCATCGTGAGAGCGAGCGCGGTGTTTCTCGCCACCGGTTGATTGAAGGCCGCTAAACGATTAAGGCGTTGCTCGATGCTGGAGCAGGGCCATCTGCCACAGAGCCTAAAGGGGCCTGGCCCCTTTTTCTCCTCTATACGTTGAGTAAAAATACTCAATGCGTTGAGCAAAAGAAATCTGCGTCCCATCCCCGCCTGCTTAAAGGGGCCAGGCCTCTTTTCGCTTTTTGCACTTATCACTTATTTTTCTTGCCGTTTTCACTATCGGTCCGAGATGCAAGGCCGTAGACTATTCACTCGCTAAACCGGAACATAGGAGGAGAGACATGATCGTTCGGTTGCCGCTTCGTCAATTGGTCGGGACGCTGCTCGCGCTGGCGCTGCTGCTGGCTCAACAGGGGCTCTACGCGCAGACGAAGCCCAAGCGCGTGCAGTTGGGGCATAAGCCCGAGTCGATTCTCTGGGTCGGCAATAGCTTCTTCTACTACAACAACAGCATGCACAATCATTTCGGGAAACTCGTTGCGTCGGCCGGCGGCGGCGCGAAGGTGCGCGGGACCTCGGTGACGATCAGCGGCGCAGGCCTGGATTGGCACGACATCGACTCGCTCTTACGCCCGGACGGCCTCGGCCGCTACTCCTTTGTCGGCGACAATCAGATCGTGTTCAACAAGACTGGCCGGCAGTACGACACCGCGATCATGATGGATTGCAGCCAATGCCCGGTCCATCCGCAGCTACAGGCGAATTTTCACGAGACGGTGCGCAAGTACTCGCAGTCGCTCGTCCGCGCGGGCGTGAGCCCCGTGCTGTTCATGTCCTGGGCGTACAAGGACAAGCCCGAGATGGCCGCGCAGCTTGCGGAGCAATACACGTTGGCGGGCAATGCGAGCGACGCGCTCGTCATTCCGGCGGGGCTCGCGTTCGCGCGGGTGTTCGCGAAGAGACCCGACATCGAGCTCTACCAGTCCGACAAGCGCCATCCGAGCGTTGCCGGAACCTATCTCGCCGTCTGCACCGCGTATGCGGCGCTCTACGGCAAGAGCCCGGTCGGATTGAGTTACACCGCCGGATTGAGCGCGGATGTGGTGAACGTGCTGCAGAACGCCGCGTGGGAGTCGGTGCAAGCGTACTTCAAGCCCGACTGACGCGGGTCGTGGACTTTTAAGCGACCGCCTCGCGCCCGCAGGCGGCCGCTTCAAGCGATGCGGTCGCTTTTCTAGGGGTATACCTGTAGTAAATCGGCGCGCAATGCGTGCCGATCTGTAACAGTTTGTAAGCTGCAGCACTTAGCCGGTTCTTCTCCGAGATTCGCCTTCAAGGCGCGTCTATATCCTGTCGATGTCGTACTTCACGAAAGCAAGTTAGGTGGGCGGCAGCCGCTCCCGATTCGAGTCTGCCGGCCCGATTCATCGGCACATCCTCGACAGGAGGTTTCATGACCACAGACGCAGTCGGCACCGTCTCCCAGCCAGTGAGTGCTTCGGCATCGAATCAGTCCGCCACCGGCTTGAGACAGAATTTCCGCAGCCTCGAGCAGGCATTGCTCAACGGCGATCTCAGTAGCGCACAGAGCGCCTTCGCAGCGGTGCAGCACGCCGTCGGCGCGGTGCAGGCGCCCGCCAATTCGAACTCCCCCGCAGCGCAGCTCAGCCAGCCGAACTCGGCGCTCGGGCAGGATATGCAGTCGCTATCGAGCGCCCTGGGCGCGAACGATGTCGCAGGCGCGCAGAAGGCGTTCGCGAAGCTGCAGCAGGATATGCAAAGCGCATTCCAGGCGAACGCCGCATCGCACGCTCACCACGGGCATCACGCTCATCACGCCCATGCGAGCGAGGGCAACGGCTCCGCGCCCTCCGCCTCCGCTCTCGGCACATTGCTGCAATCGATGTCGAACAGTCAGTCGACGGGCTCGACCGCGAACGATCTGCTGAACGCGCTGCAATCGCTCGCCGCGAGCAATCCGAAGGTGGCGGGCGATCTGGTCAATCTCGTCAACGACCTCAACAGCGCGGGCAAGGTGATCAATACCACCGCCTGAGAGCGGGTGTTCCGGCGGGACGGCCCCCGGGGTATGCCGCATATGTCCGACGCAGCATATTGTGCGGCGCTGCGTCTCGACGTAGTCTTAGTGGGACAGGCGATCGATGCCCTGCTTCCGCGGGAGAAATCATGCATCGCTGTTCCCATTGCAGTACCAAAACGGTCAGCACCAAGGCGAAGCTGAAGGCCGGCTTCTCCATGCGCGTAACCTGCCCGGCATGCGCTCGGACGTCCAGGCCGAGCTGGGTGGGTTCGATTGCCGCCGTCGGCGCCGGCGAACTGGGCTTCGTCGCCCCGTACTCCTGGCTTTCACCGGTGGGCCCGGACATGGCGTGGGTCGCATTGGCTGCCGCGATAGTGCTGGATGTCCTGCTGACGACCGCGATCTATCTCTGGGCGGTCCCGCTCGTACCCGCGGTCGCCGCGTCTCGGCGCGTGAAGGGCGCGGGCTATGCCGTTCTCGCCGCGCTGCTCGGCCTGCTTGCGCTCGCGTTCGAGCTGTACGAGTAGCTGGTCCCGGCGAGCAGGCTTCACGCAAACCAGTCCGGCGCCGCATGCGGCGCCATCCCGGTCGAAATTGCATCAGCGCGCGAGCGGCGCGCCGCCGCAGGCGATGCCCTCGTTCATGGGCGTCTCCCTATGCGTGCAGGCGCACCGGGTGGCCGATCGCCTTCCAGCCCGAGTGGCCGCTATTCATATATTTCGCGTCGAAGCCCGCCTCGCGCAGCTTGATCGCGGTCTTGCAGCCGATGTGAAAGCCGTAGGCGCAGTACACGACCACCGGCTCGGACTTCGACAGCTCGCCGATCCAGCTCTGGATCTGCTCGGGGTCGCGCCACTGGGTGCCTTCGGCGATGTCCTGCTGGCGCGAGACGAAATGCCGCGGCCGCACGTCGATGACCTGCACCGGCTCACCGGCCGCCATCATCGACTCCACCTCCTCGACGCCGATACCGGGTAGGTCGCCGAACTCCGCCTGCACCAGAGGCCGCGGCGGCGGGACACTGCGCGCATCTTCGTAGCGCTGCTCGAGCGCCGCCCAGTCGAGGTTGCGCATATAGGATTCCACGTAGGCCTTCGCGTTCGCGCCGAAGTCGATGTGATAGGCGTGTTCGTACATGTCGAGCGCCAGGATCGGCACGCCGCTCGCGACCGACTGCGTATGCTCGGCGGCATATTGATTGATGAGCCGCCCGTCGCGCGGAACATAGCTGAGGACGACCCAGCCGGAGCCGCCGCCGAGCGCGTAGCCCATCGCCCTGAATTCGGCGCGCCAGCGCTCGAGCGATCCGAAATCGCGCGCCAGCGCCTCGGACATGCCGGAGGTGGGCTGGCCATCGCCGCCGAGGCACGCGAAGTAGAGCTCATGCAGGAGCGTCGAGTTGAGCGCGACGAGCTCTTCGCGCTTGAGCGCGTTCAGCACGTGGCCGGGCGTGCTGCCGAAGTCGAGCGAGGCAAGCTGCTCGCCGATGGCATTGAGGCGCCTGAGCGCCCCGCCGTAATTGTTTTCGTAATGGCTTTCGATGAGCTTCAGCGAAAGTCCGTTGAGCGTCCACGGACGGCAGTGAATCTGCTTCAGTGTGTATTTCATGGTCGACCTCCAAGCGCAAACGTTGAATTGCGCTGCGCTGCCCGTAGGCTGCGAACGTGAGGTCTGTGAGGTTTCGACAGTGCCCGCGCTCGCACGCAACGCTCACAGGATTGGACGGGGCACCGTCTTGGAGGGAAACATCCCGGGGGTCCTGCAACCCCCGGGACCAGATTACGCGCACATCAGGAAAAGTCAAGCAGCGCGGCTGCGATTTGAAACCACAAAGTTGTTGCGGGTAAGCAAGCGATCGACTGTACCGCTTGCGCCGCGTTAGGTCGGGCGGGTGCTGGCTAGCCCAACGGCTCGATTTCGTCGAAGTGCGTCAGGTCGATGAGCCGCTGGCCGTCGTCGGTGGTGCTGACCACGTCGGCGAAGCGGTGCTCGAAGGCGATGTCTTCCGCCGTGTAGTCCTTGGTCGCATAGACGGGCGCGGCCATGGTTTCGTCGTGGCCGGCGACGTTGACGATCAGCCGGGCGCGCGTGTTCGTCAGCGATTCGGCATCGCAGCCGCTAATCGGACTGTCGAGATCGATGCGATGCATCAGCGTCCAGGTGAGCGCGAACACGGGCGAGTTCGCGCGCACCAGCGGCAGGTCGTAGATGCGCGCAAACTGCTCGCCTTCGGCCGTGGTTTCGTTGCGCACCAGCGACATCGATGCCGTGGCCTCCATGATGCGGTTCTCCCGCTCGTTGGCGACGCGCATCATCAGCATGCGCTCGCCGTCGAAGTCGCGTATCACCAGGCGAGAGCTGAAGGCGATGCGCGCGCGCGGGCGCGAGAAGCGGGCGAAGACGAGGCCGGTGACGAGGGCGAGGCTCACCATGCCGAGCAGGATTTCGAGCGAGCTGACGACGTGGCCGTAGGTGTTCGCGGGCGCCATTGAGCCGTAGCCCACGGTCGCGAGCGTCTCAATGCTGAAGAAGAAGTAATCGATGAAATGCCCGGGCCGCGCATTGGCGACGCTGCCGGCATCGAGCGAGTAGACGAGCCCGAATAGCGCGTTGATGAGCAGGAAGCAGAGAACGAGGAGCGCAAAGAACTGCGGCCAGGAGAGGTTGAGCACGAAGGGGTAGGGGTCCGCGAGACGGATCGACCTCCTTCCGATCATCAGCACCTGGGCGTCGCCAATCCTAACGGCGAGCGGCTTGCTCGGGCGGTTCATGGGGCGGCTCTCGGCTGGGTTGCAGTCACGTCGTTTCCTTCGACTGGCTTGCGCCGGCATCCTAGCCCAGATGCCGCCTAAGCCTCAAGCGGAGAGGGTTGAAGGGGTCAGGCACCTTTTTCAGGGCTTTCACGCGGGACTTGACATGCAAGCATTTGCTTGCATATTATAAGAACCGTGGACACCGACAAAGCATTCAAGGCGCTCGCTGATCCTAGCCGCAGGAAACTGCTCGACGCGCTGTACGCCGAGAACGGCCAGACCCTCAACGAGCTCTGCCGGCATTTGGACATGACCCGGCAGGCGGTCACGCAGCACCTCGCGGTGCTCGAGGCTGCCAATCTCGTCGCCACGTCCTGGCGCGGACGCGAGAAACTGCATTACCTCAACCCCGTGCCGCTGTTCGAGATCTACGAGCGCTGGATCCGCAAGTTCGAGCGATCGAGGCTGCGGGTTTTGCATGATCTGAAAAAACATCTTGAGGAGCAGAAGGATGGATAAATCGACTTTCCTGTATGTCAGCTACATCCGCAGCACGCCGGAAAAGGTGTTCGAGGCGCTGACGCGGCCCGAAGTGACGCGCCAGTACTGGGATCACGAGAACGAATCCGACTGGAAGCCCGGTTCGCCCTGGAAGCACGTCGACCGCAAAGGCGGCAAGGGAACGCGCATCGTCGGCAAGGTCCTGGAATGCAAGCCGCCGGCGCGCCTGGTGGTGAGCTGGGCGTCTCCGGCAGACGAAGCGAACGCGACGAAACACAGCCGCGTCTCCTACGACATCGAATGGGTCGTGGACATGGTGCGCCTCACCGTGACCCACGAAGACCTCGAGACCGGCTCCGAAATGGAGCGCGGCATCCGCAACGGCTGGCCGCGCGTGCTCTCCAGCCTGAAGAGCTTCCTCGAGACGGGCAAGGCACTCGACGTCTGGGCCGGCATGAACAAGTGCGCGGCGTAGCGCGCTGGCGACGGTAGGAACGGCGGCGGGAAGACTGAATTCAGTTCTTCCTGTCCGTCGCGTCGACGGCTGCCTTGCTGCTGCCGAGCGTGAGTGTGCGAGCCTGCACGGTGCAGTTCTCGGCATCGGGTAGCGGGGCGATCGCGCAGCGCACCTGTCGCGTCGCGAGGTCGAGGCTGAGGGTGCGTGCGCTGCACTTGTCCGCGGCGGGCTTGGTGACGATCTCTTCGTCGGTCCAGCGTCCGACCTCGTACACGGTCGAGCTTGTGTCGAGATAGCCCTTTTCCTTCAGCGACACGATCGCAGTGGATTCGACGCAGCGCTGCTCGGCCTTCCTGCATTCGATGGAGGTGGTCGCGAGCGTTTCCGCGGGCGCGGAGACGTTCGCCGGCTGCCAGGTGCCGATCGCCTGCACGACGCTCGCCTTCTCCGGGTTGTTGACGATGTAGAAGGCGTAGTGCGGCAAGGTGACCGGCGCGCTTCGTTGCCTTTGCAGCTCTTGATAGGTGACGAGTGCAAACCCTGCCAGCACCGTCACCACTGCGCCATAGGCGATGCGGATCGCCAGGTCGACTCCTGAGCCGAATAGCTGCCGTCGCTTGGACATGACGGCACACTCTACGCCGCTTTGCCGGCCCCTTCAGCAAGTCGATGGCGCCGGGCTGCGTTTTGTCAAATCCAGTAGCATCGTGTTCAGCGCGGACCGACGCGTGATTCGGCGGAGGAGAGGAAGATGAAGCTATTGCGATTTGCGCTGGCGGCGGGTGCGCTCGGCTTCGCCTTTGCGGCGAACGCGCGCGTGACGCGCATCGTCATCGACGAGGCGGCGCCGCTGCCCGCGCCGGCCGGCAGCGCGCCCGCGGCGATCGCCTACGAACAGATCGCCGGGCGTGCTTTCGGCGAGCTCGATCCCAAGCTTGCCGGCAACGCGCTCATCCAGGACATCGATCTCGCCCAGGATGCGGACGGCAAGGTGCGCTACGTTGCCTCGTTCCTCATCTACAAGCCGGTCGACATGAAGCAGGCGAGCGGGCTGATGTGGCACGACGTCCCCAACCGTGGCCGCGTGTTCCCCTACGCGCCGCAGGAGCGCGCCCTCGGCGACATCATGCTCGCGAGCGCGTGGCAGGGCGACAATGCCGGTGCTACCGCGGTGCGGCCGAAGGCGAGCCTCACCGGCATGCAGTTCCTGCAGCTGCCGGTGGCGCGCGGCGCGCGCGGTGCGCCGATCACGGGCGAGGTATTCGCACGCATCGTCAATCGCGCGGGCCAGGGGTCACAGCCGCTGCTGGTGCAGACGAATCCCGTGCCCTACAAGCCGGTGAGCCTGGACACGAGCAAAGCGAGGCTCACCTCGCGCGCGGGCGAGACGCAGGGCGGCGAGGTGATCGACGAGGTCGCGATCGCGCCGTCGGACTGGGCCTGGGCGCGCTGCGGCGCCGAGCATCCGTTTCCAGGCACGCCGGATGCGACGCAGATTTGCCTCAAGAACGGGTTCGAGCCGACGCGCCTGTACCAAGTAGTGTTCACCGCGGCCGATCCTTATGTGCTCGGCATCGGCTTCGCCGCTTGGCGCGACGTAGGCGTGTTCTTCAAGAGGGCGCTCGCCGACGATGCCGGCACCCCCAACCCCATCGCCAGGGGCGTGACGCACAGCATCGCGCGCGGCATATCCCAATCGGGCAATTTCCTGCGCGGCTGGCTGCACCTGGGCTTCAACCGGGACGAAGCGGGCGCGATGGTGCACGACGGCCTGTGGCCGATCATCGCTGGGCGGCGCATCGCCCTGAACTTCCGCTGGGCGCAGCCCGACGGCGTGCTCGAGCTCTATCAGGCTGGCAGCGAAGGGCCGCAGTGGTGGCTGCCGCAGGCCGACCCGCTGCGGGGCATTCCGGCGGCGGGCATCCTCGATCGCTGCAGCGCCACGCGCACCTGCCCCAAGATTATCGAGCACTTCGGCTCCGCCGAAGTCTGGGCGTTGAAGCTCACGCCGGAGTGGGTGGGGACGGAAGGCAAGAGCGATCTGCCGCTGCCCGACAACGTGCGCCGCTATTACATCGGCAGCAGCACTCACGGCGGCGGCGCGGGCGGCTTCGACACCAGCTTGCCCGGCGTGGGACTGCCCAAGACTGGCGCCATCTGTCCAGGCAACAACTTCGGCACGGCGCTGCTGCCTGCGAATCCGATGCCGCACGAACAGACGGTGAACGCGCTGCGCGTGCACTTTCGCGACTGGGTGATGAAAGACGTGGCGCCTCCGCCGAGCCGCTATCCGACGCTTGCACAGGGGACGCTCGCAAAAGCGGACAAGGCGTCGCTTGGCTTCCCGGCACTGCCGGGCCTGCGCGCGACCATTCCCGAAGCCGATTTCATCATGCCGGTGCTCGATTACGATTGGGGGCCGCAGTTCGATGCCAAGGACGGCTCCGGCATCGCCTCGGTCGCACCGCCGCGCGTCAAACAGGTGCTGCAGATGTACGCGCCCAAGGTCGACGTCGACGGCAACGAGCTCGACGGCGTGCCGGTCGTGCTGCGCGACGCGCCGCTCGGCACCTATCTCGGCTGGAACGTCACCGCCGGCGGGGCGCGACCGTTTCACCGCGGCCAGATCTGCAATTACGTCGGCGGCATGATTCCGTTCGCGCGCACGGCCGCGGAGCGCAGCGCTGCGGGCGACCCGCGCGCTTCGCTGGAGGAGCGCTACGGCTCGCACGCGGGCTATGTGGAGGCGGTGAAGAAGGCTGCGGCGCGCGCAGTCGCCGAAGGCTTCCTGCTGCCGGCGGATGCCACGAAGCTCACCGAAGCCGCCCAGGGGAGCGCGGTGCTGCGTTAGATGTGATCTGAACAAAGGGGGGCACGCCCCCTAAAACAGCCCCCACTTCGGAGGGAAGCTCGTCACACAGTTCCGGGAAACAGGCACGTAATCCGAGTTTCCCCGGCTCCTCAACCCATCGGATTGGTGGGATTGCGCTCGGCGAGCACGTCCTCCATGCGCCACTGGATGGCGGCCTTGATCTTCGGGTGGGTGAGGATGTAGAAGCGCTCGTCGCGCACCGCCTCGTACACTTTCTGCGCGACGTCGGCGGCGGAGAGCTTGCCCGACTGCACCGCCTTCTTCAAATTCGCGTCGAGGGCGAGATCTGCCGCCGACTTGTGCCGTCCTTCGGCGAGCGCCGCGGGGCGGTTGCGCTCTGAATCGGCGATCCCGGTCGGGACGTAGGCCGGGCATAGCACCGAGCATTTCAGCTTGGCCGATTTCTGCGCCAGGTCCTGATGCAGGCATTCGGTGAGCGTCACCACCGCGTGTTTGGAGACGCAGTAGATGCCCATGCCGGGCGGCGAGATCAGGCCCGCGACCGAGGCGGTGTTGACGATGTGGCCTTCCGTGCCCTGGGCGAGCATGATGGGCGTGAAGCTGCGCACGCCATGGATCACGCCCCACAGATTGACGCCGAGCACCCATTCCCAGTCGGCGACGGTATTGTCCCAGACGCTGCCGCCTTCGGCGACACCGGCATTGTTGGCGACGAGGTGCACGCCGCCGAACGTCGCGAGCGTTTTCTGCGCCAGCGCGTCGACTTCCGCCGCTTTGGAGACATCGGTGCGCACGCCGATCACCTTCGCCCCCGCCGCTTTCATCTCGCCTTCGGCCTTGGCGAGCGCTTTCTCTTCGACATCGGCGAGCACGATGCTCATGCCCTCACGCGCGAAGCGCTCCGCCATGGCGCACCCGAGTCCGCTTGCGCCGCCGGTGATCACGGCTACCTTGCCTTTGAATTCCTTCATGTCGTCATTCGCTCCGCGTTGGTAGTAGCACGTGATTTTAATCAATCTGCGGAGCAATGCCTGTGGAATGCTCGCGCCAACTAGGGCATTTTGACATTTAGGCTGCGATGCACTTGCCTGCGCTGACGGAGGCCGAGCGGTGAAACGGGTTCTCAGCTGGATCAGATTCGGCGGCGACGCGCTCGACCCGCGCAAGAGCTTCCGCGCCCGCGTCGCGCTGGCCGTGGGGCTGCTGGCGGTGGTGCTGTCGCAGGCTGCGAGCTACTACCTGAACGATTTGTTCGTCGGCCAGGTGAAGACGGACAAAGGGCTGCTGATGACCGAACTGGCGCATCAGATGGCGAACGAGATGGACAAGGGCATCTTCGAGCGCCTGCACGAGATCCGCATCATGTCCTCGCTCGACGCGCTGCGCGACCCCGGTATTCCCTTGGAACGCAAGCGCGCGCTGCTGGAACGGCTGAAGGCGAGCTACGAGCACTATGCGTGGATCGGCATCACCGACGCCGCGGGGAACATCCTTGCCGGAACCGGCCGCCTGCTGGAAGGCAAGAACGTGGCCGACCGCAGATGGTTCATCCAGGGAGCGCAAGCGCCCGCGGTGGGCGACGTGCACGACGCCTTTCTCCTCGGCAAGCTTCTGCCCAAACCCAAGCACGATTTCCTGCCGCTGCGGCTGCTCGACATTTCTGCGCCGATACGGGATGCAAGCGGCAATCTGCTCGGCGTGCTTTGCGGCCACCTGTCCTGGGACTGGTCCTACGAGGTGAGGAACACCGTGCTCGAGCCCCTGAAGAAGCATGCGCAGGCCGACATCGTGATCCTGGCGAAGAACAACCACATCCTGCTCGGCACGCCCGAATTGTCCAAGCTCACCGACGAGCTCGACCTGCCGAGCGCGCGCGCCGCCCGCGTCGATGCGCACGGTTTTCTGACCGAGCAGTGGCCCGACGGCGCGAACTACCTGACCGGCTACGCGGCAAGCCGCGGATTCCTCGACTACCCCGGGCTGGGCTGGACGGTGCTGGTGAGGCAGTCGACCGAGGACGCCTTCTCCGTCGCGGAGCAATTGCAGCGGCGTTCGGCGGTGGTGGCTCTGGTGTTCGTGCTCGCCTTCGGGCTGGCACTGTGGCTCACGCTGGGGCGTCTGGTGCGTCCCTTGCTCGGCATCGCCGAGGCGGCGAGCCGCATCGGCGGCAGCACGCGCCGCGCCGCCATTCCGCGCTACAGCGGACAGGACGAGCTCGCCAGCCTGTCGCGCTCGCTGAGCGACCTGGTGAGCACCCTGGAGACGCAGAAGAACGAGCTGCTCGGCGTCGAGCGGCAGCTCGAGCTCGCGGCGCGCGTGTTCTCTGCGAGCAACGAGGGAATCATCATTGCCAACCGCGAGCAGAAGATCCTCACCGTCAACCAGTCGTTCACCGAAATCACCGGTTACGAGCCCGCGGACATCGTCGGCAGGACGCCGCGGCTATTGAGCTCCGGCCGTCAGGACCGGGCCTTCTATCAGCGCATGTGGCAGTCGATCGCTGCACAAGGCAGCTGGCGCGGCGAGATCTGGAACCGGCGCAAGAGCGGCGAGCATTACCTGGAATCGCTGATCATCACCAGCGTCAAGGACGGCTCGGGCAACGCCACTCATTACATCGGCGTGTTTACCGACATCACCGAGCGCAAGCGCGTAGAGCAGGCACTGGCCGACACCAGCGGGCGCCTGGAGATCGCCATCACAGCCGCCGGAGCGGCCGTGTGGGATGCCGATCTGAACACGGGCAATACCTATCTCGGGGCGCAGTGGGCCGGGCTGCTCGGCCGGCCGGTCGAGTCCGCGGAAGTGCTCACCCTGGAGGAGCTGCTGCGCGCCGTCCCCGAAGAGGAGCGTTCGGCCGTGCGCCAGCACTACTTCGCCGTGTGCAAGGGCGAAGTGCCCGATTACCGCATCGAGCACCGTATCCGCTGCGCCGACGGCAGCTACAAGTGGATCCTGAGCAGCGGGCGAGTGACGGCGCGCGACGAGGACGGGCGTGCGGTGCGCATGACCGGGGTGAACATCGACATCAGCGAGCGTAAGCGCGCTGAGCAGGCGTTGCAAAGCCTCATGCTCGAGCTGGAACGCAAAGTCGCGCAGCGCACCGCCGAGCTGGAGCGCGCGAACCAGGACTTGGAGTCGTTTTCCTTTTCCGTCTCCCACGACCTGCGTGCGCCGCTGCGCGCAATCGACGGCTTCGCCAAGTTGCTGCGCGAGCACCGCGACCGCCTGAACGCGGAGGACGCGATGCTGCTCGAGCGCATCGAGCGGAACATCGCGCGCATGGGCGACCTGATCGACGAAATGCTGGCGTTCTCGCGTTTCGGCCGCGTGGCGCTGCAGGCGGAGGAAGTCGACCAGAAAGCCTTGGCCGGCGCGGCAGCGGCGGAACTGGCTGAAGCCTATCCGCACGCGAGCGTCGTGGTCGGCGACATGGGCAAGGTGAAAGGCGACGCATCGATGCTGCGCCAGGTGTGGGTCAACCTCATCGACAACGCGCTGAAATACTCGGCGAAGCGCGCCGCGCCGCGCGTGGAAGCGGGCGAAGCGCAGCTCGCCGGCGAGCGCGTGTTCTACGTCAAGGACAACGGCATCGGCTTCGACATGCGGCGCGCGGGCAAGCTCTTCGGCGTGTTCCAGCGCCTGCACCAGGAGCGCGATTTCCCCGGCACCGGCGTCGGCCTCGCCTCGGTGAAGCGCATCGTCGAACGCCACGGCGGGCGGGTGTGGGCGGAGAGCGCGTCCGAGCAGGGCGCGACCTTCTATTTCACCCTGTCTGCTTCAGGCAAGGAAGCGTCGCCCGCAGGCGCGCAGGAAATCGCCGGCGAACGACACCCGGCCTAAAGCCGGCCGCGCGCCCACGGAAAATCCCGAAAGCCCAGATCAGGCCTTGCGCTGCGGGTTTTTGGCGGCGAAGAACTCGCGCCGCGCGCGCTTTGCCGCCCGGTGCGCTTGCTTCCTTGCCGTCTGCTTGCGGCGCCGGCTCTTGAGCATGCTCGAATGGCTCATGGCGTTCTCCTCAGCGTAACTGGAATCCCGTCGTGCGCGTCAATGCCGCGTCAGCGGCGCCACTGCCCGCGGCCGGCGGTTGCCGTCGGTGGCGACGTAGGTGAGCGTCGCCTCGGTGACCTTGACGACTTCGATGTCCTCGGGGTTGCGCTGCGCGTAGACCTCGACGTTGACGGTGATCGAGGTGTTGCCGACGCGCACGATCTCGGCGTAGAAGGAGAGCAGATCGCCGATCTGCACCGGCTGCTTGAACTGGAAGGCGTTCACCGCCACGGTCGCGACGCGGCCGCGCGCATGCCGTCCGGCGAGAACGCCGCCGGCGATGTCGACCTGCGACATGATCCAGCCGCCGAAGATGTCGCCGTGGTGGTTGGCATCCGCCGGCATGGGCATCACGCGCAGCACCGGTTCCTTGCCTTCGGGGAGTTTCACGTTATCGCTCATGGCGGGAAATCTTACGCCAAAAGTTTGCGGGGAGCGATCGCGGCAGCCGCGTGCCGCTCTGGCGGACAGCCTGGAGAGCCGCATGAATACTGGGCTTGCGGGAGATTCGCGGCCGCAGCAGGGCTCACTTGAATAGACCCTTGATGGCGGAGCCGGTCTTGCCGAGGGCGTCGCCGGTGGATTTCATCAGCCGATCGAAACTCACGGCACCGGTCAGCCTCGACTTCATGGCCTGGGCCACTTCCTGCCCCAGCTCGCCCGCGCTGACGCCGCCCTTCGCCCGGCCGATGTCCTTCAGCGCGATGTCCGGCAACGCTACGGCCACGGTCTTGCCGCCCATGAAGGCGGCGCTCGCCTCCGCCTTGGCGCCGCGGATTACGAGCTGATCGACGATCAGCTTCTTGCCTTCCTTCTTGCCGCTCGCGGGGCCGAGATAGGCGGCGATGTTCTTCTGGATGGCGTCGAAGTTGGTCATCGCCTCGCCCTTCTCGTAAATCACGCTGGGCGCGAGCACCGCGATGCGGCGGATGACGACGGTGTCCTTGGCGACGCTGGCAGGATCGATCTCGACTTCGATGCGCTCGACTTTGAGCGCGTAGGCGGTCTTGAAGCCCGCCGGATTGCCGATGCTGAGACCGCCGATCGCGCCCTTGCCGTCGGCTGCGGCGATCGCGACCGAAGCGACGCCCACCTTCGCCTGCGTCATGGCGCTGCCGTAATCTTCGATGGCGTTCTTCACCAGGCCGTCGATGTTGGCAGACAGCCAGTAGACGGCGCCGCCCACGGCGGCGGCGAGGACGACGAGGACCGCGGCAATCTTTTTCATTTTCTTCTCCCTGGTTAGGCGCGGCGGTGCTTCCGCATTATCTTTGGAATGCCCGCCCTTGGAACCGTTGTACTTCGATTTTGCACCAATCGCGGCGAGGCTGTCGCTGCCACAGTCGAAGTTGTAGGAGGCCCGCCCCCGGGCCGATCGGTGTTCGATCCGTCAGCGGCCTCATGTGAGAAAATAGCGGCGGCGCTGCGTGCGCCCATGCGGCCCAGCCTCGTCCAACTCTCTCCCTTCACATGGCACACGGACATCGTTCTCTGAGGATCGCTCCCGATCCGAGCGTGCCCACCGAGCTGCGCCGCAACGAATGGCGCGTGCTCGGCATGCTCGTGCCCTACCTGCTGGAATACAAGTGGCGGGTGTTCGTCGCACTGGTGTTCCTGGTCACGGCGAAGCTCGCCAACGTCGCCGTGCCGCTGGTGCTGAAGGACGTCGTCGATTCGCTCTCGCCCGCGCAGCAGTTGGTGGCGCTGCCGCTCGCCCTGCTCGTCGCCTACGGCGCGCTGCGCCTGTCGACGGTGCTCTTCGCCGAGCTGCGCGACGTGGTGTTCGTGCGCGTGACCCAGCGCGCCATCCGCCGCGTCGCGCTCTCCGTGTTCCGCCATCTGCACAGCCTGTCCCTGCGCTTCCACCTGGAGCGGCAGACCGGCGGCATGACGCGCGACATCGAGCGCGGCACGCGCGGCATCTCGACCTTGCTCTCCTACATGCTGTTCTCGATCCTGCCGGTGATCCTCGAATTCAGCCTGGTGGCGGCGGTGCTGCTGACGAAGTTCGATTGGCGCTTCGCCGCGGTGACCTTCGCCGCGGTCGCCGTCTACATCGGCTTCACCTTCAGCGTCACCGAGTGGCGCATGGACATCCGCCGCCAGGCGAACGAGCTCGATTCGCGCGCCAACACCCGCGCCATCGACAGCCTGCTCAACTACGAGACGGTGAAGTACTTCAACAACGAGGAATACGAGGCGCGGCGCTACGACGAAAACCTGCGCAAATACGAGTCGGCGGCGGTGAAGAGCGAGGCCTCGCTC
>CAZMGP010000075.1:0-19669 GCA_964565875.1 uncultured Enterobacteriaceae bacterium
TCGTGCCAGAAAGCTCTACTTCTAGACTGTCTACATTTCGGGGAAGCTTACGGCCGCGTTCGAAATGGACGAAATCCTGTGGGAGCTGCGCGAGCACTCCGCTGGCCTCAACATCGGCCGCTGGGATTACATCTTCTCCTGCATCAAGAAATTCCGCATCAACGCCGACTTTTGCCTGGCCGACCGCGCGCAGATCACCATGACCGCACCGTTCATGCGTGCCTATGCGCTGTCCCTGGTGAAGACCTGCCACCGCAGGAATGCGGCCGCGATCGGCGGCATGGCGGCGCAGATTCCGATCAAGAACGACCCGGTAGCGAACGAAGCGGCGCTCGCCAAGGTGCACGCGGACAAGCTGCGTGAAGTGACCGACGGCTGCGACGGCACCTGGGTCGCGCATCCGGGCCTGGTCCCGGTGGCGAAAGCGGTGTTCGATCAATACATGCCGCAGCCGAACCAATATGCGAAGCAACTGCCGCAGGTCAATGTTAGCGCCAAAGATTTGCTCGACTTCCAGCCGATGCAGCCGATCACCGAAGCAGGGCTGCGCAACAATATCTCGGTCGGCATCCAGTATCTGGGCGCCTGGCTCGCCGGCAATGGCTGCGTGCCGGTGTTCAATCTGATGGAGGACGCGGCGACCGCGGAAATCTCGCGTTCGCAAATCTGGCAATGGATCCGCAGCCCGAAGGGGGTGTTAGATGATGGCCGCAAGGTGACGACCGAGCTCGTCCGCGCGCTGCTCGCCGAGGAATTGCCCAAGGTCAAGGCACTGCTCGGCCCCGATGCCTGGCGGGCGGGCAAGTACGACGACGCCGCGCAGCTCTTCGATCAAATGACGACCGAGGACTACGTGGAGTTCTTGACTTTGCCGGCATATGACTTGATTAGCTAGGACGTCTTAAGTAGCTATATGAACAATGGCGCGTGAAATTTATCGACACAATAAGTTAATAGGGACATATTCCAGGCAGGTAGTTGCTAACAACGTGTAGTTCCACCGAGGGCAAAGACCGAATGTCAAATTGACCACGCATACCAATATCCGGATACTTCGAGAATCGCGGTTGATATCCGTGAAGAGGAAGGCGATGCGATGACCGATATTGAACTGCTGGAAGAACTGAAGAAGATCGATACGCCGACAATAACGAACGTGGTTGCCACGTATCCAGGACGCCCGCTATGCCTGGAGATCTACAATCCTTGGACGGAGAACTGGTACACGAACAACACGCTTTCGTGCTGGTACCCGGAGATGGGGCCAATCGCTGGCTACGCTGTTACTTGCACTTACGGGCTTCCGGACCCGAGTTTCAAGAGCCTATCGTTGATGAACGTGCTGGAAGCCATGGACAAGCTCGCCAAGCCATCGATATTCTGCTTCCAGCAGAAGTTTCCAGGTCACATTGCCGACAAAGTGGGCCTCTCTGGCGGCAACATGACTTCTGCGATGCGCGCTTGCGGTGCTATAGGCGCAGTATCCAATGGCCCGTCGCGTGACATACACGAGATCAGACCTATGAACTTCCAGTATCTGACCCGAGGGATCTGCGCAGGCCATGGCGAGCAGGCCGTACATGCGGTACAGGTGCCGGTCAGCATCGCTGGTATGGATGTGGCGCCGGGGGAGATCGTCCACATGGACGAGAACGGAGCAGTGAAATTTCCCGCCGACAGGATGGAAGAGGTCGTACGCAATGCCAAGGCATTGCTTGCCGAGGAAGATGATCGCGTTGGGCAGCTTCTGAAAGCAAGGGGACTACAAGCGGTCAAGGCTATCATGGGCGGCCATCAGTACATGAAGAAATGAGACCAACATCCGAGGCAGTTTCCTGACGGTCCGTACGCGACAAACTACGGTCCGCAATTAAAGTTCAAATAATCCGTAATGCTTTTCTTTGACAATGCTAAAGGCACCAATTCTGGAATCAAAGTAAAGGAATCTTTACTGAAAGTGGCCGCGAGGGCAGGAATCGTCCCGTGCGCAATGGACGAGAGTCGATTCCCGACAGATCGCTGGGGTTGAATTCGTCGGAGCAATACTTATAATTCTCTGGCACATAACTTGTGCCGCCTGCGGCATGCGGCCAATAGCAACTAGCGCTGGGAGAATCCCAGCGGATTGTGTCGAGTACGCGTTCTAGTCTTTTATCAATAGCGACTAGGGCGTGGCATCTGATCAATCGAAAGTCTACGCGGCTCGCGCTATCGAGTGACACAAAGCGCGAGTTAGAAAACCCCCAAGAATAAATCGGTTCACTCGCGGCTAGAGCTTGACGCTGCTAATCGACGATGTTTTGTCGTCGATGCGCGTGTATGCACATGGCACGGAGAAGTGATGTGCGGATTCGTTTGCTACTGGCCAACGAATCGAGGTCGAATTATGTAACGGAGCAAAGGATGTCAGGTAAGGAATCATTCGCAAGATCGAAGAGCAGGAACGGGGCGCGCGAGTCGCCGGCGGCCGATGTCCTTTTCAAGTTCGAGGGGCAAGCGTATCGCCTGCAGCGCCTGGATTTGAGCGAATTGCGGGCCGAGCGCGGGGACATGAGCATGGCCGGGACGCTTCGATACATAAGCGGGCGTGCGAGCAATGAAGGGCTCCACGCCGCAGTCCACAATGCGGTTCGCGTACTGGGTTTTGACAGCTTCACGTATGGGTGCCTGAAGCAACGCGTGCAGGGTCCGCCGCTACTTTACGTCAGCTCCCCTTTTTCGGAAGAGGATTTCTGGGCTTATCACCGAGCAGGATTCTTGGAACGAGATGAGCGGATACGCCATTGCGGCGAGAGCCTGGTGCCCGGCTCATGGACCACGGACGCACTGGGCTTGGCGAAGGCCAATCCGGTGTTCGCGCGGGTGGTCGCCGAACAAGGACTGGCGAGCGGCATCTTCTTCCCCATTCACGGTACAGCCGGCGAGGTAGGCATGATGGCGCTCAATTCGCACCATGCCGACGTGGTGCGTAAGTTGGGGGATCGCATTTACGGCGTGATGGCGAAGGGTCATCTGCTCGCGCACATGTTCCATGAACAGGTGGTGCGCTCCGGATTGTTGAGCAAATCGACGGACGAGGACGGCGCCATTACGGAAGTGCTGAACGAGCGCGAGCGAGAAATCTTGGTTTTCGCGTCCAAGGGCCTGGAGAGCCGGGAAATGGGCGAGATGCTCGGCATTACCGAGAGAACGATCAATTTTCACTTCTCCAAGATTTTGCGCAAGCTCTCCGCAACGAATCGGATCGAGGCGGTAGCGAAGGGCGTCGAACTGGGATTGATCCGCCCATTGGGCTTGAACGGAACGAGCGCGAATGCGACCGGCATTACGAGCGCGAACGACGAGTATCGGAAGATTACGGGACGCTGTTATCGGGAATTTCCGGAATTCCCGATCATCGATTTTGATCCTGCGGTATTCGGTTTCACCGAGGACGTGAGCACGCGCGATGCGCCCGAGGGGTGTCCCGCGTTCGCCACTGCGTCGGGACGCTATCGGTTGTGCTGGAACTGGCCGAACGTCGCCGAAAGGGAATGGTATGCCGGAATGAGCCGTTTCTTCATTGTCGAACCTCATCCGCAGACGGCAGGCGGAGCGCCACAGAATATACCGGCACACGTCGCGTGTTCGGCGGACGGCACTGTGCATTATTGCTGTGAATCGATCGGAGAATTGGTGCGGCACCTACTCGTTACTGCGTACACAGACGAGCGGCCGATAATCACAGGGGCATTGACGGACGGCTTGCAGAAGAACTTCTTCGGAGCGCTTCGAGCGGCAGGGATCGAGGTTGCTGTCGACCCGCGCGATGGCCCTATCATCGTTGGCGTAGATGGTCGGCTATCGGGTAACGAGCTCGTCGCGATTCAGCGCTACTTTGGAGCGATCCGTGCGGCGAGCAATCAGCGTGACGCTGCCTAAAACATTCACCCGGAACGATTGATCCCTTAGCGCTCGCCGGCAGGCGCAAGGCCTCGCCGGCTGTGCAGCAAGCGTTATTTAGTAGCGCCTTGAGCTTGCCAGAGATACGGCCTTGCAAGCAACACCGGGGCCCGAGCAGGCGCCGTCGTAAGCACCGTTCGGGGCCAGGTGCAATCAAATTGGACGTACGTGCGTGACGGCAATAGCAGTTGCCGCATTACCATGTGTCGGCCCCGCCGGTCGCTGTCAGTTCCGACAGTGACTCATAGCGATTAGCGTAGCTTCGTTGCCATCGAAGCAGCGCTGGCACCTCCGACAGTGTTCGCGAGGGCGTTCCGTGTCAATAATCTGATCCGCCGAAACCGTATCGAGCGACGCACGAAGCGGCGGCGATGATCAATAGATCACGAATCGATGAGTGCTGCGCGACCGGACTCGGTTGACTAGCGCGGAAGCATCACTCGAGTAGCCAATCAGGGGGCGCGGTGGCTTTACCGGAAAAGCAGTTCTTCTCTTTGGAGGAAATCGCGAGGCGCTGGGCCTGCGATGTGAGCGGGATTCTGTCTTACGGATTGAGGCAGGAATCGATGGCGGCGGCAAAGGGAGGCAGAGATCGCGAAGCCGGGGCGATTCTACGAATGCATGCTTTGGTGCCGAGCGCGTGCTGCGACTGGCAGACAATCGAGCCGATTGGAATGCCCGACGCGAAGGTGCCGAACGAATATCGACCGACCTTCGAGCCGTGTCTGCCAGAGATCCCGGCAATTTTCGTCTCCGATTTGATGGCGCGTGGCGTCGCTCAACTTCGCTACGGCTATTTTCAGGATCAGTTCGGCGTCATGCATCGGGGCGAGCTGGTGGAGCCAGGCACACTCGGCCATCCGCTCGCAGTACAGGTCAAGGATGTCGTCGTTACGCGGGGCAACCGGGACGAATTCGAGCGCGCACACAAGATCGGGGTCGCTTCGGCAGAGGTTCAACGCCGCGAGGGGGGCGACATTCATCCGCGTACGAAGAACAATTATCTGCGGCTCATCATGGCGCTCGCGACCACGGCGGTCAAAGACTTCGACCCGCGAAAGCCATATGAAGCCGCGAGCGGCATTCGCGAAACCGCGGAAATCGATATCGACGAGAAAACGCTCGCCTCCTACGTGAGCGAAGCCTATGAGCTTCAGACCAAGGAGCGAGCGTAGCGTGACACCGTAATTGAGGGGAACGCGGCCGTAATTACGGCGGTTGATAGAGTCCCCTCCTGTTTAATCGCACCATGTTCAATACACCCACGAGGTGCGACATGGCGCAAGCCGAACTTCCGGAGACCGGTTTCATTCGGCTCTCCACCCTTCTGCAACTCATCCCCGTCTCGAAGAGCACCTGGTGGGCCGGCGTAAAGACCGGCCGCTACCCGCAGCCGGTTAGGACACTGGGCGCGCGGATCACCGCATGGCGCGTCGAGGACATCCGCGCCCTGATCGAGCAGGCCGCGGGCTAAGGCAACGCCAGCCATGCGCGCAGACGCCCTCGCACCCGCAAGGAAGCAATCGGACCGCACTAAAGCGACCGAGACGCGCTGCGATGTCAGCGGACATGACGAAGTAGCGGCTGCAGATGTCCCCTCCGCGCGAGTGTTCTGTTTTTCCTGGTGTCCCGTCCCCGGCTGCGAGTTGCTCTGCGGTTCTTTGCCGCCCGGAGCCCCGGGCGAGGACGGCAAAGACCGCAGAGTCCCCTTTTTTGCGCCCGCGCACGGCACGCGGGACTAACGCATCAACGCCGACAAGGAGAGTTTCATGATTCGCATTGAAATCGTAAGTACCAACGTGGATGAGAAGTCCGGCAACAAGAATGGCAAGGACTGGAAGATCCGCGAGCAGAGCGCCTGGGCACATCTGCTGGACGAGTTCGGCAATCCGGAGAAGTATCCGGTCGCCTGCTCGATCACGCTCGAGAAGAACGCACCGGCCTATGCGCCGGGCTTCTACACGCTCGATCCCCGGTCACTGTACGTCGGGAACTTCCGTCAGCTCGAAATCGGGCGGGTGCGGCTGATTCCCGAGTCGGTCGCGTCGCGCGAGGCGGCCTGACCGTGTTTTCCCCCCGTTCAGTAATACGGGGGGAAACCTCTTCCAAGGTTTCCCTTCCCGTATCGATTGACTACCTCTCTTTCACCGTGCCCGGAGGCGACGTTGGAGAAATCGTTTTGGAAGCGCAAGCCTTTCTCGGAGTGCCCGACGTGGAAGATCGTGGGCGAGGAATGCACGGTTATAGCGCAAGCGTCGATCTCGGCGGCTACGGCGTCGTTGCCTATGGAGGTGAGGCTCAGCGGGGGACGGTTCTTGTATCAATCAATGGCGAAGGGTGTCGCCGAATTGCGGATTTCGGTCGAGTGCGCAGATGGGCTGAGTCTGTTGGCGCTCGTATTACGCGGCTGGACATCGCCGCCGATGATTACGAGTCCAAACATGTGGACGTTTCCGGCGCAGTGGAGGCCTGGCGGCAGGGTCATTTTAAGGTGGGTGGCCGGCCACCGAAGGCGCGTTGCATTGACGATTTCGGAAGTGGGGAAGGTCGCACGCTTTATGTTGGAAGTCGGGGCGGCGGAAAGCTGTGCAGGGTGTACGAGAAAGGCAAACAGCTAGGCGATCAGTCGTCTGCCTGGACCCGGGCGGAGGTCGAGCTGCACGCCAAGGACCGCGTGATTCCGTGGGATGCGGTCACGGAGCCGGCGAAGTTCCTGGCCGGAAGCTTTCCGTACTTTCAATTCCTGTCGCTCGTTGCCGAACGCATTCGGACGATCAAGCGGGCGACCGCTATTTGCATCGAGGCCGTGGCGCGCTGGGTGAAGCTCGCCGCGGGCAAGAGCATCAACGTGCTGCTAGAGCATTTCGAAGGGGATATCGGTGAACTGGTGTCCTCGGTGCGGCGCGACGGCATTCCCCGGCGTCTCAAAGGCTGGTGGCGTGCCGAAGAGCGGATCGAGGAGAACGAGTGATGAGCAAAGTCTATACGGTCGCCTCCGCCGCGCTCGGGCACACGGTCGTCGTGCCAAGTCTTGACTGCTACACGGTCGGATCGGAGTTCGCGACCTGGATGCAGAAGATCAGCGGCAACTACGTCTTCAACGGAAACGGCTGTACGCAGGACGCGAACGGGACACTCACTGCGTTCACGCTGGAAGAGTACCGCACGACCGGCGCCTACGTGGGGAGCCTCGCAAGCGGGGCGCTCACGGTCGGAACCTTCACCGGGGTGGAACCGAACCTGCCGGTCGACCCGGTAGACGTGGCGGCAGTATTTGCCGGGGTCTTCGTGCCGATGGTGTCGCTCTACCTCGTCGGCTACGCGATCCGGAAGGTCTTGCATCTCATCGAGGGGAAGAAGTGATGGGTGTTTATGAATGGTCATTGGTGATCGCGGCGCTCTGGGGCATTGGCTGCGCCTGGGCCGTGATCGAAGGATTGCGTCTGTAACGGTGTAGTACCGCTGGGCGGGCGGTTTCCCGCCTTAACTTTGCAACGTCGAGAGACGTAGCGTTTTGGAGGTGTGTTATGCGTCTGTATCAAGCTGCTGTAGCTGTGGTGCTCGGGCTGTTCGCGATGCTTGCGTCGGCTGCCTCGGTGTTCGACCCGCTGACGACCGCGGTGTCCTTCACCGATGTGATCACCGCGTTGTTCACGGTGGCCGCAACCATCGTCGCCGTTCTGGTGACGATGCGCGGCATCCGCTGGATCTACGCGATGGTCAAGCGCTAGGCCCTAGGGCGAGCTGCGGGGGCCCGGTTTGCATAACGGGCTCCCGTTTTCCCGAAAGAAGAGAGAAAAGCTGTCATGAACATTACGGCATTGATCGATGCAAACGCGCAAGTGATTGTCGACACGGTTTCCGCGCTCGTCACCGTCGCCGCGACGGTAATTTCCGTAGGCGTGGCGATGCGGAGCATTCGGTACATCCTAGAGATGATTTCAGGCGACCCAGACTGGCCAGGTACAGGTTATCTCGGCTCGGGCCTCACGCGGGAGGAGTACGACGCGCATTACCCGCTGGATCCGAACGATCCGGACGATCCGCGGAATTACGACTGGAACGATGAGAACGACCCGCAGCACCATTTCCATTGAGAGAGCACCGGAAATCATGAAGCGGATCTATGAATGGTTGGTGTTCGCGGCGCTCGCGTTTGTTCTTTCCTGGGTGCGGGTCGAAGCGGCGACGGTCGCCCCTTCGACCATGTGGACGGGCGACAACGGCGCGCACTGGGCGGCATCGCAACAGGCGGCGGTGCAGCAGCAGGCGGACCTGTCCGCAGGGCAGCCGTGCTCCAATTCCTTCGGCACGCACACGGGGTGGGCGTTGACGCAGATCACGAGCGTGGTGGCGACGGGCTTTTATTCGAGCTGCGTGTTCTCCGATGGTTTCGCGGTCTATACGAATGCGTGGAGCTACGTCTACACCTATTCGATGGCGAACCAGTGCCCGGCGGGGTTTGTTCTGCGATCGGACACCGGGCTCTGCTCAAACGTGAACGACACGGCGGGCTCAGGCGGCGGTTGCAAGTCGGGGCAGGATCAACGAATGCAGGCACCGCCTACCGCGAGCGGAGGCGCGCCATACGAAGTCGTCTATGGCGGATGCGTATTCCGCCTCTCGCAGGCGCGAAACTGCACCGTGAACGGGGTCGACATGATCTGCGGCGTGTGGACTTCGACGGGCGATAGCGCGACGGCAGGATCGGGGAAGCCCGCCGGCTCGTCGAGCACCACCGACACGGTGTCGAAATCCGGGTGCACGAACTCGCAAATCGTGAACGTATCGACGGGGGTGGTGACGTGTCTTGATAGCTCGGAGACCAAACCCGCGATCGTGACAACGGGCGGGGTGGATGCCGCGGGAAACCAGGTGCAAGTGACGCAAAAGTGCGTCGGTTCATCTTGCGTGCAGTCAACAACCACCACGCCCGCGGGTGGCGGATCGTCTACGACGGTATCGGGAGCCGTGTCGCCTGGCGCGGGTGCGGGCATGTCGAGCACGCCTTCCATCACGTTTCCATCCGACTACGCACGAGACGCCACGGTTTCGTCTCTGGCGAATAACGTGCGGGACTTGCATACGGACTTAACGTCTGCGACCGCGACGGCGCCGTCTGACCCATCGACGAAGAGCACGGACGAGATTTCCGGGCAGTTGCTTGATAGCTCGTTTTCTTCGCTCAAGGCCTGGACGCTCCCTGGGCGGTCAGTGTCCTGCCCTGTGGCGAGCTTCACGCTTTGGGGCCGGGCGTACACGATCGATGCGCACTGCACGCTATGGGCGACGGTCGCAGGCCAAGTGCAGGCCGTCGCCTTGGTCTCCTGGGCGCTGCTGGCGATGTTCATCGTTCTGGGAGCCTGAAGATGCTCAATCTCTTATACATCGTCGGCGCGTGGCTCATTCGCGAGGTCGTGATCAAAGCGAGCGTGATTGCCGCGCTCTACTGGCTCATGGTCTATCTCATGCCGCTTGCCTGGGGTTACGTGAGCGGCTTTGTGGGGGTGTCGAGCCTTACCGCGCTATTTAACGCCGTCCCTGACGGCGTGTACTGGTTCCTCTACGCGCTGCGCTTCGACGTAGGCATTCCGCTCGTCATTTCGGCCTACGTGTCGCGCTTCTTGATTCGCCGGCTGCCGTTGGTGGGCTAGAGCATGGCCAATACGGCGTATTGCGGCGTACCGGGCTCGGGCAAGACCTACGAGGTCGTGAGCGAAGTCATTCTTCCTGCGCTTCGCTCTGGGCGCCGCGTGGTGTCGAACATCGCGGGCCTTCACTACGACGAGATGCGCGCGTATCTCCTTGAAGCCGGGACGCCAGAGGCGGAGATCGGGACGCTGGAGCTCGTGACGAAGGAGCAAATCGGCGGACCGCTCTTCTGGGCACAGGAGGGCCGCGAAACCACGGTGAAGCCCGGCGACCTGGTGATTCTTGACGAATGCTGGCGCTGGATGTCCGCGGGTGCGCATATTCCGCCCGCCATGTTTGCATTCCTGCGCGAGCACCGGCACTTCGTCGACGGCAAAGGCGTTTCCTGCGACGTAGTGCTGATCACGCAGTCGATCAGCGATCTCGATCGCAAAGTGCGAGTGGTGGTGGAGAAGCACTTCGTGATGGAGAAGCTGAAACGCCTTGGGCTTACCAAGGCGTACACGGTGGATGTTTACAACAAATGGAGTTCGACCAGGACGAACTTCCTGCGCCGGATCGTTCGGAAGTACAACAAGGACTTCTATCCCTTCTATTCGAGCTACGACGGAAAGGGGGGCGACGAGCGCGAGGTGGATAAGCGCATCAACGTCCTTCGCCGACCGATCGTGCTGGTGGTCGCCATCGCCGCGCCGCTGCTGCTCGTTGGCGGCATCTACGGAACCTGGCGCATCTGGGACAAGTACGTCCATCCGAAGAAGGTGGATGCGCCGATCGCATCGGCGGCGGTCGTCGAAGGCGGGCCCGGAAATCAAGCGGGACAGGGCGCGCCGGCCGCGAAGGGCGAGAGCGCTGTACCCGCGTCGAGCACCGGTTGGCGCGTGGTCGGCCGCTATGCGGGTGGTGGACGTGAAGTGTTCGTAATTCAATCTGGCGAGCGGGTGCGCTATGTGAACGCGCCGCCCGCGTATCGCTTAAACGGTCTTAACGTGGAGCTTTTCATCGATGGGGAATTTGTGTCGTCCTATGGCGGCGGTGCTGCTCGTGGCGTGGGCGGGCCTCTGCTCGGCGCAAAGTAGCGTTTTCGATCTGCAGTTCGATCGCGTTCCAGTCTATGAACTGGTGCGGGTCGTCTACGCCGAGATGCTGCATGAGCCCTTCGTAGTTGATGGGGCGGTTGCGCGCGCGGATCGTGTGAGTTCAGTCGATTTCCGCAACGCGACGGCAGACCAAGTGCGCTCGGTGCTGGCACTCGCGCTCGCGCAGCAGGATCTGCACGTACGGGTGGTCGATGGCGTGAACGTGGTCGAGGCCCGGCGAGGCGAAGCCGATGAACAGGAGGTCTTCACCTACCGGCCGAAGTTTCGGACTACGACGTATCTGGAGAGCGGGATCCGCGCCTTCGTCTCCCGCGGGCGGTTCGGCGGGGTCGCGGCGGCCTCGGGAATGATGCCCTCTGTCCCTATTGGCGGCGGTGCGGCGATCGGGCCGCAGCAGCAGCCAGGCGGCCTAGGGTCGCTGCCGGCGTCGTCTTCGGGACCTTCGACCGCGCAGGTGACGAACATGGGCGGTGTGACCCTCGGGCAGCGCGACGTGGTGAGCTTCCAGGGACCGAAGGCCGAAGTGGATCTCGTTCGGCGTCTGGTCGAGGCGCTCGATGTGAAAGCGGCCGAAGTCCTGGTGAGGGCTTCGGTGTTCGAAGTGCAAACGACTAAGAACGAATCAAGCGGCGTTGCGATCGCCTATAGCCTCCTGGGTGGTGCGCTCTCAGGCGGCGTTGGATCGGTCGTATCGCCCGTGCTGCGTTTCGCCAAGGGCGGGTTCGATGTCGCGGTGAGTAAGCTCGCCGCCGATTCGCGCTTCAACTTGGTGTCGAGTCCGAGCCTACGCGTGACGACAGGTGAATCGGCGCGGGTGGTGGTGGGCCAGGACGTGCCGGTGTTAGGAGGAGTGACCATTCCCGTGGGCGGCGCCCCGGTGCAGTCGGTGAACTATCAGAGTTCGGGCGTAATGCTCGACATCAGTCCAGTGGCGCTCGAAGACTCGGTGAAAGTGACGTTGAAACAAGAGATCTCCGATTTCGCGGCGACCAACACCGGCGTGAACGCGTCGCCGACGTTGCTGAAGCGCGCCGTGTCATCGGTCGTGTCGTTGCAATCCGGGGAAGTCGTGTTCATTGGTGGGCTGGACGAGACGAACGGCACGCGCTCGAACTCGGGCGCGGCGTGGCTTCCGCGGTGGCTGCGATCGAGCGACGCAGGCGAAACCAAGACGGAGCTTGTGGTGATCCTGCAGGTGGAGGTGCTGCCCTGATGCGAGGCAAATGAAAGGCGGATCTTGGGCGTCTTTCAAATAGTATGAAAAAGTATATTATTCTGAAAAACTAGACCATTTGAATCCTGTAACAAATCGCCCAAATCATGCGCTGGTACTAACGGCGTCAGCGGTTCAAGCCCTGCGAGGGCATCGGTTTTCTAAATTTGACACGCTTCTTCTTTGGACCCTGGTTGCGGACATCCCAGTCACGGGTGATGTCGTGGTACACAGGGAGCTGGAAAAGAAGCTTGCCTTGTCTCACAGTACTGTTTCTACGGCAATACGTCGGCTCCGTGATGCAGGTTTCCTTGTACGTGGTCTAAAAAGTGGTGTGTCGTATCACTACAAATTGAACCCAGCCTACTTTCGTTTGCTGTGATGGACGATTTACACCCAGCGCCAAGTATCGCAACCGAGAACGTTTCAGAGCGGTTGTCGGTTATTGAAGCGAGGAGCGAGGCAGGCGGAGCGCTGGCACTCGCTCGCATGATCATGGATGTGGGCGTAACGATCGAGTTACGTCCTCGAGATATTGCGCTGGTGGTATTAACTCGGCAGCGTATCCAGATGCGCGGCGACGGTGCCATAAGTCTCAGCGAAGGAGAAATCCGTGGACTCGCCAAGCGGATTGATGAACTTGATATATCTGATCCAGCGGGCGCGGAAAAGCGTGTTACCGAAAGTCTGACTAGGTTGATGCGCGCGGAGTGCCTGACGCGCGCTGATATGCGTCGCCTTACGCTGGAGGAAGATACGGAATTGCAACTCACGTCATTAGGCGAAGACATCGCCGACTGGCACCTGGAACACGGGCAGTTCTCGGGCGAGCCATTGACAGCTATTCTGCGGGCATTTACACAGCAACTTGCCAGGCTTGCAGAGGAAGCGGAAAAGGCTGGCTCGCAAAAGGCGTGGGAGGAGTGCGTGGTTTCACCGATGAAGCACGTCCTAAAGGATATGCTCGTGAGCGTCCAGCGCCATCAAAAGGAACTAGATCGTCAACACGAAGGACTACGGTCGTTTATCCCGACGCTGCTATCGGAATCAAGCGAGGCCTCAATTGAGCTCTGTGAGCAGAAATTGGGTGAAGTGATTACCACAATACATGATTTGCACGAGGTGACGCTTTCCTCAACGACAGCGGCTAGCACCCTCCTTGCTCGGATTGAATCCATTGGCGAGCCCGTGTCAATTACTGGGTTGCCTCAGAGCTGCGAGGAGATTGAGCGACGGCTGCAGTCCATATCTCAGTGGACGAACCAACGGCTTGCTGATTGGGGTGAACATCACAGGGTGGTGCACGACTTTCTGCGGGATGTCGTGCGTATAGATCGCTCTCGGAGGCTCACAGAAGCATTGAAACACGCAGTCGCCGAAAACCCCACGTGGACTCTAACTGTAGCGGACTCAGCTTATTTCGTAAGACTACCGATTGCTCTCGGTGAAGCACGACCAATTGCCGCTCCTCGGCGGAAGCGGGAAGATCATTGTCGAGAGGTTACAGTTGTGGCGCTCGACGATTTACGGGAGCGCCTGGACGGGCTTCTGAAGGAAGCCGTTCGATCGGGTGAAGCAAGGATGTCGACGTTGCTCGCTTCGGTGGTCTCTGGTGGCGTCACCTTCCCGATGGTCGCCGCGAAGACACCTTGGCTAGTAGCGCAACTGGCGTCGGCTGGGAGAGTCGACGAGAGCGCCAGAAGCTGGGTGTCGATTGGTGCGGGAGCCGAGGTAGAGGAACTGAGGGTTACGAAAAGATGAATATTCTCGACCCGAATTTCGCTCGCGCAGACGTGTTACTACGGCGTGGCGGCCATATAGGACGAGGGGAGTTGGTTCTGTACGAATTCTGCACGCAATACTACGAAGAGCTAAAGGAGTTCTACGCGCGTTTCGAGTGTCAGATGGTCCAACACCCGGACGGATTCTTTTACCTCTTGCCACGAGGGAGCCTGATTTCTACTAGGAAGTTACCAAAACCTTGCGTACACCTAGGTCTATTCATCGCACTTAAGACGCGTGACCCGGAGATTACTAAGTCATCTGGGCGAATCCCGGTGGCACAGCTTATGCAGTCAATCGAGACGACGATTCCGCGAGAAGTTCTGCAAAAGACTTACGCACCAAAACAGCGTGAAGCAGCAAGTGATGCGAGGATTGCCGAGGAGATTCAGCGCGCGTTGCGCGTTCTGGCGGAGCTTGGGTTCATCGAGCTTGAGCGCGACACGGTGCGCCCGTTGGAGGCGATCGCCCGGTTCACAGAACTCGCGAGACACGACAACGTGCCGGACGACGGCACCCGCATACTGCTCGAAACCGAACGAGGGATTGTTTTCGATGTGTCCGAGGAAATGACAAGCGAAGGCGAGGAAGATGCCGAATAGAGCCAAGATTGAGCGCGTAGCTTTTATTGGATGGCGCGGGATTGACTACGAAGAACTTGCGCTTGATCCACATTTCACCGGGTTAACCGGAAATAGCGGCGCTGGGAAATCGACCTTGGTGATGTGTCTGAACTACGCGCTGCTCCCCGATCGAATGGCGCTTGACGTACGTCCTATTGCGGATGTGTTGGATCCGCATGCCGCGGGTGTGGACCCGCTCGCGGCGAGGATTGATGAGAAATACGGTTACGCCTACGTCGTGCTTGACATCAGGACAAGGCACGAGCGGAGGTTACTCGCGGGAATTCACGTCCGAATTGCAGAGGGACGGGCCGAGTTTACGCGATTCAGCATCGCAGGGCTGCCCGACGAAATGGCACTGCAGGACGTTATGCGCGTCATCGATGGCGACGAGGAGCTTTACCCGGACTTGCCAGAGCTACGGCGCTCGCTCGCGGCTAGGAGCATAGATCTGGCGAAGTACGACAAAGTGGGCGACTACGGCCATGTCTTATATGAAGCCGGAGTCCTACCTACGGATCTTCTCAATCGGCACGACCGTACTCTTTACGGAAAATTGGTTGAGACAGCATTCCGGGGGGGCATCACAGTGGAGGTAGCCAGAACGCTCAAGGACTATCTACTAGCGCCAGCTAAACGGATCCCTGAAGCAGTGTCCAGGCTTCAGGAATGCACTGACCAGGTGCAGCGAACGCGTCGAGAACTCGCAGACGCAAAGAAGGAACTCGAACTCCTGGAAGCAACGTATGGAGCGGGGACAATTATTGTATCGAAGTCTGTCGGGCGGTTGACCGCAAAGGTTACTCATGCTGAGACGATCGTGAGTCAGACGAAGAAAATGATTGAAGGCAAGGCACGGTCCGAGCAGACGCTGTTGGAGAAGCAACCGCGGATTGAGGTGGAGATCGAGACTGCCAAGGGGAGTCTGAAGAATTTGACGGCGGACAAACAACTTGAACTCCAAAATGCGAATGAGGCAGCAGAACTCGGTTCAGCGACGGAGCAGTCCGCCAAAGCCAGGTTTCAGGAAACAGAGGACGACTATAGGAAGATTGCGACTGGTGAAGAAGTTTGGAAACGGGTAGCGGGGCAGCTAGCAAATCGCGATTTCCGTACTGTGGAACAGTGGATACAAGATCAGATTGCAAAGAGCGGGGAGAAGATCGCGGAGAAGAACGTGGCCATACAGGCGCTACAGGCAGAGAAAGCGCGCCTCGGCGCGAACGAGGTCGATTCAAAGTCGTCCAATTTGGCGCGTTCACTTAAGGCTCAGACGCTGTCAGAGGTATTCGATAGGGCTTCAGAAACGGAAGCGCGGAACGTCGAGATGGCGCTAGGCGGCCTTACCGCGGGGATCGTCGGTGTGGGAATCGATGCGTTAAGCAGAGTCGTTCCGGGCAGCGAGTTGCCGGATCTCTTTTGGATGGGAGAGAACCCACCACGCGCAACAAACCCGCGGGAGATTAGCGGGGGCAATTGGTTTGTTTGTCCGAGCGTCGGCGGCTACGTCGTGTCGTCCAAGCATCGACAAGTAGTCTTCGGGCAAGAAGCACGAGAGATACGGAGTGCGCAAATTGAGAGCGAGATTCGAGTGCTGGAGGATAAGCGTGAGCAGATCCGAACTCACGAACACAAAGGGCTGACAGAGCGCCAAAAGGCAATGTGGCAGAACACTGAACATATCGAGTATTTCCTTGCGAATCGCAGTAGACGACTGGAAATCGAGGAGGCGAGAAGAGCCGCCAAAGAAGCGTATGAATCGACCAAGAGGGCGCATAAAGCGGCGAAAGACAAACGTGATCTAGTCGCTGCGGATATGGCGTCCTTCTCGCAACCGTACCAGAGCGCGATCGCCAAACTGCAGTCGGATCTTGAAAGTGGCAAGAAAGAGGCCGGACAGCTCGCTGTGGAGTTGAAAGATGCGAAGGAGCAACTCAACAAGGAGGAATGCAATGCTGCAGAACTGCTCAGCCGGCTAAAACTGGTTAGGGAGATATTGGGTGATGCCAGTGATCGTATGGTTGTGGACGCAGGCGATGTAGCGAGCGAGAGTGAATCATCATACATTGGAGATCTGACGCGCCGACTCACGGTGATCGCGCGGGCGCTGGAAAATGAACCATCTGCGCGGCTTGCTGCATTCGGAAATGCAGACCCTTCGGACGAGGTATCGTGCGCACGAATTTGGCCGGCATTGCTGGAGATTCTCAAGGATCGAATCCCCGTTGATCTGATTGATCAGGACGGTGCCGACTTGCTACGGGACATGCATGAGCGACGCGATGGCTTAGAGTCTCGGCTCCAGGGTGATGAAGACAACGTAAAGAACCAGGCGCGGCACGTCTACCAGGCAATCTATTCAGAGATCAGCTCCCAAGTGCGGAAGATTAACGTGCTAAATCGGCTGGGAGAAAGCTTGAAATTTGGCAACGTAGTGGGCATAAGAATCCGTGCCGAGCGGCGGCAGGAGTTGCTAAGAACGCTGGAGGAGTTCGCCGAGCAGCGGTCGCTTTTCCGGAATATGGAGGATGAGAGAAGACCACTGGAAGAGGTGTTATCGGAGTTCTTCCAGAATGCGCTAAACCTTAAGATGGAAGGCAAAGAACTACTTGATTACCGGAGCTATATGGACTTGGCGATCGAAGCGCAGCGGCATGGTAGAAATTGGATGCCGGCAGCGTCGCTGTCAGGGGGAGAATCGGTTGGGTGTGGGCTCGCCATATCGCTGATGCTATTTCGGTCGCTCGCGGAACGTGGCGAAGTGCGGGGCAGCGACATTACCCCGCTTTTCGCTATCGATGAAATGCAGCGACTGGACGGTGACGGGCAGAAGGTGGTCGCAGAATTCTGCGAACGGGAGAATATCCAGGTTGTGGTCACTGCTCCAGAACTGTCGCCACAGTATCGATGCACGCTCTACGCGCTGGCGCGAGTATTTGATCCCGCGGAACGTTTGATCGTTCGTGGACTACGTGGAGAACGCCGACCAGATAGTGGTTTAGCTTCAGCCTCGATATCGTGAGCCTTAAACGAGAACATCGCCTGGAAGCCGCATTGCTCCTGCGGTTGAAGAAGGATGGGAAGGTAAGAGAATCTCAACAATGGCATGATCTCATCAGGCGTTTCGAGACGGCTGGATGGATTTGTCCGAGCCGGAGGAAGGATGAATGGGTAATCTGTGAGAGCGGCCGAATTGAGCTTGAGAAGAGGTTGGAGGGAATTTGGCCATTATGGTTTCCTGAAAGCACGCATTTGGAAAGACTGGGGCTCGATCCGTGTAAGCCACGTGATCTTGAACACCTGCCAGCGGCGCAACGACCAACGGGGCTTGCGTACGGGGAATTGGTCAATCGGCGTAACTGGAATGCCTCAACCGGCATCGGCTCTAAGGTGACAACGCGAATTGCGCATGTAAATGCGAAACGACGTGAACCAAAGCTAACACGCGACGCATTGACGCGTTTCCGGCCAAGTGCTGGTCTACATCTCGTGGTCGCGGGTCACAACATCGATCTTTACAAGCAGGCAAGTTACCTTGGTGAGTGTGCGATTCCGGAACGTGCTTGGGGCCGCGAAAGTAAGTTTTGCGGGAAAATACCACGAGCAGTCATCACCTGTGAGAACTTAGGCGCATACGTGGATATGCCGCTACCAAATTGGGCGATGGCGGTGTATTCGCCCGGGCAGGACGTGGAGCCTGCCTTAGAGGTGCTAGACCGAATGCCAAAAACCACATCGTGGTGGCACTTTGGCGACCTGGATCCGGACGGAATCTCAATTGCCGAGCGGTTGGCTAGCGTTTCGCAGCGACCGTTAAAGCTATACATACCTTCTTTTGCATCGGAGTATCTGGAGCACGCACGAGCGTCTAAAGGGATATGGGGGCAAATCCCAGATCAGGCAATCTTTCTGGTGTTGAAGAATCGCAAGATTGGGATTGAGCAGGAAGTATTCATGCTAGACGCCAGGCTCCGAACGGATCTGGAAGAGCATTTACGCGCTTCGCCGTTAGGCGGCTCCCGTGCCGATTGAACCGGTCGGGGCTAAATGCAGAATTCCGACTATCACACGTACATGGAGTTGATGGCATCGGCAGGGGTCGATGGTCTTTCGAGCCGATGCGCACTAGAGAAGGTAGGCACTCTAATAGACGTTGCTGGCGATTTGGGGCGCGAAGACGGTGCGATTCGGGCACTTGAATGGTGTGACACACTTGAGACGTTGGGCTTTTCTGATAGAGAGAGCGCACTACTAGAATATTTTCGCGCGAATGCGTGGGCGGTTCGGCAAAATATTCGCCATCGCGACCGCCGCACCGCCTGGGCATGGGAACAGCCTGAACTTCAAAAACAGATCTTTCATCTCCGCCGGACGGTGAATCATCCGGCCTTCGAGAATCTCGGGGCACTTCGGCAATGCCAGGTTCTTACGAATCTCGGGAATCAATTGAATACTGCGGGGCGGTTCGTGGAGGCGCTGGAAGCTTGGGAAAGAGCGCTCGCGATATATCCGAATTTTGCAATGGCTTTGGGCAACCGCGGCTACGGGTTGACAAATTACGCAAGAGCTCTGCATGACGACGGGCATCAAGCAATCTTTCTGAAGTTTGCTCATGCAGACTTTACAGCGGCGCTTGCGCCACAGGCACTGTACGATAGCCCTGCGAACCATCGAGCGAAAGCGGTCTTCGAAGAACAGAGGACATCAATCGAAGCGGCGATGGGAGCCACGCAGCTATCAAAGAACATCGAGCTCGATGAATTCGATCTGGGCGGCTCAGATCACGAGCAAAGTTATCGGCGTTGGTGCCTCGAACAGCGTCTTTTCCTGAACCCGTTAAACGATCTCGGAAAGCACGCGATTGCGGCGCAGGATGTGCTCACCTTGCCTGAGTTTGTCACGCCGGTCGAGGAACCACCAACGCTCTTCGGATTGTTTAATCAGATGAAACAGGAATTCGTATCTGCGCGCTGGCTGTATTATGAAGGGATTCATTCGGAAGACGTGCACTTCTCCGATCGCGGTGTTCTGCTTATTAACACTCTCGATTACCCGGTCTATTCGCTCGCCGTGGAGAAGGTGAAAGCAGCGTACCGGACCGCGTACTCGCTCTTTGACAAGATCGCTTTATTTCTTGACTGCTATATGAAGTTCGGGATTGACGCCGCTAAGATCAGTTTTCGGAGAATCTGGCATAGCACGAATGCCGAAGGGAGGAGGACTATTCGGCCAGAGTTTGAATGCTCAGAGAACTGGCCTTTGCGTGGACTATTTTGGCTCTCGAGAGATCTTTTCGAGCCGGCTGCGTATTCCGACGTAACGTGACCGCTGATTCCGAGATAGGTGTGACCGGCGAA
>CAZMGP010000076.1:0-18926 GCA_964565875.1 uncultured Enterobacteriaceae bacterium
GCTACATCACCGACCGCTTCCTGCCGGACAAGGCGATCGACCTCATCGACGAGGCCGCGGCGCGCATCAAGATGGAAATCGATTCCAAGCCCGAGGCGATGGACAAGCTCGACCGCCGGCTGATCCAGTTGAAGATCGAGCGCGAAGCGGTGAAGAAGGAAAAAGACGAGGCCTCCAAGCGCCGCCTCGGCTTGATCGAGGAAGAGATGGACAAGCTCGCGCGCGAATACGCCGACCTCGCCGAGGTGTGGAAGGCGCAGAAGGCCGAAGTGCAGGGCTCGCAGCAGGTGAAGGAGCAATTGGAGAAGCTGAAGCTCGAGATGGAAGCGGCCAAACGCAAGGGCGACTGGCAGCGTGTGTCGGAGCTGCAGTATGGGCGCATTCCGCAGCTCGAGGCGCAGCTCAAGAAAGAGGAAAAGGCCGCGGTGAAGGCATCGGGTCCGCGCCTGCTGCGCACTGAAGTCGGCGCCGAGGAAATCGCCGAGGTGGTGTCGCGTGCGACCGGCATCCCGGTGTCGAAAATGATGCAGGGCGAGCGCGAGAAACTGCTGCAGATGGAGGCGAAGCTGCACGAGCGCGTCGTCGGCCAGGACGAGGCGGTGCGGCTGGTGTCCGACGCCATCCGCCGCTCGCGCGCCGGGCTCGCCGATCCGAACAAGCCCTACGGCTCCTTCCTGTTTCTCGGCCCCACCGGGGTGGGGAAGACGGAACTGTGCAAGGCGCTCGCGGGATTCCTGTTCGACTCCGAGGAGCACCTGATTCGCATCGACATGAGCGAATTCATGGAGAAGCACTCGGTCGCGCGCCTGATCGGTGCGCCGCCCGGCTATGTCGGCTACGAGGAAGGCGGCCACCTCACCGAGGCGGTGCGGCGCAAACCCTACTGCGTGATCCTGTTGGACGAAGTCGAGAAAGCGCACCCGGACGTGTTCAACGTGCTACTGCAGGTGCTGGACGACGGGCGCATGACCGACGGGCAGGGCCGCACCGTGGACTTCAAGAACACCGTGGTGGTGATGACCTCCAACCTCGGCTCGCAGATGATCCAGCAGATGGCGGGCAACGATTACCAGGTGATCAAGCTCGCGGTGATGGGCGAGGTGCGCACGCAATTCCGCCCGGAATTCGTCAACCGCATCGACGAGATCGTGGTGTTCCACGCCCTGGACGAGGCGAACATCAAGAGCATCGCCAAGATCCAGCTCCAGAACCTGGCGCGGCGCCTGGCGCACATGGAAATCAAGCTCGAGGTCGCAGAGAGCGCGCTCGCCGAAGTCGCCAAGGCCGGTTTCGATCCGGTGTACGGCGCGCGGCCGCTCAAGCGCGCGATCCAGACCAATATCGAGAACCCGCTGGCGAAACGCATCCTCGAGGGCGAGTTCGCCGCCAAGGATACGGTCAAGATCTCGGCCAAGGGCGGCGCGATTCATTTCGCCCGCGGCTGAGATATTTCTCAACCGGTTTCGCGCCAAAACACAAGTAGATTTCCCGACTGCATCCGCGGGTCGGCAGAAGTTCCGGGCGGCGGTAGAATGCCGCCTGGGATGGGCCGTCCAATCGAACTTCTACCCGGGAGCGGATATGCAGTTGGATACCAATCGCAGTGATTTGACCATCGGGATCATCGGTGCCGGCGCCATGGGGCGCGGCATCGCCCAGGTCGCGGCGGCCGGCGGCATGCAGGTGCTGATCAGCGACAACCGCGCAGGCGCCGCGCTCGAGGCGCGCGAATTCGTCGAGAAGCTGCTCGCGCGCGCCGCGGAAAAGGGCAGCATGACCAAGGATGCCGCGGCTGCGGCCATCGGTCGCATCAAGGTGGTCCAGGACCACGCCGAATTCAAGCCCTGCCATCTGGTGGTCGAGGCGGTGGTCGAGAACCTGGACGTGAAGCGGCAGCTATTCGGCGAGCTCGAGGGCATCGTCTCCCCCGACTGCATCCTCGCGAGCAACACCTCGTCTCTTTCCATCACCAGCATCGCGGCGAAGCTGAAGACGCCGCAGCGTTTCGCCGGCATGCACTTCTTCAATCCCGTGCCGCTGATGAAGCTGGTGGAAGTGATCGCGGGCCTGCGCACCGAGAACTGGGTGTGCGAGGCGCTTACCGCCATCGCCAAGCGCATGACGCGCGAGCCGGTGCGCCTCACCGACGCGCCGGGCTTCCTCGTGAATCAAGTCGGCCGCGGCTTCACGCTGGAAGCTTCGCACCTGGTGCACGAGGGGGTGGCGGCCTTCGTCGACGTCGACCGGGTGATGCGCGATGTTGGCGGTTTCCGCATGGGGCCGTTCGAGCTGATGGAACTCACCGGCCTGGACGTGACCCAGCCGGCGTCGGAAGCGGTGTACAACCAGTTCTTCCACGAGCCGCGCTACCGGCCAAACCTGATCATGCGCAGCCGTTTCGATGCCGGCGTCCTCGGGCGCAAGACCAAAAAGGGCTTCTACGACTACGACGCCGAGATGAAGCCCATCGTCGCCCCCGAAGCCGCCGCCCCGAGCACGCGGCCGGCGAGCGTCTGGGTGAGCAAGGCGGAGCCTTCCGGCCATGCGGCTTTGACGGAACTCCTAACCAAGCTCGGCGCGAAAATCGAAGCGAGCGACAAACCCAGCGAAAAAGCCCTGATTTTGGTGACCCCGTTCGGTGATGACGCTACGAGCTGCGCGGTGGAGCAGGGGCTCGATCCCAAGCGCACGGTCGCAGTGGACACGCTCTTCCCCTTGATCAAGCGCCGCACCATCATGGGCACGCCCGTTACCGAGGCGCCCTTCCGCGACGCCGCGCAGGGCCTGCTCGCCTCCGACGGCACGCCGGTGACGGTATGCCGCGACAGCCCGGGCTTCATCGCCCAGCGCATCGTCGCCATGATCGTCAACATCGGCTGCTCGATCGCGCAATGCCGCACGGCGACGCCCGCCGACGTCGACAAGGCGGTGACCTTGGGCTTGAATTACCCGCACGGTCCTTTCCGCTTCGCCGATACCTTGGGCGTGGACAAGATCTACAAGATCCTCGCGGGGATGCAGCGCATTTACGGCGATCCGCGCTACCGCCCGAATATCTGGCTCACCCGCCGCGCGCGCCTCGGCGTGCCTCTCGTTACCCCCGAACCCTGATTCAATCGCACCTACAAGGACTCAGACATGTTGAACGCATATATCTATGACGGACTCCGCACTCCCTTCGGCCGCTATGCCGGCTCGCTCGCCAAGGTGCGGCCTGACGACCTGCTCGCCGGGGCGATTCAAGCGGTGATGGCGCGCAGCAAGTTCAAACCGGAGCAGATCGAGGATATCGTCGTCGGCTGCGCTAACCAGGGCGGCGAGGATTCGCGCTGCGTCGCGCGCCATGCGGGCCTCTCCGCGGGGCTGCCGATCGAGATCCCGGGCACGGTGCTGCAGCGCAATTGTGCGAGCAGCCTGGGGGCGCTCGCCCACGCTGCGCATTCCATCACCGCAGGCGAAGGCGACGTGTTCCTGGTCGGCGGCACGGAGAGCATGAGCCGCGCGCCTTTCGTGTTCGCCAAGACCGAAGATCCCTTCGGCCGCAGCCTACGCCTGTACGACACCACCATCGGTCCGCGCTTCTCCAACCCGAAACTGGTGAAGCTCTACGGCGACGACCAGATGCCGCAGACCGCCGACAACCTGGCGAAGGAATACGGCATCAAGCGCGACGAGGCCGACCGCTTCGCCGCCGCATCCCAGGCGAAATACGCCGCGGCGAAAAAGGACAAGTATTTCGAAGGCGAGATCGCGCCCTACAGCATCCCGCAGAGGAAGGGCGACCCCGTCGTGGTGAGCGAGGACGAGCATCCGCGCCCCAAGACCGACCTCGCCACGCTCGCGGCGATGAAGACCCTGTACGAAGGCGGCGTCGTCACCGCCGGCAACGCCTCGGGCGTGAACGACGGCGCCATTGCGCTCACCGTCGGCTCGCTCGCCGCGGGCGAGAAGGCAGGCGTGAAGCCGATCGCGCGGGTGATTGCCAGTGCCGCGGCCGGCGTGCAGCCGCGCATCATGGGCATCGGCCCGGTGCCTGCGTCGCAGAAGGCGCTCGCCCGCGTCGGGCTTTCGATCAAGGACATGGACGTCATCGAAATCAACGAGGCCTTCGCGGTGCAGGTGCTCTCCTGCCTGAAGGGCCTGGGCGTCGGCTTCGAGGACAGCCGCGTCAACATGAACGGCGGCGCCATCGCCATCGGCCATCCGCTCGGCGCCTCCGGCGCGCGCATCGCGCTCACCGCTGCGCGCCAGTTGCAGCGCGTGCGCGGCCGCTACGCGCTGGCGAGCCTGTGCATCGGCGGCGGCCAGGGCATGGCGGTGGTTCTCGAGCGCGTCTAGTTTGGAACGACGCGAGGGGCCGAGGAAGGGGTGGGACCCTTCCGTTCCCACCCGGATCCCCTCGCGCTCCCCTAATTCAGGCCGCAACAAAAGGAGTTTTGTTACGGCATCTAAGGACAAAGTGGATACCAGCGGCGTCACGCTCACCGGAGGAAGTTTCCAGTGGGATGACCCGCTGCTCCTAGAGCGCGAGCTCTCCGAGGAAGAGCGGCTGGTGCGCGACAGCGCGCGCGAGTTCGCTCAAGGAAAGCTTGCGCCGAAGATACTCGAAGCGAATCGTAACGAGAGTTTCGATGTAGAAGTGATGCGCGAGATGGGCGCTCAAGGCTATCTCGGCGCCACGCTGCAAGGCTACGGCTGCGCCGGCATCGGCTACGTCGCCTACGGCCTCATCGCGCGCGAGTTCGAGCGCATCGACACCGCCTACCGCTCGGCCATGGGGGTGCAGACTTCGCTGGTGATGACGCCGATCTTCGCCTACGGCAGCGAAGCGCAGCGGCAGAAATACCTGCCGCGCCTCGCCACGGGCGAACTCGTCGGCTGCTTCGGCCTCACCGAGCCCGATCACGGCTCCGACCCCGGCGGCATGAAAAGCCGCGCGCGCAAGGTCGACGGCGGCTGGCGCCTCACCGGCAACAAGATGTGGATCACGCATGCGCCCATCGCCGACCTGATGGTGGTGTGGGCGAAGGACGAAGGCGGCGTGATCCGCGGCTACATCCTCGAGCGCGGCATGAAAGGGCTATCCACCGCGAAGATCGAAGGCAAGTTCTCGGTGCGCGCTTCGCCCACGGGCGAGATCGCCATGGACGAGGTGTTCGTTCCCGAGGAGAACCTGTTGCCCAACGTCACCGGCCTCAAGGGCCCGTTCGGCTGCCTCAACAACGCGCGCTTCGGCATCTGCTGGGGCGCGCTCGGCGCGGCGGAATTCTGCTGGCATGCGGCGCGGCGCTACGTGATGGAGCGCAAGCAATTCGGCAAGCCGCTCGCCGCGAACCAATTGATCCAGAAGAAGCTCGCCGACATGCAGAGCGAGATCGCAATCGGCTTGCTCGCCTGCCTGCAGGTGAGCCGGCTGCGCGAGCGCAATCTCGCCACGCCGGAGATGGTGTCGCTGTTGAAGCGCAACTCTGCCGGCAAGGCGCTCGACATCGCACGCCTGGCGCGCGACATGCACGGCGGCAACGGCATCTCCGACGAATACGGCGTCATCCGCCATCTGATGAACCTCGAGACGGTCAACACCCTCGAGGGCACGCACGACATCCACGCCCTCGTCCTCGGCCGGGCGCAGACGGGAATTTCCGCTTTCTGATTTGGCCGGTCGCCGTTCCGATCGCAAGGGCGGCTAGGAAGCGGCCGGATCAGGTGGCCGCGACGGCGGCGGTCCGTTCCATCAGCATTTCCTCGAACTTCTCCGCGAGACGGAAGATGTACGGGTTCTTGTGGGCCAGCGGCCCGTACAGTTCTTCGGTGTGGATCAGCATCGTCGGGTTGGATTCGAAGACCAGTATCCGTCCGTCTGGCATGACCGAGAAATCGATGCCCGCATAATCGAGATCCATCCGGGCGCCGATCGCGCGGATCGCCTGCATGCCGGCCGTTCCGAGCGCCGTTTCCGGATCGCGCAGAAAGGCTTCCTCTTCCGCGAGCTTCCACGGATGCGACTCCATTTCCGCGCTGTAGTAGTGCACCAGCCAGTGCGGCGAGATCGCCAGGTGATAGGGGTAGGGCTTGCGGTCGACGAAAATGATGCGGTACTTGCGGAAGAAGCCGTCGGCGGAACGGAAATCGACATAGGGCAAGACGTACACCGGGCCCGCCTGCGTGCGCCGGACTTGCTCGAACTCGGCTGCGCTCTGCGCCAGCGCGAGGCCGACGCCGCCATGGGTGTTCACCGGCCGAACGAGGAGCGGCAGCTCGGCCGAAAGCGAATCCTCCCATTCGGTCGCGCTCGCATAGCGCCGCACCCGCGGCACGAGGAGGTGGTCGATGCCCGCGAGCAGTCCCGGCAGCCTGTTGCGCGCCGTGCGCGCGACCTTGTCCGGATGGTTGAGCAGCGGCTTCGCGCAGGATTCGAGAAAGCGACGCAGCGGACGCGCGACCTCGCCGCTCATGTCGGGATCGCCCGTCGCGTTGTAGGCAAGATCGAAGCGCGGCAACTCGTCCACCTGATCTTCGTGCGCCAGATCCAAGGCCCAGGTGATGCGCGTGTTGACGCTCAAGGGAAACACGAATTCGAGCGTCAACGGCGAAACATTGCCTTTCGTCGCCATGCCGAGCAGGAGCACCGTTCGCTTCTGCTCGACGGCGATTTCGATGCCGAGCGAGGCCCTGCCGCGAGCACGCTGGTGAAACGCCTTCACCTCGTCCTGGCGCCCCGCGTCCCGGCAGATCGAGGCGAGAGTGCGATTGGCCTGCACGTGCTGGGCATCGAGCGCGAGCGCCGCCTTGCTCCAGCTCTCGGCCTGCGCGACATCGCCTTTCTTCAGGTAAGCGGCACCGAGCCGCGCCATCGCAGTCGGATAATCCTGCCTGAGCGAAATGGCGCGTTGAAAACAGGCGATCGCCGCATCGATTTCATCGCGCATCAGGTAGACCGCGCCGAGCCCGTTCTCCGCCGCGGCATGGCTCGAATCCAGGGCAAGCGCGTGCTCGAAGGCGGCGACCGCCTCGTCGAATCGCCCGAGCGCCGTCAGCGTCACGCCCAGCCCTTGGTGCAGGCTCGCGTCGTTCGGCAGCCGCGCGATGTCGCTGCGGTAGGCGAGCGCGGACGCGGACAGGCGTTGGTTTTCTTGAAGGACATTGGCGAGATTCGCTGCAGCCTGTTCGAATTCCGGCGCCGCGGCGAGCGCCTGGCGATAGGACGCTGCCGCTTCTTCGAGGCGATGCGTCTTCTCCAGGATCACGCCGAGGTTGTTGTGGGCACTGGCGAACGCCGGATTCAATGCCAGTGCGCGCCGGTAGCACGCCTCCGCCTCGGCGCTCCGGTCTTGATCGGCGAGGATGAGTCCGAGGCTCAAATGCGCATCGGCGAAATCGGGCGCTAGGCTTAGCGTCTCGCGGTAGATCTGCTCGGCGTCGAACGGGCGATCGGTGCTTTGCATGATCACGCCGAGCTTGAATCGTGCCAGGACGTCGTCCGGCTCGAGTTCGAGCGCGCGGCGCAGCAGGGATTCGGCTTCGGGCAGCCGTTGCGTGCGCAGCAGGAATAGGCCCATCTGGCGTTGAGCCGCAGCCGAACCCGGTGCCGCGTCCAGGGCCTGGCGCAGGTCCGCCTCGGCTTCCGCCAAGCGCTCGATTGCCTCGAGCGTCTGATCCAGATGCGCTCGGACGTCGGCGAGGTCGGGCGTGAGTTCGAGGGCACGGCGAAAAGCCGCCTCGGCTTCCCGTGGGCGCTCGCTCGCCAGTAGGACGCGGCCCAATCGTTCCTGCGCCTCGGCCGATTCCGGCATCAATTCGATCGCGCGTCGAAACGACGCCTCGGCGGCGGCCAATCGCCCGGTTGCGGCGAAGACGATGCCGAGATCGAGATGCGCGGCGGCGTTATGCCGCTGCAGTCTCGTCGCGAGGCGGAGTTCCGCTTCGGCTTCTGGGAAGCGCTTGGCGCCCGCGTGAATGCTGCCGAGTCGCGCATGGGCCTCCGCGGAATTCGGAAAGCGTGCGACCGCGCGTCGCGCTTCTTCCTCGGAGCTTGCTGCGACCGAGAGCGGGAACGCGTCGTCTGCCGCTGCCGGCTTGCGGGTGGGGTCGTCCTTTCCGGCGCCGCGAGCCTTCCTCAGTTGTCCGAGCAAACGCGAGAGCATGTTGGCGGTTTTTCCTCACGCGATTTTACCGTCAAGCGGACGTCGCGATCGGCCCGCTGCGACCGGCCGTCGACAGTGCGGCGAGCGAGCAACGTCTGCGAGCTAGGCATCCGGGAAAGAATGCGCAGCCGTTCCGCTCCGCCAGCGGCGGCGGATTGGTTTATGCAGACTTGAGCTGCAGGCGCTTCTTGCGATCGGCCACGATGGTGGCGATGTCTTGCAGGCGATCGAAGGGGATTGGTTTCGGCAGCACCGGAATACCCGCAGGTATCTCGCCGCGTGCCTGGATTGCCTTGGCGTCCAGGCCCGTGACCACGACGATCGAGATATCGGCCAGTTCCGGCATCGCCTTGAGATGCCGCAGCATCGAGAATCCGTCCATCTCCGGCATGTGCAGATCCATTACCAAGAGATCGGGCTTCTTCAGGCCGATTTTTACCAGAGCGTCAAAGCCATTCGCGGCCGAGATGAGCAGGGGTTTCATCGGCCAACGGGAAATGCGCCGCTCGTACACCCTCAGCACGCCGGGATCGTCTTCGACCACCAATACGCAGAGCTGCGATTGCGTGCTCGACTGAGCATCGGCGGCCGGTAGCGCCGGTTGCTCCAGGAACATGCGCTCGACCGAGGCAGTGGCGATGCGCCGATGGCCGCCGCTGGTCTTCCAGGCGTCGAGCAGACCCGCTTCGGACCAGAGCTGCACGGTCCGTAGCGACACGCCGAGAAGCTTCGCTGCCTCTCGCGTCGTGCAAAACGCCTTCGTGCGCTTTTCCGGGTTGTCCATGTCAGCTTGCCGTGGTCATTAAAGTTCTGTAATTCCGCGCCGTAATCATATCCGGTCGGAAACTATCATTTTTTATCATATTAAAGGGGTTTTTTCGGTTCTTATCGAGCTATGGAGTAGCTTTCCGCGCGATTAGCATCTCCCGGCCAAGTCTTGATTTCACCACATCGGAGCACGCGTGGCCAATGCGGAATCGAATCGCGCTTTTCTGCAAGGAGCAGGCAGCATGAACGAAGCAATTGAAGTCGCAGCCGGCGCAACGGCGCCGGTGATCGCCAGCACGGCCGAGGGCGAGGAGTTCCTCACCTTTAGCCTGGGACGAGAGCAGTACGGCATCGACATCCTCAAGGTGCAGGAGATACGCAGCTACGAGGCGGTGACTTCGATCGCCAACGCGCCGGCTTTCATCAAAGGCGTAGTGAACCTGCGCGGCACCATCGTGCCCATCGTCGATATGCGGATCAAATTCAACTTGGGCGAAGCCGACTACACCCAGTTCACGGTGGTGATCATCCTCAACGTCGCTGGCAGGGTGATCGGCATGGTCGTAGACAGCGTCTCCGACGTGGTCGCCCTCGCGGCGGGAGAAATCCGGCCTGCGCCGGATTTCTCCTCGACCTTCGACGTCGGCTACATCACCGGTCTGGGAACCGTGGACGGGCGCATGTTGATCCTGTTGGACATAGAAAGGCTGATGTCGAGCACAGATTTGGCTCTGGTGACAAAGCCGCAGTGCGCGAATGCATAGACGCACGAACAAAAGAAACGGATGGGAGACGCGCAAGCGAGCAAGAACGAAGACTAATCAAACTTGAAATCGAAAGGGGCAAGCCGTCATGTTTTCCATCTCGGATATGCGAATCGGAACCCGTTTAGCGGCGGGTTTTTCACTGGTCGTTCTGCTATTGATCGGTATCACCTTTCTCGGCATCACACGACTGTCGCATCTTAACCAGGGCACCACGCTTATCGCGCAGGACCGTTTTCCCAAGGTCCTGCTCGCCCAGGAGATCCTCAACGCGAACAACCAGGTCGCGCGTTCCCTGCGCAATACGATGATCGTGACCGATGCCAATCTGATCGCCAAAGAACTGGAGACCATCGCCGCCAAGCGCAAGACCGTCGGCGAGGCACTGGAGCGACTGGGGAAAGTTCTGGTCACGGAAGAAGGGAAGAAACTGCTGGCGGCGACCAAGGTGGCACGGGAGGCCTACTCGGCGCAGCTGGACGCCGTATTGAAGCTTCAATCCGAGGGCAAGAAACAGGAGGCGGCCGCGGTGCTTCTGGGCAAGCTGCGCGAGACACAACTTGTCTACATGGAAGGCATAAGCGAACTCATCCGCTATCAGGTGCACCTGGTGAACGAAGGCGGGAAAGAGGCGGAGCAGACTTACCTGGGCGCGCGCAGCCTGATGCTCGCGCTCGCCGGGCTCGCCGTGCTGCTTGCGGCGGCGATCGGTTGGTTCACGACGCGCTCCGTGACCAGGCCGCTCCAGGTGGCCGTAGGGGTTGCGGAGAAGGTGGCAGCGGGGGATCTCACCAGCCATATCGAAGTCGCGGCCAAGGACGAAACCGGGCAGCTATTGCAGGCCTTAAAGGACATGAACGCGAACCTGGTGAACATCGTCGGCGCCGTGCGCGAGGGCACCGAAGCGATTGGCAGCGGCAGCAAGCAGATCGCGAGTGGCAACGCCGATCTCAGCCAGAGGACAGAGGAGCAGGCTTCCAGCTTGGAGGAAACCGCATCGAGCATGGAAGAACTCACCAGCACGGTGAGGCAGAACGCGGAGAACGCGCGGCAGGCGAACCAGCTCGCGCAAGGGGCGAGCAAGGTGGCGATGCAAGGCGGGCAGGTTGTTTCCGAAGTGGTGGGCACGATGAGCTCGATCAACGAGAGCTCGAAGAAGATCGTGGACATCATCGGGGTGATCGACGGAATTGCGTTCCAGACGAACATCCTCGCCTTGAACGCGGCGGTGGAAGCGGCACGCGCCGGCGAGCAAGGGCGGGGCTTTGCGGTGGTGGCTTCCGAAGTGAGGAGCCTGGCGCAGAGAAGCGCGGCGGCGGCAAAAGAGATCAAGGCGCTCATCGGCGACTCGGTGGAGAAGGTGGATGTCGGGACGAAGCTCGTGGACGAAGCGGGGAAGACGATGGAAGAGATCGTTTCCTCGGTGAAGCGGGTGACCGACATCATGGCGGAGATCACCGCCGCAAGCCAGGAGCAGAGCGCGGGGATCGAGCAGGTGAACCAGGCGGTTGCGGAAATGGATCAAGTGACGCAGCAGAACGCGGCGCTGGTCGAGGAAGCGGCGGCTGCGGCCGAGTCGCTGGAAGAACAGGCGCAGCACCTTACGCAAGCGGTTGCAGTATTCAAACTCAACCACGGCGTAGCGCTTGCCCTGCCTGGACGTTCAGTCGCAACAGAGGCTAAGAAAGCGAAGACTACTTCGCCGCAGTCGGAGAAAGTGGCAGCCAGACCCGCTTCGAACGTGAGGCAGCTGCAGCCGAAACCACTCAAGGCGCAGCCAGCAGCAAGCAAAGCGAAAGTTGCGGTCGCCGGAGGCGACGACCAGTGGGAGGAGTTTTAGTTTTCGCCGAACGCGCGTGCCGGATCGGCGCATCGCGCTGAAACGCTTGGCCGATTTCGGCTAGGCAGCGCGGCTGGGGCGGCCGCGCTGCCGATCCGCTACCCCCGCCAATCGCGCGCTCTCGATTTGCGCGCGAACCGACCGCAGTCACCCGACGCGTTCGCGCGCCAGACGGGTCGACGGGTAGAATGCTCGGCGCACTGCGGGGCTCCTTTTCATGCGAATAAGTCTCGGTTTCTCTGCGCCTAGGTCTCTCAAGGCTCGCGTCACCCTGGTGACGCTGGCCATTTTCATGGCGAGCATTTGGTCGCTCTACTTCCATGCCAGCGCGACGCTGCGCAAGGACATAGCGGAACTGGTGGGCGAGCAGCAACGCGCGACGCTGTCGCTGCTCGTCCCTTCGATGAACAACGAACTCGCTGTCCGCATGAAGGCGCTGGAGGAGGCGGCGAAGGTCGGCGCCCGCTACCTGTCCGACCGAACTGCGCTGCAGGCGTTTCTCGACCAGCGGGCGGCCCTGCCGCTCTTGTTCAACGGCGGGATTATCGCTACCGACGCGGATGGGGTGGCGATCGCCGAGCTGCCGCGGGCAATGGGGCGTATCGGCACGAACTACGGCAAAGACCAGTGGGTCGCGGCGGCACTCAAGGAAGGAAAGAATTCGATCGGCCACCCGGTGATGGGGAACCTGTTGCGGGCGCCGATATTCGCCATGATCGTGCCGGTGCGCGATCCAGCGGGAAAGGTCGTGGGTTCGCTGGGCGGCGTCATCAGCCTCAGCAAGCCCAACTTTCTCGATGAGATCGCCGACAGCCACTACGGCGAACGCGGCCAATTCCTCGTGGTCGCGCCACGGGAGCGGCTAATCGTCACCGCGAACGACAAGAGCCGCATTATGGAGACGCTGCCCGCGCGCGGCGTCAATCCGGAAATCGATCGTCACCTCGACAGCGACGAGCTGACGAACAAAGTTGTGAATTTGCACGGCGAGGAAACCCTGGTGTCATCTCAGGCGATCCCGATATCGGGCTGGCTGGTGGTCGCAGCACTTCCGGCAAAGGAAGCTTTTGCGCCCATCGTGACCATGCAAAGACGAATCCTTCTTGGCGCAATCGTGCTGACGCTGCTCGCAGGAGTGCTGACTTGGTGGATGCTGCGACGCCAGTTGTCGCCGATGCTCGCAACGGTGCAAACGCTTGCCGACCTGTCCGGAACCGATGCTCCGCTGCGTCCGCTTCCCATCGTCAGGCAGGACGAGGTGGGACAACTGGTCGGCGCCTTCAACCGTCTCCTCGAGATCCTAGCGCAGCGTGAAGACGCACTGAAGAAGAGCGAGGCGCGCCTGCGCGAACTGGCGGATGCCGCCTTCGAAGGCATTGCGATCACCGAAGGCGGCGCATTCGTCGATGCCAATGCGCAATTCTTTTCCATGGTCGGCTATGATCGCAGCGAGCTGATGGGCAAACCGGTCCTGGATGTCATCGCTCCCGAATCGAGAGAACTGGTCGCCGGCAAGATCGCTGCCGGGTCCCTGGACACCTACGAAAACGTGCTCTTGCGCAAGGACGGTTCGAAAGTCACGGTCCTGTCGCACGCGAAATACATGCCCTGGCAGGGACGGCAGGCGCGTGTCACTGCCCTGATCGACATTACGGACCTGCGGCGCACCGAGCAGGCACTGGTGCGCAGCTATGAAGAATACCGGACTCTGCTGGAGACGACGACCGACGGCTTTTGTGTCGTCGGGGTTGGCGGCCGCCTGCTCGACGTCAATGCGACCTACTGCCGGCTCACCGGCTACAGCCGCGAGGAACTGCTCGAATTGCCTACCGTGTACGAACTCGCCGCAGGCAAGTCGCGGGAGGCGATCGCGCGGGGGGTGGCGAAGATCATCGAGGCCGGCGCCCTGCGATTCGAAGTCCAGCTCCGGCGCAAGGATGGGGCCGTCATCGACGTCGAAGCGAGCGTCACGCGCATTGCCGGCACAAGGCGAGTCTTGTGTTTCGTGCGCGATGTCACCGAACGCAAACGCATCGAGCGTGCCCACCAGCACGCGCAAAAACTCGAGTCTCTGGGCACCCTGGCAGGGGGCATCGCGCACGACTTCAACAACATCCTGGCGGCAATCCAGGGAAACGCCGATCTGGCGGCGGAGGACGTGGGCGAAGATCATCCCGCTCGCGAAAGCCTGACCGAAATTCAGAAGGCGAGCACGCGGGCGAGCGAACTGGTACGCCGGATCATGACCTTCGGGCGGCCGCAGCCGACGCGGCGGGAGGCCGTCGATCTTGCGGATGTCGTAGGCGAAGTGCTGAAGTTGCTGCGCTCGACGCTGCCGACGGGCATCGCATTCCGCACCCTATTCGAGCACGAACTGCCACGGGTGCATGCGGACACGTCGCAGGTGCACGAAGTCGTGGTCAACCTCACCACCAACGCCGCCTACGCGATCGGACCTCGGTCCGGGTCCATCACCTACCAACTCGGGGCGGTCACGCTCGCGGAAGCAGACTGCGGCCGCCTTAATCTGCTCGCGGGCCGCTACGTGCGGCTCACGGTTTCAGACAGCGGGGCGGGCATGGATGAGGCCACCATGGCGCGCATATTCGATGCCTTCTTCACCACCAAACCGGTAGGTGAGGGCACCGGGTTGGGCCTGTCCATGGTCTACGGCATTATGCAAAGCCATGGCGGAGCGGTCGTGGTCGAGAGCGCACCCGGCAAAGGGGCGCATTTCCATTTGTACTTTCCGATTTCGAACGAGGCGCCGGCGTCCGATGCCGAAGCTGCGGCCGACGAGTCGATTCCCGCGCCGGGCAAGCGCGTTCTGTACGTCGATGACGAGGAGGCGCTGGTCACGCTCGCTTCGCGCGCGCTCGTGCGTTTGGGTCATCGGGTCACGGGGTTCCACAATCCGCACAGCGCCTTGGCGCATTTTCGTGCCCAGTCCGCCGACTTCGACATCGTCGTGACCGACCTCTCCATGCCGGAGATGTCCGGATTCGATTTCGCCCGTGCAGTACGGGAAATCCGCCCCGACATGCCGATCGTGATGGCTACCGGTTATATCGGCGCCGGGGACGAGTCCGCGGCGCAGGAACAGGGCATCAGGGAACTCATCCTCAAGCCGACGACGATGGAGCAAATGGCGGCGACGCTCGATCGGGTGCTGCAAGGCGGAGAATCGGCGAGCACAAGCTAGCTGCCTCGCGGTTCGGCGCCCTCGGATTTCAGCCTCTCCCGGGTGGTAGGTAGGGCTCGACCTTGTCCTGCTCGGCGGGATCGTTGCGGGCGACCACGGCGCGCGCAGGCGCGGAATCGCTCAGATTGATCGCCTCGTGCGGCACGCCCGGCGGCACGAACAGGAAGTCGCCGGCTTCGCTCACGACTTCGTGTTCGAGCGCATCTCCCCAGCGGGTGAGGACGCGCCCCTCGAGGACGAAGATGCCGGTCTCGTAACCGACATGCAGGTGCGGTTCGGCGCGCGCGCCGGGCGGGATGACGACGATGTGCATCGATAGGCCGGTCGCGCCTACCGTCTGGTCCGATACGCCGATGAAATAGGGCAGCCTCTGGCGCGTCATCACTTCGCGCTCCGGTCGCAGTGCCTGTACCTTGCGTTCATCGTTGATCATCGCAGTTCTCCTGCTGCGCCGGCACGCTGCCGGCCGGCATAGATGAGCAAATGTTGACCGATCTCAAGAATGCGCATGCTGGGGAAAGACAAGATTCGGCTAGTCTTGGTTCCGTATGCGGCGCGGGCAGGCCAGATCGGCGATCCCGCGCTTCGGCTGCGGATCGATGGAGGAATCGGCATGAACGGCAAGTCCATGTGGCTGCTCGTGATTTTGATACCGGTGGTGCTCATCGCACTGATGAGCACATGGATCGAGCGCGAAGCGGCCACGCGCGGCGCGACCGAAGCGATCGGCAACTTGGTGGACGGGTTGCCGCCCACGGCGGCCGGTGTTCCCAGCGCCGCCGGCCTGGCGGGAGCCTCGTCCGGCGCCAGTTCGATCGCTCGTGCCGAGGCCTACCTAGGCGGGAGCAAGGCGATCGGGCGGGTCTCCGAGGTGTATATCAGGGTGGCGGAAAACGTCTATCTCTCGACCAAAGAGGCACCGCAGCATCTGCGCAGCGGTGTGCCGCGCTATGTCGACATCGAGTTTCCCTCTCCGCTCGCGAAGGACATCGGTTCTGCGCGTGCGCTGCTGGATATGGCCGACGCCGAGGTCGAAACCGGCGACGTGGTCGAGATTCGCTTCGCGCACAAAGACAATCCGCGCTTCTTTCCAGTCAGGGAAGTCACGCGCGTGACCGGACTCGTGGCGAAGAAGGACGCGATGCTCGCGCAGGAGTTCGAGCGCCGCATTCTCGCGCGCAACGCGCAGGCCAGCGCGCCGCTGTGGCAGATCCAGGCGCGAGCGGCCCAAGGGGCCGCGAAGCCCGAGTCGGCGCGCGGCGGCAGCACGGCGAAGCGCTGAGCCTGCAGTCGCGGATATTTCGGAATGAGCCCGGCCGCCTCGGGCGCTCCTGCTGGCTCGCGCGAGGGCTCAGGCGGCGGACGCCGCGCGTCCCGGCGCTTGCTCGGCATTGAATATCCGGCCGGACAGGTGAGGTGCGAAGCTTGCCGCGTCGCGCACCTCGAACTCCGTTTCGTCTTTCTTCTGTCGCGTGCGCAGCGTCACCCGGCCGGGCAGAAATACCGGCCGGCGGAATTTGGCCTCGGCCACCCATGGCACGGCGAGCTGACAAGCCGGCATGGCGAGTGCCCGGCCGAGGGTCCACATGCCGTGCGCAATCGGCCTGCGGTATCCGAGCACGCGCGCCGTCATCGGCCAAAGATGGTGTGGATTCCAGTCGCCTGACGCGCGGGCGTAGCGGCGGCCTAGATCCGAAGGAAGGCTGAGATCGGTAGCGCTCCAGCCGGCATCGGCGGCGACGAATCGGCCCTCGGTTGCGGCATCCCTGCGGACTCGTGCACGCGTGGCGCTGTTGCGAGACAGCAGCGTGGCCAATCCGGTCCATGGCATATCCGCGCCGGCACGCAGCTCCAAAGCCAGATCGAGCTCAAATCCGCGCGATGTCTCGCGGACGGCTGAAAGCCTTGCCACCGCGTCGAACGCTTCGCCGATCTCGATCGGGCGGCGAAGGACGATCACTTGTCCGATATGGATCAGGCCGAGCGGCGAGAGGGGAAAGTGGTCGGAAAGGACTATGGCTGCCATCGGGCCAAGAAAGAGCGTCTCGAGCCAGGCGGCGGGTACGACATCGGCGTCCGGGTACCCGCATACCGCGCGATATCGATCCAGCCGACGGGCGTCTGCGCGGACACCGCGCCAACTGCATTCGATAGAACGAAGGGCGGCTTCCTGGCCGGACGGTATCGCGCCCTCGGCCAGCGTCCGTGTGCGCCACCATGCGAGCGCGAGTTGCTTCGGCAGAGCCATGCATCCGCGCACCTCAAGCTGATGCGGCGGCACGTTCAGGGCGAGCGTGCGGTCAGCCATAGAGACCTCCCTGACCGTTAGGTCGAGGTGTTCACTTTACCGGGTGAGGTTCTTCGGTCAGGTTGATGGGCGGGTTAGTTCGCTTCGTGCGCTGCAAGCCAGTCAATAAGACCGTCATTGAACTTTTTTGCGTCAACCGAGTAGTGCGCTCGACGATGACAATTCGGGCACAGAGCCACGATGTTCGCTGGATGGTCGGGCCCTCCGTCCGCCAAGCGAAAAACATGATGAACCTCCAGGAAGGGACCGAATTTCGACTTAAACGGCGCGCTCTCCTTGCATGCTTCGCATGTGCCGTTTGAACGTAGCAAGGCGTATCGCTTGATAGCCTCCGCCCGCCGCAACAGGTTGGCACGCTTTTGCTCTAGCGTCGCGGCCGGATCTACGGACTCAAGCGCGATCGCACGTAACTCGGCCAACGTGAGCTTAGAGGGCAGGTGCCCCGAGGCTGCGTATGTCTTCTTTGGCTGGTCGGCCGATACGAGTGAAACCTGGGGAAGAAGCCCGAGGTGAAAAATGATGGCGTTTCGGAGATCTCCGTTCCTGTCAGGGCGCTGCTCCGTATGATGACCCAAGCACTCGACCTCTCCGAGAAAACGCACTACGTCCTTGCGCGTTGATTCGTACAAGAGAATCTTCTTGGCGTCCTGGTGATGTTTCGCGATTGCGGCATTCCCGCGGACCATTTGCATGTCGCCGACCTGACCTTCGCCGGTATACCAAAATGTCCCGTCAGGCTTGAACGTGTCTTCGTATCCGTAGGCCGCGCCGGCGTCGCCAGTGAAAACAAAGATTAGCGCCGCAGCCGTAGGTGTTGATATCCCGCCGCGTTGCTGCCCGCCAAAACGCGCGTGAATTTCCTGTCGTCGGTTGTACACCTGGCCAACTACGAAAGGATGTTCCTGCGTGTTCATAGCAACCTAACGTCGCGCAAGGCGTTTGTCTATAGGCCAAACGATTGAGTCGCTGAAGCGGCGCCGCGACCGGTTTCCCGGATCGGGCCGGAACGGGCCCGGCAACGCCGCGCTCGGCCGCCCGCTATTTGTCCGACCAGGGCGTCTCTTTCCACAGTTGGCGGATCTGCGCGTCGTCTTCGCGCAGCGCCGCTTCGAACTGGGCGGGCGAGAGATAGCGCAGCGGCGCGTAGTACTGCAGCGATTTCGCCTGGAATTCCGGGTCGGCCACTGCGCGCTCCAAAGCCTTCACCAGCCGATCGCGGATTTCGGCGGGCATGCCCTTGGGGCCGGCCACGCCGCGCAGCGAGGACAGCACCATCGGGTAACCCTGTTCCTTCGCGGTCGGAATGTCGGGCGCGAGGGTGGTGCGCGCCACGCTGTGCTGGGCGATGATGCGCAGCGGCACGCCGCCCTTCATCGCCTGAAAGGATTCGCCGATGCTGATCGCGGCGAGCACGATCTGCTTGCCCGCCACGGGCGCGCGCACTTCGCCCGCGCCCTTGAACGGAATGTGATTGACCTGCGCCCCGGCGAGTTTGCCGAAAATGATGGCGGCGAGATGACCCGGGGCGCCCACGCCCGGTGTTCCCACGCTCAGTGCGCCGGGCGCGGATTTCGCAAACGCGGCGAGATCGGCGAGGTTCTTGATCGGCGAGTCCACGTGCACGGCAAAGCTCGCCGGATCGTCGACCACGTTGCCGATGAGTTCGAAGCTCTGCCAGGTGTACTTGGTCTGGCGCTCGAGCGGGATCGCCAGAAAGCTCGGCGAATTGACGAAGCCGATGGTATAGCCGTCGGGCGGCGCCGCGGCGATGGCGGCAAAGCCGATGTCGCCGCCCGCGCCGGCGCGATTGACGATCACGATCTTCGCGCCGCCGCCGATGTGCTTCTCCAGGTAAGGTGCGAGCGCCCGCGCGACGACGTCGGTGCCGCCCCCGGGGGCG
>CAZMGP010000077.1:0-18391 GCA_964565875.1 uncultured Enterobacteriaceae bacterium
GCCTGCTCGATGCCGTCTCGAAAGGCACGCTGGACGGCGGCCACGGCGTGCTCGTGTATCACTACGGCAAGCAAACCGCTCTTGCCCTGTGGGGCTCGGGCCCCGGTTATGGCATGGACGCCAACATGCTGCTCGCCTGGCACCACTGGGGCGGCGGCAAGGAATTGCTGGAGAAGCTGTACAAGTCGATCGGCGCCAACGTGGTGTCTTTCCCCTATGGCCCGATGTCGACCCAGCCGCTCGGCTGGTTCAAGAAGCCGATCACCAAAGCCGCGGACATGAAGGGTCTGAAGTACCGCACCGTCGGCATTTCGATCGACGTGTTCACCGGCATGGGCCTCGCGGTGAACGCGCTGCCCGGCGGCGAAATCGTGCCGGCCATGGACCGCGGCCTGCTGGATGCAGCCGAATTCAACAACATGACCTCCGACCGCTTGCTCGGCTTCCCCGACGTATCCAAGGTGTGCATGCTGCAGAGCTTCCACCAGAACGCGGAGCAGTTCGAGATCATGTTCAACAAGACCAAGTACGACGCGCTGCCCGCGAAGCTGAAGGCGATTATCGCGAACGCCGTATCCGCCGCCTCGCAGGAAATGAGCTGGAAGGCGATCGACCGCTACTCGAAGGACTATGTCGAGCTGCAGACCAAGGACAAGGTCAAGTTCTACAAGACCCCCGATCCGATCCTGCAGGAGCAACTCAACGTCTACGATCAGGTGGTGGCGAAGAAGTCGGCGGAAAACCCCCTGTTCAAGGAAATCGTCGAGTCGCAGAAGAAGTTTGCCGAGCGCGCGGTGAAATGGGACATGGACAACAACGTCAACCGGCGCATGGCCTACAACCACTACTTCGGTGCGAAGAAGCCGGCGGCCAAGAAAGCCTAAGCAGGGTAAGACGCACGTCAAACACCATCCGGCAACATTGGATGGTGTTTTTTTTGGAGGGTACGGCTAAGGGGACGAGAGCGGTGATTCGAACGCTTTTCGCCCCCGGCCGCGTCCAAGGAGGTTTGGATTAAATGCAAAAGCTGTTGCTGTTCGTCGACAAGGTGAGCACCTTCGTCGGCCAGAGTTTTTCGTGGCTGATTTGCAGCCTGACCGTGTTCATATCGTGGGAGGTGTTTTCGCGCTACGCGCTCGATAATCCCCACCCCTGGATGTTCGACGTCATGATCATGATGTACGGCACGCTGTTCATGATGGCGGGCGCCTACACCCTGGCCAAGGCCGGCCATGTGCGCGGCGACGTGCTCTACGGTTTTTTCGAGCCGCGCACTCAGGCGACCATCGATCTCGTGCTGTATATCGTGTTTTTCATTCCAGGTGTGATCGCGCTCGCCTGGGCGGGCTATAACTTCGCCGCCGATTCCTGGGCGATCAACGAGCACTCGAACATCACTTCGGACGGGCCGCCGGTGTACCCGTTCAAGACCGTCATCCCCATCGCGGGGGCGATCCTGCTGCTGCAAGGCCTGGTCGAGATCGTACGCTGCGTCATTTGCATCAAGCAGGGCGAATGGCCGTCGCGCGAAGAGGACGTCGAGGAAGTCGACGTCGAGAAGCTCAAGAACATGGTCCACGTCAAGGACGAAGATATCGCGAAGCTCGACGCGTTCGTGGTGAAGCAGGAGCAGGGCCAATGAAAATCCGCAAGGAACTCTGGTTCGGCTTCGCGCTGATCGCGCTGATTCTGATCCCGATCGCGCTGTTCATGCCCTGGGGGCACATGACCAACGGCCACTACGGCCTGCTGATGCTGGCGCTGATCGTGGTCGGCATCATGATGGGTTTCCCCACCGCCTTCACCCTGATGGGCATGGGCGTGTTCTTCGGTTGGCTCGCCTACCGCAGCGCGAACCCGGCTACCGCCGAGAGACAGATTCTCGACCTGATGGTGCAGCGCGCGCATTTCGTCATGTCCAACGACGTGTTGATCGCGGTGCCGCTGTTCGTGTTCATGGGCTACCTGGTCGAGCGGGCGGCGCTGATCGACCGCCTGTTCAAGTCGCTGCATCTGGCGATGGCGCGCGTGCCCGGCTCGCTTGCCGTCGCCACCATCGTCACCTGCGCGATCTTCGCCACCGCCACCGGCATCATCGGCGCCGTGGTGACGCTGATGGGATTGCTCGCGTTTCCGGCGATGCTCAAGGCCGGCTACAACATCAAGATCTCGGCCGGCACCATCACCGCCGGCGGCACGCTCGGCATCCTGATCCCGCCTTCGGTGTTGCTGATCCTCTACGGCGCGACCGCCGGGGTGTCGGTGGTGCAGCTCTACGCCGGCGCTTTCTTTCCCGGCATCATGCTCGCAGGATTGTACGTGGGCTACGTCATTGTCATGGCGAAATGGAAGCCGGCGCTGATGCCGCCCTTGCCCGAGAGCGAGCGGCGCGTCGATCTCCCGGCATTCGCACAGACGCTGGCGCAGCACGGCAGCAATGCATTTGCGGGACTCGTGCGCGCCCTGGGCGGCAAAGTGGGCGTTGCCAACAGAACCCTGCTCGGGCAACTGGTCGTCACCCTGCTGCCGCTTCTGTTCATGGTCTCCGTGCTCGGCGTGACCTACCGGGTCGCGACGACGCCCGAAGTGGTCGATACCACCGGATTGGTCGAAGCCGGCAGTGCGGATACCACGGGGCAGGTGGACGATTCAAGCGGGCTTGCAGCTCCACCCGGATCCGAGGAAGCCGACTCCGGGCTGCAGGAACCGCCAGCGGAAGGGGCGCAGGCTGAAGCGGCTCCGGTCGAAGCGGCGCCGCAGCAGAAAGCTGAAGCCGTAGCGCCAGCGCAGCCGCCGGCTGCAGCGAAGCCGCCCGCTGCCGCGGAGGAGCGTCTGCCCGCGCCGGTCTGGTTCTGGGTCACGCTCGGCATCTGCGCCGCCCTGCTCGTCGTCGTCTATTGGGTGTGGAATTGGGCGCGGCTCGAAGTGTTCAAGATGCTGCTCGCCTCGTTCTTTCCGCTCGCGTTGCTGATCCTCGCGGTATTGGGATCGATTGTGTTCGGCCTGGCGACGCCGACTGAGGCCGCGGCGGTCGGCGCCCTCGGTGGCGCGCTGCTCGCGGGCATCTATCGCTTCATTGGGCACTGGCGCGAGCGTTCCAGCAGCAGCGCGCCAGGCGTGGTCTGGGCAACGCTGAAGGACATGGGCACGATCATCAAGGAGTCGTCTTTCCTCACCGGCAAGACGACGGCGATGGTGTGCTGGCTGTTCGTCGGCTCGAGCATCTTCTCCGCCGCATTCGCGCTGCTCGGCGGGCAGGAGATCGTGGAAAAATGGGTGCTGTCGCTCGGATTGACGCCGGTGCAGTTCATGCTGCTCGCCCAGTTCATCATCTTCATCCTCGGCTGGCCGCTGGAGTGGACCGAGATCATCATCATCTTCATGCCGATCTTCATTCCGCTATTGCCGAAGTTTGGCGTCGATCCCTTGTTCTTCGGGCTGCTGGTGGCGCTCAACCTGCAGACCGCATTCCTGTCGCCGCCGGTCGCGATGGCTGCGTTCTATCTCAAGGGCGTGTCGCCGCCGCATGTGACGCTGAACCAGATCTTCGCGGGCATGCTGCCGTTCATGGCGATCCAGGTGTTCGCCTTGTTCCTGTTGTATATGTTCCCCGGGATCGGGCTGTGGTTGCCTAGCGTGCTCTACGGCCATTGAGTCCGTCTTAGCGTCAAGCAAAAAGGGCAGCCAGCGCGGCTGCCCTTTTTGTTCGGGGCTCGCCCCGGCCGCGAGATCATAAGCGTTTACCCTAATAGACCTGGCAGCCGGCTGAAGCTGACATGGCAACAGTAGGGCATGACGCCAGCCGTGAATGGGGCTGGATCGGAAAATCCGCAAATAAACCCTGATATCGACTCGAATTTGCGAGTATCATTGCGCCCGCCCAAGGGGGGGCAATTCCTACATTTCGTCTGAGTGGCCTTCAGGAGGAGGGGGGCTTAGTTCATGAATGTTCAAAGCTTATTGCACACTGCGGACCGGGTGAGCACCTGGGCAGGAAAGGCCGCCGCTTGGCTGATCATCCTGCTCATGGTCGTGGTCTGCGTCGAAGTCTTCAAGCGCTACATCCTGAATGCGCCGGACGCCTGGATCTACGACGTCAACAACATGATTTACGGCACGCTGTTCATGGTGTGCGGCGCCTACACCTTGTCGCAGGACGCCCATGTGCGCGGCGACTTCCTCTATGGCTCGATGAAGCCGCGCACGCAGGCGACGCTCGATTTGGTGCTGTACCTGGCATTCTTCATCCCTGGCATCGCTGCGCTGATCTACGCCGGTTACGACTACGCCAGCGATTCCTGGCGCATCGCCGAGCATTCGAACGTGACTTCGAACGGACCGCCGGTGTACCACTTCAAGAGCGTGATCCCGATTGCCGGCGCGCTGGTGATGCTGCAGGGTGTGGCCGAGATCGCACGCTGCGTCGTCTGCCTGAAGACGGGAAGTTGGCCGGAACGGCTGAAGGACGTGGAAGAAATCGACGTCGTCGAACAGCAGCTCGCGGGTAGCACCCATGTGGACGAGGAATCGCGCCGGCGCGCCATTGATGACGTGCAGGCCATAGATGAGGCGGCGCGCCAGCGCGGCCTCGGCGACCGGGCATGGGAGGATATGGGACGCCATCCGTCCGCGGATGGCAAGGGCGATGCCGGAAAAGGAGAAGGCAAATGAGCGATCCGGCACTCGGGCTGACCATGCTCGTGCTCATCGTGGTGGTCATCATGATGGGTTTCCCCACCGCATTTACGCTGATGGGCCTGGGCATGTTCTTCGGCTACATCGCCTTCTACGATCCGTCGCACGCCTGGAGCGACAACCGCGTATTCGACCTGATCGTGGAACGCACCTACGGTGCGATGAACAACGAGACGCTGCTGTCGATTCCGCTGTTCGTGCTCATGGGTTACGTCATGGAACGCGGCGCGTTGGTGGACAAGATGTTCTACAGCATCCAATTAGCGTTCCGGCGCGTGCCGGCATCGCTCGCCGTCGCGACCCTGGTCGTGTGCACCTTTTGGGGCATCGCCAGCGGTCTGGTCGGTGCGGTAGTGGTATTGATGGGCGTGATCGCTTTCAATCCGATGCTGAAGGCGGGGTACGACACGCGGCTTGCATCCGGCGTCATCACCGCCGGCGGCACTCTCGGCATCCTCATTCCGCCCTCGGTGATGATCATCGTCTACGCCGCGGTGGCAGGCCAATCCGTGGTGAAGCTCTACGCTTCGGCGATGGTCCCCGGCTTCTTCCTGTCGTTCCTGTACCTGGTCTACATCATCGGTTGGGCGCTGATCAATCCCAAGATCGCACCGAAGCTGCCGGAGGCAGAACTGAAGGTTCCGGTGGCCGAATGGGTGCACAAGTTCCAGCAGGCGTATTCGCGCAAGATGCTGTTCGCCTTGCTTTCCGCGCTGGTGATGCCGGGCAAGGCGCTCGCGCTCGAGCACGAAGGGCGCAAGCTCACTTACGGCTCGCTGTGGAAGAGCTTTCTTGCCGCGCTGTTCCCTCTGATCCTCGCCGTCGCGACGCTGTGGGGTATCTGGTGGTATGTGGTCATCCACCAGCAGCCCGACGCGCCGGTGCCGGTCGTGGCCGCTGCGGCGCCTGCGCAAGCCGCGGTGACGAAGAAAGCCGCGACCGCCGAGGAAATGCCGCAAGAACTGGGCAGCGCGGGGAGCGCGAGCGCTTCCGCGGAGGACAAGCCGCAGGAACTCGGTGCAGCCGGCGACGCGGACGCTTCGAGTGCGCAGGAAACGGAAGGCCTGCAGGAAATGGGCGATCCGAATCTGGTGAAGGAGGGACCGGCCCCTGCGGAAGCAGGCCCGCCGCCCGCGTTCTTCACTTGGTACTGGATCATCGTGGCGGCGAGCGTGCTGCTCCTGCTCTGGTACTACTGGACGATGGAGGCGGAGCAGTTCGAGTTGATGCGACTGCTGATCTCCTCGGTGATGCCGCTTGGCATCCTCACCATCGTGGTGCTCGCCGTGATCCTGTTCGGTATCACGACGGCGACCGAATCGGCGGCGATCGGTGCCGCGGGCGCGTACATCCTGGCGTTTCAGGCGAAGACGCTCACCTGGGAAAGGGTGAAGGAATCGGTGTTCCTCACGGCCAAGACCACCGCCATGGTGTGCTGGCTGTTCGTCGGCTCCGCGCTGTTCTCGGCCGTGTTCGCGGTACTCGGCGGACAGCAGTTGGTCGCGGAGTGGGTGCTGGGCCTCAACATGACGCCGATCCAGTTTATGATCCTGTCGCAGGCGATCATCTTCGTCTTGGGCTGGCCGCTGGAATGGACCGAGATCATCGTCATCTTCGTGCCGATTTTCCTGCCGCTGTTGCAGCACTTCCACATCGATCCCGTCCTGTGGGGCACGCTGGTGTTCGTCAACCTGCAGGCGGCGTTCCTGTCGCCGCCGGTGGCGATGTCGGCGTTCTATCTAAAAGGCGTGGCGCCGCCGCATGTCACGCTGAATCAGATCTTCGCCGGGATGATGCCATACATGGTGATCGTCATCGTGTGCATGATCTTCATGTACATCTGGCCGGGCATGACCCTGTGGCTGCCGAATTACCTGTATGGCGGTGCCGGCTAGCAGCGGTCGCTGCGCAAAAAAGAGGGCAACCACTGCGGTTGCCCTTTTTTATTGCAGTAAAATTCGAGATTCGTTGAATCAAGAACAATTCGCTCGATCCCATGACGCAACTAGTTGATCAATTCAGATCCATCGTCGGCGCTCAGGCGGTGATCACCGACCGGCGCGAAGCGGAGCCTTACGCGGTCGATTGGCGCAAGCGTTACATCGGCAAGCCGCTCGCCGTGGTGAAGCCCGCTTCGACCGAGGAGGTGGCGGCGATCGTGAAGCTGTGCGCGCAGACGCGCACGGCGGTCGTGCCACAGGGCGGCAATACCGGCCTGTGCGGCGGCGCGACACCCGATGCCGAAGGCGGGCAGATCGTGCTCAATCTATCGCGACTGCACCGCATCCGCGCCGTCGATGCGGTGAACAACACCATAACGGCCGAGGCCGGCTGCGTGCTTGCCAATCTGCAGCAGGCGGCGGCCGAGGCCGGGCGCCTTTTCCCTCTGTCGCTTGCGGCCGAGGGCAGCTGCGAAATCGGCGGCAATCTCTCCACCAACGCCGGCGGCACGGCGGTGCTGCGCTACGGCAACGCCCGCGATCTGGTGCTCGGCTTGGAGGTGGTGCTTCCCGATGGCGAAATCTGGAACGGCCTGCGCGGATTGCGCAAGGACAATACCGGCTACGATCTGAAGCAGCTCTTCGTCGGCGCCGAAGGCACGCTCGGCGTGATCACTGCCGCGGTGCTGAAGCTCTTTCCCCGGCCCAGCGCCCGCGCCACTGCGCTCGCGGCGGTGACGAGTCCGGCCAAGGCGCTCGAATTCCTGTCGCACATCCAGGGCGCCTGCGGCGATCGGCTCACCGGTTTCGAGCTGATGTCGGGCTTCTGCCTCGCGCTCGTCGCCAAGCACTTTCCCGCAACGCGGCTGCCGTTCGCCGAGGCGCATCCCCAGTACGTGCTGCTGGAGCTGTCGGACACGGCTTCGAGCGAGAGCCTGGATGCGGCGCTCGCTAGCGCGCTTGCCGACGCGGCCGAGCGTGAATTGATCGAGGACGCGGTAGTGGCCGCAAGCGAGACCCAGACCGCGGCGCTGTGGGCCCTGCGCGAGAACATCCCGGAAGCGCAGGTGCACGAGGGCAAGCAGGTGAAGCACGACGTCTCGGTACCGATTTCGCGCATTGCCGAATACATCGAGTACACCGACGCGGCGTTGGCCCACGCCTACCCTGGTGTGCGCATGGTGACCTTCGGCCACCTGGGCGACGGCAACTTGCATTACAACATCGCGCCGCCGCCGGGCCGCGACGACGACGAATTCAGCGCCCGTTCGAGTGAGATCAGCCGCGTAGTGCACGATGCCGCCGCGCATTTCGGCGGCTCGATTTCGGCCGAGCACGGCCTCGGCCAATACAAGCGCGACGAGATCCTGCGCTACAAGTCCCCGCTCGAAATGGCGCTCATGCGCAAGATCAAGACTGCGCTCGATCCCCTGGGGATCATGAACCCCGGGAAGGTGTTGTAGACAGTATTAGACCGTCGCCTTGCGGATCGTGCGCTTGAGGTGATGGATGTGGTCGAGCGCGACCTTGAGCGCTTTGTGGTCGCTCGCCGCGAGCGCCGCGTCGCGCTTGCCTTTCCACTCCCTGATCTTCGCCTTGATCCCCGCCTTGTCGATGCCCTTCACTTCGTGATGGGCCTTCATGTCGATGGTGAGCGCCTTGCACAGCGCGACCAGCAGGTGGTCCTTGTTGAGCTGCGTATAGCCCTGCACGGCCTCGTGGGTCAGGTCTTTCGCGATGTCGCGCAATTCCGCGAGCGACTTGTGCTTGAGTTCCTCGTAAGTGTGAGCCATGGAGTCTCCTCGAGTTAAGCGCTGATTCCGGAAACTCAATTAAACCATAGCGGCCTCGCGCGGGGGAAGCGCGTCAGGCAGGGAAGGCTAACGCTCCGGTCGGGCGATGGCGGAGCGCGCAATGCTAGAATGCTTCGAGTAGTCGCTAGAGCCTGCGGTTTCATCGAAGGGGGGCGATCATCGCTGATTCCTTAGCGCGCATCGAGCGCTTGCGCTGGACCGCGTTTGCGCTCGGTGCCATGGCGTTCGTGCTCGCCTTCTTCCACCGCCTGGCGCCGGGGGCGATCGCCGGCGAACTGCAGCAGGCCTTCGGTACCTCGAGCGCCTCGCTCGGCGCATTGGCCGCGACCTATTTCTACGTCTACTTCGCTATGCAGGTGCCCTCGGGCATCCTCGCCGACACGCTCGGGCCGCGCCGGATCTTCACCGCCGGCGCGCTCGCCGCGGGGGCAGGATCGCTGCTGTTCGGCCTCGCGCCGAATTTCGGACTGGCCGTCCTCGGACGCTTCCTCGTCGGGCTCGGCGTATCGGTCGCTTTCATTTCCGTGCTGAAGCTCAATGCCGCCTGGTTCCTCGAGCGCCAGTTCGCGACCATGACCGGGCTGTTGATGTTCATCGGCAACATGGGCGGCTTGCTGTCCGCAGCTCCGCTGGCCTGGGTGGTGGGGCGTACGTCCTGGCATTACGTTTTCATCGCCGCGGGCGTCGTGTCCATCGTCCTCGCCGCGCTCACTTGGCTCTACTTGCGCGACAACCCGCGCGAACTGGGGCTGCCCTCGATGCAGCAGTTGGAAGGGAAGCCCGAGTATCCCGGGACGCGGGAAAATTGGGCGCAGGCACTTGCGACCGTGGTCAGGAATCCGCGCACCTGGCCGGGCTTTCTCAGCCACTTCGGGTTGATCGGCGCCTACCTCTCCTGGGGCGGACTGTGGGCTATCCCCTACTTGCACGAGGTCCACGGCATGACGCGCCAACTCGCCGCCTGGCACACGAGCGCCATGATCGTCGCCTTCGCCCTCGCCTCGCTCGTTGTGGGAGCGCTGTCGGACCGCATCGGCCGGCGCACGCCCTTGATGCGCGGCCTCGGCTTCGTCTTCGTGCTGTGCTGGCTGCCGCTGCTCTTGGATCTGAGCCTGCCGCCCGTAGCATCGCTCGCGCTGTTTGCGCTCATGGGCGTGGCGATTTCCGGAGCGACCCTGGTTTGGTCCTGCGCGAAGGAGGTGAATCCGCCCGCTTTCTCCGGCACCTCGACCAGCGTGGTCAACACCGGCGGTTTTCTCGGACCGGCACTGCTGCAGCCGCTCGTCGGCCTGGTGCTCGATGTATCAAGCCACGGCGCGGCGCACACCGCGGATGACTGGCGTCGCGCCCTCGCGGTACTCTTCGCTTTTGCGCTGTTCGGCTGGCTGTGCACCTTCGCCATCACCGAGACGCGCTGCCGCAACGTGTATCGGGAACCGGCATGATTCGAATAGTTCCCACTGCCGCCGCGCCCGGCTGACACCCCTGTGGCTGATCTGGCGATCATTCTGATTGCTCACGGCGCGCGCGATCCGCGCTGGGCCGCGCCGTTTCGCGCCGTGCAGCAGCAATTGCAGGCGGCGCGACCGGACGCTCGAGTCGAGCTCGCCTTCCTCGAACTGATGACGCCGACGCTCGAGGAGGCGGCGACGCAGGCCGCGGCGCGGGGCGCGCGGCGCCTCGTGCTGGCACCGCTTTTCCTGGGACAGGGAGGGCATATGCGCGAAGATCTGCCCGCGCTCATCGCCAAACTGCGCCAGCGGCTGCCGCAGGTGGAATTGGAAGTGCTGCCTTCGATCGGGGAGGCCCCCGAAGTTCTCGAGGCGGTGACGAGCTGGGTATTGCGCCGCGCTTCCGGCTAGCCTCGTCCCGCGAAGCGCAGTGGCGAGGGCGATGCAAATACGCTAGTATCGGCGCCGTCCGGGAGCCGCCCCCTTGAAGAAGACAGCCTTTCCCACGCCTCAGGACGCGGAGGCCGCGTTCTACGACGCGCTCGAGCGTGCCGATCTCGAAGCGATGATGGAAGTTTGGTCCGACGACGACGAGGTGAGCTGCGTGCACCCCGGCGGACTGCGAATTTCGGGCTACGAGCGCGTGCGCGAAAACTGGACGCAGATCTTCGCCTCGGGACAGCGCCTGCAGGTGCAACTCAGCGACCAGGTGGTGGTCTCAGGATTGATGTTCTCGGTCCACAGCCTGCACGAAAACATCCTGGTGCGCAGCGCCGAAGGTCGAGGCGAAGCGCGCTCGATCGTGATCGCGACCAACGTCTATCTGCGCTCGGTCAGCGGCTGGCGCATGGTGCTGCATCACGGTTCGCCCGCCTCGAGTGCTACGCCGCGGCGCGAGGGCGTGCTGGATACGCCCAAGGTGCTGCACTGACGCGGCGGTAGGAAAAGCGGGCCGAACGTCCGCACCGCGCATCTTGCTCTACCGGCCGCACTTGAATAGCCTACCCTACACCGCCCCGCGCTGGCTGCGCGGCGGGCACGCACAGACCATTTATCCCGCCTTGTTCCTGCGCCGGCCGCCGCCGCGCTATCGGCGCGAGCGCTGGGACACGCCGGACGGCGATTTCATCGATGTCGATTTTCTCGATGCGGACGCCGCGCGCGCACCGCGCGTGGTCCTGTTCCATGGTTTGGAAGGCAGCTCCGCGAGCCATTACGCCGTCGCGACGATGCGCGCGCTCGGACGCATCGGCTGGTCCGGCGCGGTGGTGCACTTCCGCGGCTGCAGCGGCGAAGCGAACCGCCTGCCGCGCGCCTATCATTCCGGCGACGTGACCGAACTCGCCTGGATCGTCGAGCGACTCGCACGCCTCGGTCAGCCGCTTTACGCGGTAGGTGTCTCCTTGGGCGGGAATGTGTTGCTGAAATGGCTGGGCGAAACCGGTGTCGCGGCGCAGTCGCGCCTCGCCGCTGCGGCGGCGGTGTGCGCGCCGCTGGACCTGGTGGCAGCCGGACGCGCACTCGGTGAAGGATTCAACCGCTTCTACACGCGCATGTTCCTGTCCACCCTGCGCGAGAAGAGCCTGGCCAAGCTCGAACGCTTTCCCGGACTCTACGCCCGCGAGCGCGTCCTGGCGGCGCGCAGCCTGCATCAGTTCGACGACGTCGTCACGGCTCCTTTGCACGGATTTCGCGACAGCCACGACTATTACGTCCGCTCGAGCAGCAAAGCCTCGCTTGCGGGCGTGGAAGTGCCGACGCTGGTGATCAATGCGAGGAACGATCCCTTTCTTCCTGCGCAGCATTTGCCGCAGCCGCACCAGGTGTCACGCGCGGTGCGCTTGGAGCAGCCGGCGGAGGGCGGGCACGTGGGCTTCGTCACCGGCGCTTTTCCCGGACACCTGGAGTGGATGCCGGAACGCTTGATCGCGTTCTTTTTCGAACACCGCTAGCAATGTCTATCGCCGGTATCACGCGCTAAAATGCGCTTTTCCATTGGAGAGACGAGCATGCAGGCGGTTCCAGCCGAGATCTTCAAGGCCTACGACATCCGCGGCGTCGTCGGGCGGACGCTCACGTCCGAGATCGCCAGCGCCATCGGCCAGGCGCTCGGCTCGGAAGCGCGCGTGCGCGGGCAACAGGCGGTCGCCGTCGGCCGCGACGGCAGACTGTCCGGACCGCAGTTGTGCGATGCCTTGGCGCAGGGGCTCGTCGCCGCGGGCATCGACGTCATCGACATCGGCATGGCGGCGACACCCATCGGCTACTTTGCCGCGCACCACCTAGGTTGCAACAGCGCAGTGATGGTAACGGGCAGCCACAATCCTCCGGACTACAACGGCCTGAAGATGGTGCTGGGCGGTGTCACCCTCGCACTCGACGACATCCAGGCTTTGCGCCGCAGGATCGAGAGCGGCGACTTGGCGCGGGGTGCGGGTAAGCGATCGAGCGCCGACGTGCGCGAGGCCTACCTTGCGCGCATCGCCTCCGACGTCAAGCTCGCGCGGCCCATGAAAATCGTGATCGACTGCGGCAACGGCGTGGCCGGCTCGACTGCGCCGGAATTGTTCCGGCGGCTGGGTTGCGAGGTGGCGCCGCTCTATTGCGAGGTCGACGGCAACTTCCCCAATCACCATCCCGATCCGTCCAAGCCGGAGAACCTGCAGGACTTGATCGCGGCGCTCGCGCAATCGGACGCCGAGCTCGGGCTCGCTTTCGACGGCGACGGCGACCGCCTGGGCGTGGTGACCAAGGACGGCAACATCATCTTCCCCGATCGCCAGCTCATGCTCTTCGCCGACGACGTGCTCAGCCGCAAGCGCGGAGCGGAGATCATCTACGACGTGAAGTGCACGCGGCGGCTCGCCTCCTGGATCAGCGAGCGCGGCGGCAAACCGCTGATGTGGAAGACCGGGCATTCGCTGGTGAAGGCGAAAATGAAGGAACGCGGCTCGCCCCTGGCGGGCGAGATGAGCGGCCACATCTTTTTCGGCGAGCGCTGGTACGGCTTCGACGACGCGCAATACGTCGGCGCGCGCCTGCTCGAAATCCTCAGCCGTGAGCGCGATGCGAATGCCGTGCTCGATGCGCTGCCCGACTCGATCAATACGCCCGAGCTCAACTGGAAGCTCGCCGAAGGCGAGCCGCACCGACTGATCGAGGGCTTGCAGCAAAGCGCGCGCTTTCCGCGGGCGAAAGAGATCATCCGCATCGACGGACTGCGGGTGGAATACGCCGACGGTTTCGGCCTTGCGCGCGCCTCCAACACTACGCCGGTGATCGTGCTGCGCTTCGAAGGGGACACGCAGGCGGCGATCGCGCGCATCCAGGAGGATTTTCGCGCCGTGCTGCAGGCTGCGAAGCCTGGCGCGGCACTGCCGTTCTGATTCTTCTCGTCCTTAGCTCACCGCATAGGCGGTGATGATCACGCTGTCGGCGCGGCGCTCGCCCGCCGCGACGGCGACGATGCCGTTCAGCCAGCTATAAGCAGGGACGCCGGTTTCGAAGCGCGGCGTGGTGCGGAAGTAGTATTCGCTGGCATCGACTGCTTCCCCGGCGGCGAGGCGCACGATCACTTCGCGCGGCCCGTGCCGCAGGCCCCAGTTCTCGATGTAGATGAGCGCGCCGTCGTCGGTCTGCAGGGTGTAGCGCGCCTCCACTTCGGCAACACCATCCGCGCGCAAGATCTGCCAATCGGCCCCGCCCGGGAGGACGCTTCCGCGAAGGCGCGGCCCGGCGAATTCGCCGCCGAGGATGTTGATCACCCGTCGCTCTCCATAGGGCGCGGCGCCGAGTTCGAGCATGGGCGCGATGCGGATGCGCGAGGTGTAGAGAAATTCCAGCCTGGGCGTGACCGATACCCGCGGAAGCTGATCCATGGCTCAGCTCGTTTTCGCCGCCGGAGCGGCGGGCAGCACCATCTGCGTCTGGGTGACGACGGCGCAGAGCTTTCCCCCTTCGGACTTGACCTGCGTCTGCCATACCATGGTGGTCCTGCCGCGGTGGAAAGGCGTGCACTCGCCGACGACGCGCGTGCCGACCGGCGCGGCGCCGAGAAAGTTGGTCTTCGACTCGATGGTGGTGGTGCGCGCGCTCTGGGGCAGGTTGGCGAAGGTCGCGACTGCGCCGAGGGTGTCGGCGAAGGCCATGATCGCCCCGCCGTGCAACACGCCGCCGGTGGTGCACAGTTCCGGCCGCACCTGCATCGCGGCGACGACGCGCTCCGGCGCGACTTCGCTCAACTCTATGCCGAGCAAGCCCGGGAACAGCGGGGCGAATATCTTCTGAACCGAGGCGAGCATGTCCATCGAGGTTCTCCTGTTGTGCGTCGACGATACGCTGGGGACCTGCCTAAGACAGGCGCTGCCCCGCGGCTTATTGTTTTACGAACTTCAGCGTGAAGCGGTCGCTCTCACCGATCGCCTCGTATTTTGCGCGGTCCACGTCCTTCAGCCGATAGCTGGGCGGGAGCGTCCATACGCCTTCCGGGTAATCCTTGCCGTCTTTCGGATTGGCATTGATCTCCGAGGCACCGATCAGCCTGAAGCCCGCCTTCTGGATCAGGTTCACGGCGAAGTCCTGGCGCACATAGCCGGTCTTCGCCTGCGCTTCCTGCGGCAGGTCGTTGCGGCCGCGATGGTCGACCACGCCGAGCACGCCGCCGGGCTTGAGCGCTTTGTGGAAGGCGCGCAGCGCGCCTTCGGCTTCGCCGCGGTCGAGCCAGTTGTGCAGATTGCGGAAGGTGAGCACGAAATCGGCGCTGCCCGGCGGCGCGATATCGTGCTTGTCGGCATTGAACCGGGTGACTTCCACTTTGCCGTAGAGTCCAGGCTCGGCCTTGAGGCGTGCAAGGAGCTTTTCGCGGTCGGCGAGATATTGCGGCGGCGCCGTCTCGTCGCGATCGGCGGCGATGTAGCGGCCGCGCTCCTTCAAGTAAGGTGCGAGGATCTCCATGTAATAGCCGCCTGAGCCCGGCAGAATCTCGACCACCGTGCTCGTGTCCTTGACGCCGAAGAACTGCAGCGTCTCGAGCGGGTGGCGATAGCGGTCGCGCAACGCGTTGCGTTCGCTGCGCGTAGGCGCTTTGACCAGGGCGGCGAGGCGATCCGCGTCTTCCGCTTGCGCGCAAGCGGCGAACGCCATGCCGGCGAGCGTCGCGGCTGCAAGCCGCGCGATCGGGGCGGGGCGGCGGCGGCGCCCGGAGCTAGACGAGCGGAACAAAGTCGTACTCACCTATGCCTTGCAGCACGAGAAAAGTCGCGGATTTGTCCGTGGCGTTGGTGACGAGATGCGCTCGGCGCGGCGCAACCGAAAAGGTCTCGCCCGGGCCGAGCCGCACTTCCTGCTTCGGTTCGCGCAGGAACAGCCGCAGCTGACCCTCGATGACGTAGAAGGTGTCCTGCACTTTGCTGTGGTAATGCCAGGGAACCTTCTGCGTCGGGGAGATCTGCAGTTCGGTGATGCGGAACCCGGGCCGAGCCGCGTGCTCGGCGCGCCGCTCGACTTCGTATGCAGGTTTGGTGTCTTTCATGGCTGCTGGTCCCTCCTCGTTCCGAATAGTCGAGAGCAACACGCGCGTCACCGCTTTCGGTTCACAAGGCGATTCTGCGCGCATTGCTCTCGGGGTAGGGGTATTCCATGTGCCTCGCGGTCGCCCGCGCGACAGCGGCTCCATGATAGCGTTCGACCACTTTCAGCGCCATGTCGATGCCGGCGGAGATGCCCGCGGAGCTGAGCACGCGTCCTGCCTCGACCACGTGCTGGTCCGAGACGACCTCGACCTTGGGGAAGGATTCGCGCATCCAGGCTAGCGAACGCCAGTGCGTGGTGGCGCGCTTGCCGTCGAGCAGCCCGGCCGATCCGAGCAGCATGGCTCCGGTGCAGACCGAGGTCAGGGTTTCGACTTCGGCCGCACGCTCGCGCAGCCACGCGAGCATGGCCGAATTGTTCAACTCGCGGCGCGTGCCCCAGCCACCGGGAACCACCAGGATATCGAGCTTGGGGCAGGTGGCGAAGCTATGGCGAGGCAGGACGCGCATGCCGCCCGTGGTCGTCACCGCTTCGTTCTTCTCCGCGACCAGCAGCACTTCGAATGGCGAAGGCTCCTCGCGCCGCTTCTCCTCGTCGAGCCGGGTGACCGAAAACACTTCGAAGGGGCCGCAGAAATCGAGGACTTCGATGTTCTCGAACAGGACGATGCCGACGCGCTTTCGCAGCATGGGGCTACTCTGAATTGGCCGCGAATCCTCGCGGGGAGCGGCAATTGTGCCCCGGGCGGCGCCGAGCATCAAGGCGGTACTTACCCTCACCGTAGCTCGCATGCGCCGGATGGCGATGGCGCAGCTCGCGCGATCGCTCTAGGACTTCAGTAGGCCGTCTCGGCGCTCAAGCGAAATCGGGCGGGATCAAGTCGAGGCGATCGGTGATGATCGCATCCACGCCCCAATCGAACAGCACGCGCACGATCTCCGGATCGTTCACCGTGTAGCACACCATCCAATAGCCGGCGTCGTGCACCGGACGCACCTGTTGCGGCAGCAGCATGCGATAGTCGCAATGCAGCGATACGCAATCTAGCGTCTGCATCCAGCGCTGCCAATCGGGGGGAATGCTGGGCGTGAGCGCGCCGCGAACGAGTTCGGGCGCAGCTTCCCGCGCCGCGGCGAGCGACTCGGGCCGGAAGGAACATAGCAGCGGCGGAACGGCCGCGCCGCGCCAGAGCTCGCGTGCGGCGAGGGCGGTGGTGTGCCCGGTCTCGGCCTCGAAGCCCGTCGCCGGCTTGATTTCGATATCGGCCCAGAGGCCCAGTTCGACGCACAGCTTGCCGGTCTCGGCGAAACTCGGCACCGGTTCGCCCGCGAATTGCGGCCCGAACCAACTGCCAGCGTCGAGCTTGAGCAGCTCGCGATAGGGAGTTTGGGCGATCGCGCCGGAGCCGCTGGTGGTGCGCTCCAGCGTCTGGTCGTGCATGAGGATGGGCGTAGTGTCGGCGGTGAGCATGACGTCGAACTCGACGCCGGCAAAGCCGAGCTCTTTCGCCTTGCGCATGCCGGCGAGCGTGTTTTCCGGGGCGAGCTTGCCGCCGCCGCGGTGGGCGATGATGCGCGGATAGGGCCAGGGCTTCATGTCTTCCTTTTCACGTAGAGCGTGTGCGTGGCGCGGGCGACGACGTTTCCGCTATCGTCCTTGATGTCGACAGCCAGTTGCGGCAGGTACTTCTCGCCGTTCGCAGTATGCGCCACGATGTCGGCGATGGCCGCATCATCGAGCGAGAAGCGGGCGTGCACCTTGCCCTTGGCCGGTGTCAGATACTCGATCGCCCCCGCCTTGTGCGAAACCAGGTAATCGCGCCCGAGGATGTGGATCAGCATCAGCATGTAGAACGGATCGGTCATGGCATACAGGCTGCCGCCGAAATGGGTGCCGATGTAGTTGCGGTTGTGCCATTTGAGCGAAAGCTCGACCGCGACCTCGCGGTAATCGGCCGATATGTGCCTGACCCGGATGCTTGCGCCGCGAAACGGCGGCCACCAGTTCATGCCGTGGCGCAGCCAATTCGGATTCATCTTCTTTCGAGGGGTTGCAGCTTGAATGGTGCCGTCGGGGGCGGCATTGTCTGCGCCCGAGCCAGGCGCGGTACGATAGGCTTTAATCCCCGCGCATCAAGCCATTTCCAGGCGCGCGCCGCTTGCGGCATCGAACCAGTGTATGCACTCCGGCAGCGGCCGCAACGGCAGGGCGTCGCCCGGCGCGGGATGCTCGGTCGCCGACAGGCGCGCCACCATCATCTCCGCGCCGAACAGCCCGTGCACCAGGGTGTCCGCGCCGAGCATTTCGCGCATTTCCGTCTTCAAGGTGATGACTGCCTCGCTCGCCGGGCATACCGCGAGATGCTCGGGACGTATGCCGAGTACCAGGTCGCGCTCTTGCAGTGCGGCGGGGACGGGCACGGCCAATTGCGTGCCGTCGGCGAGCGCGAGGCCTCTCGCGCTGGCGCGGCCGCGCAGGAAGTTCATCGACGGCGAGCCGATGAAGCCGGCGACGAACTGGGTCGCCGGGCGTTGATACACGTCAGCCGGCGCGCCGATCTGCTCCGCGCGGCCGGCGCTCATGACGATCATGCGCTGGGCGAGCGTCATCGCCTCGACTTGGTCGTGGGTCACGTAAACGCTGGTCGTGCCCAGGCTGCGGTGCAGTTTCTGGATTTCCAGGCGCATCTGCACCCGCAGCTTGGCATCCAGATTGGACAGCGGCTCGTCGAACAGGAACACCGCCGGCTCGCGCACGATGGCGCGGCCCATGGCGACGCGCTGACGCTGGCCGCCGGAGAGCTCGCGCGGCTTGCGCGCAAGCAGCCCGCCAAGCTCGAGTATCTTCGCCGCGCGCTGCACCCGCGCCTCGATGTCGCTCTTGTCGAAGCCGCGGATCTTCAGGCCGTAGGCCATGTTGTCGTACACGCTCATGTGCGGGTAGAGCGCGTAGTTCTGGAACA
>CAZMGP010000078.1:0-17731 GCA_964565875.1 uncultured Enterobacteriaceae bacterium
TGGTCGGGATGGTGGTGTTCTTCTGGATGAGCTTGGTCATCACGCCGCCCAGGGTCTCGATGCCGAGCGACAGCGGCGTGACGTCGAGGAGCAGCACGTCCTTGCGTTCGCCCGAGAGCACCGAGGCCTGGATCGCGGCGCCGGCTGCAACGGCTTCGTCCGGGTTTACGTCCTTGCGCGGCTCTTTGCCGAAGATTTCCTTGACCTTTTCCTGCACCTTCGGCATGCGCGTCATGCCGCCCACCAGGATCACGTCGCTGATGTCGGACACCTTGACGCCCGAGTCCTTGATCGCGGTCAGGCAGGGCCCTGCCGTCTTCTGGATCAGGTCGTCGACCAGGCTTTCCAGCTTGGCCCGGCTCAGCTTGATCGACAAATGCTTCGGCCCGCTCGCATCCGCGGTGATGTAGGCGAGGTTGATTTCGGTCTGTTGCGAGGAGGAGAGCTCGATCTTCGCCTTTTCCGCAGCTTCCTTGAGGCGCTGCAGCGCGAGCACGTCCTTCCTCAGGTCGATGCCCTGGTCGCGCTTGAACTCGTCGCACAGGTAATCCATGATGCGCTGGTCGAAGTCCTCGCCGCCCAAGAAGGTGTCGCCGTTGGTCGACAGCACTTCGAACTGTTTCTCGCCTTCGACGTCGGCGATTTCGATGATGGAGATGTCAAACGTCCCGCCGCCCAGGTCGTAGACCGCGATCTTGCGGTCGCCGCCCTGCTTGTCCACGCCGAATGCGAGTGCCGCTGCGGTCGGCTCGTTGATGATGCGCTTGACTTCCAGGCCGGCGATGCGGCCCGCGTCTTTGGTCGCCTGGCGCTGGCTGTCGTTGAAATAGGCCGGAACGGTGATCACCGCCTCCGTGACCGGCTCGCCCAGATAGTCCTCGGCGGTCTTCTTCATCTTCAGCAGCACTTGGGCGGACACTTCCTGCGGCGCGATCTTTTTGCCGCGCACTTCGACCCAGGCGTCGCCGTTGTCGTGCTTGACGATCTTGTAGGGCATGAGATCGAGGTCTTTCTGCACCTCTTTCTCCTCGAAGCGCCGGCCGATCAGGCGCTTCACCGCGTACAGCGTGTTCTTGGCGTTGGTGACCGCCTGGCGTTTGGCCGAGGCGCCGCACAAGACCTCGCCGTCTTCCATATAGGCGACGATGGACGGCGTGGTGCGCGCGCCTTCGGAATTTTCGATGACCTTGGTTTGGCCGCCTTCCATGATGGCGACGCAGGAGTTGGTGGTCCCCAGGTCTATGCCGATGATCTTAGCCATAGTGCTTTCCTCGAAGATAATGTTGTGCTTGTGACGAATGTGGGGTTGAAAGTCCTCGGCTTCAAGCGTCCATCGCCTTGGACACCGTCACCAGCGCCGGGCGGACCACGCGCTCGTGCAGCAGGTAACCCTTCTGCATCACGCTGACCACTTGGTTGGGCTCGCCCGGATGCGGCACCGCCATCATCGCCTGGTGCTTGTGCGGGTCGAACTTCTCGTTGACCGGGTTGATTTCGCTGAGCCGCGCCTTCTCGAACACGGCGTTCAACTGCTTCAGCGTCAGTTCCACGCCGCTCTTCAGGCTCTCCAGCGTCGCGTTTTCCGTAGACAGGGCCGCTTCCAGGCTATCCATTACCGGCAGCAGGGCTTGGGCGAGATTCTCCACCGCATATTTGTGCGCTGCCGCGATGTCGGCCTGTGCACGCCGGCGCAAGTTCTCGGTCTCCGCCTTGGCACGCAGCCAGTTGTCGCGATGCTCGTCCGCTTTTTGCTCTGCTTCCCGCAGCTTCTGTTCCAGGCCGGCTGCGGCGCCGCCAAGCGCTTCAACCTTGGGGGCTTCGTCGGCCGCCGGGGCGGCTGCGCCTTCCGCGGCAGTCGTGGCTGGGGATACTTCGGGCGCTTGATCGACCATCTCTAACCTCTGGACTCGTAATGACCTTTCGCAAATGGGGGCAATTCGAGGCATTTCAAGGGGGCGGATCGCGCCGGCTAGGGCGCGAGGGGAAGCAGCGCCTCCCCCGGGCGAGCAGACTAGCGCGGCGCTCCCAGGGCACGCGCCCGTTCGTTCGAGCGCGCGAGTTCCGCCGCATCCGAGGCCGGACGGTCCCAGCCCTGCATATGCTGCAGCGCGATTTGTGCCAGGGCCTGGATCCAGGTATCGCTTTCGTTGAGGCAGGGAATGACGTGGTATTCCTTGCCTCCCGCGGCGAGGAAGCTCGCCTTGCCTTCGATGCCGATCTCCTCCAGCGTCTCCAGGCAATCGGCGACGAAGCCGGGGCAAATCACGTCCACCCGGCCGACGCCTTCCTTGCCCCATTGCGCCAGCGTGGCGGCGGTGTAGGGCTGCAGCCACTCGGCGCGGCCGAAGCGCGATTGGAAGCTCAACTGATACGCCTCGGGCGAAAGTCCCAACTCTTGCGCTAGCAGGCGCGCCGTCTTCTGGCACTCGCAGTGGTAGGGGTCGCCACGCTCGAGGGTGAAGCGCGGCAGGCCGTGGAAACTCATCAGCAGCCGGTCCGGCCTGCCGTGCCGCGACCAATACGCGCGTACGCCGCCAGCGAGCGCGGCGATATAGGCAGGATGATCGTGAAAGTGCTTGACCAGGCGCAGTTCGGGAACGTCGCGCGTGCGGGACAGAAACGCCGCCACCGCATCGAGCGTGGTCGCCGTGGTGCCCGCGGCGTATTGGGGATAGAGCGGCAATACCAGCACGCGTTCGCAGCGCTGTTCTTTCAGGCGAGCGAGCGCCGCGGCGATGGAGGGCTCGCCGTAGCGCATGCCGAAGTCGACGACGAGCTCGCCGCGCCCTTGCGCGCCGAGGTAACCGCGCAAGAGCTTCGCCTGGCGTGCGCTGTGAACGAGGAGGGGAGAGCCTTCCTTGTCCCAGATCTTGGCGTATTTCGCCGCCGATTGCGCCGGCCGAAACACGAGCACAATGCCGTTCAGGATGAGCCACCACAGCGGCCGCGGAATTTCCACCACGCGCGGATCGGACAGGAATTCGCGCAGATAGCGACGTACGGCGCCGGGAGTCGGTGCCTCGGGCGTGCCCAGGTTGACGAGCAGGATCGCCGTGCGTTGCGGCGTGCCGTGGGTATAGGCGGGTTCGGCGCGAAAGCGCACGCTCAGATTCCCGCTAGCGTCACGAACACGGTGCGATGCAGGCGCATGGCTCGGTCGGGCGGATCAGCCCGCCGAAAGCGCGCTGGAGAGCAGCTTTGCCGTGATGTCTACGATCGGAATGACGCGTTCGTAAGCCATGCGCGTCGGTCCGATCACGCCGACCGTGCCGACGACGCGGCCGTCCACGCTGTAGGGTGCGGTGACGACGCTGCATTCGTCGAGCAGCGACGCGCCGGATTCCCCGCCGATGAATATCTGCACGCCTTGCGCGCGCGTGCTCATGTCCAGGATCTGCACGAACATGGTCTTCTTCTCGAACAGGTCGAACAGCTCGCGCAGCCGCGCCATGTTGGAGGCGAGATCGGCCGAATCGAGCAGGTTCCTTTCTCCCGAAATCACGTACTCCTCGCGCGTCTCCTTCAGCGCCTGATCGCCTGCCTCGAGCGCCGCGGTCATCAGCGCGGTCATGTCGTGGTGCAACTGCTTCAGCTCTTCCTGCACCCGCTGGCGAATTTCGTCGAAGGAAAGGCCGGCATAATTCTGATTGAGGAAGTTCGCCGCCATGGTGAGCTGTGCCGGCGTGTAGGTCTTGTCGGTGAACAGGATCCGGTTTTGCACGTCGCCGTCGGGCGTGACGATGATCAGCAGGACGCGCTTGTCCGAGAGCGCAAGGAACTCGATGTGGCGAAACGCCGGCGGCGCGCGCCGCGGCGAGGCGACCACGCCGGCGAAGTGCGACAGCTCGGACAGCAGTTGCGATGCGGTGCTCAACAGGCGCTGCGGATTGTCGGGGTGCAGGTTGCCCTCGAGCTGGTTCACTTCGACCTGTTCCAGCGGCTTGATGGTGAGCAGGGTATCGACGAAAATGCGATAGCCGCGCGGCGTGGGTATGCGACCGGCGGAAGTGTGGGGGCTGGAGATGAAGCCGAGGTCTTCCAGATCCGCCATGATGTTGCGGATGCTCGCCGGCGACAGGTCCAGGCCCGAATAGCGCGACAGCGCGCGCGAGCCCACCGGTTGGCCTTCGGCGATGTAGCGTTCAACCAGGGTCTTCAACAGGATTTGCGCGCGACGGTCGAGCATGGTCGTCATTCTACCGAAAAATTCTTCTTCCCCAACAACACGATGTGGGGACGATGTGGTTTAATTTCAATGCGATGCCGCCAGCTTTCCAAACCGTTGCCCTGATCGGGCGCTACAACACCGCCGAGATCGCCGAGTCGTTGCTGGGGCTGGCGCGACTGCTCGAAGAGCGCGGCTGCAGCGTACTGATCGAGCAGGAAACCGCCACCAACATCGGCAAGAACGGCTTCGCCATCGCCGACTACGCTGGCATAGGCGCGAGGGCCGACCTCGCGGTGGTGCTGGGCGGAGACGGCAGCATGCTCTCGGCCGCGCGCCACCTCGCCGCGCACGGCGTGCCGCTCGTCGGCGTCAATCAGGGGCGGCTCGGCTTCATGACCGACATCGCCTTCTCGCAAATGCGCGAGACCATCGGATTGCTGCTCGACGGCCGCTACACGCTGGGCGAGCGCACCATGCTCGAGGCGCGCGTGCTGCGCGGGGAGAAGGAGGTGTTCAGCACCCAGGCGCTGAACGACATCGTGGTAAACAAGGGTGCGACCGGCCGCATGATCGAATTTCTGGTGCACATCGACGGCCAGTTCGTCTACGACCTGCGCTCAGACGGCATCATCGTGGCGACGCCCACCGGTTCCACCGCCTATGCGTTGTCCTCCAACGGCCCGATCCTGCAGCCCAACGTCCCCGGCCTGACGCTCATTCCCGTCTGTCCGCACACTTTGTCGAACCGGCCGATCACCGTGAGCGACCGCAGCGTGATCGAGATTACCATCAAGCAGCGCGCGCTCGGCGCGAGCCTGCATTACGACGGCCAACCGCATTCGGAACTCGCCGCCGACGACAAGGTGATCGTGCGCCGTGCGGCGCATTCCATCCGCTTCGTGCATCCCCCGGGCTACAGCTATTACGCCATGCTGCGCGAAAAGCTGCATTGGAGCGAAATGTGAGAGGCCATTTCAGAATTACGGAAATGGCCTCCGATATAGGGGAGTATGAGGGGAAATCTCCCCTCATTCGTTTTCGACCCTAGACATGTTGCGTTCGCTTAGCATCCGCGATTTCGTCATTGTCGATTCGCTGGAACTCGATTTCCGTTCGGGCTTTACCGTGCTCACCGGCGAAACCGGGGCCGGTAAATCCATCTTGATCGATGCCCTTGCCCTCGCCCTGGGCGAGCGCGGCGACGCCGACGTGGTGCGCACCGGCTGCGAACGCGCGGACGTCAGCGCCGAGTTCGACATCGCCGCGCTGCCCGAGCTCGCAAGCTGGCTCGCCACGGCCGAACTCGAGGGCGACCCGGGGCTGCTGTTGCTGCGCCGCGTCATCGACAAGAGCGGCCGCTCGCGCGCGTTCATCAACGGCCGGCAGGCGACGCTTGCGCAGTTGCGCGACGCGGGCGAATGGCTGGTCGACATCCACGGCCAACATGCGCATCAGTCGCTGCTCAAGGCGGAGGCGCAGCGCGCGCTGCTCGATGCCCACGCGGGACTCGCCCCGCTCGCGCAGGAAGTGGCGGCCGCATTTCGCCAATGGCAGAAGCTCGCGCAGGCACGCAGCGAGTACGAGACGCACGCGGCGCAGCGCAATGCGGAGCGCGAGCAGCTGGTTTGGCAAGCGCACGAGATGGAAGCCCTCGCGCCGCACGCGGGCGAATGGGATGCGGTCCAGGCCGAGCACAGCCGTCTTGCGCACGCGGCAGGCTTGATCGACGGCGTGCGCGCCGCGCTCGATGCTTTGTCGGAAGCGGATGCAGCCTGCCTTGCACAGCTTTCCGCCACCGCCGCGCGCCTGGATGAGCTCAAGGGCTACGACGCGAGCTTGAGCGAGTCGCTCGAGCTCATCCGCTCCGCGGAAGCGCAAGTGCAGGAGGCGGTCTATGCGTTGCGCCATTACGGCGAACGCGTCGAACTCGACCCGGAGCGGCTCGCCGCGGTCGAGGCGCGGCTGGAGGCGCTGCACGCCGCCGCGCGCAAATTCCGTCTGCCGCCGCAGGAACTGCACGGGCGCTTGACCGAGCTGAAACAACGCCTGGCCGAGCTTGAGGTGGCCTCCGACCTCGAGGCCTTGGTGAAGGAGGAGCAGCACGCTCGCAGCCGCTACTTCGAGCTTGCGGCGCAACTCGGCGCAGGCAGGAAGAAGGCCGGGGCGAAGCTGGCGAAGGAGGTCACGCAAGCGATGCAGCAGCTCGCGCTCGCCGGCGGCAAGTTCGAGGTTGCCCTCAATCCCTATCCGCCAGAGGGCAGCGCGCATGGCATGGAAGCGATCGAATTTCTGGTCGCCGCCAATCGCGGCACCGAGCCGCGAGCGCTCGCCAAGGTCGCCTCGGGGGGCGAACTGTCGCGCATCAGCCTCGCGATCCAAGTGATCGCCAGCAAGGCGTCGCCGGTGCCGACGCTGATCTTCGACGAAGTCGACGCCGGCATCGGCGGGGGCGTGGCGGAAATCGTCGGCAGGCAGCTGAAAAAGCTTGGCGGCGAACGCCAAGTGCTGTGCGTCACCCACCTGCCGCAGGTGGCCGCGCAGGCCGACCAGCAATGGTCGGTGAGCAAGGCGCTCGGTAAAGGCGGGGTGAGGACGGAAGTGGCCGTGCTCGACGCCAGGGCGCGGGTGGAAGAGGTGGCGCGTATGCTGGGCGGGACCGAAATCACCGCCACCACGCGCAAACATGCAGCGGAAATGCTGAGTCTGCGTTAAGCTTATGCAAAACTCGTTGTTCCTATAACAAGGGAGAGGGAAGATGCGAGAGTTGAAACCGTTGAATACGGCAGCCGGTGCGGCGGTCGTACCTCTGGTGGTGCTGGTCGTGATTCTCGTCTGCGCCTACGTCGGTCTGGATTTCTATACCAGCGGCCAGCAGAACGCGAGCACGGTCGAAGGCCGCGGCGGCTCGATCATCGCCGCGCTGTCGCGCCATAAGCGCGAAGCCGGCAATTTGCCCGACGCTTTGGACAAGCTCGTTCCCAAGTATCTGGCGATGCTTGCCAAGTGCCCCAACGGCCAGCCCTATGAATACAAGCCGGCGGGAACGGAATACACCCTCACCTGCCAGGAAGTGTTGTTCAAGTCCAAACCCTATCAGTACGATTCCAAGTCGAAAGCGTGGAGCGGCTAGCGCGCTCGCGCAAACCGCAACGAAAGGCGTCTCGGTCAGCGGCGCGGTTTGTGTCGCTCGCGCGGATACGCTAGAATGCGCGTACTTCTAGGCGCGTAGCTCAGCTGGTTAGAGCATCACCTTGACATGGTGGGGGTCGTTGGTTCGAGTCCAATCGCGCCTACCAATTTCTCCCTCTGTAGACCGCACATCCGATACCTTCGGGGGACAAATTGGGGACAAATTCGATGGCAGGACCGCGTTGATTTTGGCGATCTGCGCGCGGTTTGCCTCCCCGTTGATCCACGTCGCGTAGGTCCGGTAGAACTCTTTCTGGTCATGCCCTAGTTGGTCAGCCATATAGGCGGGCTTGATGTCGTTCATTAAGCCGATCGTGGCGTAGGTGTGCCGAGTCTTGTACGGCTTGCGGTAGCGAATCTTGAGCGCCTTGAGAGTCGGCTTCCAATATGTGTCGTTCTGGGCTCGGGCATCGTTCCACGGTCCAGCCGGTGACGGTTTGCCGCCCCGACTTGCCTTTGCCGGCTTCCACGCGGGGCGCTCGAACACCAGACCGTGATCCCCTTCGCGCCAGTAGTTTCGCATCACATCGAGTGACTGCATGGCGCGATCGTTCAGATCCACCATTCTGGACGTGTGAGTCTTTGTTGTGTCCTTGTCCTCACCACCTGTTCGCACTCGCCATACGTGAGCGCGGCGCTCAACGAAGTCGATGTCCTCGCGGCGCAGTGCGATCGTTTCCTCGGGGCGCATGCCGGTGTAAAACTGCCAGTTGAAATAGGCCCAAACGCGCACGTCGAACTGGCGCGCCATATGGTCCAGAATCGACTCGGCTTCGGATACGCTGAATGGATCAGGCTTGTGCTTTTGCAGCTTACCGTTCTTGATGGCAGAGACCGGGTTAGAAATCTTCAAGTCCTTGCAGGCTCTCTCGAAAGTGCCGCGCAATGGTATTAGGTAATTGTTCTTGAGATTCGCCGACGCCCACGGATGCTGACCAATCAACGCGGCTAGTTCAAGCTCCGTGAGTTCCCGAATTGGGATCTCGCCAAGTGGGCGACCATTGAGTAATTGCCCCGTTTCGTCCTTGAGTCCGTACCAGAACTTTAAGGCGTTTGTATACTGACTATGTGTATTGCTGCCAACTGTGGACGCGACAATGTTGAGCCACAGCGCGCCGTAATGCCGCAGTGTATTGTCCTTGGAGTGTGATGGTCCGGCGCGCTCGCTGTCCGGAAAGAACTCACCGTAGACGAACGTGCCTGCCTTGATCTTGAGGCGAATGTCCGCGACGAGGCGCGCAGCGTGTTTCTCGTTCGCTGGTGTTGGGGCTAGTTCGAGCGTCTCCCGGCAACGCTCACCGTTCCAGGTGAAGCTGATCCTAATTGAGTGATCCCGGCGTTCTACACCACTGCCTTTTCGTCCTCTACCCATTCCTCGTATCGCTCCAAATCAATCAGTACATGACCGTCTGGGGCCTTACGGGCCACGCCGCCGTATCTCCAAACGCCTTCTTCAATCTTGCGCCGCACCGCCTTTTCCGAATAGCCAGTCATCTGGGAAAACCTCGGGATCAAAACGAAGCGCGCGCTCATTCTTCACCATTGTGTGTTGCGTTTCCTTCAGCAATGGGACATAATATAGCACATACGCGATCGATTTGCAACGAGCATCGCGGTTGTTTTTTAAGATATAAGCGGAGCATTCATGTAATACACGGTATGAACATAACGCATCAACAGCGTATCGCAGATGTCTTACACCAGTCTACAAATGCGTTAATGGGAGCCGCCTAATTGTTATGCGGAGAAAACCTGAAATCGCAAATAAATCAGCGTTACCGGAAACGTTTCCGGTAACGCCAGGCTACGGGAATGGATATGAAGGAGATTGAACTTTGGGGCGTCGATTATCTGCTGATCAGACAGAACGCTGCGCGTTCCAAGAACGAGAAGGACACGACCCAGACGTCGGGCTCCGGCCCGTCGCAGGCAGGACGCGGCAATTCGGAAGCGAAATCGGGTGCCGAGAGAATCGCAGACCATCGCAAGAAGTTAGTAGCTGAGGGTTGCCTGAGGACAGAATTAACCTGCCACGCGAGCCACGTTCCGCACCTAAAAGCGTTTTCCAAAGTTCTCGAAAAACTACCAGCGAATATTGACAATGAATGGATTTCGGCACGTCTAAGACGGGTGTTGGAGAACGGGCCGAATGAGCACCAACGCTTCAACTGGGCACCGCGTCAGAAAGACGAGGAGACCGCGAATGTGGAACTTCGGATGCCTCGTGCCCTACTGAGAGTCTTTGCAGATGTGGAGAAGCGCCGCGTGGACGGCGAGGAACTCGGACAGGCCCTTGGGAATGCGATGCCGTCGCAGTGCATAAATCAGTCGCCCCACTTCATTGCCATAAAGATTGAACTCGACGAAACGAAGAACTTGCTATTCGATGTCACCGCCCTTCGAGATGCGCCTGGCGTATCGGGGTGGTTCTTTCGAGGCTTTCTCAGCCTTCTTCGCCGATCACTGAGAGAGAAGAAACATGACATTGATTGACGCCGGAATTCGCTGCCATTTCACGCGAAGACGTCATGCGCGCGGGCTTTGTGCAGGTGTAGAACGGGGACAACCAGTTTCGAAATCCAGTGACAGGAACTGCAATAGAAAACAGACTAGATTTCGCAATTTTCAGTGAAGGGACAAGGAATGACAAAGGGAAAGCAGGAGTCTGGTTTCATGCACGTCGAAACCTATCCACGTGTCGCGAGCAGACACCCTAACTCAAAGAAGAAGCACAACACCGTTCGCCAGGTGTTATGCGAGGTTGCGCGGGTGCCTCGGTTCTCGCGGCATATTGAACACTCGGCAAAGCCGGAATTGATCTTTGGCGAGGACCCGCTCTGCTATCTAGACCTCCTCGAGCAAGCGGCCGAGGGTAGGAAAGATGCAAGCGGCAAGAAGTTGAGAAAGGACACCCACGTACTTCTTGGAATCGTGGCGAGCTACCCTGACAAAACAGAAACGGACGAATCGAAGCTGTGCAAGTGGGTGCAAGCAAACGTTCAATTCTTCTTGAAACGATTCAACTGTATCAAGTCCATTGTCCGCCACAGGGACGAAGGCTACCCGCATTTACACATCATCGGGCATATGTACGGGGAGAACGTCAAGGCCGTTCACCCAGGCTACGCGGCACAGGCTCGGGCGCGCACTGAAAAAGAACTGAGAAGATGGGAAGCGCAAGCAGCATACACGAGCGCGATGCAGGCGCTCCAAGACGAATATTTTAATCAGGTTAGCCGGGAATTTGGTTTTCTGCGCATTAGCGAGTCGCCCAAGCCAAGAAGGACGAAAGCGCAGCTGAGGCGAGAGAAGGCCGTGGCAAAGAAACAAGAAGCGGAGCGCGAGCGGCAGCGAGCGAACGAACGCGAACGGGAGCAAACCGAAATGGCGGCGCACTCGGAAAAACGCCGGTCCGATAAGATTTTCAGAAAGGCCGCAGCGGTCGCACGAGAGATCGCTGCTTCTCGAGAGGGGCCCGAAGTCCGCAATTTACCGATTTCCGGCCGCAGGACGCCTCACAAATAGATGCGCTGAGAGCCGCACCCGTAGCACCCAGCAGTGCCAAGATTTGCTGCAATCTGAGAGTCAAACAAGAGCTGCGGTCTTCGGCCGACTTTCCCGGACAATTTGGAGGGATCGTGCCGCCTGTCTTATCTTCTCTTTGTGGATCTGGTCCGAGTGCTCGTCTCCGCCACCGGCTCCTCGACAAGCTCCAGTAGCTCTCCGACGCGGCATCCCAACTGTGCGCAGAGCTTCGCGATTTCTTCGAGAGCCACTTTTCGCGCGCGATCATAGTACAGGAGCGTGAGCATGTTCCTGTGAATGCCCGTGAGGCGCGAAACATCGGCAATTCGCAGTCGCTCACGCCCCATGATGGTGGAGAGGTTAGAGCGCAGGCGGAAGGATTTGGCTTTCTTGTCCGTCATCGAACGGGCCTCAATCATCTCAGGCGGGACGCATATTATGCCATCCTAAATAGCAATTATGCTTGACGGAATGTCATTGCGCGCGATATAATGTTATATAATACGTCATTATGTTATGGAGAACATTATGCCGAGTCTGCAAAAAATTTTGCCAAACCCGCATTCAAGCGCGGTTTTCGATTCTGGCTACGCGGATTTCGATGACGTCCAAGCTCACCCGGTCGGGCGCGATCCCTTTTTGGTAGTCAACCCCATTCGTTATCGTCATCGCATCGATTTCGCCTGTGCGCAGCTCGGGGCGGACCCAGATCCGAATGTGATCCGCCGCGCAATGGAACTGTTCGACACATGCTGGGAACGACTGCCCAAGACCGTTCACAACGAACTCCGTGCCGAGCAAGTGCGCGCGGGAATCCTTTCCGTCTTCTATAGGGCGTCCTGGCTCCCCGGTACCGGCAAGACGTGGGCTGATGTTGGCCTGCCGATCGGCAATGCGCGTAAGCGCCTCACGGACGCGACCCGGATCGGAAAAACTCTTGGCGTTAACGCAGATGTGCTCGATTTCGCGGCACAGCTTCTCGCGCATCTACCGTAAGCGTGCTGCGAGCGCTACTGGTGCAGGGACTGTAAATTGCTTCGAGAACGCGCGAGTAAACGGAATCGCACCTCACGCGTTTCATCGTACTCGGAACTGAACACGACAACTGAAGAACATGGTACGCAAAACTAGAACGATCCTCGCATTGCCAAGCATCGGCATCGCGATAACGTGCCCGACCAGCTGGTGCGACATCGAAGCGATCGGTGTCGGCACGACTCTTTTGCGGCGGGAGAACGCGTTGACGTAGGTCGAGGACACATTCGACCGGCTTCAACAAAGAGCCCCGCCACCGAGCGGGGCTCTTGTTTTTGGGGAGAAGAAGATGGGCTGGAAGCCAAGAGCGGAGTTGGATAAGGGCTGGAAATACCACGATGAGGTCGCGGTTCCTGAACTCGTCGCGGACGCGCTCGCGGCGGAGGCTGCGCGCGTGAGTGCCGCGGAGGAAGCCAAGGCGGAAGCTGCAGAAGCGGCCAGGGTGGCTGCAAAGAAATCCAAGACGGAGATCGTTCCCTGGGGAATCGAGTCCCCTGCAAGGACGGGAGCGCGTATGCGCGTCTTCGATCGCGCCGAGGTCGAGCGCTTCGCGGCATCGCTTCCTCCTGGCGACAGTGACCAGAGTAAGCGCAAAAACGAAATCATCAAGCTTATGCGCCGCCGCGGCGAGTTTCGCAAGCTCGCGACTATGCCGAAGGACTGGCGGGCCAGGCTCGACGAATTCGCCGCACAGTTTCCGAACGTCGTCGAGGTCACGCAGTACCTGCGCCACGCCTTTGCTTTGGCCGAGCAGGCGGACCGCGTGCCGCGCGTCGTGCCGATGCTCCTCACCGGTGACCCGGGGGTGGGGAAATCCTACTGGGCGCGACGCTTTGCAGAGTTCCTCGGCTCCGGTTTTGTGATCTTGCCGGTCGATAGCCTTCAGGCAGGTTCTTCGCTCTCGGGCAGTCAGGAATACTGGACGAATACCAAACCGGGCATCGTGTTCGAACAGCTGGTCGAACGCGATTTCGCAAACCCAGTGGTGCTGCTGGAAGAGCTGGACAAAGCTGACGTCGGCTACAGCTACGGCGATCCGCGCAATGCGCTGCACCAGCTCTTTGAGCCGGGCACGGCGCGCGAGTTTCGCGATCTGTCGGTTCCCGCAGTGGCACTCGACGCGTCGCGCGTGATCTGGGTGGCGACGGCAAACGAGCCCGCGCGCATTCCGGCGCCACTGCTGAGTCGCATGCGTCGTTTCGAAGTCAAGGCGCCGACGCCCGAGCAGGGCGTCGCGCTTGCTGTGGCGATCTTCGTGGGTTTGCGTCTGGAGCATCGCTTGCCGGAGGCGTTCGCGAATCTCTCCGCGCCGGTGGTCGCACGCGTCTGCGTGCTCTCGCCGCGGCGCATCCGGCAGGTTCTCGAGGAAGCGATCGGGCGCGCGCTCTACGCTGGGCGCACGGAACTCCTCGCCGAGGATATTCAGCTGCCGCCGGAGGCTGCGGCCGACACGCGCAGGTTCGGCTTTGTGTAAACGGGGAGCATGCGAGTGATTTTCCCGTGATTGCGAGGGAGGTGAAATTAGATCATGAACACGAAGATTCTTTCTTCGTCAAATGTGCAGAGGCGATTTCACACGACGCGGAGACGGTGGAACGTCATCAGCCGGAGATCACCGGATTCTGCGGTGATCAGGGCGCGCAGAGGCTTCATGGGGAATATCGGACGGGCGTGCAGGGCGATGCGGCGCTCGGTTTCGTCCACGGCCGCCAGCACTATACAAGACAGGCGAACCGGCGCAATCGCAGCTGCCCTCGAGCTGTCGCTAATGACTATGGCTTAGGCAGAACCCATCACAATGAACGGAAACAACATGGAATCGAAAAGATTTGAACTCACCCTCAGCCGCTGGCACAAGGTTGCGGAACGGCTCTCGGCACTCGCCGCCGAACGAGTCAAGCTCGCAAAAGACCTCTACACCAACACTCAGGTCTCGAGCTGGAACAAAGCGGGTGTCACGGAGCGTGCGGCGCGGCTTGCTGAGGAAGCGAAGGCGGCGCTCGGCCTGCACTCGCTGCTGGTTGATGCGATCGTGGCGATTCGCTCGCGTCTTGCGCTTCGGAACGCCGAACTTGGCGTATCCGCTAAGCTCTCGGAGCTTGCCGGACTTGAGCGGCGTATCGGGATGCTGAACGCCATCCTCCAGGGCCAGTTCCCCGACATGGTGCGGCCGGTGGACCTTGGCGAAGTGCCACGGGAGCTTGCCGAGGATCGCGGATTTCTGAAATCCGCGACCCGCATCACCTTGAGGCTGCTGCCCGATGCCGAGTACGAGGCCATGCGCGCGGAGCATTCGGCGCTGCAGGGGAGGGCGCACGCGCTTGCCGATGCGGTGGCGGACCTGAACCGAAGTCGCATGGAGCTTGAACTCCACGTGTCGATTGCGCGTCTGGCGGGATTGCCCGCCTGACGCCTTTTCCCCGCGTTGCCGCGCGCGGGGGACGGCGGCCGTAAGGCCGCCGTGCTGTAGCTGCGGCCGCGGGGCCGGGCACAAGCCAACGGACACCCTCCAACGGTGTCTGCAAAGGCCAGTGTGCGCTGAAATCGCTCTTCCCCTTTTTGTTGGTTGCTTGGGGCGGTCAGTGTGCGCTGGTTGGTTGATGCTTGTCGGTTGAGCGTTGCTGGTTGCTCGGCCCGGCCCCGTGTTTTCATCTTGAAAGCCGTGTCATGAAGTCGATCGTGAGGTATGCGAAATGAAAAGCCGGCAACCGACGAATAGAGAGGCGAATTCGGAGCGGCGGTGACGCGCCTGAAAGCGCGTTCCCGAAGAATTGTTTGATCCGGTTAAATCCGGGCATATCCGGTTAAAACCGGATATGCCCGGATCAAGTCGGATCCGCCCGGGCAAGACCGCTATAAGAAGGCGGGATGTGTAGCGGAATACGACCGCGGCGGCATACGATCAAATGAATCTGCGCGTTCGCCCAGCAAATTCTCTTGGCGTGCCAACCGTAATATATTGCTGCTTAAGCGGCTTAAGCAGCAATATATTGCGGTTTCGCTGCCGGTCCCAGGTGCGCTGCCGACTTATCAATCATTTCCGTCTTCAAGTTTCTATTGGCTCGCGCGCGACACTGCGACATAATCACGCCGCCACAGGTAAAGCCTGAGCTAACCGCGACGCCGAATCGGTATCGTAATCGTGATTTAAGCACGACGAACTCAGGGGCTGTGGCACCAACGGTGTAAACCGTTTTGGACATGAAGCGTTAAAACCGGTCCGGGCGCAAGTGTGCTCGACTTTTGAGATAGAAAGAAATGGTCCGCAAGAATCGCATCTTCAACGCCACGCTGCCGTCAATCGGCATCGGAATCACTACAACGCGCACGCGCTGGATCGCCGTCCGCGGCGAGCGTATGCGCGTGCGTGAAAAGCTAAGAGAGCGGGGGAGTCCTAGGTAGACGAGCGAGACATATCCAAGTGACTGACCGAACCCCGCCTTGAGCGGGGTTCGTCGTTTATGGACTTGCAAAGAACACACAGTGAGTGCGACTGGAGAGCTGAAATGAAGGTCTTTCTAGATGACGAGCGCGGCGCACCGCGTACCTGGACCCGCGTGCGGACTGCGACCGAAGCCATTGCGCTACTGAACGCCGGTGTGGTCGAGGAAATTTCGCTCGACCACGATTTGGGCGATGACCGTGCCGGCACTGGCTACGACGTACTGCTATGGATCGAGCGCGCCGTGGTCGAGCGCGGGTTCATTCCGCCTCTCCTTTGGATACACACTGCGAATTCTCCAGCAAGGGACCGAATGTTGGCGGCCGCGGAAGCGATTCGACGTCTGGCAGAACAGAACAAGCGAGGCTGAAAATGACTGTAGTCTTTCTCGATTTTGACGGCGTCACGCATCCCTGGAATCCGCGGGAAAGCGGGCAGGAGAAGTTTTGCTTTCTCCCGAGGATTGAATCGGTAATGGCCGACTTTCCACGAATTCAAGTCGTCGTCTGCAGTGACTGGCGCACGAAAGTGGCGTGGAGCGAAATTCTCTCTGTGTTTTCGGAAGATTTTCGCCCTCGCGTCGTCGGCGCCACGCCGGTCGTTCCCTCTGCAGAGCGGTGGCTCGCCGGTCACCGCTATGTCGAGGCCATGCGGTATCTCGAGGAGCGCGCACTCGATTCCGAAGCCTGGGTCGCGCTTGACGACTACGCGACCAACTGGCCGGCGGGTGACGCACGCGTCGTGGTGTGCCCGGACGAATTTGGTGATCGGGAGGAGGCGATTCTTCGAGAAGCGTTGAGCAACTCACGCGAGCACTGATGCAACAAGGAACTGAAATGAAGATTCACTTGATGAGCGATGTTCACCTCGAATTCGACCCGAGCTTTACGCCGCCGTACGTAGACGCGGACATAACTGTGCTCGCTGGCGACATCGGTTACGGCATCGAGGGGATCGAGTGGGCGAAGAAGCGCTTTTCGCGGCCTGTCGTCTACGTTCTCGGCAATCACGAGTACTACCCGCGAGGCTGGACGCTGGAGACGGTCAATGCGGCCGCAAAGAACGCGGCCGCGGGTACCTAAAGAAACACGGCTGCGACGAGGTGCAGGGCTATTACTTCAGCAAGCCTTTGACGCCGCACGCGTTTGGTGAGCTCATCGTCAGGATGCCGCGTTCCTAGAGGGCTAGGCAAACTGCTCTTCCGCCCAAACTGCTGCGAATTGCCGGTGACTTGCCAATTGCGGACCTACTTTTTCCGATAGTCAACGCCCGCTTTGGCCGAGGACGGGTCCTAAGCCACTGCCGTCATTGGCTTGCGCGAACCTATGGCTAATGTGCGGCAAGTCACGGACAATGCCCCGTGCATTACGTCTGAGTAGTTTATTTTCTAGGCAACGATTGCTGACTTCGCGGCCAAAGCGGAATGCTCCAGACATGACCACGTCATTGCCTGCGCCGCGCAGGATCGGCGCGGAAGAAGATGGTGTTCGTGCCGTCCATGCCGAGGGTATGCCCGTACTCAGATGGTAGGACAAATCATCCTGGAAGCACTTGAGAGTCGTTATGGCGTTTTTGGCTACCTGGACGAAAACGGCGCCCTTGTAGAGCCTACGATGACCACCACAGTGTGGGACGAATGTCAGGTCACCGGCAAGCGCTGGATATTTCCGCAGGCTGAATGGGGCAACGGCTCTTGGGCGCGGGCAATACGCGAGAAGCGTACCAATTATTCCAACAATGTCTCGACTCTTACGCCGCAGGGCCACGTAAAGATAACTAGGCACGTTTCCATGCCGATTGTGCATGCCGCCGATGTGATTGGACTCATCCAGGTGGCCAACAAGGAAACGGATTATTCGGAAGCGGATTTGGCTCTGCTTGAGACGCTCGGAAGAAGTATCGCACCTGTCCTCCGCCTGCGACTAGAGCGGGAACGTCTTGAACTCGCGCGCAAGCGAGGCGAGGAGGAGATACAGGAGCTAAACAAACACCTTGACGCGCGAGTTACGCAGCGAACGGCAGAACTGGAAACGGCAAACAAAGAACTGGAAAGCTTCAGCTACTCGGTATCGCACGATCTGCGCGTGCCGCTACGCGCAGTAGACGGTTTTTCCCACATGCTGGAGAAGAAGTTTAATCAGCTCCTCGGAGAGGAGGGCAGCAGACTAATTGGAGTGATTCGCACCAACTCCCAGCGCATGGCGCAATTAATCGATGACATCCTCGCCTTCTCTCGCATGGGCCGTAAGGAGATGGCCGCGCAGGATGTCGACATGGCTGCGCTCGTGCGTAGTGTTGCGGAAGAACTTTCGTCCCAACTGCGTATTCCGCTGAAGATGACCGGCTGCACCGACGAAGGTGACCGGTGAGGC
>CAZMGP010000079.1:0-17330 GCA_964565875.1 uncultured Enterobacteriaceae bacterium
GCGTGTTCATGAACGTGTTCAACGTGCATTCCAACCGCTCGCCGGTCGACGGCGAGGTGAAGCAGGTCTGGTACCAGGCCGGCCGCTTCATCAATGCGGCGCTCGACAAGGCGTCGACCGAAAACGAACGCAATGCGCTGTGGATCCGCACTCAGGCGGGCTCGGACGTCACCTGCGTTCAGGTGGCGGGGCTCATCGCGCGGCGCATCCTCTGCTACGTCAAACCGGGCGACGTGCTCGCGCGCGGCGCGCGCTACGGCTTCATCCGCTTCGGCTCGCGCGTCGACGTGTACCTGCCGCCCGGCGCGCGCATTCAGGCGGCGCTCGGCGACAAGGTGTATGCTGCGAGCACCATCCTCGCGAGCTTAGAGTCCGTGACAATACGAGAGGATATGCCCCAAGGGCACTTGCTTCGCGGCGTCTCCCCTCGTGCTCCCCTAAATCAGCCCGTAACAAAATGACTTTTGTTACGTGCTCTTAGAATAAGTGGAGTAAGCGAAAGGAATGCCTGTCTATAAGCGCCCGAAGCCGCTGATCAATGCCGTGATGCGCCGCCGCGGCATCTACCTACTGCCAAATCTGTTTACCACCGCGGCGCTGTTCGCCGGGTTCTATTCCATCGTGCAGGCGATGAACGCGGCGTTCGAACAGGCCGCGGTCGCCATCTTCGTCGCCATGGTGCTGGACGGCCTCGACGGCCGCGTCGCGCGCCTCACGCACACACAGAGCGAATTCGGCGCGGAATACGACAGCCTGTCCGACATGGTCTCCTTCGGCGCCGCCCCTGCGCTGGTGATGTACGAATGGGCGCTGAAGAGCATGGGGCGCGTCGGCTGGATCGCCGCCTTCGTCTACTGCGTCGGCGCGGCGTTGCGCCTCGCGCGCTTCAACACCAACATCAACATCGTCGACAAGCGCTACTTTCAGGGGCTGCCCAGCCCGGCGGCGGCGGCGTTGGTGGCGGGCTTCATCTGGGTGGTGGACGATTTCAAGATCGAAGCGGTCAGCACCATGCGCTGGATCGCCTGCATCATCACCCTGTTCGCGGGCTTGAGCATGGTGAGCAACATCCCGTTCTACGCCTTCAAGGACGTGAATTTCCGCCGCAGCGTGCCGTTTTGGGCGGCGCTCGCGGTGGTTTTCGGCGTGATTCTGATCTCGACCCATCCGCCCACCGTGCTGTTCCTGCTGTTCGTCGTCTATTCGATTTCCGGCTACGCAATCTGGATCTGGAACCAGCGCAAGCGGCGCGTGCAATAGGTCGCGGCGAGCGGCGAAGACGCGCAGCGCGCGACGCGGGAACGCCCTATTGCCTAATCGCGGGAAAGCCGATATATTGCCTGCATGCTTTTCAGCACCACAGTGTTGACCGCTCTCCTTAGCAGCCTGCTTCTGCTCGCGGGCCTGCTGCTGCGCCGCGCGCGCACATAATCCCACCCACAATTCGGCAGTTCGACCCTTGCGCCACTCAAGGCGCAGGCCAGGATCTATCGATCCGCGATTGCATTTAACCACTGGAGGCTGAGATGAAGGACAACTTGATCATTTTCGATACCACCATGCGCGACGGCGAACAGAGCCCGGGCGCGTCGATGACCAAGGAAGAGAAGCTGCGCATCGCCCGCCTCCTGGAGAAGATGCGCGTGGACGTAATCGAGGCCGGCTTCCCCGCGGCGTCGAACGGCGACTTCGAGTCGGTGCGCGCCGTGGCGGAGATCGTCAAGGACAGCACGGTGTGCGGCCTGTCGCGCTCCAACGACAAGGACATCGCGCGCGCCGCGGAGGCGATCAAGCCGGCCAAGTCCGGGCGCATCCACACCTTCATCGCGACTTCGCCCATCCATATGGAGAAGAAGCTGCGCATGACCCCGGACCAGGTCCTGACCGACGCCGTGAACGCCGTGCGCTTCGCGCGCAAGTTCACCGACGACGTCGAGTTCTCGCCCGAGGACGCCGGGCGCTCGGAGGTCGATTTCCTCTGCCGCGTGCTCGAGGCGGTGATCAAGGAGGGCGCACGGACCGTAAACATTCCGGATACCGTCGGCTACACCTTGCCGGAGCAGTTCGGCTCGCTCATCCGCACGCTGCGCCAGCGCATCCCGAACTCGGACAAGGCGGTGTGGTCGGTGCACTGCCATAACGACCTGGGCCTGGCGGTGGCAAATTCGCTCGCGGCGGTAATGAACGGCGCGCGTCAGGTGGAATGCACGATCAACGGCCTGGGCGAGCGCGCCGGCAACTGCTCGCTCGAGGAAATCGTCATGGCGGTGCGCACGCGGCGCGACGTGTTTCCCTGCGATACGCGCATCGATGCCACGCAGATCGTTCCCGCCTCCAAGCTCGTCTCCGGCATCACCGGCTTTCCGGTGCAACCGAACAAGGCGATCGTCGGCGCCAACGCCTTCTCGCACGAGGCGGGAATCCATCAGGACGGGGTGCTGAAGAGCCGCGAGACTTACGAAATCATGCGCGCCCAGGACGTGGGCTGGCACACGAACAAACTCGTGCTCGGCAAGCATTCCGGCCGCACCGCGTTCAAGGCGCGACTGAAAGAATTGGGCATCGAACTCGGCTCGGACCAGGCGATCAACGCCGCGTTCAGCCGCTTCAAGGACCTCGCCGACAAGAAGCACGAAATCTTCGACGAGGACATCCACGCCCTCGTTTCGGGCGAGGTGGTCGCGGCGCAGGCCGACCACTGGAAGCTGGTCGACATGACTCAGGCGAGCGGCACGGGCGAGCGCCCCCATGCGCACATCGTCCTCGCCGAGGGGCCGACCGAGCACAGCGCCCAGGCCCAGGGCGACGGTCCGGTGGATGCGACCTTCAAGGCGATCGAGAGCGTCGCCAAGAGCGGCGCGGAGCTGATGCTGTTTTCGGTCAACGCCGTCACTCAAGGGACGGAATCGCAGGGCGAGGTGACCGTGCGCCTGCAGAAGGCGGGGCGCGTCGTCAACGGCATCGGCTCGGACACCGACATCGTCGTGGCGTCGGCCAAGGCCTATCTATCGGCGCTGAACAAGTTGCACAGCCCGGAGGAGCGCATCAATCCGCAGTTGTAGGTCGGGTTCTCAGCGCGGCGCCGGGCGCGTGATCCGCGCATAGCCGACGCTACAGGCGAAGAAGGCGAGGGCGAGCGCGATTTCCGCTGCCGCGAGCGTTCGCGCGTTTTCGGTGGCGTCGAAAGTACGCACCGCGCCCTCGGCGAAGTAGGCGAGGATCAGCATCGACGACCACTGGTGGGTGTAGCGTCTGCCGTGCAAAATGCCGCGCAGCGGTACGAGCAGCGGCAGCACCTTGAGCACGAGCGTCGAGCCGCCCGGCCGCAGCGGCGCAAGCCACAGTTCCCAGGCGAGGCAAAGCGCGATCAAGCCGATGAGGCTCGCGGCTGCGCCCAGATTGAGGAGTCTTGCCAAGCTAAGCGGCGAGCTTTGCGGCAACTTGCGCCAGGCGTTTCCCCAGCGCGATGCACAGCGTCTTCTCGTCGGCGCTCACCGGCCGGTCGTTCGCGCTGCCCGCGACATGGCTCGGTCCATAGGGCGTGCCGCCGGTGATGGTGGCCGACAGTTCAGACATGGTGTAGGGCAGGCCGACGATGATCATGCCGTGATGCAAGAGCGGCAGCATCATCGATAGCAGCGTCGTCTCCTGTCCGCCGTGCAGGCTGGCAGTCGAGGTGAACACCGCGGCCGGCTTGCCGGCAAGCGCGCCGCGCATCCATAGGGCGCCGGTTGTGTCCCAGAAATGCTTCATCGGCGCCGCCATGTTGCCGAAGCGCGTCGGGCTGCCGAGCGCAATACCGGCGCATTGCTCCAGATCGGCGAGCTCGCAATAGGGCGCGCCTTCGTCGGGAACCTGGGGCTGCGCCACTTCGGTTACGCTCGCCACGCGCGGCACGGTGCGCAGCCGCGCAGTCATGCCCGGCACCTGCTCGACGCCGCGGCCGACGAGACGCGCCATTTCGCGCACCGCGCCGTGGCGGCTGTAGTAGAGGACGAGAACTTCGGCCATGGCTATCTCGCTGAGGGCGGTATTGGCAAGAGACGTCGGCAGCTTCCGCGTCAGGCGAGCCGGCCCTCGTAATGCCACTGCCGCTTCCAGGCGGATTCCACGGCGCGCGGATACTGCGGCTGGCCCAAGCTGCCGTTGTAGCGTCCGAGCGCGCGGTACAGATCACCTTTCTCCAGGTCGAGATAATGGCGCAAGATGGTGCAGCCGTAGCGTATATTCTTGCGCATGTCGAACAGGTTGTCGCCCTTCGCACCGATCAGCTTCACCCAAAACGGCATCACCTGCATATAGCCGCGCGCGCCTGCCGTGGATACCGCGTATTTCTTGAATGCGCTCTCGACCTGGATCAGGCCGAGCACGAGTTGTGGATCGAGACCGGCGCGGCTCGCCTCGTAATGCACCGACTTCAAGAACGCAATACGCGTCCGGTGATCGGGAATGCGGTTCATGAGCCGGCGCGACATGGCGCTGAGCCATTCGACTTCATCGAGCTTCGACTTGAACGCCGATCGGGCGGGAGCGCGGTCGCTTACGGACTTGGACAGCGCCGCCTGCACGCTCGCGGCGAGCGGTTCATAGACTTGCGCTCCGGCGAAGGCGCTGCCCTGGGCGCAGACGAAAACGAGACACGCGAGCGCTAAGCGGCGCATAGCCTCGCGGTTACGAACGCGAGCGCGTCCGCGGCTGCCACGGTCGTGGCGGACGCATCGGCGCGACCCTGGTATTCGAGCTTGCCTTCCTTCAAGCCGCGCTCTCCTACCACGATGCGATGCGGGATGCCGATGAGTTCCATGTCCGCGAACATCACCCCCGGGCGTTCGTCGCGATCATCGAGCAGCACTTCGATCCCGGCGGCTGCCAGCTCGCGATACAGCCGGTCGCAGGTCTCCCGCACCTGGGCGCTCTTGCGGTAACCGATCGGCACCAGCGCGAGTTGGAACGGCGCGATCGGCTGCGGAAAGATGATGCCGCGCGCGTCGTGATTCTGCTCGATTGCGGCGCCGACGATGCGCGTGACGCCGATGCCGTAGCAGCCCATTTCGAACGGGCGCGGTGTTCCCGATTCATCCAGGAACATCGCTTTCATCGCCTCGGAGTACTTGCTGCGCAGTTGGAAGATATGCCCGACCTCGATGCCGCGGCAGATGTCGAGCGGTCCCTTGCCGTCCGGACTGGGGTCGCCCGGCACGACGTTGCGGATGTCGGCGACGAGCGCCGGCTCCGGCAGGTCGCGGCCGAAATTCACGCCGGCAAGGTGGTGGCCTTCCTCGTTCGCGCCGCAGATGAAATCGGACATGACGGCGACCGTGCGGTCGGCGATGATGCGGATGCCGTCATTCGCGCCGACCGGACCGATGTAGCCGGGCTTGCAACCGAGATGACGCTCGACTTCGTCGTCGCTGGCGAAGCGGAAAGGATCGAGCCCTTCGAGCTTCTGCACCTTGATTTCGTTGAGGCTGTGGTCGCCGCGCAGCAGCAGCAGGACGAATTCGTCGGCGTGCATCACGGCGATCGCCTTCACCGTCTGCGCGAGCGGCGCACCGAGCAGTTGCGCGACGTCTTCGCAGCGGGTCTTCCCCGGAGTGGGAAGCTTGCGCATCGGCGCGGCCGCAGGCGCGCGCGCAGCCGCCGGGGCGAGCGCCTCGGCCAATTCGATGTTCGCTGCATAATCCGAGTTCGGACAGAAGGCGATCGCGTCTTCGCCTGAATCGGCGAGCACGTGGAATTCGTGCGAATCCGTGCCGCCGATCGAGCCGGTGTCGGCGGCGACGGCGCGGAACTTCAGGCCGAGTCGGCTGAAGATGCGCGCATAGGTGTCGTACATGTTGCGGTACTCGCGCTGCAGATCGGCGAAGTCGGCATGGAAGGAGTAGCCGTCCTTCATGGTGAATTCGCGCCCGCGCATGATGCCGAAACGCGGCCGGCGCTCGTCGCGAAACTTGGATTGGATCTGGTAGAAGTGCACCGGCAGCTGGCGGTAGCTCTTCAGCTCGCCGCGTGCGATGTCGGTGATGACTTCCTCGGACGTGGGCTGGATCAGGAAGTCGCGCTGATGGCGGTCCTTGAAGCGCAGCAGCTCCGGCCCGTAGCGCTCCCAGCGCCCCGATTCCTGCCACAGCTCCGCGGGCTGCACCACGGGCATCGATAGCTCGACCGCACCGGCGCGGTCCATCTCCTCGCGCACGATGGTTTCCACCTTGCGCACGATGCGCAGGCCCAGAGGCATCCAGGTGTAGATGCCGCCGGCGAGCCGCCGGATGATGCCGGCGCGCAGCATCAGTTTGTGGCTGACGATCTCCGCATCGGCGGGTGCTTCGCGAAGGGTGGAGAGGAAGAACTGCGAGACGCGCATGGGCTTTTCCGTAGCTGAGGCGGCGCTATTTTACTCGAAGATCGCCGGCGCGATCCGGGGCGCGTTCGGCCGCTTTCAATGCCAGGGGAATTATGAAAGAATGGTGTTAACTCTAGTTTAAGGTGAATTTGCAATGCTCGATCGTGACGGCTATCGCCCGAACGTCGGCATAGTTCTCTGTAACGCAAGGAACGAGGTATTCTGGGGCAAACGGATCAAGGAGCATTCCTGGCAGTTTCCGCAAGGCGGGATCAAACACGGTGAGACTCCGGAGCAAGCGATGTTCCGGGAGTTGGAGGAGGAGGTCGGACTCAAGTCTCATCACGTCAGGATACTGGGCCGTACCCGAAACTGGCTGCGTTACGAAGTGCCGACACAGTGGATCAGGCGTGAGTGGCGCGGCAGTTACCGCGGCCAGAAGCAGATCTGGTTTCTGTTGCGCCTGGTCGCGGGTGATAGCGAAGTGTCGCTGCGCGCGAGCGAACATCCGGAATTCGATGCCTGGCGCTGGCACGAGTACTGGGTGCCGCTGGATTCCGTAATCGAGTTCAAGCGCGACGTGTATGCGCAGGCTCTGAACGAACTCGCGCGCTATCTGAATCGCGACACGCAACACACAAGACAAGGGCCCGCATCGCGTTCGGTTCGATGAACGCTCGCATCGCGGTAACGCGACGGGCGGGCGGTGTTGACCACGGATTATCCGCTGCAAGGAGAACGAGATGAACCGCGAATACCACCCGCTCACCCCCCATCGCTTGCAAGCGGGCGCGCGTTTCCATCAACCCGGCACGGACGCGGGTCGCGTGCGCATCGATTCCTCCGCCCTCGAGGTGATGACGGATTTGCGCCGCATTCCCGCGGCGACCATAGATCTCGAAGCGCCGGTCGATGCCGCCAACCGTTTCATGATCCAGCGCGGCGTGCGCCTGCTGCTCGTCACCGACCCCGAGCGCGAGGTGCTGGGCCTGATCACCACCAACGACATACTCGGCGAAAAGCCGGTGAAGTTCGCGCTGGAGCGCGGACTGAAACGGCAGGAAGTGCGCGTGCGCGACATCATGACCCCGCGCGAGCAGCTGGAGATCCTGCTCTACGAAGATGTCGCGCATGCCGAAGTCGGGCACATCGTGGCGACCTTGAAGCATTCTGGGCGGCAGCACGCCTTGGTCGCCGACATGGGTGGCGAGGGCAATTCGCAGGCCGTGCGCGGAATCTTTTCCACTTCGCAAATTGCGCGCCAGTTGGGCGAGGCGATCCAAACCACCGAAGTGGCAAAGACCTTCGCGGAAATCGGCGCGGCGCTCGGCCGCTGATCCAAGCTTGGTGAACGGCTGGGTTGCAGGGCGCAGCTTGACCCCGTCATTGCAAATATATATACTTTGTCTAGCGATTAGATTAAGTCTATATTGTTCTTTCAAGCGCTGATTTCCCGTGACTGAGGCGATTGAGAATTCTCAATACCCGACGCGGCCTTGTATATAGATTCGATCATCGTCGCTGTCCATCAAACAACCGGAGGAATCATGAATCTGAAGGGCTCCAAAACCGAGGGAAACCTCAAAGCCGCGTTTGCCGGCGAATCCCAGGCCAATCGCCGCTATCTCTATTTCGCGAACAAAGCTGATGTCGAAGGCCAAAACGACGTCGCCGCGCTGTTCCGCTCCACCGCCGAAGGCGAGACCGGCCATGCGCATGGCCACCTCGAATACCTCGAGCAGGTCGGCGACCCGGCGACAGGCCTGCCGATCGGCTCAAGCCGCCAGAACCTGAAGGCAGCGGTCGCCGGCGAAACGCACGAATACACCGACATGTATCCGGGCATGGCGAAGACCGCGCGCGACGAAGGTTTCGAAGAGATCGCCGATTGGTTCCAGACCCTGGCGAAAGCGGAGCGCTCGCACGCCAATCGCTTCCAGAAGGCGCTGGACGTTCTGACCGACTAAACGCGCGAAGCTGCGGGGAAGATCGACGGGCGGAGGTGCGCCTCGAACCCGTCCGTCTTTCCCTGGCCGGACGCAACCCGACAGGCAGGACAACAACATGAGCGTGCGCGAAGGGAGCCTGGAGGCTCCCACCCGGCATCCTATCGACTGGAAGTCGCCGGATTTCTACGACGAAGCGAAGCTCAATGCCGAGCTTCACCGCGTCTACGACATCTGCCATGGATGCAGGCGCTGCGTCAGCCTGTGCACGGCGTTTCCCACCCTGTTCGATCTGGTGGACGAGTCGGCGACGGGGGAGCTGGACGGCGTGGCTACGAAGGATTACGCCAAGGTGGTCGATCAGTGCTACCTGTGCGACCTTTGCTACATGACCAAGTGTCCCTATGTACCGCCGCACCAGTGGAACGTCGACTTTCCGCACCTGATGCTGCGGGCGAAGGCGATCAAATTCAAAAAGGGCGAAGTGCGCTTGCGCGACAAGCTGCTGTCATCGACCGATGCGATCGGCAAACTCGCGGCGATACCGGTAGTGGCTCAGACGGTCAACGCCGTGAACCGGAACGGCGCGGCGCGTGCGCTGATGCATAGTGTCATAGGCGTGCATCGCGAGCGCAAGCTCCCGCCCTACAGCGCCTCGCGTTTCCGTGCGAACGCCGCGCCGGGCGCTGCGCATGCGGCGAAGGACGGCGCGCGTACGCCGGGGAAAGTGGCGATCTTCGCCACCTGCTACGTGAATTACAACGAGCCGGGTATCGGCCACGATCTGCTGAAACTCCTCGATCACAACGAAATTCCCTATGTGATGGTGGAGAAGGAGGCGTGCTGCGGCATGCCGAAGCTGGAATTGGGCGACCTCGAGAGCGTCGCGCGCTTGAAGGAAATCAATATTCCGCCGCTCGCCCGGCTCGCGCGCGAGGGCTATGCGATTCTCACCGCCGTGCCATCCTGCACGCTCATGTTCAAGTCGGAGCTGCCGCTGCTCTTTCCCGGGGATGCCGAGGTGAAGGCCGTGGCGGAGGCGATGTTCGATCCTTTCGAATACTTGATCCAGCGGCATAAGGACGGCTTGCTGAAGACCGATTTCAAGCAGCCTTTGGGCAAGGTCTCCTACCATATCCCCTGCCATTCCCGGGTGCAGAACATGGGGCAGAAGACGCGCGAGGCGCTGCAGCTCGTGCCGCAAACGAATGTGACCACGGTCGAGCGCTGCTCCGGCCACGACGGCACCTGGGGAGTGAAGGAGGAGTACTTCGCCAATTCCATGAAAATCGGCCGTCCCGTGTTCAAGGCCATGGCGACGGGCGACCCGGATTACATCAGCTCGGACTGCGCGATCGCTGCGCGCCACATCGAGCAGGGGATGGGCGAGACGAAGGCGCAGCGGCAGCATCCCTTAACGCTATTACGCATTGCTTACGGACTATGAACATCGAATCGAACACCGCTATGGGAAATCGCAGAATCGAGCGCGCGAGCCTGCTCAGCCTCGAGAACTATGCCAAGCAGCGCAAGGAATTTCGCGCCAGGGTGATCGCGCACAAGAAGGATCGAACGCTTCACCTGGGCGAGCACTTGACGCTAATATTCGAGGATGAACTCACCATCCGCTACCAAGTCCAGGAGATGCTGCGCATCGAGCGCACGTTCGAAGACGAAGGAATCCAGGACGAACTCGACGCCTATAATCCGCTCATCCCAGACGGGCGCAACCTGAAGGCGACGATGATGATCGAGTACGGCGACGAAGACGAGCGTAAGCAGGCGCTCGCGCGCTTGAAGGGCATCGAGCGGCGCGTCTGGATCATGGTTGCCGGACATGCCCGCGTCTTCGCCGTCGCCGACGAGGACCTCGAGCGCGAAACCGAAGAGAAGACCTCCGCCGTGCATTTCCTGCGCTTCGAACTCGAGGAGGGCATGGCGCAGGCGCTGAAAGCCGGCGCCGATCTCGCCTTGGGCGTGGACCATCCGGAATGCCGCGCCGAGATCACAAGCGTGGCCGCGGCGACGCGCGCATCGCTCGTCCGAGACCTCGCCTAGAACGATGCGCGGCTGGCTTCTGCTCCTCCTCGCGCTGCCGCTCATCGCATCGGCGCAGCTGTTCGAGCGCAGGTTCAAGGACGACAGCACCTGGAAGGAAATGGAAGCGCAGTTGCCGGAATTCCCCAAGCCGGAGAATTATCTTCCGGTCACCGTGACGGCGACCACGCCTTTCGATTTCTACGTCGACGGCAATTCGATCAGCGTCGGCAACGACGGTGTCGTGCGTTATAGCCTGATCGCCAAGAGTTCGAGCGGAGCCCTGAACGTCACCTTCGAGGGCTTGCGCTGTTCCGAGCACGAATATCGCATCTATGCCTTCGGCCGCTCGGACAACACCTGGTCGGAGGCGCGCAGCTCGCGCTGGCAGCCGATTCCTCCCGATCGCCGCAATGCCCAGCGGGAGGTGCTCTACAGCGACTATTTTTGCCCAGCGGGAATCACCATCATGACGCCGCAAGAGGGCCGGGAGCTGCTAAAGAGCGGCGGGACTGCGCGCCTTCCCAGCAAGGGCTTTTGACTGCGAAAGCTAGAGCAGGACTAGGTTGTCGCGGTGAATGAGCTCGGGCTCATCCATATAGCCGAGGATGGCTTCGATCTCGCTGCTCGGTCGGCCGACGATGCGCCGCGCCTCGGCAGCGCCGTAATTCACTAGCCCGCGCGCGACTTCCCTGCCGTCCGGCCCGACGCAAGCCACGACCGCGCCGCGTTCGAACGCGCCGTCCACGCTTTTCACGCCTATGGGCAGCAGGCTCTTGCCTTCCCGCGCCAGGGCGCGCGTCGCGCCGGCATCGAGCAGCAGCCGCCCGTTGACCTGCAGGTGATCGGCGAGCCACTGCTTGCGCGCCGCGATCGGCGCCGTTTCCGCCACGAGCAGCGTGCCGATGGCTTCGCCCCGGGCCAGCCGAATCAGCACCTCTGCCTCATGGCCGGAAGCGATGACGGTGTGCGCGCCGGAGCGCGCGGCGCGCTTTGCCGCGAGGATCTTGGTGAGCATGCCGCCCTTGGCGATCTGGCTGCCCGGCTTGCCGCACATGCTTTCCAAGGCCGCGTCACCCGCCTTGCCCACGCGCACGAGTTCCGCCGTAGGGTCTTCGCGCGGATCGCGGGTAAAGAGGCCCGCTTGGTCGGTGAGGATCACCAGGGCATCGGCTTCGATCAGGTTGGTGACGAGCGCACCCAGGGTATCGTTGTCGCCGAACTTGATTTCGTCGGTGACCACGGTGTCGTTCTCGTTGATGATCGGGATGACGCCCAGTTCGAGCAAGGTGCGCAAGGTCGAGCGCGCGTTGAGGTAACGCTGGCGGTCGGCGAGGTCGGCGTGCGTCAGCAGCACCTGCGCAGTATGCAAGCCATGCTCGCGGAAGCCGCTTTCATACACCTGCACCAAGCCCATCTGCCCGACGGCGGCCGCGGCCTGAAGTTCGTGCATGGACTGCGGGCGTTGCTTCCAGCCCAGACGCTGCATGCCTTCGGCGATGGCACCGCTCGAAACCAGAACGACCTCCCGCTCCAGTTTGCGCAACTCGGCGATCTGCGCTGCCCAGCGCGCGATGGCCGCCGCGTCGAGGCCTTGTCCCTGATTGGTGACGAGCGAGCTGCCGACCTTGACCACCAGGCGCCGCGCAGATTCGAGCTGGGTATGCATCTCAGGTCGCCTGTTTCTCGCTGAGCTCGCCCATGACGGCGTAGGCGAGCTCGCGGCAGCCTTCCCCGGTGAGGGCGGAAATGGCGAACCATTTTCCTTTCCAGCGGTAGGACTTGGGGAAACGCTCGACCGCCTGGACACGCTCGTCGCCTTGCAGCATGTCAATTTTGTTCAGCACCAGCCAGCGCGGCTTGTCGTAGAGCGCCTTGTCGTATTTCTTCAGCTCGTTGACGATGGCGCGCGCATCGGCCACCGGGTCAACGGATTCGTCCTGCGGCGCGATGTCGACCAGGTGCAGCAGCAGCCGGGTGCGCGCGAGGTGGCGCAAGAACTGATGGCCGAGGCCCGCGCCTTCGGCCGCGCCCTCGATCAGACCGGGGATGTCGGCGACGACGAAGCTCTTGTCTTCGCCGACACGCACGACACCGAGGCTGGGATTGAGGGTGGTGAACGGATAGTCCGCGACCTTGGGGCGCGCCGCCGACACCGCGCGGATGAAGGTCGACTTGCCGGCGTTGGGCATGCCGAGCAGGCCTACGTCCGCGAGCAGCTTGAGTTCGAGGTGCAGTTCGCGCGATTCGCCCGGCTCGCCCGGGGTGCACTGCCGCGGCGCGCGGTTGGTGCTCGACTTGAAATGGAGGTTCCCGAGTCCGCCCTTGCCGCCGCGCGCGAGCCGCGCGACTTGGCCGTCGGTGGCAAGGTCGGCGATGAGTTCGCCGCTAGCCGCGTCGGTGACGACCGTTCCCACCGGGACGCGCAGCGTGATGTCTTCCGCGCCCTTGCCGTACTGGTCTGCGCCACGCCCGTTCTCGCCGCTCTTGGCGCGGTGGATGCGGGCATAGCGGTAGTCGATGAGGGTATTGATGTTGCGGTCGGCGACGGCATAGATGCTGCCGCCCGAACCGCCGTCGCCGCCGTCCGGGCCGCCCCGGGGGACGAACTTCTCGCGCCGGAAGTGGGCGACGCCGTTCCCGCCCTTGCCGGCGTGGACTTCGATCCTCGCTTCGTCGATGAATTTCATGCTTGCTTCAGCGCCACAAATAAAAAAGCCCTACCGCGTGGATAGGGCTTTTCCTTCGGCCTGCCGGACTTTAGACCGGCACCACGCTTACCGTCTTCTTGCCCATCGGCCCCTTGGTGCCGAAGCTGACCTTTCCTGCGACCTTGGCGTAGAGGGTGTGATCCTTGCCCATGCCGACGTTTTCGCCGGCGTGCATCTGCGTGCCGCGCTGGCGCACGATGATGCTGCCCGCAGCGATGACCTGGTCGCCGTAGCGCTTGACGCCCAAGCGCTTGGATTGTGAGTCGCGGCCGTTTCTCGAGCTGCCGCCTGCCTTTTTATGTGCCATAGCCTGCCTTTCCGATTAACCCGTGATGCCGGTGATTTCGATTTCGGTGAAATTCTGGCGGTGCCCCTGATGTTTCTGATAGTGCTTGCGCCGGCGCAATTTGAAAATGCGCACCTTGTCGTGGCGCCCTTGGGCGACGACTTTTGCCTGCACCGAAGCCCCGGCGACGAGCGGCTTGCCCATCTTGAGGTTGTCACCGTCGGCGACCAGCAACACCTGGTCGAGCACGATTTCAGCCCCAATGCCTGCCGGTATCTGTTCTATTTTCAATTTTTCGCCGGCTGCGACGCGATATTGCTTGCCGCCGGTTTTTATGACCGCATACATTGTTGAAGCTCCAAGAAAACCAAACTGCGATTAAGAGAACCGCAGATGATACAGCAATTTAGCTTTGTTCGTCAAAAGCTTTGTGCTATGATTTCGCCCCTTGCAAACCCATCCGCCGGCCTAGTTTTTCCGCCTTACTTACCTTGCCTCTAGCAGCCATCAACGCCCTCATCGGCGACGACATGCGCGCGGTCGACGCGACCATCCGCCGGCGGCTCGATTCCGATGTCGTGCTCATCCGCCAAGTGGCGGAATACATCATTGCCAGCGGCGGCAAGCGCCTGCGACCGGCCATGCTGCTGCTCGCCGCAGGCGCCACGGGCTACGGCGGGCGCCATCACCACGAGCTCGCGGCCGTCATCGAATTCATCCACACCGCGACCCTGCTGCACGACGACGTAGTGGACGAGTCCGGCATGCGCCGCGGGCGCAAGACGGCGAATGCCGCCTTCGGCAATGCGGCGAGCGTCCTGGTAGGCGATTTTCTCTACTCCCGCGCTTTCCAGATGATGCTCACGGCGGACAACATGCGGGTCATGGAGGTGCTGGCCGAGGCGACCAATACCATCGCCGAAGGCGAAGTGCTGCAACTCCTGAACGTGCACAACGCCGATACCGACGAGTCCCGCTACCTCGAGGTGGTGCGGCGCAAGACGGCCAAGCTGTTCGAGGCGGCCACGCGCCTGGGGGCGATTCTCGGCGGCGCGGCGCCGGACGTCGAGGAGGGGCTGGCGCAGTATGGGACGCATGTCGGCACGGCGTTCCAGTTGATCGACGACGTGCTCGATTATTCGGGCGATCTGCACGAAACCGGCAAGAACTTGGGCGACGACCTGAACGAAGGCAAGCCGACGCTGCCGCTCATCTACGCCATGCGCAAGGGAACGCCCGCGCATGCGCAAGTCGTGCGCCACGCCATCGAGCAGGGCGGACGCGAGGACTTCGAGGCGGTGTTGAAGGCGATCACGGAAACGGGCGCGCTCGATTACGCGCATGAGCAGGCGAAGCGGGAAGCGGACATCGCCTGCGCGGCGATCGCGCGCCTGCCGCATTCAAAATATCGCGACAGTTTGATACAATTGACGGAATTCGCGGTCAACCGTAACCACTGACCGCGTTCGTTTTTTCGGGGGCGCCTCGCCCCCGTCTGCAACATCTCGGGGTGTAGCTCAGCCTGGTAGAGTACTGCGTTCGGGACGCAGGAGTCGGAGGTTCAAATCCTCTCACCCCGACCAATTAAATCAAGTAGTTGGTCGATTAACGTCGGAAGCCCTGCCGACGTTTGCCATATCGTTGCCATAGCTCAACCTTCATCTGGAGGCAGTTATGGCGTCTATTCGAAAGCGTGGCAAGTCCTGGCATGCCCAGGTCATCCGGCGCGGTTACAGGCCGGTATTCCGTTCATTCAGCACCAAACTCGATGCCGACGCCTGGGCGCGCCAGATCGAGTCGGAAATGGACCGTGGCGTCTTCGTTTCTCGGGTCCAAGCTGAACGAACAACGCTCGACGAACTGATCGAGCGCTACATCTCGGAGGTCGTCCCCAAGCATCGTGGCGCTGAATCCGAGCGCCTGCGTCTGACCATGCTTGGGAGATCAGATCTAGCCGCGCGGTTTGTGGCAACTCTTCAACCCCAGGACTTTGCCGCCTACCGGGATAAGCGTCTCCGGGTACGCAAGCCCGCCACCGTGCATCGAGAGCTGGGGCTTCTGCAGCAGGTGATCGAACAGGCGCGGCGCGAATGGGGAATCGTCCTCCCGGATAACCCCGTAAGGTTGGTCGCACGGCCGAAGTTCAACAATTCGCGGGATCGCCTGCTCGCGCCGGCCGTCGACCTCGCATCGGCCAATGACGTGGACCGGCTTAGCGAAGAGGAGCGACTTCTAATCGCCTGCGGCACGGGTCAGGACCAGGCGCGTACGCCGTGGCTACGGCCTATCGTGGAACTCGCACTCGCGACAGCCATGCGCCAGGGGGAACTCCTCGGCCTGCAATGGCGCCATGTCAATCTCAAAGGGGAGGAAGGGATCGGTACAGCTTTTATCCCAGTATCCAAGAACGGCTATTCGCGAACGGTTCCGTTGTCCAAAAAGGCGGTCAAGATTCTTGAGGCGCTCCCGCGTTCAATTGATGGACGGGTGTTTCCTATTACCAGGAATGCGCTAAAGCTTGCATGGAAGCGCGCCATCAAGCGCGCCTGCATTGAGGATTTGACTTTCCATGACCTTCGGCACGACGCAATTACGCGCATCGCACAAACATTGACAAATATTCTTGAACTCGCGCGGGTCACGGGGCACAGGGACCTTCAGATGCTACAGCGGTATTACCATCCTCGCCCTGAAGAGCTCGCCAAAAAGCTCGGATAGCCGGTGATTTATGAGGCTCCGAACAGCTTGGCCAGCCCTTGCCGCACGACATTTTCGTCAGTGGCCGACAATCTTCCGAGCTGGCCGCGAACGAGCCGATGATCAAGCGTGAAGAGCTTGAACCGCAGCTTGGATGGCGCGGGCAATCCGGCGGAGGCGAGGTCGGAGATCTGGCAATCGAGCGGCCAAGGCGCGTTGCTGTCGGAGGTAATCATCGCCATAACGGAATGACCGGCCGGCGTGTTGAAGCTCGCCGGATCAGAGAGAACCAGAGCGGGGCGATTCTTGGTGGCGTTGGAATCAGTGAACGGAAACGGGACGCGCACGACCGCGAATCGGTCAAAGGTCACGATAGGCTTCCTCGTCCGCGGCACCAGCCCATTCGCTCAACGTGCCTTCGACGGCACGCATGTACTCCAAATCCATCGGCTGGACGCGCCGCACGGTCGCAACGCCGTCAGTGCCGACCTCCCAAGCGATTAAATCGCCCGGCGCAACGTTTAGAGCTGCGCGAACATCCTGCGGAATCGTGGTTTGGCCTTTTGCCGTGATTTTTGCAACCGCATGCATTCTGTTTCTCCAGTAAGGAAGGCATTCTATTCTTACTATACAGACCGCATTATGCCCGGTCAAGTCGTTATGCGATTGCCTTGCGTCCAATAGCCGTGCCGCGCTCATGGCCATGCCGACTGAAAGTCGCTGCCTGAGGTCGGCGGCTGGCCAAAGAAAAAGCCGGACAGGTAGTCCGGGGCGCCGATCGGTTTACGAATTCGGCGTCCAATGAAACCCGCCGACCGGTAAGCCGGGCGGCGGCGCCTACTTACAGGAGTCCGCGCTCCGAAAACGAAAGGCTCTTCGTGCCCGCGATTATGAAGTGATCCAAGGTCTGCACATCCACGAGTGAAAGCACTTGCTGTTGAAAAAAAGCGGTCCGGAGCTGGTCAAATCTAACCGTGCGCCGACCTCGCTGTACCCTAAATTAGGGGGGGCGCCCCATCCCCAACCTTGAAACTGGACGCTTCCTCAACAAAGGATTTCCATTTTCGCGCTGGCAGTCCAAGGCTATATGCGAGCGTTTGTACGGCAGATAGGTCATGCGCGCCGCGGATGTTGAGGACGGTGCCTCGACGCCATATTTCGTCCCAATAGGCATTAAAGAAGTCTCGAAACGGTGGACCGGACAAGCGAATTCCTGGACGAGGTGGGGGTGGAACACTCGTCCAGTAAGAACCTAACTGTTGATTTCCACCCAAATTTGACCCGGGGTTTCCATTTAAAAATGACCCGCA
>CAZMGP010000080.1:0-17302 GCA_964565875.1 uncultured Enterobacteriaceae bacterium
TACCTTGACGCGCACCGCCGGTACGCTTTGTCACCTATGTCTCGGGCCGCTCAAAGGGCTTAGGGAAACCTAGGCCCTTTTCATTTGCGGCAAGGGTAGCGGACCTCGCGCGGTTTTGCCCGGCGATTCCCCTCCAAAGCGCACGGCCGATTTCCCAGCGCCAGCCGTACTGCCGCGATCGAGCTTGATCGCCGCAAAAGTGGACAGCATCCAGTCGGGCTGCTATCGTATGTGAACAACGTCCACTTATAATCCGCTAGCCGTGCGGCGGAAGCCGCGCTGCGACTTGTCCTGGACCGCAATAGGAAAGGTCCGCCTTGTCAGAAGGAGCGAATGCACATGTCAGCGAAGCAATCCAAATTTGTCTGGTATGAATTGATGACGAGCGACACTCAGGCCGCGGCGGCGTTTTATCGCAGCGTGTTCGGCTGGGATGCCAAGGATGCAGGCGTGGGCGGCGGCCCCTACTCGATCTTTTCCGTGAGTGACGTCTCCGTCGGGGGCTTGATGGCGATTCCCGAAAACGCCTGCGCCGCGGGGGCGAAGTCCGCCTGGGCAGCTTATGTGTGGGTCGAGGACGTGGATGCCGGGGCGGCGCGAGTGAAGGCGGCGGGCGGATCGATTCACCGCGCGCCCGAAGACATTCCGGGAGTCGGCCGCTTCGCCGTCGTTGCCGATCCGCACGGCGCGGTGTTCATGCTGTTTCGCGAAGCGGGCGGCCCGGTGATGCCGCCCGTCGCGCAGGACGCGCTCGGGCACGTCGGCTGGCACGAACTGCACGCAGGTGACGGCGCGAGCGCGTTCGCGTTCTATGCGGGTATGTTCGGTTGGACGAAGAGCGAAGCGGTCGACATGGGGGCGATGGGCATCTACCAGACTTTCGCCACGGGAGGTGCGACGGCGGTGGGGGGGATGATGACCAAAATGCCCGAGACGCCCGCGCCGTTCTGGCTATTTTATTTCAACGTCGATGCCATCGACGCGGCGGTAGGACGGGTACTCGCTGCCGGCGGCAAGTTGATCTACGACCCGATGCAGGTCCCCGGCGGCCGCTGGATCGTCAATTGCCTCGATCCGCAAGGTGCAATCTTCGCGATGGTGGCGCCGAAACGCTGAACTGGTTCGACGTCGCCCGGCCACGCGCATCGGGTAGACGAGCTTAGGCTAGCGCTCGCTCTCGCCCTTCGTGCACGCCAGGCCGGGTGCAACCCAGCCTTTCGCTGCCGCGGCCGCCTCAAGCTGCGGCAACCGAATACCGCTTTCCAGGTAGTCCGATCGGACTAGTGCATTGATACTAAAGACCTCGTCAACGGCGAAGTCTATGATGCCGCTGGCAATAGAAACAGTTGGCATCATATGCAACACTGTTCCACAACATGAATCGGGAAGGCTTGGCGAGGCTCGCCGAGGTGTCGAGCGGAGAGGAATTGCGGCGTGCGCTGGAAGCCATGTGCGTGCCCTTTGGGCGCGTGCAAGACATTCGCCTCGTCAAGAATCGGCCGAATGCGACCTATCTCTGTTTCGTCGAACTCGATTCCCCGGCAGCTTGCGCGTCCATGATGCGCCAGTTCGGAGGAATCTACTTTGGTACCAGCATCGCTTTCAAAATTCCCCTGAATCCGAGCACCGACCGCGACTGAGTCCGGCGGCGAGGGCGGGGAGTACAAGAACCGTGAGTGCAACGAGGAGAGCGGCAATTCCGAGTACGGCGCTGCATTGGCAAATCGAGCACGGCAACATCAAGCGCCTCCTCGATTTCCTGGAGCGCGAGCTGCGCGTCGTGCGCGAGGGCGGCGAGGCGCAACTTCACTCGATCCACGGCGTGATTGACTATCTGCTGCATTTCTCCGACCGCTATCACCACGCGCGCGAGCAGCTCGCATTCGCGTTCTTGGCGCAGAAGGTTCCTGGCCTGCGCACGACCGTCGATCGACTTCTCGGCGAGCACAAGCGCACCGGGGCGCTCGGGGCGGAACTCTGCGCGCTGCTGTCTGCGGTCATGTTCCCAGACGCCGCGCAACGCGCACGCATAGAAGCGCTGCTCGCGGCCTACCTCGCGATTTACTGCGAGCACGTGGTCGTCGAGGAACGGGACATCCTGCCGCGTGCCGCGGAAGTGCTGAGCGAAGAAGAATGGCAGGATGTGGCGCGCGCCGCGCCGCTGGGGCCAGATCCGTTTCGAGCGCATGGTGCGCGGCGGCACGATCCCAGCTTCGGCAGCGAGGCCGAAGCGCGCTACCGTGAATTGCTGCGCGAGATCAGGATCGGACGCTCGCTGCATCGCGGCGTGCTCGGGATGCGTGCGGTCAAGACGGGGCAAGGGGAAGATCCTGGAACGACCGTCAAGACGCTAGAGCGCACCGAGCCTTCTTCTCCAACGCAACCTCTGCCTCGCCCACTCGCAATTGCAACTTTCTTCGACCGGGCGACTCGCGGATTGCTTTTGCGTCAGTCGCTGATGCTGCTCGCCTTGATCCTCGCATTCCTTCAGTACTACTTCGTCGACGTCCACTATCAGATCGCGACGCTGCGGAACATCCCCGTGCTGCTACTGGGTTACCTGATACCCTGAGTCAGCCACTGCAAAAGTAATGTTGCAACGGGCTCAATGCGACATTCAAGACTTCGCCTTGCGTGCTCCGTTCTTCTTTGCCGGCCCTTTGCCGACGCTTGCCGCAGGAAGATAGGAGGCATAGCGCTTGTCGCTCTCCATGATGTGGTCGCGCAGCCATTGGTCGAGGAAGTCGATCATCTCCTTCGACACCTCAACCTTGAGCGACTTCTCCTGCAGGCGCATCAAGTTGAAGGTGAACTGGCGGTGTTCTTCCGCGTGCCGGTCGAAATCTGGGTAGGCGTGGATGCGCATCAGGCTTTCCTCGACCGCGAAATGGATGCGCACGTAATCGGCGAGTCGACCTACCGCAGAGTGCACTGCGGACCAACTCTTCTTGGTCACGCCCGAGTGCACCGCTTCTTCGAGCAGTGTGATGCAGTCGACGATCACCGTGTGCTGCTCGTCGATTTCGGGAATGCCGACGGAGAATGCCGCGTCCCACTTCATCCTTGTTCCTTTAGCTCTGCAAGACCGAGAAGCCATCGTTCGGCGCCTGCTGCATTGCCGAAGATCCGCGCCTTGCCTTCGGCGCGCGCGGCGGCGATCACGATTTCCTGAGCCATGGCGTGCGAAGGGTCCGATATGACGAATGCGAGTTTATGGCCGTAGAAGAATCCCGCCATCAGCGTACCGATGCCTGAAGCCTCGACCATGTCCGGCACGAAAGTCTGCTTGCGCAGATCGCAAAGTATGCCGTAGCCAGGCCGGAATTCCGGGTTGTTGTGCAGAGCGCGCATCGACTCCATGGCGATGTTCATGCTCTCCGTGCCGCTCGCGGTCACCCGCACGATCTGCTTCGGGACATCAAACTTCACTGTATAGCTCACGGACTCGGGTTCCCAAGAGTTTGCCGCGTCGGGCTCATTGCTTCGATTGATCGCTGCGATTGTACATTGTATCCGGACGGATTAGCGCGGCGGAAAGTCACGGAAGTTTGCGCGTCGAGACGGCCGCTGCGGCCGACGCGAGTGTGGGGCAGGCCGCAACGAAATGCACCGCAAAAACACCCGTGCTCGCGCTCTTCACCGGTAAATGCAGGCCGCACAATCGAACTTCGGGAGGGGAAATGCATAGGGTGAGCATCCGGGTTCGCAAAGAATAGTCGGTCGCGGCGCCTAATCCATCCGGCTTGGGCTGCGGCGGCCGTGCACGCGGCGAATGGCGTAGCCTGGGGACGAAACCTGGTCTAGAGCGCTGAATCGATGTACCCTGTGGGTACTTTGCGGGTATGCTGCCGTGCGCGTGGCCGTCGTGAGCGATTACGCAGGGCATGCGAACCATCGTGAATACCGCCTGTGACAGTGCGGCTGGGCGCGTTCGCCGCTGGGTGATCCGTTTTCTGCTGCTCGCGCTGCTTGCGTCGGCGCACTCGCTGGCCGTCCTGGCGCAGCCCGTCGCCCAGAGTTCCTCACCCCTCGCCAACAAGCGCGTCCTGCTGCTCTATTCCTACGGGCATGGCAGCAAATTCATCGCCATATTCGACGATAGTTTGCTTTCCGTTCTCGAGGAGAGCGGGGTCAAGGCGAGCAATTTGTACTACGAATACCTGGATCTGGAGCGCTACCGCGGCGATTCCAGCTACCGCGCGCGGCTGAGCAGCAACCTTGACGCAAAATACGCCGGCCAGAACTTCGATTTGATCATCACGGCGCAGCAGCCGGCACTCGATTATTTGCTGCGCGAAGGCAGAAGCATCGCGCCAGGGGCGCCGGTGATCACACTGCAGGCGCCGATGCCGAGCGAGGAAGACGCGGCCGCGGCTGGTAGGCGTTTCTTCAGCCGCGTCACCCGCTTCGACTTCAAGGGAACGCTGGAGCATGCGTTGGCACTGTTCCCGCAGACCAGGCACGTGCTGTTTGTCTCCGGCGTGAGCAACGCGGACAAGGCCGCGGCGGAGGCTGCCGCGAAGGCCGCTGCTGCATGGCGCGACAAGATCGAGTTCGAGTTCAGCGCAAATTCGACGCTCGCGCAGTTGCTCGAGCGCGTCGCACGGCTTCCGCCCCACAGCATTGTCGTTTTCACCCAGTACAACCGCGATTCGAGCGGGCGCGTCCTCCTCTCCTACGAAGCCGAGCGCATGATCGTGCGGGCCGCCAATGCGCCGGTGTTCGGGGTCTACGATATCAATCTGGCGGTGGGCGGCATCGGCGGCTCCGCGATCAGCGTCGAGCGATTGGGAAAGACGACGGGCAAGCTCGCGCTCGATATCTTGAGTGGCCGGCGCGAGTCGAACCAGCGCGTGACCCGCGTGCCGGAGGAACCCATCGCAATGTTCGATTGGGAGCAGATCCGGCGCTGGGGAGGAAAGGCAGACAGCCTTCCCGCGGATACCGTGTTCGTCAACCGTCAGACGAGCCTGTGGGAGCGATTCCGCTACTATCTGATCGGCACCGGGGTGTTCCTGCTCATCCAAAGCTGGATCATCCTCGTGCTGGTGCTCAACCGGCATCGCCGCGCGACTTCCGAGCGCCTGCTGCGGGAACGAGAAGCACATTTCCGCATCCTCGTCGAGCAGGTGGCCGACGCCATCATCGTGACCGACGCCGACGGCCTGATCGTGCAATGGAACCTCGCGGCCGAACGCATGTTCGGCATGACTGTGGACGAGGCGTGCGGACAGCCGGCTTCCGCCGTCATGCCGCAAGCGCCGCTGGATGCGCGCCGCTCGGCGCTCGCGCAGGCGGCGGAGGACGAAACCAGACTGGTCGAACCATCGATTCAGATCAAAGCCCGGCGGCGTGACGGCACCGAGTTTCCGGCGGAGCTTTCGCTTTCCAGTTGGGTATCTTCGGGCAGGCGCTATTTCGTCAGCGTGGTGCGCGACGTCTGGGAGCGCGTCGAATCCGAGCGCATTCTGCGCGACGCCGAGGAGCGCTACCGACTGCTGTTCGAGTCGGCGCCAGACGGCATCGCCATCGTGCACGGTCAGACGATCGAGACGGCGAACGGCGCCTTTCTCCGGCTGCTGGGGGTGGAACGCCTGGATGAAGTGGTTGGCAAGCGCTTCGTCGATTTTCTCGATCCGAGCGTGCGCGCGGCAGCTTTCGAGCGGGGCAATCACCTTGCGGGCGAGGTGCAGCAGGCAAGCGCGGTCGAGCGACGTCTGCTGCGCGCGGACGGCAGCAAAATCGAGGCGGAGGTGTCCGCCGCCTCTTACCGGCAGGGCGAGCGCATCCTCACCCAAGTGATCGTTCGCGATGTCACCGAGCGCAAGCGCGCCGAAGAACTGCGACAGGAGGGCGAAAAGCGCTACCGACTGCTGTTCGACATCAATCCCAATCCCATGTGGGTCTACGATGTCGATAACCTCGCCTTCCTCGCCGTGAACCAGGCGGCGATCGAGCATTACGGCTACACCCGCGACGAATTCATGGCGATGACCTTTGCCGACATGCGCCCGAGCGAAGAGATGGCGCGCTTTCGGCGGCGCATGCAGGAACTCGTCGCGGAAAAGAACGGCGGCTTGCAGTATTCCGGCCGTTGGCGCCACAGGAAGAAGGGCGGCGAATTGATCGACGTGGAGGTCGTGTCGCATCCGCTTTCCTTCGCCGGCCGGCCGGCCCGCCTCGCCTTGATGCGCGATGTCACCGAGCAGATGCGGTTCGAAGAGCGGCGGCGGCAGCTCGACGAGCAGTTGCGCGAGTCGCAGAAGATGGAAGCGATCGGCACCCTGGCAGGAGGCATCGCCCATGATTTCAACAACATCCTGGCAGCGATCCTCGGCAATGCGGTATTAGCGAAAAAGGACTTGGCCGCCGATTCCCGCGCCCTGGTGAGCCTGGCGGAGATCGAGAAGGCGGCCGGCCGGGCGAAGAACCTGGTGCAGCAGATCCTCGCCTTCAGCCGCAGGCAGTCGCAAGACATGGTGATCCACCCCCTCGGGCCGCTGGTGCAGGAAGTGGTGAGCTTATTGCGCGCGACGCTTCCACCGCGAGTCGAACTCGCGACCGAGCTCACCGACGCGCCGCTGTTCGTCCTTGCCGATGCCACGCAGATCCATCAGGTGTTGATGAACCTGTGCACCAATGCTTGGCACGCGCTCGAGGAGCGCACGGGACGCATCCTGATCGGTCTCGACGCAGTCGACGTGCAGGGCGGCGGGGCGCAGCCCGAGGGTCTGGCGCACGGCAGCTATGCGCGGATTCGGGTGAGCGACAACGGTTGCGGCATAGACGAGGCGACGCTCGCGCGCATCTTCGAGCCGTTCTTCACCACGAAATCCGTGGGCAAGGGGACGGGGCTCGGCTTGGCCGTGGTGCACGGCATCGTGAAGTCGCATCACGGCGCGATCACAGTCCAAAGCACACCGGGAAAAGGAACCTGCGTGGAAGTCTATCTGCCGATCGCCGCGTCAGTCGCCGAGATCGAACGGCCGGTGCCGCGCGCGCAGGCCGCGGCCGCGGTGCGCGGTAAGCGCGTGCTCTATGTCGACGACGACGAGGCGATGGTGTTCCTGGTCAGGCGACTGCTCGAGGATTCGGGCTATCGCGTGAGCGCCTATCAGAACCCGCAGGAAGCGATCGAGGCGGTGCGGGAGTCGCCTGCGGCATTCGATCTCATCGTCACCGATTTCAACATGCCCGGCTTGTCGGGGCTCGATGTGGCGCGGGAGCTGCAGGGCATCCGGCCCGGGCTGCCGGTGGTGATTACCTCGGGCTATCTGACCGACGATCTGGTCGCCGCCGCGCACGCGGCCGGCGTGCGCGAGGTGGTGTACAAGCCGAACACCGTGGACGATCTGTGCCGGACCATCGAGCAGCTGCTGCAGGCTCGCGTCTGAACCGCGGCTACATGCGTTGCAGGGCCCCGCGCAGTATGGCGTACATGAGCTGCGAAGTTTCCCAAGAAGAGGCGTTGACCGACGCGAAGCGCGAGTCGCCGCGGCGGTTCATATCGGTGAGCCACCTGATCAATCCGTCGACGCCGGCTTCGCGCACCTTTTCCGCGAAGGCGTCGCGGTAGGTCGTCACCAGACGCACGCCCGCGACTTTGACGTCGCATATGCGCCAGCCCGAGGGCGTCCTTTCCAAATCGTAGTCGAGGCGCATGGCTTCGCTCGCCGAGCGCTTTACGTTCGACCTTACGGTCGATACGTCGTCGCCCGGCGCGCTGTGCGTCTGCGCGAAATCGATTGCCTCGTCCTGGTAGCTCATCAGCGCGGCAGAGAAGCTGCGCGCAAGCAGCGTCTTCAATTCGGAGACGAGCGCGGTGCGCTGCATCGGCGTGGCGATGCGCCAGCTACGCGCCATCGCACTGCGGGTCATGCGCTCAAAATCGAACAAAGGCAGGATTCTCGTCTCGACCAGAACGGCGACTTTGTTGGCATCGCGATCGTCCTTGACTCGCGCGAGCACGTCCTTCGCAACGGCGCCCAACATTGCGTCGGGCGCGGCTTCATGTGCCGTCACGGTCGGGGCGGTCGCAGCGATCGCAAGCGCCAGCGCACATCTCACCATCATCTTATGCATGGTCCGGCTCCAAACGAGAATCGCTCGGGCGTCTTGCGCGTCATCGCCGGCGAGGCGCACGCTGCGCGGTTCGCCGATCAATCCGTTATCGATCGATGTGCGTGCCCGACGACTGTCACGCTACGCGCTTCGCGTGCACCGTGTTTGATCTTGGTCAAGCGCGAGGAGAATCCGAGCGCTCTCGATGCGGCCAGAGCGCGCGTCTGCTCGCGGGCAGCAAATGCTTGACTATGGCGCAGGGCGAATTTGCCGAGAAGGCTTCTCGCTTCGAGCTAGCTGCAAATGTGTATTCGCAACATTCGACCTATTAACTGCACGAGAATCGCGACGGCTGCGCGCATTGGTAGGCGCGGCGCACCGGCGTCGACACAACGCTGATCCCTGCGTCAGCGCCGATACGCCTGGGGATTCCAGGTGTGCACCTCGTCCTGCCCTTCCTTGCACCAGGCATAAAGCGCGTCGTACATCACCATGCCGCGTTCGAGCATTTCGTGATCGTCGGCATAGCGGCGCGACAGGCCGAGCGAGAGGGCGGCCAGGCCCGCCGCTTGCGGAGCGAGTCCGAACTCGTGCGTGTCGGCGCCGCGGACGATAAGCGCGAGCTGCGCGAGCGCCGGGTCGGTGAGGCGATAGTGCTTGAGGAACGCATCGAAGCTGCATAAATCGCCTGCGTGGGTGAAGTGTACGCCGGGGACGTCGTAAGGGACGGCGTCGCGATCGCGCGCGGCGTCGAGAACCTGCTGCGGCGGGACGTAGAGGAACTCAGCATTCTTGTCGACGAAGCGCGCGATCAGCCACGGGCAGGCGATGCGGTCGACCTTGGGGCGCTCGCGCGTCACCCAGCGCGTGCTCGCCTGCGACGGTTTGCGGTCGAGTTCGCCGTGCATGGCCTTCCAGCCATCCTCGATGCCGCCGTCCAGATAGCAGGCATCGATTCCTTGACCACTCAAGGCGAGCGCGGCTTCTCGGCTCGCGTCGCCGCCGTGCATGCAATAGACGATCACGGCGCTCGAGCGCGGCAGCTCGCGCGCCCAGTCAGCGACGTGCTCGGGGTCGCGGCGCAGGGCGCCCGCAATCATTTCCGTGCTGGAGGCGAACGCGGCGGGTTTGCGCACGTCGATCAACAAGGGCGGCTGCTGGCTGCGCAGTCTCGGTTGAAGGTCTAAAAAAGCAATCGACGAGTTCATGGGTCAAGCTCCTTTCTCGGTCGGATGGCATGGTTCAGCGCTTGCTATGATGCGAGGCGGCAGGCATCGCGGATGTCGGTCGATCACGGCGCCAGCCCCGAATGGGCGAACAGGCCCACGACTGCGGCCGCCGCCACGATCAGCGGCTCGGGGATCTTCTTGAACTTCCATAGCAGTGCGATCGTGACCGAGGCAAGGAGCAGCGTGGGCCAATCGCTGATCGAGCGCTTGCCCAGCACGATCACCGCGCCGGTGATGGTGCCGATCGCAGCCGCGGTGACGCCGTCGACGAAGGCGACGATTCCCGGATGCCTGCCGTGGCGCTTGAAATAGGGCGCCGGAATGATGGTGAAGAAATAGCAGGGCAGAAAGGTGCCGAGTGCCGCGACGACCGCTCCTCCGAAACCGGCGACCAAGTAACCGATGAAGCCGACGGTGATCACCACCGGCCCCGGGGTGATCATCGCCACCGCCACCGCATCGACGAACTGGCGTTCGTTCAGCCAGTGGTATTCGTTCACCACGCCGCCGTAGAGGAAGGGCACGATGGCGAGGCCGCTGCCGAAGACGAAGGCGCCGGCCTTGGCGAAGAAGACTCCGATCTGCGTCAGCAAGGACCAATCGACGCTCGCGGCCAGTGGGATGGTGCCCGGCAGTTGCGCCGCAAGCGCCGCGCTGATCGGCATTTTGTCGGAGCTGGACCAATTCTTCGGCCGCGCCTTGACCAGCCACGCCAGCACGCCTGCAACCAGGAACAGCGAAACCAGCTCCGATTCGGTTACGACCGTCACCGCCGCACTCACCAGGTAGATCGCCCACAGCAATTTGTCCTTGCCAATGCTCTTGCTGGTGAGTTTGTAGGCGCTGAGGGTGATGATGCCGATGACCGCGGCGCCGACGCCATAGAACACGGCCTGCATCCAGGCGAGCCCGCCGTAGGCGACGTAGGCCATGCCGATCAGCACGACCATGAGGAAGGAAGGCGCGACGAAGGCGAGGCCGACGAGTGTCGCGCCGAGGCTGCGATAATGTACGAAGCCGAGGTACATCGCGAGCTGCGCCGCGAGCGGCCCGGGCATGAGCTGCGCGAGCGTCAGGCCCTCCTTGTAGTCGGCTTCGGAAATCCACTTCCGTTCTTCGACCAGATCGCGGTACATGTAGCCGACCAGCGCGACCGGGCCGCCGAAGCCTACGGCGCCGAGCTTCAGCACATAGCGCACTAGTTGCCACAGCGAATAAGCCGGTCGCGCCGGCGCGATGCTAAGCGATTCGGGATGGGATGCGTCCAATGCACTCCTCCATCTGGCACACGGGCCATTGGTAGAGCAGACCTTGGACGCCTGGGCGTCTAATGGGGAGGCTGCGATATCCCCGGAAACTCATGCTAGGCACGCACGCACTGGCTGTCAAGCGTGCTATGCAGACAATCAAGTTGTGGTTATTTTCTTCGATGCATCGTATGGGGTGCGTTGCCGCAGAGGGGCGCGGATTCGTTGCGTGCGGGGGAAAAGAAGAGGCCGCTCCGAGCGGAGCGGCCTCTTCGAGGGACTCGTTGGTTACGTTGCTGCTACTTCGCTTCCACTCCCAGCGATTTGGCGAGCGAGCCGAACTGATCGTAGGCCTGCTTGAACCAGACTTTATATTCTTCCGCGTTCTGGTACATGACCGGCTGGCCGATGTCCTTCATGATCTTCTGGAACTCGGCGTCCTCGGTGATCTCCTTGAATTTCTTTTCCAGATAGGAAACGACATCCTTGGGCGTAGCCTTGGCCACGGCGATGCCTTTCACCGAGCCTGCCGTGACCACGTCGTAACCCGCTTCGCGGAAGGTCGGTACGTCGGGTACCGAAGCGTCGCGCTTCTCGAAGGCGACGGCTAGTCCGCGCAGGCGCCCGGCCTTGATGTGCGGCAGCACTTCGCTCGGATGGCCGCCGCCGAAGTCGACGTGGCCGCCGACGAGGCGGGTGATCGCGTCCGCGCCGCCCGAGCCGGGGATGGTCGTGACCTTGATGCCCGCCGCTTTGGCGAATAGCAGGAAGGTGATGTCGACCGATCCGCCCTTGGTCGAAACGGCGGCGGTCATGTATTCCTTGCTCTTGCCCGCTTTGACCAGATCGGCCAAGGTCTTGTAAGGCGAGTTGCTAGGCACGGCAAGGACAATGGAATGCACCGATATGCGGCATACGGTTTCGAAATCCTTGAACAGATCGTAGGGCAGCGGGCGCTCGTGCGGCACCACCAGGTCTTCGCCCGAGCCCCAGCCGAAGAGCAGGGTGTAGCCGTCGGGCTTGGAACGCACCACGTCCACGCGACCGGGGATGGCGCCGCCGCCGGGCTTGTTCACCACCACCAGCGGCTGCGGCAGATATTTCGGCGCCACCTGCGCCAGCGCCCGCGCGAGCACATCGGTCGAACCGCCGGCGCCGTAGGGCACGATGAGCTGTATCGGCTTCTCCGGATAGGCGGCCTCGGCGCCCGCCGCGACGAGCGCGACGACCAAGGCGAGCAGGGTCCATATTCGCTTACTCATGACGATCTCCTTTTCAAGTGCACTACGAATTCAGAACTCGGTTTCTTTCGGTTTCCGTCTGCGCCGCGGCTCACGCGCCAGCGGCCGCCGTCCGGCGCCTTCTCGCCGACCACAGGTTATAGAGCACGAACACGATGGCGATGCCCATCAGCGCGCCGGAAATCGGCCGCGTGAAGAACACCTTGAAGTCGCCATTGCTCATCAGCAGGCCCTGGCGCAGCGAACGTTCCATGATCGGGCCGAGCACGAAGGCGAGCAGCAGCGGGCCGAGGTCGAATTTCAGCTTGCGCGCGAGATAGCCGAAGATGCCGAAGCCCAGCATCACCCAGATGTCGAACACGCTGTTGTTGACGCTATAGACGCCGACCACGGTGAGCACCATGATCAGCGGCGCCATGTAGGCATAGGGCACGCGCAGCAGTTGCGCCCATACTCCGACGAGCGGCAGGTTCAGCACCAGCAGCATGACGTTGCCGATGTACATTGAGGCCACCACGCCCCAGAACACGTCGGCGTGCTCTTTCAACAAGAAAGGCCCCGGGGTGATGCCGTGGATCAAGAGCGCGGCGAAGATCATCGCAGTCGATGCGTTGCCGGGAATGCCCAGCGTCAACAGCGGAATGAAGGAGGACGAAGCGGCGGCGTTGTTTGCCGACTCCGGTCCCGCCACGCCTTCGATCGCCCCCTTGCCGAATTCCTCGGGGTGGTCGGAGACCTTCTTCTCTACCGCGTAGGAAACGAGCGAGGACAGCACCGCGCCGCCGCCGGGCAGGATGCCGATGAGGAAGCCGATGACGCTGCCGCGCACCATCGCCCAGGCGCTGCGCGCGAGGTCGGCGAGAGTCGGGAACACGTTCTTGATCTTAGTGGTGAGGATGCTCGCGGTTTCCGAGGACTCCAGGCTGATCAGGATCTCGCCGACGCCGAACAGGCCCATCGCCAGGGTGACGAAATCGATATTGCTCTGCAAATCGGGGACGCCGAAATCGAAGCGCACCGCGCCGGAGAGCGGATCGAGGCCGATCGAGCCCAGGATCAGTCCCAGTATCGCCATGATCAGGCCCTTGAGCGCGGATTCGCCCGTAAGGTAGGTCGCGAGCAGAAGCCCGAGCACGGTGAGGGCAAAATACTCCGGCGGACCGAACTTGAGTGCGGCCTCCGCGAGCGGCGGTGCCATGACCGTCATGCCGAGCAAGCCGATAGTGCCGGCGATGAAGGAGCCGATCGCCGCCACGCCCAAGGCCGGGCCGGCACGGCCTTGCTTCGCCATCTCGTAGCCGTCGATGCAGGTCACGACCGAGGCCGCCTCCCCGGGGATTTTCAGCAGGATCGAGGTCGTCGAACCGCCGTACATGGCGCCGTAGAAGATGCCCGACATCAGGATGATGGCGGTGACGGGCGAGCCCATCTTCATGCTGATGGGGAGCAAGAGGGCGATGGTGGCGGCCGGTCCCAGGCCGGGGAGCACGCCCACCGCCGTGCCCAACGCACAGCCGATGAAGCACCACAGCAGGTTGACCGGGCTGAAAGCGATGAGGAAACCCTGCCACAGGCCTGCGATATCAAACACGGCGTGCAACTCCCTGCAATTCGCTGCTTTCGTGCTTCGCCATCAGAAGAGGATTCCCTTGGGAAAAGGCGTCTGCAGCAGGCGGTCGAACACCACGTAGACCACGAGCCCGGTGAGCGCGGCGGTGCCAAGTGCGATGACGGCGCGCTTGCGTTCGACGAACAGCAGCCATCCCGCTACCAGGAGCACGACGCTCACGATGGCGCCGATGTCATCGAACACCACGATATAGATTGCCGTGATGAACACGGCGAGCAGCGGATGCAGCCAGGCCTTGGGCTGCCAGAAGGGAAGGCGCTCGGCATCGGCGCCCCAATTCGCGACGATGAGGCAAAGCGCGAGGACGGCGAGGATGACGCCCAGTCCGAAGGGCATGAAGCCCGAGCCCGGCTGGCCGTGGTCGAAAATGCGCAACACCCAGATCGACTGCTGGATCACCACGGCCGCGACAATCAGCAGAAACATGCCTGCGTAGCGTTGCCAGGATTTCATGGCGGGGGCTTTCTGGTTCGACGCGGTGATCGGCACGCGCTCGTTTGTTCGCGTTCCCCGCGGCAGGGAGGCGCGCCATCGCGCGGGCCCGATCGATCGCCGCCTTGGGGAAGATTTGCTGCCGTGAGCTTGAGCATGGGGGCTTGCGCAACCGAGCTTGCCGGCTTCGTCCGTCGCTGGTTCTGCCTCGATGGCGCTAAGATGCTATGTTTCTTCTCGATCGACTTTGATTTATCTCAAGTCGCATCTCCTATGCTGCGCCGCTGTCGGAATGATTGGAGGCTCCGGGTCGGATTCCGGTTGCCGTCGCGGCTGCTAGAATCGCGGGGTCGACGCTCTCGCGCCACGCCGTTATGGCTAGCAAGAAGAAGAACAAGGCATCCTTAGCCGCGCGCGGCGCCAAGCCGGCGCAAGTCGCACCTGCGCGGGTCCCGTCCACCGCATCAGGCGACTGGCTCGTCGCCGGAGTCTACGGCGCTTTCTTCTTTGTGCTGTTTCTCGTCTTTAGCCCTCTTCTCGAATCGAAATTCACTTTGCCGAAGCTGCTCGCGCTGCGAGTAGGTCTGCTTGCGTTTTCGCTGCTGGCGCTATGGCGCGCCTGGCGCGGGGCGGCGTTTTCTGCGCCGCGCGCCGTGTTGCTGCTCGCGGTGGCGCTCGGGCTTTGGTGGCTGGCGACCACGCCTTTTGCCGTGCATCTGCAGACCGCGCTCGACGGTGCGGAAAATCGCTACGACGGCCTGTGGACGCATCTGTGCTGGCTCGCGCTGTTCTTCGTCGCGCTCGTTATGCCGCAAGATGCGCCGACGGCGCGCCGCATCGTCGGCCTTCTCGTCTTCGCCTGCGCTGCTGTGGCCGCGATCAATTTGTCGGAAAGCGCAGGGCTCACCCGCTTCGGCCTCGGCGAAGTCAGCACCCTCGGCAATCGCGTCGCGGTGGCTGCCCTGCTGAATTTTGCGCTGCCGTTTGCCGTGATCGCGCTCGTGCGCGGACGGTCGTGGCCTAGCCGGGCTGGGTGGTTCGCCCTCACGATGCTTCTCTTCCTCGGTGACCTCTCATCCAAAGGGCGAGCGCCATGGATCGGGCTACTCCTGTCCTTCGCCATCCTCGCCTGGGGCCTTGCGCGGAGGCGTTTCGCGCGCAAGGGGATCGGCGTCGTCGTCATCGGCCTGATGCTGGCTGCAGCGCTCGCCACCACGCTCAGTCCCACCATAGGCCAGCGCTTCGCCACGTTCGCCCACCCGCTCCAGGACGCGAGCCTCACCCAGCGTTTCGTCTACTACGAGGCGGCCCTGCGCGCCGCGCGCGAGCATCCGATCGCCGGCATCGGCTTCGAGAACTTCCGCAATGTCTACCCGCTCTACCGCGGGGACGACCCCAATTTCTTGCGCAACGTCATCCCGACCATGGTGCACAACGGCTATCTGGAGCGGGCGCTGATGAACGGTGTGCCTTCCCTGCTGTTGTATCTGGCGCTAGTCGGCGCGGTGCTCGCGCTGCTCGCGGCTGCCTGGCGTAAGGAAGCCGAGGGGGAGCGCAGCGATTTGCTGCTCGGTTTCTTTGCCGTGCTCGCCGCCTATTTGCTGCAGGATCTGACCGGTTGGATGGACATCGCGCTCACTTCCGTGTTCTGGATCATGCTCGGACTCGCGGCGAACCTGGCCGGGCGCAGCCTGCCGCAGCCGCAGGCGGGTCTGACTCGGCTGCCAGCGCTCGCGGTGTCGACCGTCGCGGCGCTGTTTTCCCTGTTCCTGCTCTACGACGGCGCCGTGCGCGTCGACGCCGACGCGGCGCTGTATCGTGCGCGCGCGCTCGACGTGCGCAGCCGGTGGCAGACCGCCGAAGCACTTGCCCGCAATGCGCTGCACGGTCTGCCCAGGGACGGCGGCACCGAGGCGGCGGCGGCGGAAATCTACGCTCGGCGCTTTCTCGCCACGGGCGATGCCGATGCATACGCGCGGGCACAGGCGCTGTTTCAATCCAGCTATCGCGACAATCCCTACGACCGCCTGCAACTGCTCAATTTCGTTCAGCTCGAGGCCGAGGCGCTCGATCGCGGCACGCTGCGTGAGCCATCGGCATTTGCAAACGAAGCGATCGGGCTGCTGGCGAAGACCGATCTCGACAATCCACGCTATCATGAAACCAAAGCGAGATACTTCGCCGCGCAGGGACGATTCGAGAGCGCGCTGCAAGCGGTACGCGAAGCGCGCGCGCTCGCTCCGCAGGACAAGCAACTGGCCGAATTGGAGAGGGAATATCGCTCTCACCTGGGCCGTTAGACGCGACTTTCGATCGCGAGCTTCCGCCGGCGATGAGTGCGGGGCTCTCCTGCACGCACAAATTCACGAACTCTGAGGAACTGACATGAACACCCAAGTCACGGGCACCCGTGCCCGCTATCGCGCCGCTGCGCTCACCGAATTCGCCAAGGCGCTGCTCATGAAAGCGGGCATGCCGGCCGAGCGCGCGGCCGACGTCGCGGACATCCTGGTCGAGGCCGACTTGCTCGGCCACGACACCCACGGTCTGCAACTGCTAGCCACGTATTTGCAGCACATCGAAGCGGGGCATCTGCGACCCGCGGGCGAGCCAGTCACACTATCGGACCGCGGTGCGGTCCTCGCCTGGGACGCGCGGCGGCTGCCGGGCCCATGGCTGGTGCTGCGCGCGATGGACATCGCCTTCGAGCGCGTGAAGACCTACGGCAGTTGTACCGTGACCATGGGCCACAGCCATCACATCGCCTGCCTCGCCGCCTATCTGACGCGCGCAACCGAGCGCGGCCTGGTGATCCTCCTGCTGTCGTCCGCGCCCTCGGGTGCCAGCGTCGCCCCGTTCGGCGGATTGCGCGCGGTATTCTCGCCCAGTCCCATCGCCATCGGTTTTCCGACTGCGCGCGGGCCGGTATTGGTCGACGTGTCCACTTCGATCACCACCAACGGGCTCACCGGTCGCTTGCGCGCACAGGGCAGGCGCCTGGCGCATCCCTGGCTGATGGACGAAACGGGGGAACTGTCCGACGATCCTACAATTCTGCAGGCGCCGCGCCAGGGGACCATTCTTCCCTTGGGGGGAGCAGATGCGGGACACAAGGGCTACGGCCTTGCGCTCCTGGTCGAGGCGCTGACCGCGGGGCTCGCCGGCCACGGCCGTGCCGACCCGCGCGAACCACTGGGCGCGAGCGTATTTCTGCAGATACTCGATCCCGCGGCGTTCGGCGGCAGCGAAGCGTTCCGGCGCCAAATCGACTGGGTGGTAGACGCCTGCATCGACAATCCGCCGCGCAAGGGTTTCGAGCGCGTGCGCTTGCCGGGACAACAGGGCCTCGCGCACAAAGAACGTCAACTGCGCGAGGGCGTGGCGCTGGAAGCCTCTATCCTTCCCGCGCTTGCACCCTGGGCGCAGAAGTTTGGGGTTCCGCTGCCTGCCGTCCTGTGATCG
>CAZMGP010000081.1:0-16917 GCA_964565875.1 uncultured Enterobacteriaceae bacterium
TTCGCCGGTCACACCTATCTCGGAATCAGCGGTCACGTTACGTCGGAATACGCAGTAGTCATGTAGCTACTTTTAGTAGCTACTCATCACCGGCGAGCGTGGCACGGGTACCTCATCGCAGTTGTACATGTCGTCGCAGTAGTGGCCCACGAGGTTGGCATCCGGAAGCGTGCCATCGTTCAGTGCGATATCTGAAAACATCGTTGTCACTCCAGGTACCCGCAGCACTCCTGCCGCGGTTGAAAGCATGATTGCTTTCATGAGCCGTATAGCGACGGGACTGATAGTTTTTATATATTTCGAAAATATTTTTGAGGATGTCACTCACCGGCGCGTATAAAGCTCGCTATGGGCGCGCGCTGGTGGCCCTGCTTCTTTGATAGCAAGAGTGGGGGAGGAGTGACGCGGTGAGGGAGATGATGCGGAGTGCGAAGGATGCAGATGAATGCGTACTCCATGAACCGTTGGAGACGTAACTGAGGATGCAAGGGCGAGCGCATGCTGGGCACGGAAGCACGATGCTGCAGACGGGAGATTGGCGCGCGTTCGCGCGTACGAGTGTGCTGGTTGCGCTGAACGCTATTTGGGAAAGTTCTTCAAGTGGTCGTCGGAGAGCAATATACGCGTGTGGTGGTATCAAAGATTGATACAGATAGATTGTGTATCACTAAATGATATCACTCTAATATCTTATAACATATTGATTAACAACACTATGATAGTCGCATGATAATTACCTGGGCTCTTAAAATCCGCCGCCGCTTATCACGGCTTGCCGGTTCGATTCCGGTCCCCGGCACCATGATCTTCAACCCGCGGGCGAGTGCGCGCGCGCGCATTTCCCGGCTGCGGAGCGCAAATTGCCCGCGTATCCGCCGCTATCGCGGCTAAAAGGCGAGAAGAGTGGCGGGTTTGCGCCCGATCAAACTTGCGCCGCAATTCTCTCGTTACACTTTGCCATGGGATCCTAAAGCACATAGTATTTTTGGGGGAAATGTGCTAATAGGGCAGGAAGGCTGTGGCTGCTCGCCGCTTGTGGCAGCTAGGGTGAGGCGGTCGGCGCGAACCGGCGCGGAGTAGAGCGCTTCGACATCAAAGAACAAAATCGAGACAACAGATGAAGATATCACTCCCGCAAATTTTCTTAGGCTTGATCATCGCGCTGGCTGGGGCATCGCCGAGCATGGCGCAAGACGAGCGATTCGACATCGTGCGCTTTGAGATCGTGGGCAATACGCTGCTGCCTGCTGCGGAGCTGCAGGGGCTGGTTGCGCCTTATGCCGGACCGAAGCGCGTCTACGGAGACATTCAGAAGGCGCTGGAGGCGCTCGAAGGGGCGTACCGCAAGGCGGGTTTTAGCACGGTGCAGGTATTTGTGCCCGAGCAGGAACTCACCACGGGCACGGTGCGGCTGGAAGTGACCGAAGGAGTGCTCGGCAAAGTCACGGTGAGCGGCAACAAGTACTTTGACGAAGCCAATGTGCGCACGGCGCTGCCGGCATTGAAAGAAGGTGCGGCGCCCAACCTGCGCGCGATGTCGGAAAACATCCAGCTTGCCAACGAGAATCCGGCGAAGCAGGTCGAGGTGACGCTCGGAGTGAGCGAAGAAGAAGGCAAGGTCGATGCCAAAGTCGCAGTCACCGAAGAAAACCCCCAGCGCGCCTTTGCCACGCTGGACAGCACCGGAACCTCGCAGACGGGGATCAGCCGGGTGGGGGTGGCCTACCAGAATGCGAATCTCTTTAATCGCGACCACACCTTGACGCTTGCCTACACTACCTCGGCCGATGCCCCTGCCGGGGTGAAAGTGGACATCTTCAGCATCGGTTATCGCATCCCCTTCTACGGGCAAGGCTCGAGCCTCGATCTGATCTACGGCAAGTCGAGCGTCAATACCCCGAGCACGACCCCGACCCTCGGGGGGGCGCTCGGCATCGTGGGCAAGGGCGACGTGTTCGGCGCGCGCTGGAACCACTACTTCGCGCGCCGCGGCGAATATAGCGCCAAGCTCGTCTACGGCTTCGATTACAAGTACATCAATGCGCGCTGCTCCACCGGCACCCAACCGACGGACTTCGACCCGCCTACGCCCCCTATTGCGAGTTGCGTGCCCTATACGACGCGCCCCTTGAGCGTCACCTACAGCGGGCAGAAGCAAAGCCCGGGACAGATGTTTGACTACAACCTTGGCGTCGCCTACAACTGGGCGCTGGGCTCGCAATACACCAACCCCGCCACGACCGGTCCGAACATCGACCGCTATTCCTATCTCACCAGCGGCAACCGCTCCACGCGCGACGATTTCAGCGTGCTCCGTTTCGGCGGCAGCTACCTGAAGGCGATTCCGGGGGACTGGCAGATGCGCATCGCCGCCAATGGGCAGCTAGCGCGCAATCCCCTGGTTGCATCCGAGCAGGTGGGCCTCGCGGGCAGCACCGCGGTGCGCGGATTCATCGAGCGCGCCGCCGCGACCGACTCCGGTTTCGTGCTGAACGCGGAAATCTATACGCCTGAGTTGGCGAAGGAAGTGGGCTGGAAGGGGAGCCTGCGCGCGCTTGCGTTCTACGACGCGGCACGCGGGATGAACAACAACACGGTGGGTGCAATCGTCCCGAAATATATCGACATAGCGAGCGTCGGCCTGGGGCTGCGTTACAACGTCGCCAAGGACTACAGCTTGCGCTTTGATCTCGCGCAGGTCGTCGATGCGGGGCCGGCGAACACCAAGAACCGGGGCGACTGGCGCGGGCACATGAACCTGATGATTGGCTTTTAGCGGCTCACATGTAAACCAAGAACAGACACTTAGCGGGCGGTGAAGGGAGGCACTGGTCCGCGCAACCGAAGGGCGGTGCATCATGAAAAGAGAGCTATCCCTCCTCACCACACGCGAGCGCCTGCTCGTCGCAGCCGTGTCGGCTTGTTTTGCTGCGGGACCCGCCTGGGCGAACCCCACCGGCCCGCAGGTGGTGAACGGCGCCGCCACGTTCAACCAAGCGGGCAAGCTCCTCACCGTCACCAACTCGAACGGCGCCATCATCAATTGGAACAGCTTCTCGATCGGCGCCGGGGAGGCGACGCGCTTTAACCAGGCCTCCGCCTCGAGCAGCGTGTTGAACCGAGTGCTCGCGAACGACCCTTCAGTGCTGCTTGGCACCCTCTCATCGAACGGACGCGTGTGGCTGGTGAACCCGGCGGGGATACTGGTGGGGCAGGGGGCGAGAATCGATGTCGGTGGCTTCATCGCAAGCACCTTGGCCGTCAAGAACGAAGACTTCCTCGCCGGGCGGCTCAGCTTCCAGGCTACGCCCAACGCGGGGAAGCTCGAGAATTCCGGCACGATCAGCACCCCCTTCGGCGGCAGCGTCTATCTCGTTGCGCCTACGGTCTCCAATTCTGGGCTGATCAACGCGCCGAACGGGGAAGTGATCCTTGCCGCCGGGCAGGCGGTGCAGCTGCTTGATACCGGCACCCCCGGGGTGAAGGCGCAGATCACGGGTTCAGCCGAGACCGCGACCAACCTCGGGCAGATCCTCGCCGAAGCCGGCCGCATCGGGCTTGCCGCCGCGTTTGTGCGCAACAGCGGCGAGTTGAACGCCTCCAGTGTCGTGCGCGAGGGCGGGCGCATATTCCTGCGGGCGAGCCAGGATGCCTATGTCGATGGTGCAGGACGCATCGTCACCACCGGCACAAAGGGCGGCGCGATCGAGGTTCTCGGCAGTCGCGTGGCCGTGATGGACGATGCCCAGCTCGATGCCTCGGGACAAAGCGGCGGGGGCAGCGTGCTCGTAGGCGGTGACTACCAGGGCAAGAACCCCGCCGTGCAGAACAGCCAGATCACCTATTTCGGCCCCGCTGCGTCGATCAAAGCGGATGCGACCGAAACTGGGGATGGCGGCAAAGTCGTCGTCTGGGCCGATGACACCACCCGGGCGTACGGCAACATCTCGGTGCGCGGCGGCGCGGGCGGCGGCAATGGGGGTTTCGTCGAGACGTCGGGACGCAAATTTCTGGACGCGACGCGCGCACCGGATCTGTCGGCGCCGGCCGGACGGCCAGGCGAATGGCTGCTCGACCCCGACAGCATCATCATCTCCTCGATGTACGGCAGCAGTTACATCACCGGTTCGAGTCCGTTCCAGCCGTCCGGCGGCTACGGCACCTCGTATCTTCAGGACACGGTGCTGCGCAACGCGCTCGGCTACGGCGGCACGGTCACGGTCGACACGACGAGTTCGGGAACCGGAACCGGCAACATTACGGTCTACGGCAGCACAGACACGTACCCGGCAAATCTGGCCGCGATCAGCGTCGGGCCGGGGACTGGAGGCGGTGGCGGAACGCTTAACCTTCTCGCCAGCAACGACATCACCATCAACAGCAGCATCACCTCGGCGGGCTATCCGCTCGCCATGAATTTCGTGGCGGATCAGACGCACACCGGCGGCGGAACCACGGGTTACGGCGGCGTGATCACCATCGGTCCGAATGTCTCGCTCATGGCGAACAATGCCAGCATCTCCATGTCCGCGGCACGCGGAATCAGCATCGGTTCGGGCAGCACCATAAGCACTGGCACGGGCGGCGGCTGGGCAGACCTCACGTTCGCGGCGAATGCGGCGAACACCAGCGCCGGCTATTTCAGCATGTCCCCGACCTCGACGCTGATATCGGCGAAGAACGTATCGATCACTGCCGGCGACGCCTACCTGGACGGCACCATCCAACGGGTGCAGAGCAATCCCGCCGTCGGCACATCCACCCTCGCGGTGAACGCAGCGGGCAGCGCCACGGTGCATTACGGCGCGAAGATCCTCGGCGCGCCCGGCGGCTCGGCCTACGGCTTGAACGTCAACATTGCGGCGGGGGGCGGGACTCTGGCGATGTACGGCGGCATCGCGACCTACGGCGGCGACGCATTGTTGAAGGGCAGCATGGGCGTCGCCCTCGGCGACGGCACCAACTTTGCCTATGTCAATGCCACGACCAGCAATATCGGCTCGGGTGCCGACAGCGCACCGGGCGGACGCATCGTGGTCGACGCGGGTACCGGCGTGCTCACCATGAACGCGCAGTCGCACCTGGAAACATCCAGCCAAGCGCATCTGCTCGACGCTAACGGAAACTCAACGGGCTTCCCAGCGATCGGCATCAAGGCGGGCGACGTGAACATCGCCGCCGGGGCTTCGATCAAGCTCAACTACACCAGCGGCACCGCCTACGGCGGCGGCGATCTCGGTTTCATCCCGACTTCTACCGGGGCGATTGGCCTGGGGAACTATGGCGGGGGAAGCTTCACCCTCGACAACGGCGAGCTTTCCCGTCTGTTCCTGCCTGCCGCCGGTGCGTCCAATTGCGGCACGGCGGAGCAGGGCTGCCGCATCTGGATAGGTAACCTGGGAACTGCCCCGGATCCGCTCATGGGCACCCTGCCGTTGACTTATCAGCCGATCATTGCGGACCAGGCGAACTTCACACTGAACGGCACGACCGCCATGCCCAAGCGCGTTCAGCTGAGCACCAACGGCAGCATCAACGACGCGGGCACCGGCGCGGTGGGAGGCTACTACGGCGCGCAGGCGGGCCACTTGGGAATCAGCGGCGGCGCGGGAATCGGCACGAGCGACGCAGACGGCTTCAGTTTCATCGCCAACAGCGCCGGCTTCACTTCGTCAGCCGGCCCGGTCCTCGCGACGAGCCTCGGCACGGGCGAACTGGCACTCCGCCGCGTCATGGCGGCGGGCGACGCGATCATGAAGGTCAACGGGGCGGTGACGGTGCTGCCCTATTTCAGCGGCCAGATCGAAGCGGTGGCGGGAAGCTTCACCCTGAGTGCCAGCGGTAACATTACACTAGCGAATGCGGGACAGAGTTACACGCTCGCGAGTTCCGCCTATGGATCGAGCGCGACATTCACAGAAACGCCGCCGTCGACCGCATCCATCACGGCCGGCAATCTGAACCTGACCAGCCAAAGCGGGAACATCGGCATGGTCGGAATCCAAACCGTTTCCGGCGTCGCGAATCTGACGGCAAACGGCGCGGGCGGCATCAGCTTCGCCGATGCGAGCCTCTTCGCCGGCGGCAGCATCAACATGAGCGCACCGAACGGCACTCTTGGCTTCGTCGGTTCTGCCGGCGGCAGCTTCGTTGTAAGCGGTGGCCCAATGACGCTGTCGGCGAGCAATATCAGCCTGACCGGCGGCAACGTCGGCGTCATCGTGCTGAGCGGTGGCGCGCAAACGGTGAGCGCGACCAACAGCATTGTGTTGCAGGCGGGCAATGCCAATTCGGCCTTCAGCCCCAGCTTCTATGGAAGCAGCGCCTACGGCAGCGGCATTGCCGGGGTCAGCATCAGCTCGATTTTCGGCGCCATCGGCGGCGGCTCGGTCGCCCTGGGCTCGGCGAGCACCCAGTCGGTGTCGGCGCAATTCATCGACGTCTACGCTGGCGCCACGGGGCACGACAATGCCGCCGTGATTCAGTCCTACGGCGGCCAGACGATATCGATCACCGGCAGCGCAGGCATGCTCGACATCCGCGGCGGCGGCGACAACAGCAGCGCCGTCTACGGCGGACTAGGCAGCTACAACAATTTCGCCGCAATCAGCCACGGAACCTGGACTTCGCCCACGACCACGGCGGGCACGGGCGACCAGACGGTGAGCGTCGCCGGCGGCGGCCGCATCCGCATCGCGGCGGGCGCGGGAACCGGCGTTAGTGGCTATTACGGCAGCGACTGCGTAGCCGCCGGCTTCAGCGTCGCCGCCTGCAGCGGCAGCAACAACTACGGCGTGCTCGAGAACAGCATAGGTGCCCAGACGATCAATATGAGTTCGACCGGCGCCATCGCCATCACCGGCGGCGCCGCGGGCAGCAAGAACTACGCGAGCATCGGCAGTCGCGGCGCGGGGCTGCAGACCATAGGCGGCTCTCCGGGCATCGGCGTCTACGGCGGGGCAGGGGGAGGCGCATACGTCGGCTCCTACGGGGGCAAGGACTTCACGCTTTCGAACGATGCCGACATCCACTCGGATTCGGGCGCATCGACCATCAATGCCGGCAGCGTGGACATCCAGGGCGGCAGCGCAGCCTACGGCGGCGCGGGCATCAGCTCGAATGCTTTGACGCTCAATGCCACAGGCAACGTCAACCTGGTCGGCGGCAGCACGACGCCGGTCACGGCACTCCTCGCCGCGCCGGCGTACATCGGCCAGGAAAACGCCGGATCGATCACGCTCAATATCGGCGGCTCGCTGAACGCGACGGGCAACAATTCCGGCGTTTTGATCGGCACGCGCTTCGGGGCGACGAATACGGCCATCAACGCGAACGGGAGCATCGCATTCGCCCCCGGCACTACGCCTGGCTCGGTCGCAATCGGCTCGTTCCCCGGCCTCGGCGGCTCGTTGGCGCTGAGTGCCGCGAGCGGCAGCATTTCGCTCGCCGATGCCAAGATCGGTACCGGCTCGACCGGAACGGCCACGACCAGCCTGACGGCCGCCGGCTCGATCACGCAAAGCGGGACTGGCCGCACGAACACCGACCAGCAGACGATGAGCTCGAGCGCGGGGAGCATCAACATGCCAGGTGAAAACCGCGCGACCAACGTCACGGCGAACGGGTACGGCGGCGTCATCTATTACAGCGATGCGCCGACGACCCACATCTCCGCCAGCGCCGCGAACGGCAACATACTCGTCCAATACGATCCGCTCGGCAGCGGGAGCAGCAGCCTAGCGCTCGGGACGCTCAATGCGCCCACCGGAAGCGTCACCGTCACGGCGCGCGGGGCGATACTCGATGACAACGCGACCGGTACCGTGAACGTCACCGCGAGCAGCGCGAACTTTACCAGTGTCTACGGCGGAGCATCCGGCGGCCTCGCGGTCAGCAGCGACACCGCCGTGACCGGCGCGCTCGGGGCAAGCGTATCTTCCGGTGCGAGCTACGGCGGCATACGCATCGCCAACTACGGCGGGGCGCCGTCGAGTTTGACGCTCACCGACAATGCCGCCTCCGGAGCCAAGATCAGCTTTTTCAACTCCGCCGATATCACGAACAGCACCGGCTACGCCTTGAAGACGGCGTATGGCGGCGATCTCAACCTGCAGTCGGGAGGCAACCTGACCTACACCGGCGGCAGCCTTGCTACCCCCAGCGGCAATGCAACGGTGGGTGCGGCCGGGAACCTCAGCGTCACGGGCGCGATGTCGACCCCGGCCAACGTCAACCTGCTGCTGTCGGCGGGCACGGCACTTAGCGTCAGCGGCAGCGTCAGCACCAGCGGCACCGGCAGCATGACGCTCGCTTCCCCGAGCGCGAGCATCAGCGGCACGCTCAGCGGCGGCACCGACGTGAATGCGAACACCGCGACGCTCAACCTCGGCAGCGGCGCGTCGGTGAACGCTGGGCGCGACGTCATAGTCAATGGCGGCTCCGTCTCAGCGGCGAATGGCAAAGTGAGTGCCGGGCGTGACGCGAATTTCACGCTGGCGGCGGACCTGCGCCTTAACGACGGCTCGAGCGTGACTGGGGGCAACGACATCTGGCTGACGTTGAACGGCGTTACGTCGACGCTGTATCTCAACGAGGTGTCCGGAAGGCCGGCGTCCTATCTCTGGGCCAAGGCGCCCAGCACGATCCATTTGAGCTACACCTCCCGTACTTCGGGCGGCTTAGTCGTCGACGGCGCTCCGATCGAAGTAGCCGATCTCAAGACCGCATCCGGCGGCAGCGGATTCTTCTTCAGCTCCGCCATGACCCCTGCGGTTTCCGGCGGCGGTCTGATGGTGACCGGGGTCCCCAGCACACCCGCGGCCGCCAAAGAAGTGGTCGCGGTGGTGAGCGACACCACCAACACGACGGTGATTTCGACCATCATCGCGACGACGACAACGACGACGACAGCGGCCACCACGACGGCGGCTACGCCGGTGCCGCCTCCGCCAGTTCCTCTGACATCGTCAACTGGCATGGGAATGCTCAAGACCGACCAGACCACCGGCGGCGGCGAGGGCACGTTTGGCGGGGCGCCCAAGGAAACCTCGGCGGGCGGGGGCGAGAAGGCGAAGACGGGCGAGGCGAAGAAAGACGAGAAGAAAGAGGACAAGGACAAGAAGGAGGAAGCTTCGGGCAAGAAGGAAGACAAGCCCGTGGGCAAGAAGGTCGCGACCTGCAGCTGAGAACGGAGACATGACCATGCGTAGATTAGCCCTCAACCTAGCCGGGCTCGCGTTCACGGCGGCGTTGCTCGCGAGCGGGCTCGCACAGGCCGCCAACACGGCGGGGCAGGTGACCCATCTTTCCGGGGTGCTCACGGCCAAGCGCGCCGATGGGAGCTCCAAGCTCTTTTCGGTGAAATCCGAGGTGCTTGAAGGCGACACGCTCACCACCGAGCAAGAAACCTATGCCCGGATCAAGTTCACCGACGGCAGCGAAGTGGTGATGCGCCCGCGCTCGCAGTTGAAGGTCGCCTCCTATGCCTTCAACCAGGCGCAACCTCAATCCGACAGCGTCATCCTCGACATGCTGCGCGGCGGGATGCGCGCGGTGACGGGCTTGATCGGCAAGCGCAACCGCGATGCGGTGAACATCACCACCAGCACGGCGACCATCGGCATCCGCGGCACGCACTGGGGGATGCTGCTGTGCCAGAACGACTGCGGCAACATTCCAACCACGACCGGCCACGCTCCGCCCAACGGCTTGCACCTGGACGTCACCACTGGGGAGATCGTGGTGAAGAACCAGGCGGGCCAGCAGATACTGAGCGCGGGCCAGTTCGGGTTCGTGCGCTCGGCCACGACCCCGCCGGTGATCGTGCCGCCGCAGCAGGGCGTGCCGGTCACCATGCCTTCGAGCATCGCGCAGAACCGCGGCAGCGGACAGGGCATCGGCAAGGGCAAAGAAGGCGAGTGCGCGGTACAGTAGCGCTCTGATGCACCAAGGCCCGCGCGCCGCAGCCGGGCTCGTCGTCATGCCATGAGCAAGCTGCTGTACGCCTGGGAATTCGGCGCCGGCTTCGGCCATGTCGGCGCGTTCCTGCCTCTGGCGCGCGAGCTGCGCATGCGCGGACATGCGGTGGTGTGGGCCGTCACGCAGACCGCGCCGGCGGCGCGGCTGCTCGCCGACGAGGGTTTCACCTGGCTCCAAGCCCCCGGCACGCCCGAGGAAGCGCGTCCCGGACCGCCGTTATCCTATAGCGACATCCTGCTACGGTTTGGCTACGCGAGCACCGACCGACTGCTGGGTTTGGTCGTCGCCTGGCGCGAGCTGCTGCGGCTGGCGGGGGCCCAGACGGTATTGGCCGATCACGCCCCCACCGCGATCCTCGCCGCGCGTACGCTGCACATACCGGTGGTGCTGTTCTCCAGCGGCTTCTGCGTACCGCCGCGAAAACATCCCTTGCCGAGCATGCGGCCGTGGCAAGCGCTCGCGCCTGGGCAGCTGCAGGCACTGGACGACCTCGCCCTTGCCAACATCAACGCGGTGCTAGCCCACTTCCGCGAACGCCCGCTCAAAGCCATGGCACAGCTGTTCGATGTCGCAGAAGACGCGCTTATCGGTTTTCCCGAATTGGACCACTATGCCGACCGGGGACCGGCACGCTATTGGGGCAATCTGCCCGATGCCGGCGTGGGAAGTGTGCCCGCTTGGCCAGCCGTGGAGGGCAAGCGACTCTTCGCCTATCTGCGAGCGGAGATCATGCATCACGAAGCGGTGCTCTCGGCACTGCGCGAGTTGGGGCAAGCCACGATCGTATTCTTCCCGGATGCGCCGCCGGGACTGGCGCAGCGCTTCGCGGCACCGCATATGGCATTCAGCGCCTCACCTGTCGATCTGCACCGGGCGGCGATGGAAGCCGATGCCGCGGTCACCTATGCGAGCATGTCGACCACGACCCGCTTCCTGCTTGCGGGCAAACCGCTGCTTCTGCTTCCGGGACACCTCGAGCAATTCCTGCTGGGGCGCCGCGTGGAGGAGATGGGGGCAGGGCTATTGGTGAATCCCGAGCTTCCTGCAACCGACCTTTCTGTGAAGCTGCGCCGTGTACTCGACGATCGCCAGTTTGCATTCAACGCCCGCGCATTCGCGCAGAAATATGCGGCATTCCCGCAAAACACTGTGATCGCCAATCTCACCAGGCGCATCGAGGAAGTCGCATTGGGACCCGGCGGCCTGCGCCCGGCGGCGCGATACCAACTGGTACTGATGCAGCCCGAAGGTTTCGAGCACGTGGAAGCGGTGAGGGAGATCATGGAATCGCTGCAGGGGGGATTCGCAGAACTCGGGATCGAGGCGCCGATGACCGTCAATGAATTCGATGCGGGCGCGACGCCGATCGTCTTCTGCGCGCAACACCTGGAAAACGGGGAAGAGAAGCGGCTACCGCCCGACGCCATACTCTACAACGCCGAACAACTCTCGCCTGAATACGCGCATACCAACGAGCGCTACATCAACTTGCTCTCGAGCTTCCGGGTGTGGGATTTCAGTGCACGCAACGTTGCCTTGCTCAAGCAGCGAGCACGTGCCGCCGAGGTCGTGCACGTGCCGGTCGGCTACGCCGAGGCACTGACGCGGATCGGGCTTGTGGCGGAAGACATCGACGTCCTGTTCTATGGTCGGCTGAGCGAGCGGCGCCTGGCAGTGCTGCGGCAGTTGGAGCAAAAGGGCGCGAAGATCGAAGTCTTGAATCGAGCCTATGGCGAGACGCGCGACCGCCAGATCGCGCGGGCGAAGATCGTCCTAAGCGTGCATTTCGCAGACAGGGGCGAGTTCGAAAGTGCGCGCATCGTCTATCTGCTCGCGAACCGGAAGGCGGTGGTGTGCGAGGACGATATCGATGCCACCGACGCCGACCTGCGCCAAGGCGTACTTGCGGTCAGGTATGAGTCGCTCGCCGACGCCTGCATGGCCCTGTTGGCCGATCCGGAGCGTCGCCGCTCGCTGGCCGAGCAGGGCTTCCTCTCGGTAACCGCACCTGCAAGGCGCGCGAGCGCATTCCTGCAGCGGGTACTGCCGCGGCGGGAGCAAACGTAGTGTGACAAGACGATTCAGCCTGCGCACAGTTCGTACGACGTCTTATTGACTCTCCGGGTTTTGCCGTCATATAGGTTAGAATGGCGCAGCAGGGAGTTAGGCCGTGATCGTATTTGACCTCATTTGCAAAGAACAACACCGCTTCGAGGGATGGTTCGCCTCGGGCGAGGATTTCGCCTCGCAGCAGCTGCGCCGGCTGATTGAATGTCCGGTGTGCGGCGGGAGCCATGTCGAAAAACTTCCGGCAGCCAAAATCCGGAAGCCGTCGGAGGCGGTCGCCACGGCCGACAGGGAAAGCGCGCCGCCCCCCGCGAAACCCGCTCAGGTCGATGTGTCGCAGGTTATCGATTACATCCTCACCCACACCGAAGATGTCGGCAAAAGCTTTGCCGAGGAAGCGCGCAAGATTCACTATGAGGAGGCGCCCCAGCGCAGTATCCGCGGCATAGCCAGCAAGACTGAGGCGGAGGACTTGCGCGACGAAGGCATTCAGGTGTTTTCCTTGCCGGTTCCGCCGCAGGATCGCTAGAATTGATTCTGCCGGCGGACTAGCCCGCAACGAGACTCGAGCCCGACCGTGGCGCTCGAGCCGGGGCCAGTTCCTCGAGCTCGCAGCAATTCTCCGAAGCAACAAGCAAATTTAGCCGTCCGGTAGGCGGATAGCCTCCAGGCCCGCAGTGGATTGACATTGCCGCGGTACCCGGGTGTGACGAGTCATAAGAAAATGAGTAAACTAAGGGAAAAACCGGATTGTTTTTCAGAAGCTAATAAGAAAAAATGCAACAGTAGGCGAGAACAAATTGGCCTCCCCCTGCGTCACTCCGCTTTCCCTCAGGTGTTTGCACATTGGCTGTCCGTAAGATCCCAAAGAATTACCGGAACGTCACTGGCCGCAATGCGCGTGGTCGTGGGACAGCGCCGGCTGAATTTGAGTCCCTATTGGAAAGGGACTATTTAATCCTCCTCGACTTTGATCCGGAAGTCGCCTCGTTCGAAACGCAACCAATTCATGTACGCGTGCCCGGGAATAAGCGCCCATACACTCCTGATGTCCTAGTCCACTATCGCCCAAATCATCGCGGCCAACGAAGAGCGACGGAGTTGATCGAGGTCAAGCCAAGTGACAAGTTGGCCAAATACAAAGCTGAACTTGCGCCTAAGTTTAAAGCCGCTCGCGCGCTTGCGCATGAAAACGGCTGGAAATTCGCCATCCGGACCGAGAAACATATTCGAACACCCAGACTCGAAAACGCCAAATTTCTTCGTGGCTATAAGAACCATGAGCCGACAGAATCTGAGCGTGATCACTTACTTCAAGCGCTGGCTCGGTTGGGCGGACGAACCACATCTTCGCAGCTAATTCATAACCTCGATTCTGGTTTAGAGGAACAAGGCGCCTGGTATACCGTCTTGTGGTTTCTTGTGCTATCGCGCCAAGTGTTGGTCGACTATGACACAACGTTTTCTCGCGACGTTACCGTATGGCTCCAAATGGATGAAACATGAACTCCACAAATTCACCTGTAATCGATGTGCGAAAGGGAGCAATCGTTGAGTGCGGCGACCGCAAGTATGTCATCACGAATTACGTAGAAGCGGACAGAATTTTGTGCAGGGAGATGGCCTCCGGCGCGATGGTCACCCTCAAGATAGGAAACCTCAACAAACCACGCTCGGCCGACGCAGTTTCACTTACTCCTCGCAACGAAGTCGATCTTGAGGCTGTGACTACCGAGGAATGGGCGGTCGCAAAGCAACGCGCGCAGATAGTTGAGCCACTCTTGGAAGGATTGCCTTATGGCGAGGCAAAGTACCGGGAAATTGCGCAAGCTAATAGTGTAAGTCTTGCGACGCTATACCGCTGGGCGGGGGCTTACCGCAACAGCGGTTATCTCTTGTCGTCGCTGCTACTGACTAAACGCAGCGGCGGAAGAGGAAAAAGTCGGTTACCCGAGGAGATCGAAGCAATTATCGGCGACTACCTAAACAACGAGTTTCTCACCCTGCAAAAACCCAGTTCAGCCGAGGCGGTCAGGCGAATTCGTGAACGTTGCATGACAGCGAACGTCAAACCGCCCGTCGCAAATACTGTTCGTCTGCGAATCGCATGGATGGCGGGCCGTGAAAAATTGAGCAAACGAGAAGGTGAAGCTGCTGCAGAACGCAAACATAATGCGTCGAAAGGGTCGATACCCGACGCAAAATGGCCGCTTTCGCTCGTTCAAATCGACCACACGCTATTGCCCGTAATCATTGTTGACGACAAGCATCGCTCCCCCATATCCCGCGCCTGGATTACGCTCGCTATCGACGTCTTTAGTCGAGTCTGCCTGGGAATGTATTTGTCGCTCGACCCTCCATCTGCAATGTCGGTCGGTATGTGCATCTCCAGATGTATCCTGCTGAAGGACAAATGGCTTCGCGAGCTTAATGTCTCCGAGAATGCCACTTGGCCGTTCTACGGTGTCATGGATGTCTTACACGCTGATAATGCCAAAGAGTTTCGCGGTAACACGTTAATGGTCGCGTGCAACGAATATCACATTGATTTGCAATGGCGCCCAGTTAAAAACCCCCACTACGGGGCGCACATTGAACGTCTTATGGGAACCGTCACTACGTGGCTCAAGGCCGTGAAGGGCGCAACTTTTTCAGGGCCGAAAGAAAAAGGTGAATACAATGCCGAAGAAAATGCCCGCATGACTTTCGACGAGATTGAGAAATGGCTCGTCCTAAAATTCGCTGAATACCACAAGTCTGTACACAGCGGAATTGGTACGACGCCCGCCCAGAAGTGGCGTGAAGGCATCTTTGACGGCAATGCAACAACGCCTCCGCGTGGCCTTCCTCCGGTTCGGATCGATGAAGACAAAGTACGTTTTGACTTCCTGCCAATTATCGAGCGAACCGTTCAGGCAGATGGTGTAGCGATTGACGATATTAAGTACTTTGATGACGTGCTACGACCTTGGATCGGGGCGACCGATCTGAAGCATCCACGGGAGGCGCGGCAACACCGTTTTCGTAGGGACCCTCGTGACATCAGCGAGATCTACTTCCACGACCCTAAGCTGGAGCGTCGATTCACGATTCGATCACGACTACCTCCGCTTAGCATTTGGGAATGGCGAAATGGAAAAGCCGAAGCCAAGAAGAAGGGAATATCAAAGGACAACGAACTGGCTATATACCAGTTGATAAGCGAACAACGGGCCTTAGAAAATGCCGCCGCAGAGAAATCAAAGGCTGCGCGGCGGGCGGCCCAGCAACGCAAGCATCACGAGAAATCGCGTGCCAATCCAATCGCGACTGTAAACCGGCGTCCACGATCACACGCGCCTGAAGTTCCTCCGGATTACGATCCGAATACCATCATGCCCATACCGGAGGAGTGATATGGCTAATGGGGCATTGAACCACCTGTCGAAAAGAGCCAGTGGCGAGGTAGACCTACCTGATGAACAACGGGTCACTATTATTCGCCAGGGAGGATGGATCCCACTTCAGTCATCAATGAAGATTCTTACCGCGCTAAATGAACTTCTAAATACCCCTCCTCAAACAAGACCGCCCAATTTGCTTGTTATTGGCGACTCGAACAATGGCAAGACAACAATTTTCGAGCAGTTTCTAAAGCAAAATCCAATCGACCTCGATCCGGAGCAAGCTGCAACGAGGGCGCCAGTGGTCCTGATCCAGTGTCCGGAATCACCCGACCGAGAGGCGCTCTACAGAAGAATTCTCCGCGCGCTATTTGCGAAGCATCCTCAAACAGCAAAGATCGAGACTAGGCTCGACCAGGTGACCCACCTCATCAAGCATCTTGAAGTACGTGTGCTGCTTATAGATGAAATTCACCATGTTCTCAGCGGCACTCCCCGCCAACAGGAACTATTTAGAAACGCACTGAAGAACCTTGGCACAGATACAAAGATTAGCATTGCTGCGGCTGGAATCGAAACGGCCTCTATCGTATTCCAGATGGATCAGCAGATGACCAGCAGGTTCAGGCCAATGCGCCTGCCCATGTGGGCACCCGGCAAAGAGCTGGGCCAATTGTTGGCGACGCTCGAAAATCGAATGCCTCTTCGCAAGCCCTCCAATCTGAAGAATCCGGACTTGATGGAAGCGATTAGCAGGAAGGCCGAAGGGATTCTGGGTGATATTTGCGACTTAGTCCGTGAGTGTGCGATCGCGGCAATTCGAGACCCTGCTAAGCCTGAGCGCATTACACTTGAACGGATAAAGACCATTAACTGGGTTCCACCGTCGAAACGCAAGCAGTTCGCTAAGGTCTTTGACACTACGCCTTCTTGATCGGCAAACTTTTGCGTGCGAATTGCTCCAGAACAGAGTCCGCGGAAGTGTTCTGTCTGCGCTATTAATTCGACTTCAAGCTGATCTATCACGATCAATTTGACTTCAACGGCCTCGGACGCCGTAGAAGTCGATCGGCCATAGTAATGAACCAACTAGGGGCAGACTCAAAGTCCCGGACAAGATGGTTGTAGCGGAGCGCCCGTGCGTCTACGGCTGCTTTCAATCGCGTGAACAAATCCAACATAAGCCAAGCACCAAGTGAAAGAAGCTGATGGCGCGCAGCGACCCTCAACGATTCGAACGCAATTCGATTCTCGAATTCGATCGACGGCAGGACAATATTAAGCTCATTGGCAATGAACGGTCGAAGTCGAACCGTTTTCTTGTGCGACAAAAGCAACCTCATTAGCAGCCGTAATACGAGTACCTGCTCTACTGGGAAATGATGCGCGCGGCCCATCGCTACAGCGTCTAGTTCGTCGACAACACCGGAAAGCTGCGTATTCCGACGGAACGTGACCGCTGATTCCGAAATAAGTGTGACCGGCGAAT
>CAZMGP010000082.1:0-16697 GCA_964565875.1 uncultured Enterobacteriaceae bacterium
CTCTGCCATCGCCAAAGTCAAAACACTTGCACTCCGGGAGGCGTCCATATAAGGGATTATGAAACGGATGTATTTGCTGTTTGCAGCGCTGATGGCGGTGGCGCCGTCGGTAATGGGCCAGGCGAAGGACTTTCCCAGCAAGCCGGTCAAGATCATCGTTCCCTTTACCGCGGGCAGCGGCTCCGACACTTCGGCGCGCTTCTTCGGCGAGAAGCTCTCTGCCATTCTCGGCCAGCCATTCGTGGTGGAAAACAAGCCCGGCGCGAGCGGCGTCATTTCGGTGATGACGGTGAAGAACGCGCCGGCCGACGGCCACATGATCCTGCTCGCCAGCAACTCGCCGCTTTCGGTCAACACCGTGACCGTCAAAGACCTTCCGTATGATCCGCTGAAGGACTTGAAGCCGCTCTCCGGCCTCACGCGCGGCATGAATACCTATGTCGTGTCTCCGGATTCGAAGCTGAAGAACCTGGCCGATCTGGTCGCCGCCGCCAAGGCTTCGCCGCAGCCGCTCAACGTCGGCAGCTATTCGGAAGGCTATCAGCTCGCCATGGAGTGGCTTGCCAACGTGCTGGGCGTCAAATTCACTTACATCCCCTACAAGGGCGGCGCGCCGGTGTTCACCGACGTAATGGGCAAGCAGCTCGATTTCGGCCTGGTGGACCTGGGTGGGGTCGCGCCGCTGATGAAAAGCGGCAAGCTGCGCGCGCTCGCGGTTTCCGGCGAACAGCGCCATCCCGATTTCCCCGACGTGCCCACGGTGCGCGAGAGCGGCTATGCGGAATACGTCAATTACTCCTGGACTTCGTTCTGCGTGCGCGCGGAAACGCCGGACGACATTACGGCAAAGCTCGCCGACGCGCTGCAGAAGGCCTTGAATTCGAATGAAGCCAAGGATTACGTGCGCAAGATCGGCTCGGAGCTGATGCCTTATCCCCCGGCTGCGATGCAGAAGTTCCAGCGCGAGGAGATCGCGCGCTTCCGCCACATCGCCGATATCGCGGGCTACAAGCCGCATTAGGCGCAGCGCGAGGCGAGACAGACACAATGATGCGCAAAGTTCTTTTCACCGCGCTGCTGTTCGCGAGCGCAGCGGCGCTCGCGCAGGGCAAGGACTTCCCGAACAAGCCGGTGAAGGTGATCGTCCCCTTTACTGCCGGCAGCGGTTCGGACATCTCGGCGCGTTTCTTCGCAGAGAAGATGGCGGCGACCCTGGGCGCACCCTTCGTCGTCGAAAACAAGCCCGGGGCGAGCGGTGTGCTCGGCGTGATGGCGGTGAAGACGGCGCCCGCGGACGGCTACAGCGTGCTGCTCGCGAGCAATTCGCCGCTGTCGGTGAATCCGCTCACCATCAAGGATCTGCCTTACGATCCGATGAAGGACCTGAAGCCGCTCTCCGGCCTCACGCGCGGCATGAGCGTGCTCATCGTCGCGCCGGACTCGCGCTTGAAGAACCTCGCCGATCTCGTCGCTGCGGCGAAGAAGGAGAAAGCAGGCCTGAACGCCGGCACCTATTCGGCGGGCTATCAGCTCGCACTCGAATGGTTCGCGAGCCTCGCCGGCGTGCGCTTCGCCAACGTGCCGTACAAGGGCGCGGCGCCGATCTACACCGACGTCATGGGCAAGCAGCTCGACTTTGCGCTGCTGCATCTGGGCGGCGCGGCGCCGCTCATCAAAAGCGGCAAGCTGCGCGCGCTGGCGGTCACTGGCGAGGCGCGCAGCGCCGAACTGCCGGACGTGCCTACGGTGCGCGAGAGCGGCTATCCGGACTTCGTGAGCTACACCTGGGTCTCCTTCTACGTGCGCGCCGAGACGCCGGAGGAGGTGACGGCGAAGCTCGTCGATGCGCTGCAAAGAGCGCTCGCGAGCCACGAAGCCAAGGATTTCGTGAAGAAGCACCCGGGAGAGGATCTGATGCCGCATGCGCCCGCGGCGATGCACAAGTACCAGCGCGACGAATTCGAACGCTTCCGCCGCATCGCCCTGGCGGCCGGGATCAAGCCGGAGTAGCGCCCATGTTTCGCGACGGATTGCTCACCGGCAAACGCATCCTCATCACCGGCGGCGGCAGCGGATTGGGCAAGAGCATAGGCCGGCGCTATGTCGGCCTGGGCGCACAGCTGGTGATCTGCGGACGCCGGGAAGAAGTGCTGCGCGCCACCGCGGACGAATTCGCGCGCGAGCTCGGCGCCGCCATCGAAACCCACGTCTGCGACGTGCGCGACGCCAAGGCGATCGAGGACATGATGGAGCGCATCTGGGCGCGCGGGCCGCTCGACGTGCTCGTCAACAACGCCGCGGGGAATTTCCTGGCGCGCACCGAGCGCCTGTCGCCGCGCGCGGTCGACGCCGTGATCGACATCGTGTTAAAGGGCGGCGCCTATTGCACCATCGCCGCAGGCAAGCGCTGGATCGCAGCCGGGCGGCCGGCCACGGTGCTTTGCATCCTGACGCAATCGGCGTTGACCGGCGCGCCCTTCACGGTGCCCTCGGCGATGGCCAAGGCAGGCATGCTGTCGATGGTGAGGAGCCTTGCCGTCGAATGGGGACCGAAGGGCATACGCCTGGTCGGTGTCGCGCCCGGGCCGTTTCCGACCGAGGGCGCGTGGTCGCGCCTCGCGCCGAAGGAACGGCATCGCGAGCCGATGGAAACGGGCATCGCGCTGCGCCGCGTCGGACGCCACGAGGAACTCGCCGACCTGTGCGCATTCCTGGTTTCGGACAATGCCGGTTTCATCACCGGCGAAGCCGTGGTCATCGACGGCGGCAAGTGGCTGCAGGGCGCTGCCGGTCCCTCGGCGGTCACCATGCAGGGCTGGTCCGACGAGACTTGGGACAGCATCAGAAAACGCACGAATTGAAAAGGACAGCAATGACCAGCGCCGACACCGCTCCCGCCACCGGCCCGCTCGCCGGGGTTCGCGTCCTCGACCTAACCTCGGTGGTGCTCGGGCCGCTGGCGACGCAGATCCTCGGCGACTACGGCGCCGACGTCATTAAAGTCGAGGCGCTAGAAGGCGACCTCATCCGCACCAACGGCGTGTCGCTGCATCCGGGCATGAGTTCCATCTCGCTCGCCATCAACCGCAACAAGCGCTCGCTCGCAGTCGACCTCAAGACCGCGGAAGGCGTGGAAATTTTGCGTCGGCTCGTGCCGACGGCGGACGCGCTGGTGCACAACATGCGCGTCGCGGCGATCGAGCGTCTGGGCTTCGGCTACGCGGCGGTGGCAAAACTTAATCCCCGCATCGTCTACTGCGTCGCCACCGGCTACGGCCAGGACGGGCCCGACCGCGACAAGCCCGCCTTCGACGACATCATCCAGGCCGCCTGCGGGCTCGCTAGCGTGAACAGCATCGGCCGCGAACAGCCCGATTATTCGCCCAGCCTCATCGCCGACAAGACCACAGGCATGGCCGTGGTGAACGCGGTGCTCGCGGCGCTATTCCATCGCGAGCGCAGCGGCCGCGGCCAGTATGTCGAAGTGCCGATGCTCGAGACCATGGCGGCGTTCATGCTGGCGGAGCACTTGGGGGGCTTGAGCTTCGATCCGCCTCCGGCCAAGGCCGGCTATGGGCGCATCTTGAGCGGCGGGCGCAAACCGGCCCCGACCAAAGACGGCTACATCGCCATGCTGCCGTACACGGGCGAGCACTGGACTGCCTTCTTCAATTCCGTCGATCGCGCCGATCTCGCGGAGAAGTACGGCAAGGCCGACCGGCATTTCCGCAATGCGAACATCGTCGCCATGTACCGCGACATGCACGCGGCGACGCGAACACGGACCACGGCGGAGTGGATGGAGGTCTGCGCCGAGCTCGACATCCCGGCGACGCCGATCTACGGCCTGGACGATCTACCGCAGCATCCGCATCTGGCGGCGGTGGGCCTGTTCCAGAGGGCGCAGCACCCCAGCGAAGGGGCCATCCGCTATGTGCGGCCGGCGACCAAGTTCTCGCAGACGCCGGCGAGCGTGAGAAAGCCCGCGCCCGCCTGCGGTGAGGACACGGCGAGCGTGCTGCGTGAGGCGGGCTATTCGGACGAAGAGATCGCGGCACTCGCCAAGCGCCGCATCGTGAAGCTGGCCGGCGACTTGCCGCGCTAGCGGCCCTTGAACACCGGCGCGCGCTTTTCAACAAAGGCGCGCGCCGCTTCGCGGTGATCCTCGGTCTTGCCGGTCTGGACCTGGTGCAGCGCTTCCATGTCCAGGAGTTCGGCGAGCGTGCCGGTTTCGGCGGCGTTGAAGTTCTGCTTCATCTTGCCGAGCGCGATGGCGGGGCCATTCGCCAGGCGCCTGGCGAATTCCATGGTGGTGGCCGCGAGCTCCGCATCGGGCACGAGCTGATTGACTACGCCCAGCGCCAGCGCCTCTTTCGCATTCAGCGCACCGCCGGTGTAGTAGAGCGCGCGTGCCCTGCCGCTGCCGATCAGCTTCGACAGAAAATAGCTGCCGCCGAAGTCGCCCGAAAATCCCACCTTGGCGAAGGCGGTGATGAAGCGCGCGGATTCCGCTGCGATGCGGTAATCGCAGGCGAGCGCGATCGACAGCCCGGCGCCGGCGGCGGGGCCGTTCACCATGGCGATGGTCGGCTTGGGCAGTTCGTGCAGCAGGCGGGAGACTTCCATTTTGGCGCGCAGCCGCTGCACCGCCTCCTCGACGCCGAATTGGTTCGCGCCTGCCGCCATGTTCTTGACGTCGCCGCCGGCGCAGAAGCCGCGGCCGGCGCCGGTGAGCACGATGACGTTGACCGAGGGATCGGCAGCCAATCGCGGCAGCGCCTCGAGCAGGCCGTCGAGGATGGGAGCGGAGAGGGCGTTCAAGCGGTCGGGGCGATTCATGGTGAGCAGCGCCACGCGATCGCTCAGCTTCTCCTCGAATTCTTGCGACATGGGAAGTCTCCTGTGGTGGTGATTCGTAACGAGTGCAGACGCGAGCGCGCTAATTCGGCTGGTCGAGCATCGCCTTGGTGATCAGCGTGATTCCTTTTTCCGTGCGCGCGAAGCGGCGCGCATCCTCCACCGGATCCTCGCCGACCACCATGCCCTCGGGGATGCGGCAGCCGCGGTCGATGACGACCCGCGTCAGGCGCGCGTGCCGGCCAACCTCGACATCGGGCAGCAGCACGGCCTCCTGCAGTCTACAGTAGGAATTGACGCGGCACTTTGAGAAGAGCAGCGATCGCTCGACTGTCGAGCCGGAGATGATGCAGCCGCCGGACACCAGGGAATCGAGCGCTTGGCCGCGCCGGTCGTCCCGGTTGAACACGAACTTCGCCGGCGGCAGCTGCTCCTGGTAGGTGAGGATCGGCCAGGAGCGGTCGTAGAGATCGAGCAGCGGCTCGACGGCGACCAGGTCGATGTTCGCCTCCCAATAGGCATCGATGGTGCCCACGTCGCGCCAGTAGGGCTCCTTGCTCGAGTCGCTCATGACGCAGCTGTCGGCGAAGGGGTGCGCGACGGCCTCGCCGCGGCGCACGATGGCGGGAATGATGTCCTTGCCGAAGTCGTGGCTCGAGTTCTTGTCGGCCGAATCCTGCTCCAGGATGTCGAACAGGAATTGGGCATTGAATACGTAAATGCCCATGCTGGCGAGCGCGCGCTCGGGCTTGCCTGCGGCCGCGGGCGGATCGGCGGGTTTTTCGACGAAGCGCGTGATGCGCCGCGAGCGGTCGGCCGCGAGCACGCCGTAGCCGCTCGCTGTCGAACGCGGCACCTCGATCGAGGCGACTGTGCAGGGCGCGCCGCTCTCGACATGATCGGCGAGCAGGCGCGCATAGTCCATTTTGTAGATGTGGTCGCCGGCCAGCACGACGACGAACTGCGGTTTGCTGCCGCGGATGATGTCCATGTTCTGGAACACTGCGTCGGCGGTGCCGCGATACCAGTCCGATTCGTTCACCCGCTGCTGCGCCGGCATGAGGTCGATGAATTCGTTCATCTCCGTCTTGAGGAACGACCAGCCGCGCTGCAGATGGCGCAGCAGGCTGTGCGACTTGTATTGGGTGGCGATGCCGATCTGGCGGATGCCGGAATTGAGGCAATTGGACAGAGTGAAGTCGATGATGCGGAACTTGCCGCCGAAATACACCGCGGGTTTGACCCGGCGATCGGTGAGTTGCTTCAGTCGCGAGCCGCGCCCCCCGGCGAGGACGAGCGCATAGGCGCGCTTGGGCAGTTGCAGGCGTGCAAGCTTGTCGATCGGCATGGTTTCCTCCTCGCGCGGCCTTGCTCCTTGCCTCAGATCGCGCGCGCACGACAATGTTACCCCTAGCGTGCAAGGCTTTCACTGGCGGGCGCGGGCGTGCCCGCAGGCTCAGGGCTTGGTAGAATTGGACACCTTGCGACACTCCCTGGATTCGTTCCGGGCGTGTCGGATCGATCGGAGCCACGATGCCTATATACGAGTACCAATGCACCGCCTGCGGCAAGGAGTTCGAGACCTTGGTGCGCAGTTCCGCGCCCGCGCCTGCTTGCCCGTCTTGCAGCAGCACCAATCTGCGCAAGAAGTTGTCCGTCATCGCCCCCATCGCGGCCGTGAGCGGCGCAAACGAGAGCCTGCCGGCCGCCTGCCAGAGCTGCGGCCATCCCGGCGGTCCTGGGGCTTGCGCGCTCAACGCTGGCTAACACAACTCGCCGATGACTACGCACTCGGCCGCGAGGCTGCGGCAATGAGCGCCGGCGCGCGCTTGCCCGGCACGCCCGAGCCGATGCACACCTGGCAGGGTGTCGGCGGCGTACGTTTGGCCGGCGACGCCTGGGGCGACCCGCGCGGCCCGCTAGTGCTGCTGCAGCATGGTGGCGGACAGACGCGCCACGCATGGAAGGGCGCGGGCGAGTTGCTCGGCGCGGCAGGCTATTACGCCGTCGCGTTCGATGCGCGCGGACATGGCGACTCCGATTGGGCGCCCGATGGATGCTACGGCCAAGACCTCATGGTCGAAGACTTGAGGTGCGTCGTCGCAGCGCTGGGCGAGCGCCGTCCGGTGCTGGTCGGCGCGTCCATGGGCGGCGGCACCAGCCTGGTCGCGGTGGGCGAGGACCATGTCGACGCCACCGCGCTGGTGATGGTCGACATCGCGCCCAGGATAGAGAACGAAGGCATAGACAAGATTCAGGCGTTCATGAGCCAGAAGCCGGAGGGTTTCGATACGTTGGAAGAAGTCGCGCAGGCGATCAGCAATTACCAGCCGCACCGCCAGCGTCCGCGTAAGCTGGACGGCCTGGCGAAGAACGTGCGACTGGGCGCCGACGGCAAATACCACTGGCATTGGGACCCGCGTTTTCGGCCCGCGCGGCGCGATCTGGAGAAGCGGCGCGAACGCTTGGAAGCCTGCGCGCGCCGCTTGTCGCTGCCGACGCTGCTCGTGCGTGGCGGGTTGTCCGACGTACTGAGCGAAGCGGGCGCGCAGGATTTCCTGAAGCTGTGCCCGCACAGCGAATATGTCAACGTCACGGGCGCTGCGCACATGGTGGCGGGCGATCGCAACGACATTTTCGGCAATGCGGTGATCGAGTTTCTGTCCCGCGCCGTGCCGGTGGGCGGCGAACCGCTCAAGCCGCCGCACCAGCGCCATCCGCATCACGAAGGGCCTGCGGGCGACGTGAACGACGTGCCCTGACCGCGGGCGCGCGAGTCTCCGAGAACGCTGCCGACGCCGGCCGCTCAGGCAGGCGGCGGGGCGATCACGTCCTCGTAGCGGTGGCGCTTGGTGATGAGTCCCGCGTGCTCGAATACGTCCAGCGTGACTTCGAAGGCGGAGCGCGTGATTTCCAGGTGCGGCGTCCAGCAGCCGAGCTTCTGGTAGGCGGCGATGGTCTGGGCGAGCACGGTTTGGTCAATGCCGGGAAAGAACGACGCCTCGGTCCTCGCCACGGTTTCCGCCGGCGTCGCGATCAGCCAGGCGCGCGCTTTGCGGTAGGCACGGGTGAAGCGCTTGGCCGCGTCGCTTGCCAGCCACTCGCGCGTCGCGGCGAGACTGGAGAACGCGAGCGGCCCGATCGCTTCACCTACCGATGCCACTACGTGGCCGACACCGTCGTGCTCGAGCTGCTGCGGCGCGGGGCCCTGCTGGTGGATGTAGTCGCCGCTGCCGCCGCGGAACGCCCGGTCCATGCTTTCCATGCCGGCATCGACCACGTCCAGGTCTTTCCAGGCAAGACCCTTCTTGTAGCAGGCGTACTTGAACATCGCCAGTGGCTGCGCGCCGTGATCGGCGAGGATCTTGCCCGACTTCAGTTTGTCCCAACCGAAATGCGCATCGGCCTGGCGCGCGGCGATGAAAAAGCCGTCCTTTTCGTTGATCTGGGCGAAATGGATCGCGGGCGGGCGCGAGCCTTTTTCCAGCGGGCCGAAGCCTTGCGACGGCGCGGACTGCGCCACCTGCACGCTGCCGTCGACCAGGCCGGCGATGGCGGACTTGCCCGCGGTCGCGACGGAATAGCTGGGCTCCAGGCCTTCCTCCTTGAGAAAACCGCCGGCGATGCAGGCGATGAGCGGCGAATAGAAGGCGGAAAAGCGGGTGAACTGAATGCTGATTGCTTGAGCCAAGATTCTTCTCCTTTGCCGGCTGTGCGCAGCGAGTATAGCCGCAGCGCCATAATCGCGGGGCACGAAGCGACAGCCGTCATCGCTCGGGCAGGTGGCTTCCGCCGACTGCGATTCCCCGCCATAATCGGCCTGCGCCGGCGAAGAGAGGGTGGACGTAACCTTCCGGCCGGCGCCTGCGAATTAAGGATCAGAGTCGAGCGAAGGAACGCAAGGCTCGCTCGCGCCATCCAAGGGTGAGCTGGGCCATGCGGCCTTGTTCGGGCCTTTGATCAGAAGCGCGCAGTCGATTGACTCGTGCGCATACAGAAGGAGAAACGCGTCATGTCCGCTATCCGTATTCAAGCTGCCTGCGCGGCCGCGACCGCCGCTTTCGCCATATCGGCCCAGGCGGGGTCGCCGCTGCCCGACCCGAAGGTCGATGCGCCGCTCGCTCGCGCAAGCGGCAAGCAGACCGCGGTGTTCGCCGGTGGCTGTTTCTGGGGCGTGGAAGCCGTGTTCGATCACGTGAAAGGCGTGACCCAGGCGGTTTCGGGCTACGCGGGCGGCAACGCCGACAACCCCAGCTACGAGCAGGTGAGTTCAGGCCGCACCGGGCACGCCGAGTCGGTGCAGGTGAGCTACGATCCGTCGCGCATCAGCTATGGCCAGTTGCTGAAGATCTTCTTTTCCGTCGCGTACGATCCGACGCAGCTCAACCGCCAGGGCCCGGACACGGGGACGCAGTACCGCTCCGCCGTGTTCTACGCCAACGAGGAGCAGAAGCGCATTGCCGAGGCCTACATCGGCCAGCTGCAGGCCGCGCATGCATTCGCGCGTCCCATCGTCACCCAGCTCGCGCCGCTCAAGACCTTCTATCAGGCCGAGGCCTATCACCAGGACTATCTGGTCCATCATCCGAACCAGATGTACATCGTCATCAACGACCTGCCCAAGCTCGCCGCTTTGGAGAAGGAGTTCCCCGCTCTCTATACCGGCAAATAATCGGGGAGATGCAGCGCCGACAGGCCGACGCCGATTCGCGTCCGGGCAGGGATGCAGTCTAGCGGTGCACCAGCACCGGTAGTCTGCAATGCACCAGCACCTTGTTGGTCTCGCTGCCGATCAGCAGCCGGGCGAGGCCGCTGCGCCCGTGCGAAGCCATGAAGATCAGGTCGCACTTGCGCGCCCTGGCGGTCTTGATGATCACCTGATGCGGCTCGTCGCTGTTGGCGACGACGGCGGTACAGGGCACGCCTGCCGCCGCCGCCGCCGCCTTCACCTGGCCGAGGTACTTGTCGGCAAGCTTCTTCACCTGCTGGTCGAACACCGCCCGGGTCATGAAATGCGCGGGGAAGAAATCGCCGGATATGTCCGGGTGAAATGCAGGGGCCACGTAGAGTGCGGTGATGCGCGCACGCTCTGCCTTCGCCATGCGCACGGCGCTTTTCGCCGCGCGCAGCGACAGCGCCGAACCGTCGGTCGGAATCATGATGTGCTTGAACATGCCCGTGTCCCTCGCTTGATGCGACGCCATCATGATATCTGCGGGGGCATCGCGCTCGATTGACGAAAATCACGCTCGCGCCCGATCGCAGCGGGCGTCGCCGGACGGCGCGGCAGACTACGCGGAAAGCTATCTTTGCGGACTATCGGGACGCAATTCGCCGGTGCGCACCCAGACGCCGCGGTCGCAGCGCAGCAACTCGTCGCCGCTGCGCACATAGGCGCCGATTGCGTATGCGGTGTCGTTGAAGTAGCAGACTCCCGCTTCGAGTTCCATGTCGAGGGACAGCTCTTCGTACTCGTCGAACAGCGGCGAGGTTTTGCGTTCCGGATCCGGAGCGCCGACTTGAGGGACGTGGTCGAGCATGAGCGCCTCCCGTAACTTCGGCCCGGGCCAAGTCTTGCTTGCGGCAGGGGCGGTGGTTGACGCTTTGATTGTGATCGAAGCGCGCTTGCGCGTGTTGACCAAGATCACGAGCGAGCGGCGACGCAGATGCCGGATCGCTTCGACCGCTCATTTCCAGAACATGGTGTAGAGCATGAGCACGATTTCGATCGCGATCATTACCACGATGGACCATTCGAGCCGCAGCGACCGCTTGCTGTGCAGTAATTCCACCAGGGTATGCACGGTGCGCGACACCAGGTTCAGCTTGTGTTCCAGGGCGGCATAGCGTTCGCGGATCTCGAACTCGCTTTCCATGCGCAGGAACAAGCCCTCGAGCTGCGGAAAATCCCAGAGCGTGTCGGGCTTTTCGGTGATTTCGACGCGCCCGACCATCACCTGTTCGGTGAGCAGCATCGAGCCGATGTGCTTGAGCAGCTCGGAAGACTTGCCGCCGATGCGGCCGAAGCGCCCGAGATCGCGCGCCAGCGGCTCGATGCGGTCGAACACTTGCGCCGCACGAGCTTCGTACATGGCGAGCGTCACGCTCTTGCTCAGCACCGCGGCGACGATCTGGATGCGCTCGATCGATATCGACTCGAAACTGACGAGGTCGCCTTCCATGCCTTCGCGCGCGGTGGGATCGACGCAGATCGTCACATCCTCGATTTCGGGCTTGTCGTGGCGGTTCCACACCAGCGCGAGCAGGCGCTCGAGGAAGGGCGGCTGCGCCTCGGCCGGCACGTCGAAGAGCACGACGGCGCCGTAGCGAAACAACACCGCGACGCCGCCTCCCGGGACGGCGACGGCAAGCGGATTGCGCGCGAGGATGTCGCCGACGGATCGTCCGCGCAAGTCGATGCGTTCGCCGAGGAGCATCGCCCTGGCGGCGAAGCGAGCGCGAGGAATTGCGTTCAGCGTTTGCATCCGGAAAGGCCCAGTTGACGCTGCATACAAAGTCTAGTCCCTAGTGGTGCGTTTTGCCCGATAGTTCGCGTAGCCTTACGTAGAGCGCACGCTCTTCTGCGCCGAGTTGCCGCGGGATCTCGACCGTCAGGCGCAGATACAGGTCGCCGCGGCGGCCGCCGCCGAAATGCGGCAGTCCTTTCCCGCGCAGGCGCAGCACCGCCCCCGGCTGCGTTCCCTCGGGTACGGTCACCTCGGCCGGCTCGTCCAGGGTGGGCACGCTCAGTTTGGTTCCGAGTGCAGCCTCCGCAACGCGGATCGACGCGTCGTGCCAGAGATCGGCGGCGGAGCGCTGAAAGCGCGCATCCGGCGCCGTGCGCACCACTACGAACAGGTCCCCCGGGTGACCGTTCTTTTGCGGACTGGGCATGCCGCGGCCGGCAAGGCGCAGCGCCATGCCTTCTTCGACGCCGATGGGAATGTTGACGCTCAGAGTTTCTTCGCGTTCGGACTGGCCTCTGCCCAAACACTCCGGACAGGGCTGATCGATGACGCGGCCTTGCCCTTTGCACGCAGGGCAGACCGTGATCTGCTGGATGAGGACATTGCCTTTGCCTTCGCGGCGACTATGGCTCAGGCGGCCGCTGCCGCCGCAAGCTGGACAGGCACGTGGCTGGGTTCCGGCTTTCGCGCCGCTGCCGCCGCAGGCCGGGCAGGCTTCGCGCCGCATCACCCGTACCGTCTCCTCGCCGCCCTGGGCGACGCGCTGGAGCGGGACGGCGAGATCGAGCTCGATGTTCGCGCCGCGGGGCGGGCCGCGGTGCGCTCCGCCGAAGAAGCGTTCGAACAGACTCCCGCCGAAATCGAAATTGAGCCCGCCGAAGAGGTCGCCGAAGTCGATACCGCCATAGAGGTCTTCGGTCGAGAATCCCGCGACACCCGCGAAGCCGCGGCTGTCGTAATCCTTGCGCTTCTTCGGATCGGACAGCACTGCATAGGCTTCGGCGATTTGCTTGAAGCGCTCTTCGGCGCCGGCTTCCTTGTTGCGGTCGGGGTGGTACTTCAGGGCGAGCGAGCGAAACGCGGACTTGATCGCCTTCTCGTCGGCGTCGCGCGGCACGCCGAGCACTTCGTAATAGTCGCGCTGATTGGTGGCCACGGCGCAAGCACCACGCCGTTACTTGGATTCGCGGTATTCGGCGTCGACCACGCGAGCACCGGTCGGCGCATCGCCTGCGGCGCCGGGGAAGGGGGTCTGCGCGTAGACGCCGGCGTTCGGCGTCTGCGAATAGATCACCGCACCGGCCTCCTTCAGTTGTCTTTGCAGCGCGTCGGCGCGTTCGGCGGCGAGCGCGGCGTCGCGCTTCGCCAGCGCGGCGCGCGTATCGCGCAGTGCGCTCTCGATGCGCCCCTTCAATTCCGCCGTGATCTTGTCGGAGAAATCCGCCAGCAGCTTTTCTGCCTGGTAGCAGACGGATTCGGCGGCGTTCAGCTTTTCCGCCTGCTCGCGCCGCTTCTTGTCCTCCTCGGCGTAGCGCTCGGCTTCCTTGACCATGCGCTGCTTCTCCGTTTCGGGTAATCGCGTCGAACCGGTGATGCGGATCGACTGCGTCTTGCCGGTGGCGGTGTCCTTCGCCGCGACGTCGAGGATGCCGTTGGAATCGATGTCGAACGTGACCTCGATCTTGGGCACCCCGCGCGGCGCCGGCACGATGCCGTCGAGGTTGAATTCGCCCAGTTTGGTGTTGTCCGCGGCCATCGGGCGTTCGCCCTGGAACACGTGCACCGTTACGCTGGTTTGCAGGTCCGCCGCCGTGGAAAAGAGCTCCGTCTTCTTTACCGGCACCGGCGTGTTGCGTGAGATGAGCGCCGTGGCGATGCCGCCCAGGGTTTCCACTCCTAGCGTGAGCGGCGTCACGTCGACCAGCACGATATCGCCGACCTCGCCCGCGAGCACTCCCGCCTGGATCGCTGCGCCGCAGGCGACGCACTCCATCGGGTCGACCCCCATCTCCGCCTTCCTGCCGAAGATCTGCTCGAAAAATGCGCGTACCGCAGGCATGCGCGTCGGGCCGCCAACGAACACGACGCGGCCGATGTCTGCCGGCGTCTTGCCGGCGTCGCGCAGGGCCTGTTCCACGGGTGCGCGGCAGCGTTCGATCACGGGGCGCACCACGTTTTCCAGCTCGGCGCGCGTCAGGTCGATTTCCAGGTGCTTGGGTTCGCCCGCGGCGGCCGCGATGTAGGGCAGGCTGACGTGCGAAGTGGTCGCGCTGGTGAGCTCGATCTTCGCCATTTCCGCGGCTTCCAGCAGCCGCGCGCAGGCTTTCGGTTCGCCACGCAAGTCGATGCCGGTCTGAGTGCGGAAGCGCTCAGCCAGATGCTCGAAGATGCGCTGGTTCATGTCGGTGCCGCCGAGTTGGGTATCGCCGCTCGTCGCCTTCACCTCGAACACGCCTTTGCCGAATTCCATGATAGTGACGTCGAGCGTGCCTCCGCCCAGATCGATCACCGCGATGCGCAGATCTTCGCCATGGCGGTCCAGTCCATAGGCGAGCGCTGCCGCCGTCGGTTCGTTCACCAGACGCGCGACTTCCAGGCCGGCGATGCGGCAGGCGTCCTTGGTGGCGTTGCGCTGATTGTCGTCGAAGTAGGCCGGCACCGTGACCACGGCTTTGGCCACCGGCTCGCCCAGGAAGGCTTCGGCGTCGCGCTTGATCTTCTGCAGCAGGAAGGCCGAGAGCTGCTCCGGGGAGTAGTCGCGATCGCGCAGGCGCAGCGTTACGCGCTTGCCCATCTGGCGCTTAAACGCCGTGGCGGTGCCCTCCGGATTGGCGCTCGCTTGGCGGCGGGCGGGCTCGCCGAGCAGCATCTGTCCGTCGGCCGCAATCGCGACGTAGCTGGGGAAGGCCTTGCCCCCCAGGCTGATGCCCTCCGAACTCGGAATGATCACCGGCCGGCCGCCGCGCAACACGGCTGCGGCCGAGTTCGACGTTCCCAGATCGATGCCGATTATCGCCATATGCGCTCCAGAACGGATGCTGCCGGCCATTGCGGCCGTGAGCGAACGCCGCGCGGGCGAATTCAGTCTAAGGCGAAGGCGTGGGAGTAATTTGACATTGGTCAAGCTTGTAGGGCAGTCGGTGCGCGGCTGGGCTGACGCGCTTTCGCGCACTGCCAATCGCGGCGCGTTGCTTTTTTGCCGCGGACTTGCGCATTGTCAAATCGCTGCGGATGAGCGCCTCAGAAAATAGGATCGAATCAACCGCCGGAGCAGCAGCCGTGGCCCTGACCCGTAGCCAAATGTCGAAGCTGAAGCAAAAGCTCGATCAGCTCTATGCCTCCTTGCTCGACGAAGTGCGCGATGCGCTGGAGAAAAGCGAGAACCAGCAATACATCGAAATCATCAACCGCGAGCCCGCCGACAGCGCCGACATGGCCGCGGGCGACGCGCTGGCGGACCTCAATCTCGCCATCATCGATCGGCATGTGGTGGAAATCCGCGACATCGAGGCGACGCGTGCGCGCATCGCCGAGGGCCGCTTCGGCGTGTGCAGCGACTGCGGTGCGGAGGTCGACTACGAGCGGCTATCGGTCTATCCCACGGCGAAGCGCTGTTTTCGCTGCCAGAAGCAACACGAAAAGACCTATATCCACGAGGGCAATCCGACGCTTTGAAGGCGGGTGGGGCCGCGCACGTCCTCGGCGCAGCGGCTCGGCGCGGAATGCAAACCCGACTGCGGCAGCTCGGTGCATTGCCTTGCGCGGACGGTGATTTGAGCGATGACCCCCATTCAGGATCTGCTCCACCGCATTCGCTGGGATCCGCGCTTTGCGCGCAGCGAATTCGTCATCGGTTACTACGATCGCAGCACGCGCGGCATCGTGCGCGTGCCTCTGCGGCACGTGAACTTCGCCAGCGGCGAGCGTTTCTTCTTCGAGGCGATCGAAGACGACGGCAGCGCGCACGAAGTGCCCTTGCATCGCGTGCGCGAGCTGTGGCGGGACGGCGAGCTGATCTGGCAACGCAAGAGCGCAGCGAAGGCGAAGCCTGGCACCGTCCGCCGCGGCCATGCGCATCCATAGCCTCAGCTGCGCGCAGGCGCTGGCGAGCCTGAAGAGCTCACCCGCAGGGCTAGCGCCGGTCGAGGCGGCGCGGCGCCTGGCGGAATTCGGGCCGAACCACGTCGAGGAAGTCGGACGCGAGAATCTCGCTCTGAGCTTTGCGCGCGAGTTCACCCATTTCTTCGCCCTCATCCTGTGGCTCGCCGCCGCGCTCGCGTTCGTCGCCGAGGGCTACGATCCCGGCCAGGGCATGGCGCGGCTCGGGATCGCCGTCGTCGGCGTCATTCTCATCAACGGCATCTTTTCCTTCTGGCAGGAGTACAAGGCCGAGCGCGCGGTCGCAGCGCTGCGCCAGCTCCTGCCGCAGCGGGTGAAGGCGCTGCGCGGCGGAGAGGTGGCGCAGATCCTCGCCCGCGATCTGGTTCCCGGCGACGTGGTGCTGATCGAAGAGGGCGAGCTGATTCCCGCCGACTGCCGCGTGATCGAAGCCTTCGGCCTGCGCGTGAACATCGCCACCGTCACCGGCGAATCGCTGCCGCGCGCGCGCAACGCCGAGGCGAGCGGCGAGGAGTCGCCTCTCGCCGCGAAGAACCTGCTGCTCGCCGGCACCAGCGTCGTCTCGGGTGAGGGTCGCGCGCTGGTCTACGCTACCGGCATGCACACCGAATTCGGCAAGATCGCGCATCTCACCCAGACGGCGGGCGAGGCGATGTCGCCGCTGCAGCGCGAGATCGCGCGGCTGTCGCGCATCGTCGCCCTGCTCGCGACCGCCATCGGCGCTGCCTTCTTCTTCATCGGCCAGGCGCTGGGGCTGCCCTTCTGGGAGAACTTCCTGTTCGCGATCGGCATTATCGTCGCCAATGTTCCCGAAGGCCTGCTGCCCACCGTGACGCTGTCGCTTGCCATGGCGACGCAGCGCATGGCGAAACGCAATGCGCTGGTGCGGCACCTGCCGGCGGTCGAGGCGCTGGGCTCGACGACGGTGATCTGCTGCGACAAGACGGGGACGCTGACGCAGAACCGCATGTCGGTGCGCAGGCTCTGGCTCGGCGGCGGCGTCTACGCTCCGGAGGATCTGGCGAGCCGCCCGCATGCCGTGGTCGAGCACCGCGCGCTGTTCGTGAACGCGGCGCTGTGCCACAACCTGAAACAAGTGGAGGCGGGCGCGTGCCGCGAACTGCTCGGCGATCCGATGGAACTCGCGCTGGCGGCGCTGGGCGAGAACTGCGCCGGGCCGTTCGCGGGCTACACGCGCATAGACGAACTCTCCTTCGACACCGACCGCAAGCGCATGTCGGTGCTGTGCGACAC